>DATJVI010000120.1:0-110210 GCA_035501875.1 Burkholderiales bacterium
GATCGAAGCCTGTGGATTGGCATTCTTGAGGTCGTGGATCAGCTGCGCCAGGTCCTCGATCGAGTAGATATCGTGATGCGGCGGCGGCGAGATCAACTCCACCCCCGGGGTCGAGTAGCGCAGCTCCGCGATGTACTCGGAGACCTTACGCCCGGGAAGCTGACCGCCTTCCCCGGGCTTGGCTCCCTGCGCGATCTTGATTTGGATCTGCTCCGCAGAGCCGAGATATTCCGCGGTGACGCCGAAGCGCCCCGAGGCAACCTGCTTGATCTTGGACTTGAGCGAGTCCCCTTCCTTGAGTGCGATGTCGCGTTCCACGCGGTCGCGGCCCAAGCGCGAAGCGAGCGTCTCGCCCGTCTTGACCGGGGCGAAGCGCCGGCGGTCCTCTCCCCCCTCTCCGGTGTTCGACTTACCGCCGATGCGGTTCATGGCGAGCGCGAGCGTCGTGTGCGCCTCGGTCGAGATCGAACCGAGAGACATCGCACCGGTCGCGAACCGCTTGACGATCTCCTTCGCCGGCTCCACCTCGTCGATGGGGACGGCGGCGCACTGATCGAACTTGAACTCGAACAATCCGCGCAAGGTCATGTGGCGCTTGGACTGATCGTTGATGATCTGCGCGTACTCCTTGTACGTGGCGTAGGCGTTGTTGCGCGTGGCGTGCTGCAGCTTGGCAACCGCGTCCGGCGTCCACATATGCTCCTCGCCGCGTACCCGGAAGGCATATTCGCCCCCCGCGTCCAGGGTACCGTCCATCAGCGGATCGTCGCCGAACGCAGCCCTGTGGATCCGGATCGTCTCTTCCGCGACTTCGAATACGCCGATGCCTTCGACGTTCGAGGTAGTCCCGGTGAAATACTTGTCGACCAGGCTTCTGGACAGGCCCACGGCCTCGAAGATCTGGGAACCGGTGTAGGACATGTAGGTGGAGATGCCCATCTTGGACATCACCTTGCGCAGGCCCTTGCCGATCGCTTTGACGAAGTTCTTGCACGCCTTCTTGTGGTCGACGTCCCCCAACTGGCCGCTCTTGGCGAGATCGATCACCGCCTCGAAGGCGAGGTAAGGATGCACGGCCTCCGCGCCATACGCGCCCAGCAGCGCAAAGTGGTGGACTTCGCGGGCGGAGCCGGTCTCCACCACCAAGCCGGTGCTCGTGCGCAGCCCCTTGGCCACCAGGTGCTGATGGATCGCGGACAGCGCGAGCAGCGCGGGAATCGCCACGCGTTCGTGATCCATCTTACGGTCGGAGATGATCAGGATGGTGTACCGGGCGCGCACGGCGTCCTCCGCCATAGCGCACAGATTGGCGAGCCGCGCCTCGATCGCCTCTTTGCCCCAGGCCAGCGGATAGGTGATGTCCAGCTCGCAGGACTTGAATTTTCCGCTGCTGTAATAGTCGATATGCCGGATCGTCTCCATCTGCTCGAAGTCGAGCACCGGCTGACTCACCTCCAGGCGCAGCGGCGGGTTGACCTCGTCGATCCCGAGCAAGTTGGGCTTGGGGCCGATGAAGCTCACCACACTGGTGACCAGCTCCTCGCGGATCGGATCGATGGCCGGGTTGGTCACCTGGGCGAACAGCTGCTTGAAGTAGTGATACAAGGTCTTGTTCTTGTCGGACAGGACCGCCAGAGGCGAATCGTTGCCCATGGACCCGACCGGCTCCTCGCCGTTGAGGGCGATGGGCGTGAGGATGAACTTGGTGTCCTCCTGCGTGTAGGCGAACGCCTGCTGCCGGTCGAGCAGCGCCTCGCCCGACGGCGTGCGCCGTTCCTTGGGCTCGGGCAGGTCGTCGAGCTTGATGCGGATGCGCTCGATCCACTCGCGGTAGGGTTTTGCGCTCGCCAGAGCGTCCTTGAGCTCCTTGTCGTCGATGATGCGCCCGGCCTCGAGATCGACGAGGAACATCTTGCCCGGCTGCAGCCGCCATTTCTTGACGATGTGCTCCTCGGGGATCGCCAACACCCCGGTCTCCGAGGCCATGACGACGAAGTCATCGTCGGTCACTACATAGCGGGCCGGCCGCAGTCCGTTCCGATCGAGGGTGGCACCGATCTGCCGGCCGTCGGTGAAGGCGATGGCAGCCGGACCGTCCCACGGCTCCATGATCGATGCGTGGTACTCGTAGAAGGCGCGCCGGCTGGGATCCATCAGCGTGTGCGCCTCCCATGCCTCCGGGATCAGCATCATCATGGCGTGCGCCACCGAATAGCCGCCCATCACCAGGAGCTCGAGGGCGTTATCGAAGGAAGCCGAGTCCGACTGTCCGTCGTAGATCAGCGGCCAGACCTTATCCAGGTCTCGGCCCAGTATCGGGCTGGAAATCGCGGCCTGACGCGCGCGAATCCAGTTGACGTTACCGCGCAGCGTGTTGATCTCGCCGTTGTGCGCGATCAGCCGGAACGGATGCGCCAGATCCCAGGTCGGGAACGTGTTGGTCGAGAAGCGTTGGTGCACCAACGCCAGAGCCGATACCACGCGCGGATCCTGCAGGTCTTTGTAATAGGTGCCGACTTGGGCGGCCAGCAGCATGCCCTTGTATACGATGGTGCGGGCGGACAAGGAGGGGACGTAGAACTCCTTTCCATGGGCCAGTTTGAGCGCCTGGATGGCATGGCCGGAGGACTTGCGGATGATGTAGAGCTTGCGCTCCAGCGCGTCGGTCACCGTGACGCCTGCTCCACGCCCGACGAACACCTGCCGGATCACCGGCTCGATCTTCTTGACCGACTCGCCCAGGCCGGAGCTGTCTCGCGGCACGTCGCGCCATCCGAGCACGACCTGTCCTTCATCTTTGATCGCGCGCTCGATCTCGTATTCGCAGGCCAGGCGCGAGGCGGGCTCTTGCGGCAGAAAAACCATGCCCACGCCGTACTCGCCGACGGGAGGCAGGACCACGCCCTGGGCGGCCATCTCTTCACGGAAGAACCGGTCGGGAATCTGAATCAGGATGCCGGCACCGTCCCCGGCCAGCGGGTCCGCACCCACGGCGCCTCGATGCGTGAGGTTGCGCAGGATCTGCAGCCCATGCTCGATGATGCTGTGGCTCTTCTTGCCTTTGATGTGGGCGATGAACCCCACGCCGCAGGCGTCGTGTTCGTGGGCAGGATCGTACAGACCCTGCTGGGGAGGCAGATTCCCGTGGCTCATTCGTACACCTCCAGTGCCCAGGTGCCCGGGCAGGACGGAGTCAGATCCGCAGACCAACCCCAGCGTAGCTCGGCCCGGCCAGGATCACCCGGCCTTCGCCGAATCTGGGGCAAAGGTTTTTGAGTTTACCGACTAGGACTTTTGTCTTCAACCAGAGGGCGCCGCACTTACCCGGCGTCAGCCCTCCTCGACTGCGAACAGGCGCCGGTGCTCGCGGATGGCGTAGCGGTCCGTCATCCCCGCCACGTAGTCAGCGATCGCGCGCGTACCATCGCGAGCGAGCTGGTCCTGGTACTCGCGGGGAAGCAGTTGCGGCTCGTCTTTGAAGGCCTGGAACAACTCGCGGACGATGCGGCGAGCCTTCGTTGCCATCCTGCTCACCAGAAAATGTCGGTACAGGTTGGTGGAGAGGTACAGCTTCAACTGTTGTTGCTCTGCGCTGACCTCCGCGCTAAACCCGATGAGCGGGGGCGCCGCGCGTGCGGCCTCGGCAGACGCCGGGCGGGCGGATTGGAGGTTCGCGCGGCTGTGCGCGATCAGATCGGTCACCAGTGCGTGGATCATCCGACGGATCGTCTCGTGGATGACCCGTCGGTCCGCCAAGCCGGGGTAGCTGGCGCGGACCATCTCCAGATGACGGCCGAACATCGGGACGCGTCGCAGGTCGTTCAGGTTGAGCAGACCGGAGCGCAATCCATCGTCCACGTCGTGATTGTTATAGGCGATCTCGTCCGCCAAGTTGGCCACTTGCGCCTCCAGACTCGGTCGCAGGTCTTTCAGGAAGCGTTCGCCCACGTCTCCCAAGCGCTCGGCGTGGGCCGGCGAGCAGTGCTTCACGATCCCCTCCCGGGTCTCGAAACATAGGTTCAAGCCATCGAAGGCGGCATAGCGCTGCTCCAGGACATCGACCACGCGCAGCGACTGCAGATTGTGCTCAAAGCCACCTTCCCCCCGCATGCACTCGTCCAACGCATCCTGGCCGGCATGGCCGAACGGCGTGTGGCCGAGGTCGTGGGCTAACGCGATCGCTTCGGTGAGATCCTCGTTCAACTGCAGGGTGCGGGCGATCGAGCGCGCGATCTGCGCGACTTCCAGGCTGTGGGTGAGCCGCGTGCGGAAGTGGTCACCCTCGTGGTTGACGAAGACCTGGGTCTTGTACTCCAAGCGCCGAAACGCGGTCGAGTGCACGATGCGGTCGCGGTCGCGCTGGAACTCATCCCGGGATTCGGGCGGCGCTTCCGCGATGCGCCTGCCGCGCGAGTTGCCAGCGGTGACGGCATAGGCCGCCAGCTCACGCATGCTGGGATAGCCCCCCGAGCACATGCTCGAGGCGTTGCGGTGGACAATCCGCGGTGACGAAGCCGCGGCCGATGCTTTCCAGCAGCACCAGGCGTATGCGGCCCTGCTCCACCTTCTTGTCCAACCCCATCAGCTCGACGTAACGCGCCACGCCGAGGTCCGGCGCTGCCACCGGCAGCTTCGCCCGCCGGAACAAGTCCGCAATCCGCTCAACGTCGGCCTGGCTCAGTCGCCCGATGTCACGCGACAGGCGGGCGGCCAGCATGGTCCCCGCGGCCACCGCCTCGCCATGCAACCAGGTGCCGAACCCGAGTCCCGCTTCGATCGCATGCCCGAACGTGTGACCGAGGTTGAGCAGGGCTCGCACGCCCGACTCGCGTTCGTCCTCCGCAACGATCTCGGCCTTGATCTCGCAGGAGCGCCGCACCGCTTGCGCGAGCGTGGTGGCATCGCGCGCCGTCAAGCGGTCGATCTCCTGCTCCAGCCACTCGAAAAAAGCGCGATCCCGGATCAGGCCATACTTGATCACCTCCGCCAGCCCCGCGGCGAGCTCCCGATCGGGCAAGGTGTTCAGCGTATCCGTGTCGGCCAACACCAGGCGCGGCTGATAGAACGCACCGATCATGTTCTTTCCGAGTGGATGGTTGATCCCGGTCTTGCCTCCGACCGACGAGTCCACCTGGGCGAGCAGCGTTGTGGGAATCTGGATGAACGGGACGCCGCGGAGATAGATGGCGGCGGCGAACCCGGCGAGATCTCCTATCACACCCCCGCCAAGGGCGATCAGAGCGGTCTTGCGCTCACACCGGTGCGCAAGCAATCGATCGGTGATCGTGTTCAGGGTTTCCCAGGTCTTGTACGACTCGCCGTCGGGAACGACGATCGGGACCACGGTGACGCCCTGTGCAGCGAGCGCATTGGACAGCTCCTCCAGGTAAAGCTCGCCGACCACGGGATTGGTGACCACCGCGACCTTTTGCTGCTGCAGATGCGGCAGGATGAGCTCGTGCTGGCGCAGCAGCCCCGAGCCGATGTGAATCGGGTAGCTGCGCTCGCCCAGCTCGACTCGAACGGTGAACATCGCCTCAGGCGCCGGCGGCGGGAGAGGCGGCCCGCGCATGTTCCAAGCGCAGCAAGCGCTGTTCGAGCCTGAACACCAGGCTCTTCAGGCTCTGAGTGCCCGTCTCCACGACGAGGTCGGCAACCTCACGGTACACCGGATCGCGCTGTCCGTGCAGCTCGCACAGACGCCCATACGGGTCCGCGGTCTGTAGAAGCGGCCGGTTGCGGCACTGGCGCGTGCGGTTCCACAGTTCGCTGACCGGCGCCTGGAGGTAGACCACGATGCCGCGCGTCTTGAGCAGCTGCCGGTTGACGGGACTCAGGATCGCGCCGCCGCCGGTGGCGAGCACAACCCCCTGGAGCGCCGTCAGCTCGTCCAACACCGCTGTTTCGCGCGCGCGAAACCCAGGCTCCCCCTCCAGTTCGAAGATGACCGGGATCTTGACGCCGGTGCGGGCTTCGATCACCTGATCCGAATCGTGGAAGGACTTTCCTAAGCGTCGCGCGAGCAACCTGCCGACCGAAGTCTTCCCTGCCCCCATCATCCCGACCAGGAAGATGTTGCTCGGAAATCGGTCGGCCGAACCCGCCTCCACGCCCGCATCGACGTGGGCGTTCGGGTCTTGATCGCGACGCCGCGGAAACATCGGGCCATTCTAGCAAACGCCCGCTCCAACGCCTGCGGCGCCGTCCCTAGGCTATGCGGGCTTTGTTCACCTGATGCGGAAGGCAATCCCGAGGTGGGTTCCGACGGCTCGGGAGCATCGATGCGGGCGGATCGGCGAGACGAATCGCCCGCGGGCAGTTGCAGGCCGCCGCAAGCAGGATCGGGGCAGCTGCAAGAGGATCGGTGCTTGGGGCCCCACCTGCGCCGCGCTATGACGCACAGTGCGCAGTGATGGCCCCAAGGAAGGCCACGAGAAGGCCGCCGGAGCCACGCGCCTCGCCCGCCCGTCAGCACCCCGGCTCGAATGACTCCGGACCGTGACGGGTCGACGCCGACCCGAGGTTAGCGGGAGGTCAGGTTCTCACGCAAGATCTTCGGCGTGACGAAGATGAGCAGCTCGCGGCGGTCGTTGGTGGTCGATGTGGTCTTGAACAGCTGGCCGATGATTGGGATGTCGCCCAGCATGGGAACTTTGACGATGGTCTGATCCTGCGTTTGTTGATAGATGCCACCGATGCTCACGGTGCCGCCGTTTTCCACCAGCACTTGGGTGGTGACCTGTTTGGTGTCGATCGACGGGCCGGCGGTGGTGTTCGCACCCACGGCGTCCTTGTGTACCTCGAGATTCATGATCACGTTGTCATCGGGTGTGATCTGGGGCTTCACCTTGAGGCTGAGCACCGCTTTGCGGAACGAGGCGGAGGTCGCGCCGCTGCTGCTCGCCTGCAGGTACGGGATCTCGGTACCTTGCTCGATATCCGCTTCGATGTTGTCTCCGGTGATCACGCGCGGGCTGGAGATGATCTTGCCCTTCTCGTCGGACTGCAGCGCGGAGATCTCCAGGTTGAGGAAGCGCGTCGCTGCGGCGTTGAACAAGGTCAAGCCAAACTGACCCACGGCATTGCCCAGGATGTTTTGCGCCGGCAGGTTGACGCTGTAGGAATCGGGGAAGAAGCTCTGCGGATAGTTCTGGGCCTGGCCCGTCTGGACACCAATGCTCTGCGTGTTGCCGCCGGGAACCGCGCGGAGCAAGCCGTTGCCAAAGGCGCCCGTGTTCACGGGCGGGGTAAAGAAGCCTAGCCTTGCACCCAGGTTCTTGTTGAATGTGTCCTGAGCTTCGACGATCCGCGACTCGATGAGGACCTGGCGCACCGCGACGTCGATCTGCTTGATGAGCGCCCTGACTTCCTCCAACTTGGAGGGAGTGTCCTGCACGAACAGCGTGTTGGTGCGGGGGTCCGTGACGGCGCTGCCGCGCTTGGAGAGCACCTTCTGATTCGGGTCGGAGAGAAGCTTCTGGAGCGCATCCGCCTTCTGGTAGTTGAGCTGGAAGCTCTCGGTACGCAGCGGCTCGAGGTCGGCGATCTGCTGCTGCGCCTCGAGCGCCAATTTCTCCTTGGTCGCGAGCTCGTCGCGCGGCGCGATCCAAACCACGTTGCCGGTCTTGCGCATGTCCAGGCCCTTGGCCTGCAGGATGATGTCCAGCGCCTGGTCCCAGGGGACATCTTTGAGCCGCAGCGTCAGATTGCCGCTCACCGTGTCGCTGGTGATGATGTTCAGGCCCGTGAAGTCGGCGATAACTTGCAGCACCGCTCGCACTTCTACGTTCTGGAAGTTGAGCGACAGCTTCTCACCGGTGTAGCCGGCCTTTTGCTTGGCCTGTTGCTCGGTGATCGGCTTGACGTCGATGATCAGTCGGTTGTCGGTTTGCTGCGCGGACTGCTCCCAGCGCCCGCGCGCTTGGATCACGATCCGCGCATTCTTGCCTTGCGAGGTCACCTCCATCGACTCCACCGGGGTGCCGAAGTCGGTCACATCGAACCGGCGCTCGAGCGCGAGCGGCAGCTCGGTCTGGAACAGATCGATCGTGATACTCCGACCTTGTTGCTTGAGGTCGATGCCGGTGCCGGCATCGGACAGATCGATGATCACCTGTCCATCGCCGTTGCGCCCGCGCTTGAAGTCGATGTTGCGAACACTGTGCGGCTGCGCGGTCGGCTTGCTCTCGGCGAAGTGCGTCCGCTCGGCCGGCGCGACGGTGGAAGCGCTCGCCGCCGCTTCCAACCCGATGACCACGGTGCGGCCGTCGGCCGCGGCGGTGTACTTGAGGGTCCGGCTCAGGTTGAGCACCACTCGGGTGCGCCCGCCGCTTTCCCCGATGCGCACGCTCTTGACGTCACTCTCATTCACGTCCTGCGAGTTCTTCCCCAGGGCGTTCACCGTGTTCGGCAGGTCGAACGCGACGCGCGGAGGATTGATGAGGCTGAAGCTCGCCGGAGGACCGGCCAGGGGCTCCTTCAACTTGAGCTTGATCACGACCTTTCCGCCGTCGGTGCTCACGTCCAGTCCCTCGAGCGCGTTGGTCGCGGCGGCGGGTTGTGTGGGCGCTCCGGCCGCCGCATCTGCCGGCGCGGGTGAGACGCCCGGGGCGGGCGCCTTGGCGTCGTTCTGTGCGTAGCAGACCGCCGCGCTCAGCGGCAATGCCGCGGCGATGACGAAGAACGTCGCAAGCAATGGCTGCGATCGCATCATTTCTTCTTCTCCTCTTCTTCCAGCAGCTGGAGATTGCTCGTGCGCTCGCTCCAGCTCCCGGTCGTGTCCTGAATCAGTTCCTTGAGGGTGATGGAAGAATCGGTGATCATGGCGATCACGCCGAAGTTCTGTCCCATGTAATTGCCTTTGTGCACGCGATATAGATTGTTGTCCGGCGTCTTGATCAGGGCCCAGCGCTCTTTAGTCTTTTCTAGCGTCCCCACCATCTTCAAGCTCTCCAAGGGGTAAGCCTCCAACGGCTCCTTGCGCCGGTTCATGTCGGGCGCGGGTCCCCCGTTGTTCGCGTTCTTGTCTGGCTCGATCTTGCGGGGCTTGAACGGGTCGGGCAGATCGAACGCGTTGTAGGCCATCGGCTCGTAGGGCCTGACCTGCGGTAGCGCATCCACGCGGCCGCGCAGCCCTTGTCCGGACTGGTCCACGAACTCCTTGAGGTCGGAAAACTCCCCGCTCCCGCAGGCGGTGAGGACCACGGTGCTGATGGCGAGGGCCAGGCGTGTACGCATGTTATTTCTTGCCTTGCTTGGCCTTTTCGGCCTTTTCGCGCGCCGCTTTGCGCTGGGCAGCGACTTCGTCTTCGTCGAGGTAGCGGAAGGTGCGTGCCGTAGCGTCCATCACCAGGTTGCCCTCCTTGTCGGGCACCAGCGCGATGTTGTTCAGCGTGACGATACGCGACAGCTGCGAGACGTCGCTGGCGAATGCGCCAATGTCGTGATAGTTGCCCATGACCTTGATCTCGATCGGCAGCTCCGCGTAGAAATCCGACATCGTCTCCGCCGACGCGGGCTTGAAGAGCTCGAACTGCAGACCGCGTCCCAGGCCCGCCTGGTTGATATCGGACAGCAACGCCTCCATCTCGGAGCGGTTCGGCAGCTGCTTGAGCATGGCGCCGAACGACTGTTCGATGTCGGCCAGCTGCTTCCGGTACGCGTCCAGGTTGATCGCCTGCTTCTTCTTGTCCAGGAACTGCGTGCGCAGCGTGTCCTCCTGGCCGCGCGCCGCGTTGTACGTGTCCCACTCGCTGGACCAGTCGAACCACCATCCCCCAACCAGGATCACAGCGATCAGCGCCAAGAGCACTCCGAGCTTCGGGAGCGCCGGCCAGCTGCCGATATCCCGGGGATTGAGCCGTCTCAGCTCGTCGAGAGTCATGCGCCTACCCCTGCTTTGCCGGCGGTCGTGGCGCCGGACCGGAAGCTGGTTTCTTCTCCTCGGCCCCGGCTTCTTTGGGCCGGGCGATGTGGACGTTGAGGTTGAATTCGTTGAGGCTGTTGTTATTGAGCTGGACCAGCTTGATCTCGACCAGCTTGGGATCCTCGAGCCAAGGCGAGGCCTCGAAGTTGCGCATCAGCGTGGAAACCCTCGCGTTCGAGGTCGCATAGCCCTGCACGTTGACCACTTCGCCGACCTGCTTCACCTGCTTCAGATACAGCCCGTCGGGGAGCTGGCGCACGAGCTGGTCGAGCAGGCGGACGGCCTCGGACCGATTCGATTGCAGGTCTTCGACCACGCGCTTGCGCGCCAGCAGGGACTGGGTCTGCTCCTTGAGCTTCTTGATCTCGTCGATCTCCTTGTCGAGCTTGGAGATCTCCGACTCGAGATAGTGGTTGCGGGAGTTTTGGGTCTCGATGCGCTGCGCCACGAACTCGTGGACGATCATCACCAGGCCCACCCCAACTGCCGCGCTCATGCCGGCCAGGATCAGGAACTGGCGCTGCTGCGCTTTGCGCTTGGCGGCACGATGGGGAAGTAGATTAATTGGAATCATGCGTCGAACCTGCGCAGAGCGAGCCCGGTGGCCACCACCAGCGCCGCTGCATCCTGCGCCAGCTGCCTCTCCTTGATCTTGGGCGATCGCAACATGCTCGCGAAAGGATTGGCAATCAAGGTGTTAACCTCGGCGCGTTTGGCCACTACCTGGTCCAGCCCGGTGATCGTGGCACAGCCGCCGGACAGAAAGATATGGTTGACCTGATTGAATTGAGTCGAGGTATAGAAGAACTGCAGCGCGCGGGTAACCTCTAAGGCGAGAGTGTCCATGAACGGCTGCAGCACTTCGGTTTCGTACGTATCGGGCAGACCGCCGTTGCGCTTGGCGGCTTCCGCTTCCTCGGGCGAGAGGTTGTAATGACGTTGGATTTCCTGGGTGAGTTGGTTGCCCCCGAACGGCTGCTCACGCATGTACACGGACTGATTGTTGCGCAGGACGTTGATGTTCATTAGCGACGCACCTACGTCCACCAGCGCGATGACCTGGTCGCGCCCGCCGTCCGGAAGCTGGGTTTCCATCAGTTCGAAAGCCGTCTGCGCGGCGAATGCATCGATGTCCATCACAATCGCCTTCAGCCCACCGACTTCCGCGACCGCGACACGGTCCTCGACCTTCTCCTTGCGCGAGGCGGCGATCAGCACTTCAACGTCATCTGCGCTGTTGGGTGCCGGCCCCAGGATCTGGAAGTCGAGGTTGACTTCCTCCAGGGCGAAGGGGATGTACTGGTTGGCCTCGGTTTCGACCTGCGTTTCCAGCTCGTCCTCGCGCAGCCCGGCCGGCACCGTGATCTTCTTTGTGATCACCTGTGCCGATGGCAAGGCCATGGCGAGGTTCTTGATCCGCGAACCCATGCGCTTCCAGCCGCGGCGCACCGAGTCGCCGACGGCCTCCAGGTTCATGATGTTGCCGTCGACCACGGCATCCTTCGGCAGTGGCTCGATTGCGTACCGCTCCAGGCGGATGCGCCCTCTGCCGCCATCGCCGAGCTCCACCATCTTCACAGAGGAGGAACTGATGTCGACTCCGATCAGTGGCGGCGTCTTGGCCTGGAACAGCCCACCCAGGACGTCACCTATTCTCAGTTTTCCTTTGAGCATGGACGCGTTTCGCGAGCTACCGACGACCGGTCTGCAGTCCTAGTAACGGATACAAATCAAGTAAAGTCGGATTCGAGTCGAGATTCGGAATGGCCTTGCGGCCATATAATCGCGTCTCCTCCGTTAACATTTCCCGCCAAAAGCAACTTTGATGCCCAAACGCTGGTGGACTTACCTGCTTTTTGCCGTTGGCACCGTAGTGGTAGCGATGCTGCTGCTGGTCGGATACGCGGCCGCGATCGTTTATCCGACGCTTCCTTCTCTGGAAGCACTCACGGAGTACAACCCCAAGATTCCTCTGCGCATTTTCAGCTCGGAGGGCACGCTGATCGGGGAGTTCGGAGAGGAGCGGCGGGCGGTGGTGAAGATTGCGAACGTGCCCGCTCCGCTCAAGCAAGCCATCCTCGCCGCTGAAGACGAACGCTTCTACGAGCATGGTGGCGTCGACTATATCGGCGTGCTGCGCGCAGCTTTGCATAACTTCAGCGCAGGCAGCGCGCGTCAAGGTGCCTCGACCATCACCATGCAGGTGGCACGCAACTTCTTCCTGACCAAAGAGAAAACGCTCACCCGCAAGTTCAATGAGGCGTTGCTGGCGTTCAAGATCGAGCACAGCCTGAGCAAGGACCAGATCCTCGAGATCTACATCAACCAGATCTATCTCGGGCAACGCGCCTACGGCTTCGGCTCGGCCGCCCAAGTCTATTTCGGAAAGAATCTGAGCGACTTGAATCTAGGAGAGATGGCGATGCTCGCCGGGCTGCCCAAAGCGCCGTCCCGGTACAACCCGGTGGTGAACCTACAGCGCGCAAAGGAGCGGCAACTGTACGTGCTGCGTCGCATGCGAGACCTCGGCTACATCAGCGCCGCTCAGTTCGACGACGCCAGTCGCAAGCCGGTGTTGGTGCGCCACGAGCAGGCGGACTTTTCTACTCACGCCGATTATTTTGCGGAGATGGTCAGACAATCCGTCTATGACCGCTACCAGGACGAGGCATACACACGCGGATTCCGGATCTACACGACGCTCTCCAAGGTGCAGCAGGACGCAGCCTATGCCGCCGTACGCAGGGGAGTGATGGACTACGACATCCGTCACGGCTACCGCGGTGCCGACGGCTACTACGACCTGCCCAAGAACGTTACCGACGAGACATTGGAAGATGCGCTGCAGGAGCAGGCCGAGAGCGACGACATCTTCCCCGCGCTCGTGCTGGATGCCAACCCCAAGACGGTCAAGGCCTACCGCAAGGGCGGCGAGACGCTAGAGATCAGCGGCGATGGCCTGAAATTCGCCCGCTCGATGATCGGGGACAAGGCCCCCAACAATCGCAGGCTGCGACGCGGCGCACTGATCCGGGTGCAGCGGGACGAGAAGGGCAACTGGGAAATCGTCCAGCTCCCACAGATCGAAGCCGGGCTGGTCTCGATCGACCCCTCCGACGGCGCGATCAAGGCCCTGGTCGGGGGATTCGACTTCTTCCGCAACAAGTACAATCACGTCACCCAGGCTTCACGTCAGCCCGGCTCCAGCTTCAAGCCGTTCATCTACTCGGCCGCGCTGGAGAAGGGATTCACCCCCGCGACGGTGATCAACGACGCGCCGCTGGTGATCGACGCGGCCGAGACCGGTTCCGTTCCATGGGAGCCGAGGAACTTCGATGGGACCTACGACGGCCCCATTCGCATGCGCACCGCATTGACGAAGTCGAAGAACCTGGTATCGATCCGCATCCTGCAGGCCATCACTCCCCAGTACGCCCAGGATTACATCAGCCGTTTCGGGTTCGATCCCAAGCAGCACCCGCCTTATCTCACGATGGCGCTGGGCGCCGGGTCGGTGACGCCGCTGGAGCTCGCTACCGGCTACTCGGTGTTTGCCAACGGCGGCTACCGCGTCTCTCCCTACTTCATCACGCGCATCGAGGACGCCTCGGGACAAGTGCTGTCGAAGGCCGCGCCGGTGCGTGCCGGCGAGGACGGGCAGCGCGTGATCGACGCCCGCAACGCGTTTGTCATGTATAGCATGATGCAGGACGTCATCCGCGGCGGGACCGGCGCACGGGCGATGTCGCTAGGACGCACGGACCTGGCTGGCAAGACCGGCACCACCAACGAGCAGATGGATGCCTGGTTCGCGGGCTTTCAGCGCCATCTCGCCTGCGTGGTATGGATAGGCTTCGACCTGCCCCACACGCTGGGGCCGAACGAGACTGGGGCGGTCGCGGCGCTGCCGATCTGGATCGCGTACATGGGGGCAGCGCTGAAGAACGTGCCGGAGGATTCACCGGCGGTGCCGGAGGGCGTCACGCCGGCGCGCATCGACCCGGAGACGGGGCTGCGCGACCCCAGCAGCAAGAACACGATGGTGGAGTACTTCTACCAGGAGAACCTGCCGCCGGAGGAGGAGGCAAGGACGACCGAAGCCGGCACGCAGCAACCGCGCCGGCCCGAGGACATCAAGAACGAGATCTACTAGACGCACGCGCAGATGAGCAAGGACACGCCGGGCAACCGACAACAGATGCGCAGTCGCATCGCGCATCTTGCCGCGCGCATGATCGCCGAGGATGGGATCAGCGACTACAGCCTGGCCAAACGCAAGGCGGCACGGCAGGCGGGCGCGCCCGAGTCGCGCAACCTGCCCACCAACTTGGAGATCGAAGAAGCGCTGCGCTCGTACCAGACGCTCGTTCAGGCCGACGAACATCTAGCCCGGCTGCAGCGGTTGCGCCGCCTGGCCCTGGACATGATGCGCCTGTTCGAGCGGTTCAACCCGCACCTCACCGGATCGGTGTTGTCCGGCAGCGTGGGCCGGCACAGCGAGATCCACCTTCACCTCTACACCGACGACGTGAAGGAGTTGCAACTGTTCTTGCTCAACGAGCGGGTCCCGTTTCGCATGCGCGAGACGCGCATCTGGTCGGGCGATGTGAGCGTGCTCGTCCCGACATTTCAGATCAGCACGGAGGATGCGGAGTATGCGATCACCGTGCTGCATCCGCAGCATCGACGACAGCCGGTGCGTGTTTCCCCCGACGGACGTCCGCTCGAGCGCGCGCCGATCCCGTCCGTGGAGTCACTGGTCGCCGCTGGGACGGCGTGATCGCTTGCCTCTGCGCGAGCTTAGCGCGTTGAACCCGGCCGATCCTTTCGCGGTCGACCCGGCACTATTCGTGCTGTTATCGCTCACATCCACGGTACACCCCCGCACATTGCCTTGAGTCATCCACCGCACGGATCCGTCGCAGACAACGACGGCAAGTACCGCATCTCCTCGCGTATGGAGATCGCGTTCATCCTGCGCGCCATGATGAAGTCGAACGCATTGGTGACGGCCTACTTCGGTCCGAGCCGGGAGTTTGTCGTCACCGCGTTGCTCCAGGTCGAGCCCGAGCTCGGCATCCTCGTACTGGACAGCGGCTCGAATTCCCAGCTCAACGAGCACCTGCTGCGCAGCCAGCGGCTGACCGTGGTAAGCAGCCAGGACGGGGTAAGGGTCCAGTTCGACCTGCAGACGGTCGAGGCCACGAGCTTCGAAGGCCGCCTCGCGTTTTCCACGCCGTTCCCCGATTCCCTGCTGAAGATCCAACGCCGCGAGTACTATCGCGTTCCCGCACCGATCCTCAACCCGCTCAAGTGCCAGCTCACGCACCCCGACGGCGCAGCGGTTGAAACGATCATCGGCGACATCAGCGTGGGCGGCGTGAGCCTGATCGGGGAACCTGCGGGGCTCAAGCTTGAGCCGGGGGAGTTGTACGAGAACTGCCGTATCGTGCTGCCCGATGTGGGCACCGTCAACACCGCACTACTGGTTCGTAACAGCTTCCCGCTGACGCTCAAGAACGGGACCATCACGCGGCGCACCGGTTGCGCCTTCGTCGGGCTGCCGCCCGGTCAGGAGGCGATGATTCAACGCTACATCATCAAGCTGGAGCGCGACCGCCGGGCCAAGCTCCCGGACTCGAAGGCCTAAGCCTTACCTCACGGCGCCCGCAGCCACTCCGCGGCCTGCAACGCAAAGTAGGTGAGAATGCCGTCGGCGCCCGCACGCTTGAAGCCGAGCAGCGCTTCGAGCACGCAGGCGCGCTCGTCCAGCCAACCCTTGTCGGCCGCCGCCTTCAGCATCGCGTATTCGCCGCTCACTTGATACACATACGTGGGCGCCTTGAACGCATCCTTCACGCGCCGGACGATATCCAGGTAGGGCATACCCGGCTTCACCATCACCATATCGGCCCCCTCGGCCAGATCGAGGCCGACTTCCCAGAGCGCCTCGTTGCTGTTGCCTGGGTCCATCTGGTAGGTGTACTTGTTGCCTCTGCCCAGATTCGCCGCGGAGCCTACGGCGTCTCGAAACGGTCCGTAGAAACCGGAAGCGTACTTGGCGGAATAGGCCATGATCCGGGTGTGGATGAAGCCCTTCGCGTCCAAGGCACTCCTGATCTCGCCCACGCGCCCGTCCATCATGTCCGAGGGCGCCACGATGTCGACGCCCGCGTGAGCTTGGGTCAATGCTTGCTGCCGCAGAATGGAGATCGTTTCGTCGTTGAGGATGTACCCGGCGTCGTCGATCACGCCATCCTGCCCGTGGCTGGTGTAGGGGTCCAACGCCACGTCGGTCATCACGCCCAGTTCTGGGAAGTGCTTCTTGATCTCGGCAACTACGCGCGGGATCAAGCCGCTCGGGTTGGTCGCCTCTTTGCCGTCCGGCGTCTTAAGCGATGGCTCGATAGCCGGGAACAATGCCAACGCCGGGACGCGGAGCTTAAGACAACGCTCCGCGACGGGCAGCAGGCGATCCAACGTGAGGCGCTCGACACCGGGCATGGAGGGTACCGGTTGCGACGCCTGCCTACCCTCAATCACGAAGACCGGATAGATGAGGTCGTCCGTGGTAAGCGCGTGCTCTCGCGCCAACCGACGCGAGAAATCGTCGTGCCGCAGACGCCGCATGCGGCGCTGTGGATATTGTCCATAGATGTCCATGCGATCCCCGAGGGTTTCCTGGGCCGAGCACGCCCGTCGGCTGCAGCGGTTGGGAACAAGTTACCGCGTCGAAGACGGGAACTTCCGGCGGCATTCCGGCGCCTAAGCAACTAGACGGTTTCGTCTCCCGCTTCACCTCCCTGAGCGGGTGCCTTAATCCCAATTGAGGCTTGACCCCCGGTTTCTCCCCTTTGACCGGGGGTCTTTCTTTTCCGCCGAACCGATGCGGATTCTACGCTCGTTTAGTCGCGGCTCGACTCCCGTCGACGGGCGTATCGTCACGCCGATCGTCCTCGAGCTGTAACCAGCGCATCAATATCGCGCGGGCTTCCTCCACGCCGGTCCCATCAACGCTGGAAAACAGCCGAGCGCCCGCCGTCGGATAAAGCCGCGCCAGCGCCTCCCGCGTCTCGGCGAGCTGACGCTCGGCTGCCGACCGAGTGAGCTTGTCCGCCTTCGCAAGCAGCACCTCCACGGGCCGACGTGTCGGAGTCAGCCAGTGAAGCAAACTGCGATCCAACGCCATGAGCGGGTGGCGAGCGTCCATCACCAAGAACACGCCGCGTAGTGAGCGACGGGTGCGCAGGTATGCGCTGAGCAGGTGCTCCCACTTTGCCCGGACAGCGAACGGCACACGCGCATACCCGTACCCGGGGAGGTCCACCAGGTACGCATCAGCGCCGATCCGGTAGAAGTTGATCACTTGGGTGCGTCCCGGCGTACGGCTGACAAACGCGAGCTTGTGACGCGCACAGACGGCATTGATCGCGCTCGACTTACCCGCGTTGGAACGCCCCGAGAAGGCGACTTCGGGGCCGCCCTCGGGCGGAAACTGGGCGGGTTCGGCGGCACTGAGGGCAAAACTAGCGGTCTGGAACATTCCGGGTTGCCCGCAGTCGTTGGCGCCGGGCGTGCCGATTGGGCTAGAATGCGCCCTTCGTTTCGGGGCCGCCCCACTGCTGCGCCCGGCGGTGCGCAGTGCGAGAGCATACAGGAGTGAACATGAGTCGTCTGGGAGGGTGCGCGAGCCTGCTGCTCCTTTTCGCCGCATTCTCGGCTCTCGCCGCGTCCAAGGGAGATCCGGCCAAGGCCCAATCAACCGTCAATAGCGTCTGCGCTGCCTGTCATGGCGCAGACGGCAACAGCCCCATCCCGGCAAACCCAAATCTGGCGGGACAGCACGCCGAGTACTTGTACAAACAGCTCACGGACTATAAGGCCGGCCGCCGGAAGAATCCTGTGATGACGCCGATCGTGGCCAACCTGTCGGACGACGACTTGCGCAACCTGGCAGCATACTTCTCGGCCCAGAAGCCGCCGGCTGGCACCGCGAAGGACCGCGACCTCGTGCAACTCGGGCAGAAACTGTACCGGGGCGGCAATGCAGCGAACGGAACGCCGGCGTGCTCGGCCTGCCACTCTCCTGATGGCGCCGGTATCCCGGTTCAGTATCCGCGGCTCGCCGGCCAACACAACGACTACACGGTCGTCCAGCTCCAGTCCTTCCGCAGCGGAGAGCGCACCAACGATCCCAACTCGATGATGCGCGTCATCGCGGGACGGATGAGCGACAAGGAGATTGCGGCCGTTGCCGAGTACGTCTCCGGTCTGCACTGACAGGGCGATGTAGCCCAGCGTTGCTCGTCGCGCTCTCTGCGCGCAAGACGGGAATCGATCAACGATTCGGGCGCTGCGCCTCTGCAGCCAGCCCGCCTAAACGCCCCGTCCGGATTGGATCCGGGAGAATGCCCGCTGTGCCGCGTGTATTGTCTGGTCGATGTCCACGGGCGTGTGCGCAGCCGACACGAACCCCGCTTCGAACGCCGAAGGTGCCAAATACACGCCTTCGTCCAGCATGGAGTGAAAGAACCGGTTGAACGCTTCTCGATCGCAGGTGAGAACCTCGGCGTACGAGCTCGGCACCTGGCTCGAGAAGTAGGCCCCAAACATCCCCCCTACAGCCTGCGCCGAGAACGCCACACCCGCAGCCCGGGCCGCGCCGCACAGCCCATCGACGAGGCGGCTTGCGGTTTTGCCTAGTTGATCGAAGAAGCCGGGCGTCTGGACGAGCTTCAGGGTCGCCAGCCCCGCGGCAACCGCCAACGGATTGCCTGACAGCGTGCCCGCTTGGTACACGGGTCCCAACGGCGCGATACGCTCCATGATGTCTCGTCTCCCGCCGAAAGCCGCGAGCGGCATCCCTCCGCCGACGACCTTTCCCAAGGTCGTCAGATCGGGACGGATGCCGTACAGGCCCTGCGCGCCGCCCAGTCCGACGCGGAAGCCCGTCATGACCTCGTCGAAGATCAGCACCGCGCCGTAACGTGTACACAGCTCGCGCAGTGTCTCTAGGAACCCCTTCCGCGGCGCAATCAAGTTCATGTTGCCCGCCACCGGCTCGACGATGATCCCGGCGATATCCGGCCCATCCCGTTCGAAGGCGCGTGCTACCGCGTCGATGTCGTTGAAGTCGAGCACGAGCGTATGCGCGACCGTCTCCGCCGGCACCCCGGCCGAGCTTGGTTGTCCGAAAGTGAGCGCACCCGAACCCGCTTTCACGAGCAGCGCGTCCGCGTGGCCGTGATAGCAGCCTTCGAACTTGACGATCTTGCTGCGCCCCGTGAAGCCGCGCGCCAGCCGAACCGCCGTCATGGTCGCCTCGGTGCCGGAGCTCACCAACCGCACGAGCTCCAACGAGGGAAGCAACTTGCATAACAGCGCGGCGATCTCGTACTCGGCCTCTGTGGGCGCGCCAAAGCTCAAGCCGCTCTGCGCCGCCTTCTGGACCGCCGCCACGACTTCGGGATGGGCATGGCCCAATACCAACGGGCCCCAGGAGCCGACGTAATCGATGTACTCCTTCCCGTCTGCGTCCCAGAAGCGCGACCCCTTCGCATGCTGAAAGAATACCGGTGTCCCGCCCACAGCTCGAAACGCCCTCACCGGCGAGTTGACCCCCGCCGGGATCACCCGCTGAGAGAGTTCGAACAGTGTGGCGTTGCGCGACGTCATACGTGGGAAGCGAACCTGGGCTGGATCTGCTGCGCGTCGAACCGCCGGGAAAACGCACGCGCAGCGGCGCCGGCCTCTGGCGCCTCGAACAGTGCCGAGACCACGGCCACGGCGTCTGCGCCTGCGTCGATCAGCGTGGCTGCGTTACTGAGCGTAATCCCCCCGATTGCGACGATCGGGAGGTCAAGTTGCGTCCGCGCCGCCTGCAACAACTCGATCGGGGCGCGAACTGCGTAGGGCTTGGTCAGCGAAGGGAAGAAGCTCCCGAAGGCCACGTAGTCCGCACCCTCCCGCTGCGCGTGCAGCGCGCGGGCTAGGCTGTCATAACAGGAGGCGCCGACCAAACGGGGCCCCAGGATCGCGCGCGCACTGGCGATCGAAGCGTCATCCCCACCGAGATGCACGCCGTCCGCTCCGAGCACCTGCGTTAGCTCGACATCGTCGTTGACGATGAACACCGCGCCGTACCGCCGGCACAGCGCGAGCAGGCCTCGCCCTTGGATCAGCCTCAGGTCCGCATCTCGCGACTTATTCCGGTATTGCAACGTCCGTGCACCGCCGCGCAACACCGCCTCGACCTGCCGGAAGAGCCAGTCGGTATCCGCAGCGTCGGGCGTGATCGCATACAGGCCTCCGAGCTTAACCGGACCCATGCTGCTCGTCCTCCTCCTCGCGAGCCCAGAACAGTCGGTCGGGGATGTGCTGTCCCATGCCTGGGCGATAGGCCAGGTTCAACGTCTGCCAGGTGTACTCCTGTGCGTCGCGTACCGCCTCTGAGACAGCCAAGCCATTCGCGATGGTCGCCGCGATGGCCGCTGCCAGCGTGCACCCGGATCCGTGGTAGCTGCCCGCCAAGCGCTCCCAACTGTCGGAGCGCACCACACCTTCGCGAGCGTAGAGGGTGTTCACCACCTGCGGCGTGTTCTCGTGCGTCCCGGTGACCAGAACATATTCGCAGCCCAGCGCCAGGATACGCGCCGCGCATTCCTCCAGCGAGGGCTCGTCGTTGTCGTCCCCCTCGTCGATCGCGAGCCGACGTGCCTCCAAGCTGTTCGGCGTGATCAATGTGGTCTGCGGCACCAGCAGCTCCCGCATCGCTGCGACCACGTCCTCCGAGGCGAGCTCATCGCCGCGGCCGGAGGTCATGACGGGGTCCAGTACCAACGGGACCTCGGGATAGTCCGCTATGACTTCGGCGATCGCGGCGATCGTCTCGACGCTGCCGAGCAGCCCGATCTTGAATACGGTGACCGGCATGTCTTCCAGCACGCTACGGGCTTGATCGGCGACCCATTCGGCATCCAGAGGAAGCACGCCGTGCACTCCGATCGTGTCCTGGACGGTGATCGCTGTCACTACGGACAACGCATGGCAGCCCATGCTCGAGAGCGTGAGGATATCGGCCTGCAGCCCCGCCCCGCCGCTGGGGTCGGTGGCCGCGAACGACAGCACGACCGGGGGTGACTGAGACATGACGGATGCGCAGGCGATCGGGTCCTGCGTGTTCGGCCACGTCAGGATTCGATTAGAATCCGCATTCTACCTCAGCAAGCGAGGACATCGGTCACAGCCATGACTGCTACGCGCGTATACAAGACCTACATGTGCCTGATCTGCGGCTTCATCTACGATGAGGCGGCGGGCTTGCCGGAGGAAGGCATCGCGCCCGGTACCTGCTGGGAGGACGTGCCGGTGAACTGGGTCTGTCCCGAATGCGGCGCGCGCAAAGAGGACTTCGAGCTGGTCGAGGTGTGAACGGGAGCGAAGCGCAGATGAGGATACTGCATACCATGCTGAGAGTCGGAGACCTGCAGCGCGCGTTGGATTTCTACATCGGCGTCCTGGGCATGAAGCTGTTGCGCCGGAAAGACTATCCGGAAGGTCGCTTCACGCTCGCCTTCGTCGGCTATGGCGAGGAGTCCGAGGGCGCCGTGCTCGAGCTCACGCAGAACTGGGACACCAAGTCTTACGAGCTGGGCAACGGATATGGCCACGTCGCGATCGAGGTGGAGGACGCCTATAGGGCCTGCGAGGAGGTCAAAAAGCGGGGCGGGAGAGTTACACGCGAAGCCGGCCCGATGAAGCACGGCACCACTGTCATCGCCTTTGCCGAAGACCCCGACGGCTACAAGATCGAGTTCATCCAGCGGCCGCGCGGATAGCTGCAGTTCACCTGCCCCAGTCTGCGGACTCGGCGCGACGGCGCGGACACGGCAACAGCCGCAAACTACACCTCCGAGCGCGAAATGAGGGGCAGCGCACGCGCACGCAAGCTCCATGGCGTCTCGTCCACGCCAGCCCGTCGATCAGGTCCCGGGCTTGGCTCCCGCTGCGCTATCTGCGCCCCCACGTGGCAGTCTCCCAGCGTCCCTGTCACCCACCGCATTGGCCAGGCGAACGAAGTCTGCGAGCGAGAGGTTCTCGGGCCTGAGGCGAGGGTCGATCCCAAGCTCGGAAAGCTGGTCCTCATCGACATAGGCGGCGAGTGCGTTGCGCACGGTCTTGCGGCGCTGTGAAAATGCCGCTGCCACAAGCTCGCTAAGCCGTGCCTCGTCGCGCGCCGTCACCGGCAGCGACGCGTGCGGAGCAAGGCGCACGAACGCCGAATCGACCTTGGGTGTCGGACGGAATGCCCCGGCCGGCACGTTGAACAGCTTCTCCACGCGGAAACGATACTGGAGCATCACCGATAGGCGCCCGTAGCTCTTGCTCCCCGGGGCCGCGGCCATGCGATCCACGACCTCACGTTGCAGCATGAAGTGACAGTCGCGCACGGACGAGGCAAACGGCGCGATCCGGAACAGCAGGGGCGAAGAGATGTTGTAAGGCAGGTTGCCGACCAAGCGCAAATCGGCGCCCAGAGCGCCGAAGTCGAACCTCAGGGCGTCGCCCTGATGGACGACCAGACGGGCACGGGGATATTGAGCGGAGAGGCGCGCGCACAGATCGCGGTCGATCTCCACCACGTGCAGCACCTTGACACGCTCGAGCAAAGGTCCCGTGACGGCGCCGCGGCCGGGCCCGATCTCCACCACCAGATCTTCCGGGCGAGGGTCGAGCGCCTGGACGATGCGTGTGACGTACGAACGGTCAACCAAGAAGTTCTGTGCGAACCTGCGCCGGGGTCGGTGCACGATTGCTGGCTGCGCGGTCGCCACCCAGCTCATTGAGTCCGCCCGTGCTTCCGCCGCGTCACGCAGGCCAACCGAACAGCGAACGCGCGGGGCGGACAGGCTCGCTCCTCGCAAGGTTCTTCCCGGTCCTCCGTTTCGGCCTATTTCTCCTCGAGGTGATACTCCACATAGGCCTTGTCTCGCTGCTGCCGCACCCATTCCTGCCACTGCTCCTCAGACTTGCGCTGGCGCAGCGCCTGGCGGGCGGCTAACCGTTGTCGGTCCTTCGTCATGTCCTGCTCGCGGCGTTCGAGGACCTGGACGATGTGCCAGCCAAAGGCGGTCTTGAAAGGGTCGCTGATCTGCCCCGGCTTGAGGGCATCCATCGCGCGCTCGAACTCAGGCACCACATCGCCCGGCGTTACCCACCCCAGGTCACCTCCCCGGGCAGCACTCGTGTCGTCGGAATGCAGCCGGGCCATCTCGGCAAAATCGGCACCGTGCTCCACCCGGTCCTTGAGCTCGATCAGCCGATTGCGGGCGTCGCTCTCCGACACGACCTCGTTGAGACGGATCAGGATATGTCGAGCGTGAGTCTGGGTCACCATGACCGGCGTGTCGGACCCGCGCTTGTCGGCCAGCTTGATGATGTGGAACCCGGCCGGGCTGCGCACCACATCGCTCACCTGTCCCACTTTCATTCCCTTGAGAACATCGAGAAACATCGTTGGCAGGCGCGCCGCCGGCCGCCAACCCATATCCCCTCCCTGGAGCGCGTCGGGTGCATCGGAGAAGCTTGCGGCGACTTGCCGGAAGTCGGCTCCCTGGCGCAGTTGGGCCAGCGCAGTGTCCGCGCGCGCGCGCCGCGCCTTCACCTCGTCCGGCGTCGCGCGTTCAGGCACACTGATGAGGATATGCGACAGATTGTACTCATCCACGGTGTCACCGCGGCTCTGCTGGCTACGCAGGAAAGCCTGGATCTCGTCGTCGCTTACGACGATGCGCGTATCGACCTCGCGGTCACGCAACCGCGCGATCAGCATCTCATCCCGCAATTGCTCGCGGAATTGGTTGAACGGGACCCCGTCGCGCTGCAGCGTCTCGCGCAGGGCCTCCGGCGTGAGCTTGTTGTCCTGGGCGACGCGCTCGAGCGCGCGTTCGAGATCGGGGTCCGATACCCGCAGGCCGGTCTGCTGGGCGTACTGCAACAGCACGCGCTTGCCGATCATCCGCTCGAGCAACTGTTTTTCGAGGACGTCCTTGGCCGGCAACGGTGTCCCCTGGCGCCGGAGCTGTTCCGCGGCCATGCGACCCTCCCGGTCGAGCTCGACGCGCGTGATGACATCGGTGTTGACCACGGCCACGATGCGGTCGAGGTCCGCGATGGAGCTCGCTCGGTCCTGTGCTCGCGCCGGCGACGAGACCGCGGATACCGCGAGAACGCAAAACACTAATCGGCGCACACCCTTCATGATCGATCGTGGATCACTGCTCGTCCATCCCTGGATAGTAGTCTTCGGCGCCGGTCGGGCGCAGGCTCGGCTTGGAAGAGCCGCCTATCGTCTGACGCAACTGGTCGATGCGGCCGGTTCCCAGGTGCGACAATCCACCCAGTTCCAGCTGGAAGAAGAACGCAGTGGTCTGCTGCTCGGGCGCGGTGACGAAGCGATGCGCCAGAAAACGGGCGGTCCAGCACTCCGCATTATATTCCAGCCCCACGAGCGCCTCCAACAGACCACTGGGCTGCAGCGAGTAGTTCCAGCGGGCCAGCCCGGCCCAGCGGTGAGTCAGGGGCCACTGCGCCGAGATGTCGATCTGGTTCAGGTAATCGCGCGTGAACCTGTAGCCGATGTTGAGAACCTTGCCCGGTTCGGGGCGATCCCGGACCGCGATGTCGAACCGCTCGAACTGCCCCGTGTCCACGCCATATGCCAACCCAGAGTTCACTGACCAGGTCCGCGTGAGCTGACCGGAGAACGCGGCGAGCAAGTCCGAACGCGATGGCGTACCGGTCCCCGTGACAGACGGCGGCGGACCGTTGACGGTGGGCGGGGGGTTGTCGGGCGCGGTGCTGCTCAAGGTCACCAGTTCCGGCTCGAAGTAATAACGTTGACCGATCAGGGCGCGGAGCAGTTCCGCTCCGCTGTTCGGGTTGATCAGCTGCGTGGTCACCGCCGCCGTGATCTGGTTGGCGTTGTTGATGCGGTCGCCGCCGCTGAAGATGTTCTCGCTGAAGATGCTGGTGAAGTCGAAGTCCTTGAGGAAGGTGTCGAAGATCGGAAGCTGCTCTTGATTGCGAAACGGGATATACAGGTAGTACACCCGGGGATCCAGCGTCTGCACATAGTCGCGCCCGAACAGCTGGGTGTCGCGCTCGAACTCCATGCCGCTGTCGACGCTCAAGATCGGCAGCGACCGGACCTGGGTCGGTAGCTCGCCGTTCGGGTAGTTGTACTGCGTGTAGTTGAACCCGGCCTTGGGCGTGATGTAGAAGAAGTCCCCACGCAGCGGAACGCTGACGTACGGGTAATAGACCTGGCGCCGTCCATTGAGGAAGCTCGGGTGCTCGAAGTTGTCGAGCGCACCGGAGAAGCCAAGGTCCGCGCCGACCACGTTCTGCTGTGAGGCGTTCAACGTTATCTGCGGCGCCCGTGCGTACGGTGGCACGGTGGGCGCGAGCGGATCCTCCAGTGTCTGGAATTTCTGGTACCGGAAGCTGGTCGTCCACCACCCGCCTTCATAGCGGACCCATAGATCCTGGGGCAGCACGGTCTGCGAGGTCACCGCGATGTTGTCGGAGAGGTCGCGGAAGTAGTTACTGTCCGACACGCGCTGGATGTTCAGCCCGCCGTAGAACCCATAGCCGAATTCCTGGCGGTGCTGGAGCGACAGTGCGTACCGGTTCGTACCAGTCTGACGGTCGTCGGGCAGATAATCGAGAGCCAGGGTGCCTGCGAATTTCGGCTGCAGGTAGCGATACTCGTTTCCGAGCAGCACGCCGCGCTTGGCCATCACGCGAGGAGTGAACGTGTAGTCCATCGTCGGCGCGATGTTCCAGTAGAAAGGCACCGCGAACTCGAAGCCGGTGGTTTGGCTGCTGCCGAAGACAGGAGTGAGCAGCCCGGTCTTGCGTCGGCCCGACAGCGGGAAATCGATCCACGGCGTGTACAGGATCGGGACTTGCTTGAAGTAGAGGGTCGCGTCGTTTGCGTCGCCGACGTCGCGCAATCGATCGAGGTTCAGCCGCTTCACTTTAAGGTACCAGTCATCGTCGCCCACGGCGCAATTCGTGTACGTTGCCTGCAGGGCGCGGACGCGGTCGCGGTCGCGAATGATGACTTTTTCTGCCTCACCGCGTGCGTGATACTGCCGCAGGTGGTAGGTGACGTGGTCGATGTACCCCGAGTCGGTGTTCAGATCGAAATAGGCTTGATCCCCAGTGATGGTATTGCCCAGCTCCTCGAAGCGAACATGGCCGGTGGCCGTCACCACCTGCGTAGGGAAGAGGTAACGCAGTTCATCCGCGAACACCGCCTCACCCCGGCGGCGCAGCTCCACGTCGCCATACGCGACGACCTCTTTGCCCTGTGTGCCTTCGAGCCGATCGGCCTCGAGGAAGACCGGCAGCTCTTCGTTCGGCCCCGGGGCAACCGGGGGCAGCAGCGTCTCCTGCAACTTGAGTTTGAGGCCGAGACCCGTGTCGCTGCTCGCAGGCGCGGTCTGCTGCGCTCTTGCGTTCGCAGCCAGGAGTGCGAGCACCGTGAGCACGATCAGTGCACGGCAGGGGGGCATCGTCGCTTGTTGGTGTCGATTGGCGATAAAATCGCACAAAACATTTGCCCGGGCAACGCAATCCCTTGAGCCGCCTCCAGACAGTCGATGCATGGCTGCGCCAGCGCTTGGCGGGCGAGCCCTTCGAGCTCACACCTGCGTCCGAAGACGCGAGCTTCCGCCGGTACTTCCGTCTCAGCACGCGGGAAGGCACGCGCATCGTAATGGACGCGCCGCCTGACCACGAGGACTGCCGGCCGTTCGTGAAGGTCGCACACCTGTTTCGCGCCGCCGGTGTCCATGTCCCGGAGGTGCTGCTGGAGGATCTCGACAACGGTTACCTGCTGTTGTCGGATCTCGGCAGCACCACCTACCTGCAAGCGCTGAACGAAGCTACAGCAGCGAGCCTGTACGCCGCTGCCAATGATGCCCTGATACGTATCCAGCTCGCCAGCCGGTCCGGCGTGTTGCCGGACTATGACCGTGAAGTGCTGCTGCGCGAGATGCGGTTGTTCCCGGACTGGTACGTGGCGAAACATCTTGGAATCAGCCTCACCGCAGCGCAAGCTGCCGTCCTGGATGCGGCGTTCGAATCGATCCTCGGCAACAACCTGTCGCAACCGCGCGTGTACGTGCATCGTGACTACCACTCGCGGAACCTCATGGTATGCGAACCCTGTCCTGGCATTCTCGACTTCCAAGACGCGCTCTACGGGCCGATCACCTACGACCTCGCATCGCTGTACAAGGACGCGTACATCGCATGGGACGAGGAGCACATCCTCGACTGGGTTGTGCGCTACTGGGAGAAGGCGCGCCGCGCGGGCCTTCCCGTGAACACGGACTTCGGCATGTTCTACCGCGACTTCGAGTGGATGGGTATCCAGCGCCACGTCAAGGTGCTCGGCATCTTCGCGCGCCTCTTCCACCGCGATGGCAAGGACCGCTACCTGCAGGACCTGCCGCTGGTCATGGCGTACCTGCGCAAGGCCTGCGAGCGCTACGCGCAGCTTAGCCCGCTGCTGCGGCTGCTCGACGAGCTGGAGCATCGCGCGCCGGCGGTCGGGTACACGTTCTGACGCCTCAGCCCCGATGCGCGCCATGATTCTCGCCGCCGGTCGCGGCGAACGGATGCGGCCCCTGACCGATCACACGCCCAAGGTACTGCTGGAGGCCGGCGGGAAGCCGTTGCTGCAATGGCATGTCGAGAAGCTGGCGCAAGTCGCGATCGAACCCATCGTCATCAACCATGCGTGGCTGGGCGAGCAGATCGAGCGGCGTCTGGGCGACGGCAGTCGATTCGGGACCCGCTTGGTATACTCCCGCGAGAGCGAAGCGCTGGACACGGCTGGCGGCATCGCCAATGCCCTGCCGTTGCTCGGCGACGAACCGTTCCTGGTGATCAACGGCGACGTGTTCACCGATCTGGATTTCGCAAGTCTGCGGCCGCGCTGGCACGCGCTGCGCGCAGGGCATCTGCTGGCACACCTGCTGCTGGTTGACAACCCACCGCATCACATGGCGGGCGACTTCGCGTTGAGCGGCGATCGCGTTCAGTCGGAGGGCGAACCCCGGCTGACATTCAGCGGCATCGGGCTTTATCATCCCGATCTGTTCGCGGCCGTGGTCCCGGGCCAGCCGGCGCCTCTGGCGCCTCTGCTGCGTACGGCGATGGCACGCGCTGCGGTCACCGGCCAACGCTACCCTGGACTGTGGGTGGATGTCGGAACACCCGAGCGGCTCGAGGACCTCAACCGGCGCCTCGCCCCCAATGGAGGCCTCACATGATGTACCTGCCCGATGCCTTCCGCGAGTCGCAGTCCGACGCGCTGTACGGTTTGATCGACAGCTACGGATTCGCTACGCTCATCTCTCCCGACGCCGACGACCCGCTGATCACGCACCTGCCGCTACTGGTGGACCGCGGCCGCGGGCCCAACGGCACGCTCGTCGGCCACTTCGCACGCGCCAACCCGCACTGGCGCCGGCTCGAACAACGCCCGCAAGTGCTCGCCGTCTTTCATGGGCCGCATAGCTATGTCTCGCCCTCCTGGTACGGCGAGCATCCCAGCGTGCCGACCTGGAACTATGCCGTCGTACACGCCCATGGCCGCGCGCACCTGCTGCAGGACGCCGACGCGGTGGAATCGATCGTGCGCCGCCTCGTCGCCAAGTACGAGGATCCGCGCCCGCAGCCGTGGCCCATGAACCTCCCGGACGAGTACCGCAGGCGCATGCTCGCCGGCATCGTCGGCGTGGAGATCGAGCTCACGCAGGTCACAGGCAAGTTCAAGCTCAGCCAGAACCGCACGCCCGACGATCGGCGGCGGGTCGTGGCCGCGTTGCAGAGCGGCCCGCCACACGACCGGGAGCTGGCATCGCTCATGTCTCGGCTCGTCCTGCCGGGACTTGAGAGCGACCGCTGAGCCCGACGCTCGGCCCCAGTGGCCAGCGCCGGCCGATCGGTCTGGGCCCACGCCTTGGAACACGGCGATTCCTGCCGGCTCTCCACCGGTCCTTGCCTCCGGCGCGACGCGATTCGCTCCCCAGCGTGGCGCAACCCCACGCGATCGAGGTCCGATGCGCCGCGGCTTATAATCCGTTCCACTGGAGCTCAGTCCCATGCTTGACGT
Source organism: Burkholderiales bacterium (assembly GCA_035501875.1). Classification (GTDB taxonomy): domain Bacteria; phylum Pseudomonadota; class Gammaproteobacteria; order Burkholderiales; family SHXO01; genus SHXO01. The sequence goes on from DATJVI010000120.1 coordinate 29,118, forward strand.
AGAACTGTATCGGCAACGGCGCTTGCGACTCGCAAAGCAGATGCAGCGAGGCGTCGCGGTGATCGGAACAGCGCCCGAGCAGGTGCGGAACCGCGACGCGCACTATCCCTACCGCTTCGACAGCTACTTTCACTACCTCACTGGCTTCCCCGAGCCGGAAGCCGTGCTGGTCATCGTTGCCGGCGACACCGCCCAGAGCTTGCTCTTCGTTCGGGACAAGGACGTCGAGCGTGAGGTCTGGGACGGCTTCCGTTACGGGCCGGATGGAGCGAAAGACCGGTTCGGGTTCGACGCCGCGCATTCGATCAAGCAGCTCGACGACATGGTGCCGAAGCTGCTGGCGGATCAGCCCGCGATCTTCTGCGACGTGGGCGAGACCGAAGAGTGGGACGGGCGAGTGATCCAATGGCTCAACGCCGTGCGCGCGCAGGCCCGTGCCGGGGTGTCGGCGCCGGGCGAGATCCGCGACGTGCGCAAGCTCCTCGATGACATGCGCCTGAGCAAGGATGAGCATGAGCTTCACTTGATGCGCCGCGCGGCGGGCATCTCGGCGAGCGCCCACCGGCGCGCTATGCAATTCACGCGTCCCGGCCGGTACGAGTACGAGGTCGAGGCCGAGTTACTCCACGAGTTCCGCCGCAATGGCGCACAGGCCCCGGCCTACACGCCGATCGTTGCCGGCGGCGCCAATGCTTGCGTGCTGCACTATGTGGCCAACGATCGCCCCTTGAACGACGGCGAATTGCTGCTCATCGATGCCGGGTGCGAGCTGGACGGCTATGCCTCCGACATCACACGCACGTTCCCGATCAACGGCCGCTTCTACGGCCCCCAGCGCGAGGTCTACGAGCTGGTGCTCGCCGCGCAGGCGGAGGCGGTGCGCCATGTCAAGGCCGGCAACCACTGGGAGCAGCCGCATGAGGCCGCGGTACGCGTGCTGGCGCAGGGGTTCATCGATCTCGCGCTGTGCCAGGGCAGCGTCGACGCGGTCATCGAATCGGGCGCGTACAGGCAGTTCTACATGCATCGGACCGGTCATTGGCTGGGCATGGATGTCCATGATTGCGGCGACTACAAACGCGACGGCGCCTGGCGCGTCTTGGAGCCCGGCATGGTGCTGACCGTCGAGCCCGGCTGCTACATTCGACCCGGCGAACACGTGCCGCCGCAGTTGTGGAACATCGGCGTGCGCATCGAAGACGACGTCGTGGTCACCGCCGCCGGGTGCGAGGTGCTCACGGCCGACGCGCCGAAGGCCGTCGCCGAGATCGAAGCGCTGATGCAACGATAAGCTGCTCAGTCGCGTGTGACAGCCTCCGCGCAGCACGAGATCGTCATTGTCGGCGGGGGGCCGGTGGGTGCCACGCTCGCGCTCGCGCTCGCTCAAGACGGCCGCTCCGCGCTGCTGCTGGAATCGCGGGAGGAGCCTGCCCGAACGGACGATCCGCGCGCACTCGCTCTCTCCGCCGGCAGCCGCTTAATCCTGGAACGCGTCGGCGTATGGCAGGACATCGCGTCGCTCACGCCGATCGCTACGATCCACGTCTCGCATCGGGGTGGGTTCGGTCGCACGCTGTTGACCGCCGCCTCGGCAGGGCTGCCGGCGCTCGGCTACGTAACGCCCTACGCATCACTGCAGAAGGCGCTGAGCCAAGCGCTCGCTGCTTCGCCCGCAGTGAGGGTGCTCGCTGGCACCGCCGCCACGAAGCTCACGGCCAGCGAGGAGAGCATCGAGGTCGCACTGGACAAGCCAAGCATCGCCGTGCAGGCCAAGCTCGCGGTGATCGCGGACGGCGGATCCGGTCTGGCCGGCATCGCAGAAGTCGAAATGCGCGATTACGGCCAATCCGCCGTGGTGAGCCGCGTCGTCGCTTCGAAGCCGCATCGCAATGTCGCCTTCGAGCGCTTCACACCCGAGGGTCCGCTGGCACTCCTGCCGCACGGCGACGCCTACGCGCTGGTATGGACGGTGGCGCCCACCGCCGCAGAGGAACTGTGCGCAGCCACCGAGCGCGCATTTCTGGAACGCTTGCAGCAGGCCTTCGGGCAACGCGCGGGCACGTTCTTGCAAGCCGGTCCGCGCGCCGCGTTTGCGTTGCGGCTGCGTGTTGCAAAGCACCTGCCGATCGGTCGCACCTTGCTTCTGGGCAACGCGGCGCAGGCTCTGCATCCAGTCGCTGGACAGGGGCTAAACCTCGGACTTCGCGACGCTTGGGATCTGGCCGAGTGCATACACGCAGGAAGCGGCGACCCCGGCCGAGTCGAGCTGATCGACGCCTATGCCCGCGCGCGCCGACGAGACCGTGCCGGCGGCATCGGGCTCACCGACGCGCTCGTCCGCGTATTCTCCAACGACCTCTTCCCGTTGCGATGGCTGCGCGGGTGCGGGCTCACATTGATCGATTGCCTTCCTCCGGCTAAGCGTGCCTTCATCCGGCAGATGGCGTTCGGGCGTCCGCGCCGCACGTCGCGGCGCGGACGCGACGACGGAAAAATTTCTCCTGGCACGCTGCTGTGGTTGCGATAGAATTGCACGCTCGCCCATCCGGCAGCCGCGCACGCCGCCGATGCAGATCGGTCCCTACAAACTCCGCAACAACCTGCTCGTCGCACCGATGGCGGGCGTAGCGGATCGCCCCTTTCGCCAGCTGTGCAAGCGCTTGGGCGCCGGCATGGCAGTGTGCGAGATGGTGACGAGCGACCCCAACCTGTGGGGCACGCAAAAAACTCAGCGGCGGATGGATCATACGGGGGAATCTGAGCCCATTGCCGTCCAGATCGCAGGGGCCGACCCGGAGATGATGACGCAAGCAGCGCAGTACAACTTGGAGCGCGGGGCGCAGATCATCGACATCAACATGGGCTGCCCGGCGAAGAAAGTATGCAACCGGGCAGCGGGCTCGGCCTTGTTGAGAGATGTCGCGCTGGTGGGTCGGATCCTGGATGCGGTGGTCAAGGCGGTGCCGGTGCCCGTCACACTCAAGATCCGCACGGGCTGGGACAAAGACAGCCGCAACGCGGTGCGCGTCGCGCACATCGCGGAGTCAGCCGGGGTCCAGGTGTTGGCGATTCACGGGCGCACGCGCGGCTGCGGCTTTTCCGGCGACGCCGAGTACGACACGATTCGCGAAGTCAAGTCACAAGTGCGCATCCCGGTGGTGGCAAACGGCGACATCACCTCGCCCGAGAAGGCGAAGGAGGTACTCACCCACACCGGCGCCGATGCCATCATGATCGGCCGCGCAGCCCAGGGCCGCCCCTGGATTTTCCGCGAAATCACGTATTATCTGGACACCGGCCGAAGCATGCCGCCGCCGCAAGCCGGCGAGGTTCATCGGGTGCTGAGCGAGCATCTGCGCGAACTCTATGCGTTCTACGGCGCGCAGCCGGGCGTTCGGATCGCCCGCAAGCACATCCACTGGTACACGCAGACGCTGCCCGGGAGCGCCGGGTTACGGCAGAGCATCAATCGCCTCGATTCGGCGAGTGAGCAGCTCGCTGCAGTAGACGAATTTTTCCATCGGCTGGCCCCGGAGATCGAGCGGCCCGCCCTCAGGGAGCAGGAACTCGCAGCATGAGCAACGACAACGAGATCGCGCGCTGCGTGCGCAAGACCGTGGACGGGTACTTTCGTGACCTAGGCGGCGAAAAGCCCGCCGGCATCTACGATATGGTGCTGAGCTGCGTAGAAAAGCCGTTGATCGAAGTGGTGCTGGATCGCGCTGGCGGAAATCAAACGCAGGCGGCCGAGCTGCTCGGAATGAACCGCAACACGCTACGCAAGAAGATCAGGACCTACGGCATCAAATAGACGTGCGCTCGGAGCTGCCAGCCGGCGCTAGCCGCGACGCGCGTCGCCATACGCCTTGCCGCTCACCTCTCCGGCATGCCATCGAACAGACAGGCGCTGATCAGCGTCTCCGACAAGACGGGCGTGGTCGAGCTCGCGCGCGAGCTACGGCAGCTCGGCTTCTCGCTGCTTGCCACCGGCGGTAGCGCGAAGCTGCTGGCGCAAAGTGGCCTGGAGGTACTCGAGGTCGGGGCATACACCGGATTTCCGGAGATGCTAGACGGTCGTGTAAAGACCCTCCATCCCAAGGTACACGCAGGCATCCTCGCACGGCGCGATTTGCGCGAGCATATGGATGCGATGGTGCGCGCCGGACTGCCGCTGATCGACGTCGTGGTGGTGAATCTCTACCCTTTCGCGGAAACGGTGGCGAAGCCCGACTGCTCACTGGACCAGGCCGTCGAGAATATCGATATCGGCGGTCCCACCATGGTGCGGGCGGCAGCCAAGAATTGGCAGCATGTCGCCGTCGTGACGGACCCGGCGGACTACCGCTCCCTGCTCGCCGAGATGCGCGCATCGGGAGGGGTGGTCGCGGAGGCGACGCGGTTCGAGCTCGCGCGCAAAGCGTTCGCGCACACGGCCGCCTACGACGGTGCGATCAGCAACTACCTCTCCGCTATCAGCCCGGACGGCAAGCGTGAAGCCTTTCCGCACCGCCTGAACCTCAGCTTCGCAAAGCTACAAGACCTGCGCTATGGGGAGAACCCGCATCAGCAGAGCGCGTTCTACCGCGATGTGAGCCGCGTCCCGGGCGCGATCGCGAATTACGCGCAGCTTCAGGGGAAGGAGCTGTCGTACAACAACATCGCCGACGCGGACACCGCCTGGGAATGCGTCAAGACTTTCGATCCGCCGGCTTGCGTCATCGTCAAGCACGCGAACCCGTGTGGCGTGGCGGTTGGCAATGAACTCACCACAGCCTACAAGCGCGCCTTCTCCACCGATCCCACGTCGGCTTTTGGCGGCATCATCGCCTTCAACCGACCGCTAGATGCAGCGGCGGCGCAAGCCGTGGTCCAGCAATTCGTGGAGGTGCTGATCGCGCCGCAAGTCCTGGATCCCGCGCGCGCGGTGCTCGCCTCGAAAGCCAATGTGCGCGTGCTCGAAGTTGCGCTCGAACCGGGCGGGAACGATCTGGACCTGCGACGAGTCGGGGGCGGGCTGCTGGTGCAAACGCCCGATCTCACCAACATCGCGGCCGCGAGCCTCAAGCGGGTCACCCGAACCGAGCCCACCCCGGCGCAGCTTCAGGACCTGATCTTCGCGTGGCGCGTGGCGAAGTTCGTGAAATCCAACGCCATCGTGTTCTGCAAGGATGGCACGACGTTGGGCGTGGGCGCCGGCCAGATGAGCCGCATCGATTCCGCGCGCATCGCATCGATCAAGGCGCACAACGCAGGCCTCACGCTCACCGGCTCGGTGGTGGCCTCGGATGCGTTCTTCCCATTCCGCGACGGCCTGGACACGGTGGTGGCCGCCGGTGCGCGTGCGGTGATTCAACCGGGCGGCAGCGTGCGCGACGATGAGGTGATCGCAGCCGCCGACGAACACGGCGTCGCGATGGTGTTCACCGGCGTGCGGCATTTTCGGCACTAGAGTCTCGTGTGAACCTACTGGTAATCGGCGGTGGAGGCAGGGAGCACGCGATCGCCTGGCGTCTGGCGCAGTCGCCCCGTGTGGCACGCGTCTACGTGGCGCCGGGCAATGCCGGGACCGCGAAGGAAGACGGACTGTTCAACGCGAACGTCAGCAGCATCGCCGAGTTGGTGGACTTCGCCAGCAAAGAGCACGTCGCCCTCACCGTCGTCGGTCCGGAAGCACCGCTCGTCGAAGGGATCGTTGACGCGTTCCGCGACGCCGGCTTGAAGATATTCGGCCCCACCGCACGCGCCGCACAGCTGGAAGGCTCGAAGGACTTCGCCAAGCGGTTCATGGTGGAGCATGGCATCCCCACGGCCCGCCACGAAAGCTTCACCGACGCCACAGCCGCACACGCCTATATCGATTCGCACGGCACGCCCATCGTCGTCAAGGCCGACGGCCTCGCAGCCGGCAAAGGCGTCGTCGTGGCGATGAGCGCCGAGGAAGCGCATCGAGCGGTGGACAGCATGCTGGTGGCGAAGCGCTTGAGCACGGCGGGCGCCAAGATCGTGATCGAGGAGTATCTGGAAGGCGAGGAAGCCAGCTTCATCGTGATGGTCGATGGCCGGCACGTGCTGCCGCTCGCCACCAGCCAGGACCACAAGCGGCTGCTCGACGGCGACCGTGGGCCGAACACCGGCGGCATGGGCGCCTATTCGCCGGCGCCGGTGCTGACTCCGGTGCTGCACGCGCGCGCCATGCGCGAGATCATCGACCCCGTGGTACGCGGCATGGAAGCCATGGGCGAGCCGTACACCGGATTCCTCTATGCGGGACTGATGGTCACGCACGCCAAACAGCTCAAAGTCCTCGAGTTCAATTGCCGGATGGGCGACCCGGAGACGCAGCCGATCCTCATGCGGCTCAAAAGCGATCTCCACACTCTGGTCGACCATGCAGTCGCCGGTTCGCTCGATCGCGTCGAAGTCGAATGGGACCGGCGCGTAGCGCTCGGCGTCGTGCTTGCGGCCGAGGGCTATCCGGAAGATCCGCGCAAGGGCGACGAGGTGACGGGGATCCCCAGAGCACAGGAGGACTTCCACGTATTCCACGCCGGGACCGCGTTGAGCGACGGCAAGGTCCTGACCAACGGCGGCCGCGTGCTGTGCGTGACCGCATTGGGGGACACGGTGCGGGTCGCGCAACGGCGCGCCTACGAGATCGCCGAACAGATCCGGTTCGCCGGCTGCCAGATGCGCCGGGATATCGGCCACCATGCGATCGCCGCCAAGCGTACGCGGCTGTAGCCGAGCACAGCGGTGAACGTCGCTGCGGTCAAGGACTATCTGACGCAGCTCCAGGGCCGCATCGTCGCCGAGCTGGAGCTGCTCGATGGCCGGAGTTTCCGCCGTGACAGCTGGCGGCGGCCGGAGGGCGGCGGGGGCTTGAGCTGTCTCATCGAGGAAGGCAACCTGCTCGAGCGCGCAGGCGTGAACTTCTCGCATGTCGGCGGCAACAGCCTACCCGCTTCCGCGACCGCATCGCGGCCGATGCTGGCTGGACGCAGCTTCGAGGCCATGGGCGTTTCGCTCGTTCTGCATCCGCGCAACCCCTATGTGCCCACCGTGCACCTGAACGTGCGCTTCTTCATCGCGCACTCGCCGAGCGCACCGCCGGTGTGGTGGGTCGGCGGCGGCATGGACCTCACGCCCTACTACGGCTTCGAGGAGGACGCGCTGCACTTCCATCGCGTCTGCCGCGACGCGCTCGAAGCCTTCGGGCCGGACCGCTATCCGCGCTTCAAGAAGTGGTGCGACGAATACTTCTACCTCAGGCACCGCAGAGAACCCCGGGGCATCGGCGGGATCTTCTTCGACGACCTGAACGAACCGGACTTCGACCATTGTTTCGCGCTGATGCGCAGCGTGGGCGACCACTTCCTGGAGGCGTATGTGCCGATCGCGCAGCGCCGCAGGCAGCTCCCGTACGGCAACCGCGAGCGCGCCTTTCAGGCGTATCGACGCAGTCGCTACGTGGAGTTCAACCTCGTCTACGACCGCGGCACGCTGTTCGGCCTGCAGTCGGGCGGACGCACCGAATCGATCCTGATGTCGCTCCCGCCGGTGGCGAGCTGGCGCTACGACTGGCATCCCGAGCCCGGCACTCCCGAAGCCCGCCTGTACTCGGATTTTCTGCAAGCCCGAGACTGGGTATGACGCTGGCGGCCCGATTTCGACTTCGCCGCGCGCGATGGGCGCATTCAGGCGCGGCTGCCGCCGCGGCCTGACCCGCGTGCGGTTGGACAGTTGGCTCGCGCACTGGAGCGCCAACTATGCGTTCCTGCGCCGAGCCGTCGACGCCGCCGGACGCTCGCTCGCGAAGCGGCCATACGAGTCGTTCCTGGAGCCTGGCGAAGAGCTGTCCTTCTCCGAGGTGGTGGACGGCATCGAGGTGCACTTCGCGGTCGACCTGTTTCGAGTCGAACCCGACGGCACGCTCTGGGTGTTTGTCGACGCGGATGCGGGTTTGCCGACACCGCTCCGGATCAGACCGTCGGTCGTGTTTCGGAAGCTGCGCGACGGAACGGCGTTTCTGCTCCGATAAGCGGGGATCGTCGGGCCCGAGCTGCCGACCGATTGATCCCGCGTCGCAGGCAACCCGAGCCGCGCTGCTTTATTCGCCCAGATAAGCCTGCCGCACCTGCGGGTTTTCGAGCAGCGCCCGGGCCCGGTCAGCAAGCGTGATCTGTCCGCTCTCCATGACGTAGCCGCGCCGGCTCACCTCGAGCGCGAGCTTGGCGTTCTGCTCCACCAGCAGAACGGTCACGCCCTGCTCGGCAACCTGGCGTACGGTCTCGAAGATGCGTTGGACCATGATGGGGGCAAGCCCCATGCTCGGCTCATCCAGCAACAGCAGCCGGGGTGCGCTCATGAGCGCGCGGCCGATCGCCAGCATCTGCTGCTCGCCGCCGGAGAGGGTCCCCGCGGTCTGGCGCCGGCGCTCATACAGGCGCGGAAACAACTCGTACATCCGGCGCCGGTCGGCCTTCACGGCCGATGCGTCGCGCCTGGCATAGGCGCCCATGTCCAGGTTCTCTTCCACGGTGAGTCGGCCGAACACCTGACGCCCCTCCGGGACCAGCGCGAGTCCCCGCTCGACGAGCGTGAACGAGGCAGCGCCCGTGACGTCGGCGCCACGGTAGATCACGCGGCCCGCCGCGGGCTTCAGTATCCCGCAGATCGCTTTGAGCGTAGTGGTCTTGCCCGCGCCGTTGGCGCCGATCAGCGCAACCATCTCGCCCTCCTCGACCGCGAGATCGATCCCCTTCACGGCATTGATCCCGCCGTAGGAGATCTTCAACTTGCTCACCTCCAGCAGGCTCACGGCAGCGCGCCTCCCAGATAGGCCTCGATGACGACGGGATTGCGCTGCACCTCGGCCGGTCGGCCCTCGGCAATCTTCTTTCCGTAGTCGAGCACGGCAACCCGATCGCACAGCCCCATCACGAGTTTGACGTCGTGCTCGATCAACAGGATGGTCACGCCGTCGGCGCGGATCTGCTCCAGCAACCCGCGCAGCGACGCCGTCTCCGTCGCGTTCATCCCCGCGGCGGGCTCATCCAACGCCAGCAGCTTGGGCTCGGTAGCGAGTGCCCGGGCGATCTCCAGCCGCCGCTGGTCCCCATAGGCGAGGTTCTTCGCCAGCGCATGGGCATGGCGTGCTACACCAACGTACTCCAGCAGCTCATGGGCGCGGCGGCGAATCGCTTCCTCCTCGGCGCGGGTCGCCCTGTCCCGCAGCACGGCGCCGATCGCTCCCGCCCGGGTTCGCAGGTGGCGCCCGACCATGACGTTCTCGATCGCAGGCATGTTGGCGAACAGGCGGATGTTCTGGAACGTGCGCGCGATCCCTGCGGCGACGATCAAGTTCGGTTTGCGCTGCGTGAGCTCGGTTCCGTTGAAGATCACCGATCCGGCGTCGCGCTTGTACAGGCCGGTGAGCACGTTGAACAAAGTGGTTTTTCCCGCGCCATTGGGACCGATCAGGCCGTAGATCTCACCTGGCTCGATGGACAGCGAGACGTCGTTCAGCGCCTGCAAGCCCCCGAAGGACTTGCGGAGGCTGCGCGCGAGGAGCAGCGGCATCGGCGCTACACTGTGCCGGGCGCGCGTGCGGAAGTCAGCTCGCGACGCCGCATGGGCGAGGGCCACAACCCGGCCGGACGAAGCAGCATCACCAGGATCAATGCCAGACCGAACAGCAGCATGCGCAAGCTCTCCGGGTCGAGCACGACCCTGCCGAGCAGGTGCTGCTGGACGGGACCGGCCGTCGCCCGCAGCATCTCCGGCAGCGTCGCGAGCAGCAGCGCGCCAAGCACGACGCCGGCGACATGGCCCATGCCTCCGAGCACCACCATGCACAGCACTGTGATCGATTCCCACAGCGCGAAGCTCTCGGGGCTGACGAACCCCTGCAGGCTCGCGAACAGCCCTCCGGCCAAACCGCCGAAGGTGGCGCCCATCGCGAAGGCGAGCAGCTTGATGTTGCGCGTGTTGATGCCCGTCGCTTGGGCCGCGATCTCGTCCTCGCGAATGGCGACCCAGGCGCGGCCGATGCGCGAGTCTTCCAGCCGCAGGCAGATGAAGATCACCAGGATTGCGAAGATCAGGAACAGGTAGTAATGCAAGTGCGTGCCGGGCAGCTGCACGCCCAGCAGCGTGTTGGTGCGTGCGAACGAGAGACCGTCGATCGCAATCGGATCGATCAGGTTGACTCCCTGCGGGCCGTTGGTGATGTTGACCGGGGCGTTCAGGTTGGTGAGCAGGATGCGGATGATCTCGCCGAAGCCCAGCGTCACGATGGCCAGATAGTCCCCGCGCAGCCGCAACGTCGGCGCACCCAAGATCACGCCGAACGAGGCCGCCAGGACCGCACCCGACGGCAGCAGGATCCACCACGGCAGATGCAGGTGGAAATGCGGTGAGGCCAGCAAGGCATACACATAAGCGCCTACCGCATAGAACGCGATGTAGCCGAGATCGAGCAGGCCGGCGAAGCCGACCACGATGTTCAGGCCGAGCGCCAGCATCGTGTACAACAAGGCGAGATCGAGGATGCGGACCCAGGTGCGCCCCACACTGGCTTCCAAGACGAACGGCAGCACGGCCAGGGCCGCCACCATGAGCGCAAGTCCAATCCATTTGCCGCGCGGATCGAGCCATAACCACTTGGCACGCTGGTTCAGCGTCCGCATCACGCGCGCTCCGACACCCGCTCGCCCAGCAGCCCCGTGGGCCGGAACACCAGCACCGTGATCAGCACCAGGAACGCGAACACGTCTTGGTAGTTGCTGCCGAACAACGGCACCTCTGCGCTGCCGGTGCAATTTCGCGCCAGCTCCAGCGAGGCCTGGCGCAGACTCTCGAACTGACACAGATCGGTCAGATGTCCGATGTACCCGGCCCCCAAGCTCTCGATCAGCCCGAGCAGGACGCCCCCCAGCATCGCTCCGCCGAGGTTGCCGATGCCGCCCAGCACGGCGGCCGTGAAGGCCTTGAGCCCGAGTGTGAATCCCATGTAGTAGTGGGCGATCCCGTAGTTGGCGCTGACCAGCACGCCGGCCACCGCCGCCAGGGCCGAGCCGATCACGAACGTGGCCGAGATGATGCGGTTGATGTCCACCCCCATGAGGCCGGACACCAACTGGTTCTCGGCGGTAGCGCGCATGGCCCGGCCGAGCTTCGTGAAATGCACCAGGAGCAGCAGCCCGAGCATGATGAGCGCGGAGACGGCGATGATCACGATGCCCACGTCGGTGATCGTGGCGCCGGCGACGGTGTGAGGCCGAGCCGGGATCAGCGCCGGGACGGTGTGATATTGCCGGCCCCAGATCAGCATGGCGACGGTCTGCAGTAGGATCGAGACACCGATCGCGGTGATCAAGGGAGCGAGGCGAGGCGCGCGGCGCAGCGGGCGGTAAGCGATGCGCTCGATCGAAAATCCCAGCAGCATGCATGCGATCATGGCCACGAGCACCGCCAGCAGCAGGATCACCGGCGCCGGCAAACCCGGGGCGGCCACGAGCAGCGCGTTGGTCACCGAGAGCGCCGTCAACGCGCCGACCATCACCACTTCGCCGTGCGCAAAGTTGATCAGTCCGAGGATGCCATAGACCATCGTGTAGCCCAGCGCGACCAGCGCATATACGCTGCCGAGCACCAGGCCGTTGAGGATCTGCTGAGAGAAGATCTCCATAGGAAAACGGCGCCGAATGGCGCCGTTTCGCTTCCTATCGTGTGCCGCCCACGCGACGCTGTCGCCTCCAGGACGCCCGTGCGCGCAGGGGGCTCATCTCAGCCGCCGACGGTCTCCAGATACTTCCACTTGCCGTCCTTGACTTGGTACAGGCTGATGCTGCCGCCCTTGATGTCCCCGTTCTCGTCGAAGGAGATGTTGCCGGTCACCCCCTGGAAGGCGATGGAGGCGAGCGCGGGGAGATACTTAGCTGGATCGGTGGAATCGGCCTTCTTCATCGCCGCCAGCATCACGCTCGCCGCGTCGTAGGCGTATGGAGCGTATAGCTGGATCTCGAGGTTGAACTTGCTCTTGTACTTCTCCGCAAATGCTTTGCCGCCGGGCATCTGGTCCAGGGGTACCCCAGGGGAAGAGGCGTATGCGCCCTCGCCTGCATCGCCGGCCAGCTTGATGAACTCCACCGTCTGCCCGCCGTCACCGGTGAGGAACTTGCTGGCCAAGCCGAGGTTCTTGATCTGCTTCATCATCGGCCCGGACTGCGAATCCATTCCTCCATAGAAGATCAGATCCGGCCCCTTGCCCTTGATGCTCGTGAGAATCGCGTTGAAATCGGTCTTGTCGGTGCCGGTGAACTCGCGCGTGACGATTTGCGCGCCGGCGGCTTTGGCGGCTTTTTCGAACTCATCCGCCAGGCCCTGCCCGTAAGCGCTGCGGTCGTCGATGATCGCGATGGTCTTGGCGCCCAGCTTGCCCACGGCATACTCGCCCAGCACCTTGCCCTGTTGCGCGTCGTTGGCCATCACGCGGAACGCGGTCTTGAAGCCTTGATGCGTGTAGGTCACAGCGGTGGCCGATGGCGAGATCTGTGGGATACCGGCGTCGCTATAGATCTTCGAGGCGGGGATCGTCGTCCCCGAGTTGAGATGGCCGACCACGCCCACCACCTTGGCGTCGACCAGCTTCTGCGCCACGATCGTCCCCTGCTTCGGGTCGGCTTGGTCGTCTTCGCTCTGCATCTCGAACGTGACCTTCTTGCCGCCGATCATCGTGCCCGCCGTGTTGGCTTCGTCCAGCGCTAGGCGCACTCCGTTCTCGTTGTCCTTGCCCAGGTGGGCGATCGGGCCGGTGAGCGGCCCGGCGTGTCCGATCTTGACGGCCTCTTCCTTCTTGGCGCAGCCGGTCAATGCCAGCGCGCCCGCGGCCACTACGGCCAACAGCAGAGTCTTCCTAGCCACCGACAACTCACCCAGGTTCATGGTTGGATCCTCGACCGATTCGCGTGCCCACGACTCCACGCCGGACGGACCGGCGGAACGCGCGGATTATTCCGCCTTGTCAAAGAGTTGTCAAACGGCCGGATCCTTCCGACGCACGGCGGTGGGCTCGCCGGGTGCCCGGAAACAAAGGGGCCGGCAATCCGCCGGCCCCTGAGTTCGAATTCGGCTTACCGGTTCGATCACTGAAGCGAGAGAACCCACTCCACGAGGACCTTCAGGTCGGCATCTGGCACGTTGTTCGGCGACATCGGGATCTGGCCCCAGACTCCGCTGCCTCCGTTCTTGACTTTGACGATGAGCTTGGCTTCGGCGGTCTTGTCGCCTCTGTATTTCTTCGCAACGTCGATGTAGGCCGGTCCCACGAGCTTCTTGTCCACTGCGTGACACGCGAGGCAGTTGTACTTCTGGGCCAGCTGTTTGGCCTTGGCATCGTCCGCAGCATGAGCCAGATTGCCGAGGAGAATGCCGGCTATGGACGCGGCCGCAATCACGAGCTTGTTCATGTTGTACCCCTCTCCGGTTTGGATGGTGCGAACGGCCGGCATTGTAAGATCTTTTGCCGGTGTTGAAAACACGCGCGCCCCTATCATGCCGCCAGTGCGCGCTCCAACTCTGCCCACTGGTCTATGGGCGGCAGGCACTCAACGCCACGGCATACCCAGGCGTTGACGCCGCGACGCTGCGGTTTGTCCATCGCTGCCGGCAAGCCGGCAGCGCCGTCCGGGATGCACAGCATCAGGGTGGCGGGCCGATAGCGCTGTGCGAGTTGCCTCGACCACGACACGATGTCCGCGTCTAGCCCACGCAACAAAACGATCGTGGGCGGCGTAATCGCCTCTGCTAATGCCAGGCACAGCGTCGAGAACCCGCTCGCGTGCTGCTGGAGCTGCGGGAAGAACAGCCGCAAAGTGCGCTCTGCCGAGCGGAGATAACGCGGTTCGCCAATGAGATGCCCGAAGCGCTGCAGTGCCAGCGCCGCCGTCCCATTGCCGGAGGGTGTCGCGTTGTCGAAGCCCGGCTTGGGCCGCAGGATGAGAGGCTCGTGATCGCGGCTGGTGAAGAAGAAGGCGCCGCTGCGCTCATCCTCGAAGCGCGTCAGCATGGCCTCCGCGAGGTCCTGCGCAAATTCCATGTCCTCGCGCGAGAAGCCCGACTGCATCAACTCGAGCAGTGCCGCGAGCAGGAAGGCGTGATCGTCGAGATAGGCGTTCAGGTGCGCCTTGCCGTCCTTATAGGTGGCGAGCAGACGCCCGTCGCGCCACAGCGTGGCGCGCAAGAAGTGCGTCGCCTTGCGCGCGGACGCCAGCCAATCCTCGCGGCCCAGCGCCCTGCCGGCGTACGCCATGCCCTGGATCATGAGCCCGTTCCAGGACGTCAGGATCTTCTCGTCGCGGCCGGGCCGGATGCGGCGCTCCCGGGCCTGCCAGAGCTTCGCGCGCGCCGAATCAAGACGATCCCGTGCGAGCGCAGTCGAAATTCCCAGCGCGTCGGCGACTCTCTCGAGCGGCTTCGCGATGCGCAGATGCCAATGCCGGCCTTCGAAGTTGGGCGGCCGGTCCAGCCCATAGCAGGCGCCGGCCACTGCGTACTCCTCGTCGCTGAGCAGGCGCGCCACTTCCTCTTGCGACCAGACGTAGAACTTGCCTTCCTCATGCTCCGAGTCCGCGTCCAGCGACGAGTAATATCCGCCTTCGGGTGACTGCATCTCCCGCATGACCCACTGTGCGGTTTCTTCGCACACACGGCGGAACAGCGGCTCTCCGGTGGCAAGCCACGCATGCACGTACAGGCGAAGCAACGGCCCGTTGTCGTAGAGCATCTTCTCGAAATGCGGGATGGCCCACTGCTCGTCCACGCTGTAGCGGCAGAAGCCGCCGCCGAGCTGATCGTAGATCCCGCCCTCGGCCATCTTGCGGAGCGTGTGTAGCGTCACTTGGCGCGCGCGCTCGTCGTCCGTGACTACGCCGCGTGCCAGACACAGCTCTAGCTCGGCGGGATGTGGAAACTTCGGTGCGCCGCCGAGCCCGCCATGGACGGGATCGAACATCCGCTTGAGCTCCGTCACCGCCGCCGCCAACGGCTCGCCAGAGAGGTTGATGTCCGCGGCAACCGACATGGGGACAGTGCGCGACAGCAGTTCAGCCAATTGCTCGTTCTGTTCCGCGATCTTGTCGGCTTGCTCGCGGTAGGCGGCGGCCACCCGCTCCAAGATGTCGGCAAATCCGGGCAGCCCATATCGCGGCTGCTTCGGAAAATAGGTGCCTCCGAAGAACGGCTTCTGATCCGGCGTCAGGAACATCGTGAGTGGCCAGCCCCCGCTGCGTTGCGTGATCATGTGGTGGGCGGTCTGGTAGATCTGGTCGAGGTCCGGGCGCTCTTCGCGATCGACCTTGATGTTGACGAAGTTGCGGTTCATCGCCGCCGCGATCTCGGGGTCCTCGAAGGACTCGTGCGCCATCACGTGACACCAATGGCAGGCCGAGTATCCGATCGACAGCAGAATCGGCTTGTTGTCCGCGCGCGCCAGGCGCAACGCTTCCTCCCCCCAGGGATACCACTGGACTGGGTTATCGGCGTGCTGGCGGAGGTAGGGACTGGTTTCCTGCGCGAGTCGATTGACCATGGGAACTGCAGCCGCGGAGCAAGCGTGATCGAACAGTCTAGCACCCCATCCGGGTCGGCCGGTTTCTACTCCAGACCGAGCGAGGTCCAGAGCGCATCGACGCGCTCCTTCACCTCCTTGCTCATCGCAATCGGCCGGCCCCAAGTACGGATCGTCTCACCGGGCCATTTGTTCGTGGCATCGACGCCCATCTTCGCGCCCAGCCCCGAGACCGGGCTGGCAAAGTCGAGATAGTCGATCGGGGTATTCTCGGCGATCAGCGTGTCGCGTGCGGGATCCACGCGCGTAGCGATCGCCCACACGACCTGCTTCCAGTCGCGCACGTCCACATCGTCGTCCACGACCACGATGAACTTCGTGTACATGAACTGGCGCAGGAACGACCAGATGCCGAACATGACCCGTTTGGCGTGGCCGGGATACTGTTTGCGCATGCTCGCCACCGCCAGCCGATAGCTGCAGGCTTCCGGTGGGAGGTAGAAATCGACGATCTCCGGGAACTGCTTGGTGAGCAGCGGCACGAACACCTCGTTCAATGCGACGCCCAAGATCGCCGGCTCGTCCGGCGGCCTGCCGGTATATGTGCTGTGATAGATCGGATCCCGGCGCATGCTGATGCGCCGGATGGTGAGCACAGGAAACTGCTCCTGCTCGTTGTAGTAGCCCGTGTGGTCGCCGAATGGGCCCTCCATCGCCACCTCGCCCGGCTGGATCTCGCCCTCCAGCACGATCTCCGCGCTCGCCGGCACCTGCAGCTCGCATCCCAGGCATTTCACCAGCTCGGTGCGCGCTCCGCGCAGCAACCCGGCGAATTGGTATTCCGAGAGCGTATCCGGCACCGGAGTGACCGCGGCCAGGATCGTGGCCGGATCGGCCCCGAGAGCGACCGCGACCGGAAAGGGCTCGCCTGGCCGCATCTGGCAGTGATCGCGGAAGTCGAGCGCGCCTCCGCGGTGAGGGAGCCAGCGCATGATGACTTTGTTGCGCGCGAGGAGCTGCTGCCGGTAGATGCCGAGGTTCTGGCGCGGCTTGTTCGGCCCGCGGGTCACCGTCAGACCCCACGTGACGAGCGGGCCTGCGTCTTCCGGCCAACAGGTCTGGACCGGCAGCCGGGACAGATCCGCGTCTTCGCCCTCCCAGACGATGTCTTGGCACGGCGCATCGGACCGCTCCCTCGGGGCCATGTCGAGCACCTTCTTCAACACGGGAAGCTTGTCCCACGCGTCCTTGAGGCCGCGCGGCGGATCGGGCTCCTTCAAGTAGGCGAGCAGCTTGCCTACTTCGCGCAACGCATCGACCGAATCTTCTCCCAACGCCATCGCCACGCGCCGCGGTGTCCCGAACAGGTTCGCCAGCACGGGAATCGTGTGTCCCTTGGGCTTCAAGAACAGGATCGCCGGGCCGCCGCGCTTCAACACGCGGTCGCAGATCTCGGTCATCTCCAGATACGGCGAAACCTCGGTGGCGACGCGCTTCAGCTCGCCCTGGTGTTCGAGCTGGCCGATGAAATCGCGCAGATCGTGATAGCGCACGCTCATGGAGCGCGTCACACCACGGGATTGGAGCCGCCGTCCATCGGTATGATCGCGCCCGTCACATAGCTCGCCGATGCGGAGGCGAGGAACAGCGCGACGTTCGCAACATCCTCGGGGGTCGCGTAGCGGCGCAGCGGCACGCGCGCCTGACCTTGCGCGAGCACTTCGTCCGCCGTGGTGTTGCGCGCCTTGGCCTCCACCGCCAGCCGTTCCTTGAGCCGCTCGGTCAGCGTTGCTCCGGGATTGATGGCATTGATGCGGATGCCCTTCGGGCCGTACACCTGGGCCAGCCCCACAGTGGCCAGCATGAGCGCGGAGTTCGCCGCACCGCCGGGCAGATGGATCAGGTTGGCGACCTTGCCGCCCATGCCGATGATGTTGACCACGTTGCCCGCACCGCGGGCCGCCATGCCCGGCAGCACCGCCTGCATCGCATGAATGTACGTGAAGTACTTCGCGTCCATCGCAGCATGCCAGGACTGCGCCTCCAGATCCTCGGGGAGGTAGCGCTTGGCGGCTCCTGCCGAATTGATCAGGACATCCACCGGCCCCAATTTGCCCTCGACTTCCTGGACCAGTAGCGGACCCGCGTCCGCCAACGCGAGATCGGCTGGGACCGATAGCACCCCGTCAAGAGTGGCGGCCGCGCGCTCGAGGTTCTCCCGACTGCGCGACGCGATTGCGACTTGCGCACCTTCCGCGAGGAAGGCTTGCGCGCACGCCAGGCCGATTCCCTTGCTCCCACCCGTGACCAGCACGACCTTGCGTTCCAGACCCAGTTTCATCCGATGTCCGTTCGATCCCATGCGTGTGCGCTGTGGAACCGCACCGCGCCGGTGAATATAGAAGCGCTCGCCGCGCGCCGCAACCACCGCGTGCTGCCGCTCCGCAGGTGCATCCGGACCGGCACGACCCGCGCCGATCGCGTCCTGGCCTATCCTCGGAGCAGGTAGGCGAGCGCGATCCCGGCAAACACCGTCGCTCCTACCCAGTTGTTCTGGAGAAAGGCGCGGAAGCAGCGATAGGGCTCGCGCTGTCGGATGAGGCCGAACTGAACCGCGGCGAGCAGCGCAGCGCCGGCCAGGCCGGCATAGTACGGCCATGCAGCCGACGAGCGCCAGCCGATCCACGCCATGACCGTCAAGAACAGGGCATGGCTCGCCATAACCGCGGCAACATCGTAGCGCCCGAACAGGATAGCGGCGGTGCGAATGCCAAGCTTGCGGTCGTCATCCCGATCGACCATGGCATATTCGGTGTCGTAAGCGATGGTCCAGAAGATGTTCGCCAGCAACAGCACCCAGGCAAGGACCGGAACGCCGCCGGTCTGTGCAGCATAGGCCATCGGGATTCCGAAACCGAACGCCACGCCCAAGTAGGCTTGCGGCAGCGCGAAGAAGCGCTTGGTGAAGGGATAGCTGAACGCTAAGAACAGCGCCGCGAATGCCAGCAGAACGACCAGCCGCCCGAGGGGAAGGATGATGACAAACGCAGTCAGTGCCAACACTCCCGCGAGGACCAGCGCCTCCAGCGGCCGGATCCGACCGGTGGCGAGCGGCCGGTCCTTGGTGCGTGCCACGTGCGGGTCGAACTCTCGGTCGGCGAAATCGTTCACCGCGACACCGGCGGAGCGCATCAGCACCGTACCGAGCACGAAGATCCAGACGATCTTCCAGTTCGGCTGGCCGGAGCTGCTGAGCCACAGCGCCCACAGCGTAGGCCACAGCAGCAGCAGCGTGCCGATCGGCTTGTCCAGCCGCAGCAGCTTCTCGTAGCTGTCGAGCCGATCGAGGATCGCGCGCCAATTCATGGATCCCGGCCAGCCGCAGACGGCGAGACTTGCCAGAGACGCCCAGCGCGCAAGGGTGGCCGAGCTTCAGGAGCAGACCATGCGAGCGGTCTAGAGCGCTGTGTCATCGCCGCCGCACGTTAGTCAAGGATGCGCGCCTGCCGTTCAACGCGACTCGCCCAGCTCGATGGCGGTGAGGATTCCCCGCATGATCGCCACCGGCGTCGGCGGACAGCCCGGAACCGCGACGTCCACCGGGATGACGTTCGACACGCGCCCACAGCTCGCGTAGCTCTCGCCGAAGATGCCGCCGGTGCAGCCGCAGTCACCGACCGCCACGACCAGCTTCGGGTCGGGCGTCGCGTCATAGGTTCGCTTGAGCGCCGTCTCCATATGCCTTGAGACCGGTCCGGTGACGAGCAGCATATCCGCATGGCGCGGGCTCGCCACGAATCGGATGCCCAGCCCCTCCAGGTTGTGGTAGGGATTGTTGGTTGCGTGGATTTCCAGCTCGCAGCCGTTGCAAGAGCCCGCGTCCACGTGCCGGATCGTGAGCGCCCCGGCGAACCGCCGCAGCACCGTTTGCTCGAGGCGTTGTTGCACCACGCGCAGCTCCTCTTCCGGGCGCGGCTGCGTCTCCGTGATGACGCCGGTGGCTGCAATCTTTTTCAGGATCTGATACACGAACTGGACCCCGACTCAACGCGAGGACGCAAGCAACTCGAAGGCGCCAGCAGCTCTCGATCGTCTTCGAACCACCGTTACGACTCCCGTCGCATCGTCTGCGTCCTCTGCCACTTTGGATTCTAGAGCGCCTATAGATCCGCGCCGCTGTAGCTCAGGTTGAACGACTTGTTGATCAGCGGAAAGTCGGGAACGATGTTGCCGATGACCGCGTGCTCGAGCAGTGGCCAGTTGTGCCAGGACGGATCGTGCGGGTGCACACGCCGCAGGGTACCGTGCGGACCACACTCGAGCGCCACGAGGACCTCGCCTCGCCAGCCTTCCACCCAACCCAGCCCCGGGCTCCCGTCCTCCGGCGTCGGCGGCTCGATTCGCACCTCGCCCCGCGGCACGCGGTCCAGGATCGCGCTGCACAGATCCAGCGACTCGAGTAGCTCTTCGAAGCGCACCGTTACGCGCGCCGCCACATCGCCGTTCCGGTGGGTAGCCATGCGCACGTTCAGACTGTCATAAGGCACGGCCGGAAACTGTACCCGCAGGTCCCAGGACATGGCACTGGCACGCCCCGCCAGTCCGCACAGGCCGAGCTTGTCGGCGAGCTCGGGCGCGACGCGCCCCGCTCCGATGAAGCGGTCTTGCAGCCCGGGGTGCTCGTCGTAGATGACCTTGAGCTGCTGGATCTCGGCTCTCAGCGTCTCAGTTTGCGCGCGCAGTGCCCGCACACCCTCCTCGTGCACATCGCGCGCCACGCCTCCGAGCACGACGACATCCATGAGATAACGATGCCCGAACAGCGTGTGGTTGAGCCGCAGCGCTTCCTCCTTCAGCCGCGCGAATTGCGCCAGACCGAAGGCCAGGCCGGCGTCGTTGCCGAGGAACCCGAGATCGCCGAGATGATTGGCGATGCGTTCGCGCTCTAGCAGCAGCGCGCGCACCCAGAGAGCACGCTCGGGCGGCGTGCACAGCGCAGCGCCCTCCGCGGCCATACAGTAAGCCCATGCATAGGCCACCGTAGAGTCGCCGCTCACCCTGCCGGCGAGATGCACAGCTTCGCGCACGCTCGTCGATTCGAACCGCTTCTCGATTCCCTTGTGCTTGTAGCCGAGCCGCTCTTCGAGCCGGAGGACCCGTTCGCCCACAACCGAGAAGCGGAAGTGGCCCGGTTCGATGGTGCCGGCATGCACCGGGCCTACCGGAATCTCATGCACGCCGTCGCCCTCAACGGTCACGAAATCGTACTCGTCGATGCCCACGGCATGGACGGCTGCGGGATTCACGCCCTTGCGCAGAGGAAACCAGCCCGCGGGCCAGGCGGCATGACGCAACCAGCGCCGCATGTCGTCGGCTCCGTCGGCACGGATCCCGAGCAGGTCGAACGCTGCGCGCTGCATGCGGCACGCAGCGGGAAACACCCCCGAGATGTCGGGGAAGCTGGGTTGGGCGGGGTCCACCGGCAAGGTCAACCAGATCAACCCAGAGTGTACCGTCAGCGCCGCGTGCGCCTCGTACCCGCAGCCGCGATCGGTCTGGTCGGACCCCCATAGCGCCACCAGCCGGCCGCCCTTTTCGCGCACCTGCTTCGCAGCCGTGCTCCATTGCGCGGAGTCGACCACGCCGTGCCATACCGGCATCGCGCCGGGCAGCGGGATGAGCTCGAAGGCGAAGTCCTCGATCCTCATCCGATCATCCTTGCCGCGGCCCTGTACCACTCGGCCAGATACGGCGGAATGTACAGACCGAGCAGCAGCACCAGGCCGAGATGCACGAAGACGGGAAACAACGCGGGCGGATGTGGCAACCGTTGGGCGGTGGTCTCGCCCAGCACCATCGCCTGCAGCTTGCCGAAGATAGCCGCGAAGGCTACGCCGAGCGCCGCGAGCAGGATCGGAGTGGCCCAGGGCTGGGTGCGCATCGCAGTGGTCAAGATCAGGAACTCACTCGCGAACACGCCAAAGGGCGGGACCCCCAGAATGGCGATGCCGCCGAGCATCAGGCCCCAGCCGACCGCGGGGCTGGTATGGATCAGCCCGCGGATACGGTCGATGATCTGGGTGCCCGTCTTCTGCGCCGCGTGGCCGACAGCGAAGAAGATCGCCGACTTGGTCAGTGAGTGCGCCGTCATATGCAGCAGCCCCGCGAATGAGGCCACGGCTCCCCCCATCCCGAAGGCGAAGGTGATGATGCCCATGTGCTCGATGGAGGAGTACGCGAACAGGCGCTTCACGTCCTGCTGCCTGGAGAGGAACAGTGCGGCCACCGTTACCGAGAGCAGCCCGAAGCCCATCATGAGATTGCCGGCGAGATGCGTGCCCAGCGCGCCGTCCACCAGCACCTTGTTGCGAACGACAGCGTACAAAGCCACGTTAAGCAGCAGGCCGGAGAGCACCGCGGAGATCGGCGTCGGGCCCTCCGCGTGCGCATCCGGCAGCCAGTTGTGCAGCGGAACCAGGCCCACCTTCGTGCCGTAGCCGACCAGCAGAAACACGAAGGCGAGGGACAGCACCGTCGGCTCGAGCTGATCGCGCACCGCATGAAGATGGGTCCACAGCAGGGCGGTACCCCCCGCGCCGAGCACCTTCTCGGCCGCCAGGTACAGCAGGATGGTGCCGAACAAGGCCTGCGCGATCCCCACGCCGCACAGGATGAAGTACTTCCAGGCGGCCTCGATGCTGGCGGCGCTGCGATACAGGCTCACCAGGAGCACGGTCGCCAGCGTGGCCGCCTCCATGGCCACCCACAGGATGCCTACATTGTTGGTGAGCAACGCCAACAGCATGGTGAACATGAACATCTGATACATGCTGTGGTACAGCCGGAGCCGTGCAGCCGACAGCCGCCCGCGAGCCTGCTCCACTCGCATGTAGACTCGGCTGAACACCGACGTGGTGAACCCTACGAAGGCGGTGAGCGCCACCAGGAATACGTTGAACGGGTCGACGAAGAACAGGTCGTGCAACGCCAGCAGCGGCCCCAATGAGATCACTCTCGCGGTCAACGACAGCGCGGCAAGCAGAGTCAAGAAGCTGATCGAGGAATTGGCCTCCCCCGCCCAGGCGCGACTTCCCCAGCCAGCCAGCAGCACCGAGCCGGCGAGCGGGAGTCCGAGCACGATCAAGATCTCGATCATCCGCGGTCCTTCAGCTTCTCCAGATGATGGATGTCGAGGCTGTCGAAAGTCTCGCGGATCTGGAAGAAGAAGATGCCGAAGATGAACGTGCCCACCAGCACGTCGAGCGCGATGCCCAGCTCCACCACCATGGGCATACCGTAGGTCGCGCTGGTGGCGGCGAAGAACAGTCCGTTCTCCAAAGACAAGAAGCCGATCACCTGAGGCACAGCCTTGCGCCGCGTGATCATCATCAACAGCGACAGCAGCACGCTGGCCATGGCGATGCCAAGTGTCCCGCGCGTGATCGTCCCGGCCAGCTGCGAAATCGGCAGGGCCAGGTTGAAGGACAAGATCACCAGCAGGATGCCGACCAACATCGTGGTGGGAATGTTGATCAGCGTCTCCACATCCCAGCGCACGTTGAGACGGTCGATCAACCGATGCAGCAACCACGGCAGCGCGATGACCTTCAGACCGAGAGTGATCAGGGCCGAGGCGTACAAGTGCGGCTGCTTGGTGGCGACGGCCACGATCACGGTGTTCATGGACAGCACGAACCCCTGCGCGGCGAACAGATAGATCAGCCGCAGGATGCGCCGCTGCGACACCATGGCGAAAGCGATCAGCAGCAGCAGCGCTGCCATCAGGTTGATGAGCTGGTTGCTCATCCCGCCGACCCCAGCAGAATGCGAGTGAGCATGCCCAGCACCGCGAACAGGAATGCCATGCCGAGGAACTCCGGCACACGGAAGATGCGCATCTTGGCCGATACCATCTCCAGCACTGCCAGTGCGGCGCCCGCCGCCAACAGCTTAGCGACCAACGCCACGATCGCCAGCGGCAGCCCTGCCCAATAGCCGGCCTCCGCAATGCCCCAGGGAACGAACAGCGCGATGCCGATGGCGGTGTAGGTCATGAGCTTGAGCGCCTGCGCCCACTCCATCAGCGCCAGGTGGCGGGCCGAATATTCCAGGATCATCGCCTCGTGGATCATGGTGAGCTCGAGGTGGGTGGCCGGATTGTCCACCGGCACGCGAGCGTTCTCCGCCAGCAGCAACATGACGAACGCCGCGGCAGCGAAGGCCAGGCTGGGGTACAAGGTGAGCTGCTTGTGCGCCAGCGTCTCCACGATGGTGGTGAGCGCGGTGGACTGACTGATCAGCGCCGGCGTAAAGAACACCATGAGCAGCGCCGGCTCCGCCAAGCTCGCCACCAGCATCTCGCGCCGCGCACCGAGCGAACCGAAGGCAGTGCCCACGTCCATCGCCGCCAGCGCCATGAACACGCGCGCGAGCGCGAACAGCCCCACCAGTGCGATCACGTCCGCGCCCGGAGAAAACGGCAGGTCGGTAGCGAGCACCGGCACGATGCTCACCGCCAGCACCATGCAACCGAACACGACGTAGGGCGTCAGGCGGAACAGCCAGGAGGCGTTGTATGCGAGCACCGCATCCTTCATGAACAGCTTGCGCAGAACCCGATAGGGCTGAAGCAGTCCGGGGCCGGACCGGTTCTGCAGCCAGGCACGGCACTGATTGACCCAGCCCAGCATCAGCGGGGCAAGGAAGACCGAAAGCAGCGTCTGGAACAGCTGCGATGCGACGAAACTCAGGCTCATGTCATTGGATCAGCAACAGCAGCACCAGCAAGGTGGCGAAGCTGTAGATCAGATATAGATGAATGCGCCCTTGCTGCAGCACGCCCGCCAGCGAGGACAACTTCTCGACCGCTTTGACGATGGGCAGGTACAGCCAGTACCAGACCCGATCCTCGATGCTAGAGGAGTAGACGGGCCGCGCGTCGAACGGGCTGGGCTGCTGCCGCTCGATCTTGAAGAACGGCTCGAAGATCTGCTTGATCGGTTGGCCGAAGCCCTCGGCCGAATCCTGCATGCGCGCGTTCAGTCCCGGAAAGCCGCAATCCCAAGGCGCCGAGCGGCGCACGCGGCCGTGGTAGAAGCGCCGCACGAGCAGGAAGGTGACCAGCACCGTGAGCACGATGCCGAGCAGGAATAGCATCGGTGCATAGCTCGCGCGCGCCGGTGCGATGGCGGTGAGAAACAGCCAGCTCGACTCCTGCATGCTCTCGGCCAACGACCCGTTGACCAAGCCGCGCGTGATCGGATCCATCGCGTCCACGACAAACACCGGCAGCAGGCCCAGAACAACGCACCACAGGGCGAGCCACAGCAGCCCGATGCGCTGCCATCCGCCGGCATCGTGCGCCTCCGATAACTCCTCCCGCGGCAGGCCGAGAAATACGACGCCGTAGAACTTCACCATCACATAGCCCGCCAGCGCGACCGCGAGCGCCAGCGCCGCGGCGGCTACCGGCACCAACATGTTGAGGTAGGAGTTCGGCAGCCCGGGGGTGAGCAGGAACGCCTGAAACAGCATCCACTCGGAGGCGAAGCCGTTGAGGGGCGGCAGCCCCGCGATGGCGAGCGTGCCCACCAGCGCCACCGCCGAGACCCAGGGCATGTGCCGAATTAATCCGCCGAGCTTGCCCAGGCTGCGGTGGCGTGTGGCGTGCATCACCGATCCGGTGGCCAGGAACAGTAGGCTCTTGAACAAAGCATGGTTGAGACAGTGATACAGCGTGGCCGCCAACGCCAGAGCGGCAAGCACATTCATGCCGTAGGCGTGGAACAGGATGGCGAGACCGGCTCCCGCGAGAATGATGCCCAGGTTCTCGATCGATGAGTAGGCGAGCAGCCGCTTCATGTCGGTCTGGACGGCGGCGAACATCACACCGAAGAGTGCGGTCATGAGCCCCAGAGCGAGCGCTGCCACGCCCCACCACCACACCTGCTGATGCAGCAGGTCGAAGGTCACGCGCAGCAACCCGTATATCGCGGTCTTCAGCATCACCCCGCTCATCAGACCCGATACCGGCGAGGGTGCGGCCGGATGCGCTTCCGGGAGCCAGACATGCACCGGCAGGAACCCGGCCTTGCAGCCGAAGCCGAACAGCGCCAGCAGAAACGCCACCGACGCCCACAGCGGCGATAGCGTGTTGCCGCGCATAGCGTCGAACGTGTAGCTCCACTGTCCGAGCTGGAGCGTGCCGAACGTCAGCAGGATCGCTATCGCGCCGACATGCGCGACAACCAGATACAGAAAACCCGCGCGCCTGATCTCCGGCACCCGGTGATCGGTCGTGACCAGGAAGTACGAGGCGAGTGCCATCGTCTCCCACGCCACCATGAACAGGTAAGCGTCGTCCGCCAGGAACACCACGGCCATGCTGGCGAGGAAGGCGTGGTACTGCAGACAGACGAGCCGGACATCCGCGACGCCTGCGGTGGCGAAATAGCCGGTCGCGTACAACGACACACCCGCGCTTGCGGCGCCGAGCAGCAGAAGGAAGAACGCCGAGAGCGAGTCCAGTCGCAGGTGGAACGGCAGATCGGGTAGTCCAAGCGGGAGCACCAGCGCCTGCGGCTCGCCGAGCAACGCAGGATAGGCCGCCACAGCCAGCACCAGGCCACCCAGCGCGCCGAGCGGAAAGAATAGCCGCGCATGCGCCGCATGCCCGGCTCTGGAGGACAACCCAAGCAGGCCGACGGCGATCCAGAACAGCGGAACGGCGAGTACGACGTGGAAGTACGGCAAAGGCGACGCGCCTGAAGTCCTGTCTTCGCCTCACACGCCCCGATTCGACCGTCCCCACGGTCGAACGGCTCGACCGCAGAGGCAGAGCGACGGCGCATGACGCAGGCCGAATGATACCCGATGGCACGCGTGCGCGGCCAACCCATGCCGCGCACGATGCGAACGGGAACTCGGACCCAGCCTGCAAATGCGCAGAGTGAAGGACCCGCTCGTGATCGCGTGGGTCCGATCCGCGTCCATCGACCTGCGCACCCCAGCGATCTACACGCGCAGAAAGTCTTGCCTGCCGCCGAGCCAGCGTTCCAGGTGGGCATCGGCGAGCTGCGGATGCTCGCGCAGCAACCAATCGG
This sequence comes from Burkholderiales bacterium, assembly GCA_035501875.1. Lineage (GTDB taxonomy): Bacteria > Pseudomonadota > Gammaproteobacteria > Burkholderiales > SHXO01 > SHXO01. Next base: position 55,788 of record DATJVI010000120.1, read on the forward strand.
CGGCGTCGCGCGCCGCCTCGAGCAGGTCCAGGTCGCATTCGAGATCGGCGAAGCGCAGCAGCGGAACCCCACTCTGGCGTGCGCCGAGCAGCTCCCCGGGGCCGCGGATGCGCAGATCCTGGCGGGCGATCTCGAAACCGTCGGTGGTCTCGAAGATGATGCGCAATCGCTCGCGCGCCAGGTCGGACAGAGGGTTCTGGTACAACAGGATGCAGACCGAAGCCTGCGCGCCTCGGCCTACGCGGCCGCGAAGCTGGTGCAGCTGGGCGAGGCCCATGCGCTCGGCATTCTCGATCACCATCAACGATGCGTTGGGCACGTCCACCCCGACTTCGATCACCGTGGTGGCCACCAGCAACTGCAGCCGCCCCGACTGGAAGCGCTCCATCACCGCGGCTTTGTCGGCGTTGGGCAGCCGCCCGTGCACCAGTCCTACGGCCAGGTCGGGGAAGGTCTGCTGGATGTTGGCAAAGGTATCCAAGGCGGTTTGCAGCTGCAAGGCCTCGGACTCTTCGATGAGCGGGCAGACCCAATACGCCTGGCGGCCTTGCATGCACGCGTCGCGCACCCGCGCCACGACCTCGTCCCGCCGGGTGTCGGATAGCAGCTTGGTCACCACTGGGGTGCGCCCGGGCGGCAGCTCGTCGATCACGGACACGTCCAGGTCGGCGTAGTAGCTCATCGCGAGCGTGCGCGGGATCGGCGTCGCGCTCATCATGAGCTGGTGAGGCTGCAGCTGCTGCTCCCCCCGCGTGCCCTTGAGGCGCAATGCGAGGCGCTGGCGCACGCCGAAGCGGTGCTGCTCGTCGACGATCGCGAGCCCCAGGCCATGGAATTCCACCTGGTCTTGGAACAGCGCGTGCGTTCCCACCGCGACCTTCGCCTCACCGCCGGCCACGCGAGCGAGCTGGGCGCGCTTCTGCCCACGGGCAAGACCGCTCGCGAGCCACGCCACCTCGACGTCCAGAGGGCACAGCCATTGTGCGAGCTTCGCATGGTGCTGCTCGGCGAGGATCTCGGTCGGCGCCATCACCGCCACCTGGTACCCGCTCTCCACCACCTGCACCGCGGCGAGTGCGGCTACAACGGTCTTCCCGCTGCCGACGTCGCCCTGCAGCAAGCGCTGCATCGGGTGCGGTTGGGCGAGATCCTGACGGATCTGAGCGAGCGAGCGCTCCTGCGCGCGCGTCAATCGGAACGGCAACGCCCCGAGGAGCCTCTGCACCAGCGGACCCGGCCGGCGTAGGCGAGGAGCGGCCACTGTCTGTCGCTGGCGGTGGTGGCGCCGCATCGATAGCTGCTGCGCCAACAACTCGTCGAACTTCATCCGCCGCCACGCGATATGGCTGCGCTGCTCGAGCGCGTCCAGCCGCGCAGCGGCAGGCGGGTGGTGCAGATACAAGACTGCGTGTCGGAACGAGGGCAGCGTGAGCTTGCCCAGCAGCTCTGCCGGAAGCGTGTCCGATAGATCGGTGTCGTCGAGCGCGCTGCGCACCAGACGCCGCAGCGCGGCCTGCGACAGGCCGGCGGTCGTGGGGTAGACGGGCGTGAGCGCCTGCGGCAGCGGCTCGTCTGCACGCACCACGCGAACCCGCGGGTGGATCATCTCGGCGCCGAAGAAGCCCTTGCGCAGCTCGCCCAGGACGCGCAGCCGCGCACCCGACACGAGCTGCTTCTGGAGACCGGGATAGACGTTGAAGAACCGCAGCCAGAAGACCTCATCGGCCTCGCGCATGCGGCACACCAACATCCGCTTGGGCCGGTACTTGAGCTGCACGTCCTCGACCACCGCCTCGACCTGTATCGTCTCGCCCTCGGACGCCTTGGCCAATGACGTGAGGCGCGTCTCATCCTCGTAACGCAGGGGCAGATGCAAAACGAAGTCGAGCGGGCGTTTCAAGCCGAGCTTGTCCAGCCTCTGACGCGCAGAGGATCCCGGTGCGGCACTCGGACGCGTGGGGTGGGGCGCGGCTTTCACGGCTCGGCGCGGTCGGCAGTCGGCCCGGTGGACGCAGCCGTCAATGCTGGCGCCTCTTCGTCCGGTGGACCACCCGGTGCAGGCGCCACGAGAGAAGTTCCGATCCGGGCCAGAGCGCGCACCCTCGAGGGCTCCCCAACCGTGCTCCGCGGTTTCAGAAATGCCAGGACGGCGATGGATCGGCCTGCGGCGTGTGAACGATGCGGCGCGCGATCATCCGCCGACGAAGAGCACGGCCTCAATCTCTACCAACGCTCCGCGCGGTAGGGCCGCAACGCCCACAGCGGCGCGGGCCGGATAAGGCTGCGTGAAGTACTGTGCCATCACCTCGTTGACCGCGGCGAAGTTGCCGAGATCGGTGAGAAACACCGTCACCTTGACCGCGTGGTCCAGCGTCGCCCCAGCGGCGTTCGCCACGCCGCGCAGGTTGTCGAAGACGCGACGTATCTGGGCGTCGATGCCATCGACGAGCTGCATTGTCTGTGGGTCGAGCCCGATCTGGCCGGACAGATAGATGAACCCGCCCGCGCGCACGGCCTGGGAATAGGTGCCGATCGCCCGCGGCGCGTCCGTGGTATGGATCGGTTGCTTCATCATGACCGCACTCGCACAACGAATAGATGGTAACGCAAAGCAGCGCGCAAGTGGTCGGCCGAGGATGGTTCCCGCTGGAGGATAGATCGACGCCGCGCCGTGTCTGCTTCGAGGCATCCGCGTATCGGGCGGCTCGCAGTCGCGCGACTGCGGCGCTGCATCATGGTAAGATTCGCGGCCGTCTCGATCCGACAAAAGAGTGCACCCCAGGCAAGCTCCCGTGCTCGCGGCATCCGCGACCGAGGCCGAGAACGGCGGCGAACCCGCCGCAGCCACGCGCGCAAGCGCGCTGGCTCTCGCCGTGGGCGCGGTCGGGGTGGTCTTCGGCGACATCGGCACCAGCCCTCTGTACGCCTTCAAGGAAGCCTTCGGCGGCTCACATAACGTGCCGCTGACCCATGACAATGTCTTGGGCGTGCTGTCGTTGATGGTGTGGTCGCTGTTCCTCATCGTGACGGTCAAGTACGTGATCTTCATGATGCGGGCGGACAATCGCGGGGAAGGCGGGATCATGGCGCTGATCGCCCTGGTCCGGCGCACCGTCCCGCAGCATACCCGGCTGGCGTGGACGCTCACGACGCTCGGAATGGTCGGCGCGGCGCTGTTCTATGGCGACGGGATGATCACTCCCGCCATCTCCGTCTTGTCTGCGGTCGAGGGCCTCGATGTGGCCACGCCGCTGCTGCATCCATACATCATTCCCATCACGCTGGTCATTCTGACCGGCCTGTTCCTGTTCCAGCAGCTCGGCACCGGCAGCGTGGGTGCGCTGTTCGGTCCGATCATGCTGGTGTGGTTCGTCGTGCTCGCCGTGCTTGGACTCATCAATATCGCGGACCAGCCGAGCGTGCTCGCGTCGGTCAATCCCGGATATGCCGTCCAGTTCTTTCGCGAAAACCGCTGGGCCGGGTTCCTCGCCCTGGGAGCGGTGGTGCTGGCGGTGACGGGGGCGGAGGCGCTGTATGCGGACATGGGCCATTTCGGCAAGCAACCGATCCGGCTGGCCTGGCTGTGGCTCGTCTTCCCGTCGCTGCTCCTGAACTACATGGGGCAAGGCGCTTTGGTACTGCACCAGCCGGCGGCGATCCAGCACCCGTTCTTTCATTCCGCTCCGGATTGGGCGCTCTACCCGCTGGTCATCCTGGCCACCGTGGCCACAGTCATCGCCTCACAGGCGGTGATCTCCGGAGCCTACTCGCTCACGCGTCAGGCCATCCAGCTCGGATACTGCCCGCGCCTGATGATCGAGCACACCTCCGAGAAGGAGATCGGTCAGGTCTACCTGCCCTGGGTCAACTGGGGCCTGTATCTTGCCGTCGCCGGCTTGGTGCTCGGATTCGGCTCTTCGAGCAACCTGGCGGGCGCCTATGGCATCGCCGTGACCGGCACCATGGTCGCCACGGCGGTGCTCGCATACGTCGTCGTCCGCCGAGCCTGGGGCTGGAGCCTATGGCGTGCGATCCCCGTCTTCGCCGTGTTGCTCACGATCGACCTGGCATTTCTGAGCGCCAACCTGCTCAAGATCTTCGAAGGAGGTTGGTTCCCGCTGGTGGTCGGCGCGATCGTGTTCGTCCTCCTGGCGACTTGGACGCGCGGTCGCGAGATCCTCTTCGATCGCCTGCGACCGGGAGCGATCGCATTGGAGCCGTTCATCCGCAGCATCACGGAACATCCGCCTGTGCGTGTGCCCGGCACCGCGGTATTTCTCACCGCGAGCCAGGAGGGCGTGCCGCACGCTCTGCTGCACAACCTGAACCACAACAAGGTCCTGCACGAGCGCGTGGTGCTGCTGACGGTGCGGGCCGAGGACATCCCGCATGTCGGCGACGCGCAACGCGTCCACGTCGAGCCGCTCGGTCACAGCTTTTACCGCCTCACCGTACGCTACGGCTTCAAGGACGAACCCGATCTGCCGCGCGCGCTAGAGCTCGCGAAGGACAAGGGTCTGGAATTCAGCCTGATGGAGACTTCGTTCTTCCTCAGCCGCCAAACGCTGGTCCCGACCGAGGCGCCGGGGATGGCCTTGTGGCGCGAGAAGTTGTTCGCCGCGATGTCGCGCAATTCGGCGAGCGCCACCGCTTTCTTCCGGATCCCCACTAACCGCGTGGTCGAGCTGGGTACTCGAATCGAGCTGTAGGGCTTCCGGTTCCAGGATCCAGCGCGGGAGAGAAATGCGGTCGAGCCCGATCCTGCTCAACTTGGAGAGACTGCTCGCAGCGGGCAAAGACTCCGCGCTGCTGCGCTTCGGCATCGGCACCGAGCACTGGAAGGCCGGCGACGCACAAGCCGCCGCGGAGCACCTCAGGCGTGCAGTCGAACTCGATCCGGACTATTCCGCCGCTTGGAAGCTTCTCGGCCAGGCGCTCGCGCGCGCGGGCCGCCTGGATGATGCGCTGGAGGCCTACCGCCGAGGCATCGAGGCCGCAGAGCGCAAGGGGGACAAGCAGGCAGCGCGGGAGATGGCGGTCTTTGCGAAGCGCATCGAAAAGAGGATCAGCGGGCCAGCTCAGTAATCCTCGTCTTCGTCACCGCCGCGGCGCTCGTTGAACTCCTCCTCGTACTCCTCGTCGTAGTTTTCGGCGTCTTCCGTGGCCCACTCGCGCTGTTCGATCACGTCGTTGGCGATCTCGTGCACGCGCGCTTCCATGTCGGACTTGGCCTCCATCTCCGCTTTCGGCGTAGCGAACTCGCCGTCCAGGATTTCGACTGCCACGCTCGCGTGCTCGCCGTCCTCGACGGCAACGCTCGCCTTCGGCCACTCCTTGTGCAACTGCTCGAGCAGGATGTCCTTGAACGCCTCGTAGTCCTCGTCGGACACCAGGCCCAGCATGTCGCGGTCCGCGTTATAAGTGATGACGAACTGTTTGCTCATCGACGCTTACTCCCCGATTCGGCCGCAGCTTGGTGAGCTGCGCAGAAAACGGATCCCGATCCTTTCCAATCAAGAATAGCACGAGCGCGTTGCAGAGTCCTGCAACTGCGGGACCCGGCCGAATGGAGGTTGCTTTCCTCGGAGAAGAGCATCCGCCTTGCGGCACGGAATGAAGGACGCCAGGACTTTGCGCGGCTTGCCCAATGTATCCGTTTGTCGCGCGGAGAGGCCGAATCCGCTTCGCTCAGCGGCACGGCCGGGGTGGATGCGCAGCCGATGGCCAGCGCGAGAGGCCCTCGTGATGCCCGCCAAGGGCGGACGTGTTTTCAACGACCTGCGGAGCGGGTCGCCGGCTGCGGAGGCGGTGGGGGCGCAGGCGGCTTGCAGCCATGCAGCCCCAACTTGGCATTCGTCCTGCTAGGAAAAGGTTGGACGGGGCTGGGGCTGGAATGATCGGGGCGGGCGGATGGTGGAGACGAGGAGGATCGAACTCCCGACCTTCGCATTGCGAACGCGACGCTCTCCCAGCTGAGCTACGTCCCCACGTCGTACGGGGCCCTAAAGTTACGCGCCCCGCGGCCGCTTGGGCAGTACGGTGAATCATATACGCAAACCCCCAGGGGGTAAATCGAGCCACCCGCATATGCGTAGTGCTTGCGAGCAGAGCCTGCCGTGAACCTCAGCGACAACCCCTACGGATTCAAACGCATCGTTCCCGTCGACAAGGGCATTCGGCTGCGGCTGCCCGACCCGGGCGATGCACCGCGCTTCTGCCACACGCTGAATGCCGTTCCGATCAGCGCGGCCGAATTCCCCGTCGCCATGCGCGACTATCCGATCGCATTTGTCCGGCGCATCGGTGATACCGGGTTCTCCTCGGTCGCGATTCTCGGCATGCGCGAAGGGCAGAATCTGTTCGTGATGAGCGACGGAAAATGGGACCGGCGCGCCTACATGCCGGCCTTCGTCCGGCGCTACCCCTTCTGCCTGGTGGGCACCGAGGAAGAGGGCGGACAGAACGCCGAGCGCCTGGTATGCGTGGACCCCGAGGCGATCGACGAGTACCAGGGGCGGCCGATGTTCGACGAGACCGGCGAACCCCTGCCGCACTGGGAGGTCATCCAGCGCATGCTCCACGAGTACGAAGACGATCTCGCGTTCAGCCGCGACATGTGCAGCCATTTCTCGGCTCTCGGGCTGCTCGAGCCGTTTACCCTGCGCGCTGATCTGGTCGGCGGATTCACGCTGGCGATGGAGAACCTCTACCGCGTCAATCGGCAGCAGCTAGCGGAGCTCGACCTCGCAGATCTCCGCAGCCTGCTCACGCGCGGCTACATCGACCATATTTACGCGCACCTGTTCTCGCAAGAGAACTTCCAGCGGTTGCTCAACCGCCGCAGCTTCTTCGCGGCCGACCCGCCGACCGACCCCAAGCAGTACAACTGAGCCGCTCCCGCCGGGCTCAAGCGGCGGTCGCCCTTCTGGGCCAATAGGCCCAGATCAGCATTACGACCCCTCCGAAGATCATCGGCAGGCTCAGCCACTGCCCCATGGACAGTCCCAGTGCGAGCAGTCCGAGAAAGTTGTCCGGCTCGCGGGTGTATTCGACCAGGAAGCGCAACGAGCCGTACCCGATCAGAAACAGCGCCGAGACGGCACCCGTCGGGCGGGGCTTTCGCGCGAACACCCATAAGATGACGAACAGCAGCACGCCCTCCAATGCGGCCTCGTACAGTTGCGAGGGGTGGCGCGGGCGCGGTTGCTCGTCCACGCTGGGAAAGATCATGCCCCAGGGCACGTCGGTGGGGCGACCCCACAGCTCGGCGTTGATGAAGTTGCCGATGCGGCCGGCGCATAGCCCGAGCGGCACCAGCGGTGCTAGAAAATCCGTCACTTCAAACCAACCGCGCCCATGGTTTCGGCCGAACCACCACATCGCGAAGATCACCCCGAGGAACCCGCCATGGAAGGACATCCCACCTTCCCAGACGTACAGGATGCGGATCGGGTCGTGCAGATACTCGGAGAACTTATAGAACAACACGTAGCCGAGACGGCCCCCTACCACCACTCCAAGCACGCAATAGAACAGCAAATCGTCTAGCTGCCGCGTCGTCCAGCCGAGATCGGGCCGCATCCGCAAACGCAGCCTGCCGAGCAGCAGGCCGGCGACGAAGGCGACGAGATACATGAGCCCGTACCAGCGAATGCTGACGGGACCGAGCGTAATCGCTACGGGGTCGAACTGCGGATGAACGAGCATACAGAACTGGCAAGAGATGGTTCGGGGGTCTGGCTGCGCCAGAACGCCTCCGGCGCATTATAAGGGAGCCGACGGGACCGGCTATCGCATCGGCGAGCGGATGCAATTGCTGAGCGAGTGCGGCGATACCCTCCGATGCCAAACATGAGCAGACACATCAGCGGCAACAAGGGCCAGCATGCAATCCGACCGTGGTCGCCGGGAGCGAGGCGTTTCGGCCCTGAGTTCGCGCCCGATGCACCTCCGCGTCGATGCGTCGATTGGCTCGCGGTCAACGCTCAGTCCAACTCGTCCAGGTTGCGCGGCCAGCTGCTCTTCAGCAGACGCGACAGCGCCCGATCGGCGAGGATCTTGCCGCCGGTCTGGCAGCGCGCGCAGTAGTTGGTCTCGTTCTCCGCGAACACGATGCGCTGAACCGGCGCTCCGCAGACGGGGCACGGCTCACCGAAGCGTCCGTGCACCGCCATCCCCTCGCGGAACGCGGTGACTCTCTCGGGAAAGCCCTCGCCTGTCTCTCTCCGCAAACGCCGCGTCCACTCGGTCAGGACCTCGCAGGTGGCTTGGAATAGCCGGCTCATCTCCGCCGCGGTGAGGTGCGAAGTCAGGGCCACCGGTGAGAGCTTCGCTCGATGCAAGATCTCGTCGGAATATGCGTTGCCAATCCCGCTCATCAGCCGCGGGTCGGTAAGCGCTCGCTTGAGCGTGTGGTTCTCGGAGGTGAGGCGCTGCGCGAACGCGGGGAGATCGCAGTCGAGCACCTCCAGGCCGCCGGCATCGAACTGCCGCAGCGCTTGCGCGCCTTGTACCAAGTGCAACGAGGCACGGCGTTTGGTGCCTGCTTCGGTCAACACCAGCGCACCGCTGGAAAACTCGAGCACCGCGAGGCCGATCCGTCCGGGCGGTTTGGCGGTCTTGGGCATCCACCGCAGCCGCCCGGCGATCATCAGATGCAGCACCAGGGACAGGTCGCCTTCCAGCCCGATGACGATGCGCTTGCCGATGCGCTGCACGGCTGTGACCTGTCGGTTCTCGGCCGAGCTGATGGGCGGAGTGGCAGTGCGCAGGACGAACGGAGTGAGCAGACGCACGTGCTCAAGCCGCTGGCCGACGATTCTCGTCTGCAGCGCTTCGACGTAGACGGTGATGTCGGGCAACTCAGGCATCGCTCAACTGAGATCGCCCGTATGAACCCAAGGCGGCGGAGCGCATGCCGACCGGAAGCGAGTCGAGCGCGACGGCATATCCGATGCGGATTCGGGGCTGCACCACCGCTATGGTACCTGTGCCGAAGGCATGCGCTCGAGGATGAGGTTGGTCTTACGTTCCAGCCACGGCGTGTCGCGGTGGCGGTCGTAGTAGCGCGGCTTCGGCACCATCGCGGCGAGCCGCGCGGCCTCCCAAGCGTTCAGCGCGGCGGCGTTCTTTTTGAAGTAGTGCTGCGACGCGGCCTCGGCGCCGAACACCCCTTCGCCCCATTCGATGATGTTGAGATAGATCTCGAAGATGCGCCGCTTGCTCATCACCGCCTCGATCATGACGGTGATGATGGCCTCCTCGGCCTTGCGCCAGGGCGATCGGCGCCCGGACAGAAAGAGATTCTTCGCCAGTTGCTGGCTGATCGTGGACCCGCCGGCGACGATCTTGCCCTTCTTGAGGTTCTTGTCGTATGCCTTCTGGATGGCGTCCCAGTCGAACCCCTCGTGCTCCATGAAATTCGCATCCTCGGCGGCGATCAAGGCGCGCTTGAGGTTGACCGAGATCTTGTCGTAGGGAATCCACTTGTGGCTGAGCTTCGCGTTCGGGTTGCGTTCCTGCAGCACCTCGAGCCGCTGCCGCATGAAGGAGCTGGAAGAGGGGTTGAACCAGGTCCACCACACAACCTGCGCGAAGATCCAGCCTTGGTAGATGAACAGCAGGCCGAGCAGGACTAGGCCGCTACGCCAGATCCAGCGCCACAGCCATCTCTTCATCGCGCCTTCAGCGCTTCGATGACCGGACGGGTTTCCGGGCGCACGCCGCGCCAGATCAGGAACGATTCTGCGGCCTGCTCGACGAGCATGCCTATGCCGTCGGCCACGCGCGCCGCGCCTTGCGTCGATGCCAGCGTTAGAAACGGCGTCCTCGTGCCATACATCATGTCGTAGGCGAGGGAGCCACACGCGAAGATCCCTTCGGGTAGCTCGGGAACGGTGTCGGCGAGGCTGGCCGAGGTAGCGTTGATCACGAGGTCGAACCGCTGGCCGGCGAGCGCTGCGTAGGAGCTGGCGCTGAGCGCGATGCCACCGAACCGGCCAAGAGCGCGGAAGCGCTCAACAAGGCGCTCGGCTCGTTCGGGTGTGCGGTTCGCCACCACCAGGCGCGCCGGACGCGCATCGAGCAGCGGCCCCAATACACCCTGAGCGGCACCGCCGGCGCCCATCAGGAGCAACGCGCGCCCGTCGATGCCGAAATGCAGGTTTCCCTTGATGTCCCGGAGCAATCCTACGCCGTCCGTGTTGTCGCCGAAGACGGTCGCTCCCTCGAACTTCAGCACGTTCACCGCACCGGCATCCGAGGCGCGCGCGCTCACCTCCTGCGCCAGCTCGAACGCATCGAGCTTGAACGGTAGGGTCACATTGAGGCCGTTGCCGCCCTCGGCGCGGAAGTCCTCCACGGCCTTGTTGAAGCCGCCGAGCAGGGCCAGGATGCGCCCGTATGCGATGTCCTGCCCGGTCTGGCGCGCAAACTCGGCATGGATGAACGGCGACTTGCTGTGCGCCACTGGATTGCCGATCACGGCGTAGTGGTCGGTCACGCACGTCCCCCGATCAGTTGTCGGCGGTAAGCAGCAGGTCGGTCCGCGTGAATGCCCAGTTCCGGGTGATGTGCAGGATGTCCGCTTCCTTGCGCAGCGGAGCCGGGAACGGTTGGAACGGTCCGGCGAGCTGCACGATCTTCTCGACCGCCGCATCCAGCACAGGCGAACCCGAGGAGCGGTCGATTTCGACCTTCTCCACGCTTCCGTCGGCCCGGATCGCAACCGTCACCATCACCGTGGCGAACAGCCCCTGCCGCTTGGCTTCGGCCGGAAAGTTCGCGGTCCCGACCTGTTCGATACGCTGGCGCCAAGCATCCAGGTACTCGGCCTCCACCGCACTTTGCGTGCGGGCGCCGACGAACTTGCGCTTGGGCAGCTCCTGATAGGCCTGCCATTCCCGCGCGATCTGCGCCTCCAGGCGGGCGATGTTGAGCGACTCGTCCGGCAGATCGGCCAGCGCCGGAGCGGTGCTGGGCGTGACCTGCTCCACCGGGACGGTCTTCGGGTTGACCGCGGCCTGCCCGGGTTTCATCTGCGCCAGCAGGTGCTGCGCTTCGGCCTCCAGTTGCTGCACGCGCCGGGAAGCAAGCGATAGCTGGGCGTCGGCCGGCATGTCCGGTAACGCCGGCAGGTTGGTCTTCGCGCGGCGCGCTGCTTGGGTGTTTCCGCCGCCGTCGAGATTGGCCTGCGCGAGGGCATCGGCCTTGACCGGACGGGAGGCCGACTTGCTGTTGACGAGGACCACCTCGATCGGAGTCGGAGCCTGCTTGTGGAAGGCGTCGGGATAACTGAAGGTGATCAGGAGCAGAACCGAGTGGAAGACGAGCGACACCGCCAGGGCCACGCTCACGGGCCCGTTGTTGCCCGCCGCAAACAGCGAGTCGTCGGCCCCGTCGGGCGATTCGGCCCGCCCGCGGGCCGCGATGGACACCCGGAGTGCGGAAGAGGCGGCTGTCAAGGTGGCGTATTTTAGGAGAGAACCGCTCGCCTGTGTCAGCATGGACCATGCCCGTCTCGTACGCGGCTCAGTGTTCCTTGCCCAGGTACTCGGCGTGGAAGGTGAGATCCAGCAGATCGATGTGGGAGATCGCGAGCGACACCTCGGTTCCGGGCTGCAACTCCGGCAGCGAGACGACGCGCGCGATGAGGGGGATACGGTCTATCTTGACCAGGCTCTCGCGCAGCACCTCGGCGCGGGTGGTGCTCACGCCCTCCTGGATCAGCCACCGCAGGCACCAGTAACGTTCCATCGTGCGCTGGAAGTCGGCATAGATTTCGTACATGACCTCGAAGTCGCGTATCGCGGCCAGCAGCGGCTCGCTGTTCGCGACATAAGGGGGCGTCTCCCCGCGCTGCCAAGCGATGATCTGCCGCTGGTTGATGAGATCCACGTAGCGCCGCAGCGGGGAGCTGGCCCAGATGTACTGGGGCACACCCAGTCCCTGGTGAGCAGAGGGCACCGTCGACATGCGCACCTTCCCGTTGCTCTGAACGCGGTAGATGGCGGGGACTCCCGCCTGCGCCAGCGCGCGCCCCCACTCGGCGTTGACCAGGATCATCATCTCCGCAACCAGCTTGTCCACCGGCGAGCCGCGCCTGCGCTCGACGATGCGCACGCGCTCGCTCTCGACATAGAAGTTGTAATCCATCTGGATCATGCGCGCCGGCTCGGGCCGGCCCCGGCCGGCTTCGAAGACGGTCGCGAGCTCCCACAGCAGCTTCAACTCGGCAGCGAAGGGGAATTCTCGGAGGCCGGTGGAGAGGGTCTGCTCGTTGAATTGCTCTTCCAGAGCGTCGTGCCTGAGATTGGCGGCTATGCGCAGTTGCTCCACTGCCGTACTGGTGGCGCGCACCACCAGATCCGGGCCCAGCTCGAGATACAGCGAGACGGCCGGGCAGATGCGCCCCTCGGTAAGCGAGTAGTTGGCGATCACGGGCTCGGGAAGCATCGTGATCTTGCCGCCCGGCATATACACGGTGGACAGGCGCGCTGCTGCGATTTCATCGAGCGCGGCGCCGCCCGGAATCCCCGCCGCCGGCGCAGCGATATGGATCCCGACCCGCCAGCCGCCGCCAGGCAGCGGCTCGACCGAAAAGGCGTCGTCGATTTCGGTGGTCGTGGCATCGTCGATGCTGAACGCTTGCACCTGTGCCATCGGCAACTCGATCGACGGCGGCGCACCGCCCAGTTCCGGGAAACCGGTGCCCCGGGGAAAATGCTCGAACAGAAAGCGGTTCAGATGATAGTCGTGAGAAGAGGCGATGGCGCCGCATTTCTCCAGCACCCGCAGCGGCGTGAGCTTGAGCGCCGAGGCCGCCTGTTCGAGCGCCTTGACCTCGACGGTGTTGCGGTCGGGCTTGTACAGCAGCTCCGAAATGCGCGCTCGGAACGGCTCCGGCAGCTCGCCCCGCGTGAGTTGTTCGATGTACTGCGACTGCAGCAGCGCCTGCTCGCGCTTGCGCTCCAGGCTGGCGAGCGCGGCTTTGAGCGCATCAGCGGGCGCCGCACGATAACGCCCTTTTCCCTTCTTGTAGAAATACACTGGCGCGCCATGGAGGCGGATGAGCAGAGCGGCCGACTCCTGCGCGCTCGGCGAGCGGCCGAAGTAATCGCGCGCCAGCGCGTCATAGGAGAACTCGTCCTGGCCGCAGCACTCCCACAAGAACTCCAGATCGATGTCCTCGGCCGCCTTGTGTGCGGTCTCAAGAAACCCCTGCAGCGGTTGCTCGAAGCGAAACAGCACGTTGCCGGCCTTGACCTTGCTGCGCTTGCCGTGCGGCGCCTCCACCTGCAGCGAGGTGCCATGGTCGGCGAGTACGGCGCCGACTTTGAAGCTGCCCTCCTCTTCGTAAAACACATTCATCGCGCTGCGCTCGGTGAGGCGGGAGAAACCGGAGGCAAGGGGGTAAGCGGCCGGACTCGAACCGCCGCGGCAAGCGCGGCGAGGCGGCGGATTATATCCGAGCCGGCCTCAGCTGCGGGCGTGGACGGCCGCTCAGGCTATGCCGGCGAACGCCAGAACGCTGTCGAGGTAATCCGCGAAATCGGCGAAGCCGTGGTCGCTCCCATCTACGATGAGTTGCTTCGCGCCGGCGTACTTCGCAACCGATGCACGGTAATCCAGCACTTCGTCTCCGGTGGTGACCATCAGGTAGTAGCGCTCCATGCGCGTCGGCTGCGGCACGTCGATGGCTCTCAGCTCATCGAGATGCTGCTGGGTCAGGTCGTACCGCTCCGCCGTATACAGGTTTCGTTGCGGCCCCACGTACGCGCGCAATCCGTCGTAGGGTCTGATCGCGGGGTTCACGAGCACCGCGCGCACACCGAACTTCTCCGCCAGGTGGGTGGCGTAGTAGCCGCCCAGCGAGCTGCCGACGAGCGTGACCTCCTGCGCGGGCACTCGCGCGAGCTCGGCGTCCACCAGGGCAATCGCGCGGGCCGGCCGATCGGGCAAGGCCGGGCAGGAGAACTCCGCCGCGCGTCCCATCGCCTCGAGTCGCTGCTCGAGCAGCCGCGCCTTGTGGGACGCAGGCGAGCTGTTGAAACCATGCAGGTAGACAAGCATAGTCGCTGGTGCTCAGAAGGCTGCCGCGACACCGTCCGAGCGCGGGTCGGCTCCCGCCTCGAAGGTTCCCTGTGGGTGGCGGACAGCGATGCCGGCATGCCCAACTGTCTCGTCAAACTCGCCCAGCACTTCGACCTCGTGGCCTCTCGCGCGCAACGTGGCCGCGACGGCCGGATCGAAGCGTGCCTCCAGCTTGAGACTATCGGAAGGTCTGCCCCACGTGCGGCCCAACAGCCACCGCGGCGCTGACACCGCCGCCTGCGCGTTTTGGCCGAACATCGCGTAACGCAAGAACAAGGCCGCCTGCGTCTGCGGCTGGCCATCTCCGCCCATGGTCCCGTACAGCATCGCTCGCCCATCCTGAAGTCGCGCAGCCGCTGGGTTGAGCGTATGGAACGGCTTCTTGCCGGGACGAAGCGCCAGGAGGTGGTCTGGTTCGAGACGAAACGACGCCCCGCGGTTCTGCCACACGATACCTGTGTCGCCCACAACCACACCGCTGCCGAATTCGTGATACGTGCTTTGGATGAACGAAACTGCGAGCCCGCTACGATCGATCACGCCCATCCACACGGTATCGCCCATCTTGGCTGCGCCGCGCCAGGGCAGTGCGCGGGTTCGATCCACCTTCGCAGCAAGGCTTCCTACGGCTTTGCCGGCGAGGAGCGTTTGCGGGTCCAGCCGCATGTCGTTGGGATCGGCGATGGACTGGTCGCGCACCGCGAACGCCTGCTTAGTGGCCTCAACGATGAGGTGCACCAAGTCCGCAGTTTCGGCCTCCCCCTGCTTCAACTCTAGCCGGTCGAGGATGCCTAGGATCAGCAACGACACCAGCCCTTGTGTGGGCGGCGGCATGTTGTATAGGTCTCCTCGGCTGTGGCGAAAATGCAGGGGCGTGACCACCGCTGCACGATGTGCCTGCAGGTCTTCCAGTGTGACCGGGGCGCCCACCGCCGCCAGCTCGTGCGCGAGCTCGGTGGCGAGCGTGCCTCGATAGAAGCTGTCCAGCCCCTCCTCCGCCAGGCGGACTAGTGTGGTGGCCAACGCCGGCTGACGGAAAAGACTGCCGGCGTGCGGCGCCTCGCCGTCAACGAGATAGCACCTCGCGAATCCCGGTGCCTCGCGGAGCTCCTGCACCTTGGCCGCGGTCGCGAGCTGCTGGCTGCGAGTCACGGCAATGCCGTCCTGAGCGTAGCCGACGGCGTCCAGGAGCAACCGCTTGAGTGCGAGCTTGCCACCCATGCGCCGCGCGATCGACAGCGCTTCGATCCAGCCACCGACCGTTCCGGCCACGGTGTTGGCCGCAAGCGGACCGCGTGCAGGGACGGCCGCCAGCCCGTGCGCGCGATAGCGTTCGATGGTGGCCAGCCGACCCGCGCGGCCACAGCCGTCAATGCCCAACGGGGGTATCCCCGGCGGCAGGATCAGCCAGAAACCGTCCCCGCCGATGCTGTTCATATGCGGGTAGACCACCGCGATGGTGGCCGCAGCCGCGATCATCGCCTCGATCGCGTTGCCGCCTTCGTGCAGGATCGCCAGCGCAGACTGGGCCGCCAGCGCGTGAGGGGCGACCGCAATGCCGTTGGTGCCGTAAGTGGGGTTCAACATCGGGGTTAGGCGAAATGGCGATCGCCGCTCGCAGGCGACCGCGGTCGCATCGCATGGTAGCAGGCCCCCGCGTACTGGGGCCGACGCTCTCCTCGGGGCGTTTTTCGAATCTTCTCCGCGTTGGAGCTCTGCTCTAGCCTCTTGTCTCGATCGCCCGCTTATGCGCGATCAGCGCCATCAACCGCCGGTCGCGCCACAGGACTCGAGCCGCGTGTTCGGACAAGGGCACTCGGCTACGGCGCTCTGCGTCGATCTTCTGCACGGCTTCGCCGCTCCACGCTCTCGGCGCGGCTTCGGGTGAGGCGTCGATCGCATGCATGATCGGCGCAAAAACCTGCGCAAACTGCTTGAACCCCCCAGGCGCATTCAGGTCCAGCGTCTCCAGCGGCCCCATGAACGACCAGCGCAGACCCAGCCCGTCCCTGACCGCCCGATCCACGTCTTCCGGACTCGCGTAGCCGCCTTCGACGAGGCGCACCGCCTCGCATGCCAACAGACTCTGCAGGCGGTTCATGACAAACCCCTGGATCTCGCGCTTCATCACGACCGGCACCTGCCCGGCCGAAGCCAGCAAGTCCGTCGTCCTGGCTACAGTCTCGTGCGCAGTGAACGGCGCGGGCGAGATCTCGACGGCAGGGACGAGATAGGGCGGGTTCACCGGGTGGGCCACTACGCAACGGTGCTTGCCCTTGACTCCCGCGGCAAACAACGACGCCGGGATCGTCGACGTGGAACTGGCCAAGATCACCTCGGGCCCAGCGATCTCGTCGAGTCGGGCGAACAACGCCTGCTTTTCCGCCAACGCCTCGGGGATATTCTCCTGAACGTATCCGGCGCCATGGAGCGCATCCTCGAGCTCCGTCACCATCCTGATGCGCCCTTTCACCGCATGCGGTGGCTCGTCGAGCAGCCCGAACTCGCGCAGGCTTTCGACGCTGGCCGAGATCAGGCCAGCCGCCGCGGACAGAGTCGAGGCACTCCGGCTATACAGTGCGACGGGATGCGCCGCACGCGCAAACACGATCGCCCACGCGCGCCCGATCGCGCCGGCTCCGATGACCGCGATGTTTTCCATCCTCTCCCTCTCGCAAGCACGAACTGCAGCGAACGCCAGCCTACTCGAATTCGGGTGGGTGCTGGGCCATTCCACTGCCGCATGAGCGCAGCCCGCATGATCTTGGTGGAGAACGCCGCGCCGCACGCGAGCTCATGAGCGTCGCCGCTCCACCCGCTGGGCGGCGTTAAGCAGCGGTGAGGCGAAGCAAGGCGATCTCGGAGGGGATCGCGAAGCGATCCGCGGGTCCCCAGTACCCCGTCCCCGAGCTGACGAAGATCCACATCCGCCCATGTCGATTCAATCCCCGGTAGTACCTGTACGCGAGCGGCATCAATGCGCTCCAGGGGAAAAACTGGCCGCCATGCGTGTGGCCGGAGAGCTGGAGGTCGAATCCAAGCTCCTCGGATTGCGACCAGCGGTCCGGCCGATGCGCGAGCAGGATCTTGAGCTGGCACTCGTCGTGCGTTCGGCTCGCGCGCACGGGATCACAGCGGTGGCTGCTCAAGAACGTTCCACCCACCGAGTCAGTGACGCCAGCGAGCAGGAGCTTCGCATCGTCGACGGCGATGACCCGATTTTCATTCAGAAGCGGGAGCAGCCCGAGGGATCGCACCGCCTCGACCCACCTCTCCACGCCCCAGTAGTACTCGTGATTCCCTGTCACATAGTAAGTCCCGAGGCGGGCCTGCAACCCCGCCAGCGGCAGCAGATGCCGCCCGATGATCGCAGGCACACCGTCGGCGACGTCCCCGGTGAGAGCGATCAGATCCGGACCGAGCGCGTTCGTCTGCCGTACGACCTCTTCCATATACCCGCGTTGAATCGTCGGGCCCACGTGCAGATCGCTGAGTTGCACGATCTTGAGCCCTTCGAGCGCCTTCGGCAGACCGGCTATCGGAACCGAAACCTCGGTGACTCGAGGCCCGCGCATGGCCTGGACGAACCCAACCCCCGCGATACCGACAGAAGCCCAGCCGACTCCCAGCGCAGTCCACTGCGAGAGGAATTTCCGGCGCTCCGGCTCGACTCGGCCGATGCTTGCGATCCGGCGGATCGCCAAAGCCACCACTGCCACGACATCCAGCGGTACACAGAGCAGGATGAATGTGGCCCACAGGCCCAGACCGAGGGACCCCGCCCAGGCCAGGGCTCGAAACCAGCCGGAATCCAGCACACCGGGATCCCAGCGATACAGAAACACCCAGCCGACGATCAGAGCCAACAACAGCACCGTCAGCGTCCACGCCGACGCTCTGCGAGTGGGCCAGATCCGGCTCGCCTTGTAGCCCGTGTACAGGAAAAGCACGAGCAGAATCGCGGGGAAGAGGAGCGACTGAGGCCGCATCAGGTGGCTCGCACGAAGCGCAGCGGCGAGAGCACTCCCGCTACTCTGTGCGTTCGATACCCATCCGGTTCCGGCATCCGGCCTCTACGCGCTCGCCTCACTTCGGCCGGCGGTCAGGATTTGCTTTGAGCGCCCGCGACAAGGTACGTGTCGCGCAGCGTACGCTCGATGAATGCCCGTGCTGCCGGCCGATCGAACGCTTCGCCATCCGCGAGCTGCTGTGCATATTCGAAGAACGCCAAGAACAGGCGGCCCTGGTCGACCGGCGCGCGCAGCGTAAACCGGGCTTCCCGCCGTTCCAGATCGCGCCAGGCGGCGCGCACCTCGGCCCAAAACGGCTCGGTGCGTTCCAAGTAGGCTTCGCCGGCGCTGAAGTCGTAGTCCTTGATCCGCTCATAGCGCGCGACGCCGTATTCGCGGCCGAGATAGGGCAGGGTTTGGCGCGGGTTGCCGTTTTCATCGAGCACGAGCTTGAGATTGTTCTCCTCCTGCACCCAGCCGGTAGGCGTAATCGTGTGCCGGTTGGTGCCGACCAGCACCTGATAATCATGCCGCACGCTGAACTCGCGCCTCGGCAACGGCCGCCAGGTCTCGTCGCTGATCCAGGTGGACAGGCCGTCGTTATGGGTCCATCGACCGGGTGCGGCGTAGCGCGGCGAATCGTCGACCTGGAAGACGCTTTGCACCCACGCCCCGTGGCGCTGCTCTTCGGACAGCGAACGCCGCGCCCATGTGTTCGACCCTTCGTATGCCAACAGGCTATCCGGTTCGTACCGCCACTCCTGCCGCCAATGGCGCACGACCATCGGCGCGCTCACCGTTCCATCGTCCAGCTGCAGGCGCATGACCAGGACGTGCTGCAGAGCGATGAAGTTGCCCCGATCCTCGCTCACGAAGACAATCTCGGTGCCCCAGCTCTGATACGGCGCGTCCGGCTTCAGCACCGGATCGAAGCGCACGACCTCCAGGAAGTCGAAGCTCACGCGATAGGGCCCGGCCATGGCGAGTATCGCGCGGCGATCGCGCTCGAATGCGCTCAGCCCGGGTTCACGCAGTCGCCTCCATGCGTCGGTGGGTACGGTGTCCAGGACGACGGGGGCACCACGCGTGCTCGCGCCGCGAGGCCGCAGCGCATGCTCGTCGAGCGGCCAGGCGAAGGTGAATTGACTGCGTGGGGCCGCTTCAGCCGCAGGGTCCTTGGCGAGTGCAAACAGAGGTACTAAGCAAAGCGCGATCAGCGCGGGAAGGGAATGCGACATGATGACAGCTCGAGCCGGAATCGATCCTCGGATTGTAGCGCTATCTCACGCCGGGCTTTGCCATGAGATTGAGGCCGAGGGTCGCATCCTCCCAGCGCAGCCCACGCAGTCGCACCGGCCGCGTGCTATGGTTGTCGCTGCGTCGTCTGACTGGTTCGTCGATTGCAGGATCCTGGGCTCTCATTCACGACGTGTGGCGCGCATCGATTACATCGCCAAGGGGTGACACATGAGTCGACTGACTGCATTGCTCGCGCTGGTGTGGCTTTGCGGCTGTGGTACGGCGAAATACGAAGTAAACCCGGATGGCTCGAGACCGGTCCTATACCCGGCAGACAAGGTTCTCAGGTGGGAAGTGGTGGACCACGCGTATCAGTCTCCTTCCGGTGAGGCGAGGATCTATATCGACTCGACGGTCAGGTTCGACAAAGATGTGCTGCTGGGCAACGGCGTCCGAATCGGAGCGGGTTCTTTCATCGATGAGGACGTGAGGCTGTTCCCGAATGTGGCGATCGGAGCCGACACGACGGTAGGAGGCGACGCCATCGTGCAGGGCGACGTGAAGATCGGCAACAAGGTGGTGATCCACGGCGACGCCAAGATCGGTGCCGGCTCGGTCGTCGAGGACGGTGCGTCGATCGGCAAGTGGGTGAGGCTGGGTAGCCATGTCACGGTGGGTGCTAATGCCGTCATAGGCACTGGCACCGTCGTGGGGGACGGTGCGACGATCAAGCCGTCGCAGGTGCTGCCCGCGTCGTCCCGCGTCGACGCAGCCAAGTGATCGAGTGAGCTGAGGCGAGGTCGGCTCGTATCGTCGGGCAGCATTCCTGCGCGCTGCTGACCCCACTCCATGCGGTCGCAACCGCAACGTCGGTCGGCACAAAGCGAGACTGGATCGCTTCCGTTCGACGGGGAGGAAACATGCCCGTTCAACACTTGCAAAGCGGTTCGCGCATGTGCCAGGCCGTGATCCGCTGCGGCACCGTATACCTCGCCGATATCGGCCGCTTCGACGGGATGGATCGGGTCGGAAACGCCTGGGTCTCGCCCGGGTACACACCAGCGCGCGCAACAGTCCGGTGTGCGCCCGACCGACCGGGGAACCTCGCGGGGATCATGGTCGTCGCGGCGGTGGGCCCACGGGCCGCCCGGTTGCCGGCGCCGGGCTCGATTGTTTCCACTGCCCCTTTCGCGGTCCGGATTCGCGAGCGCGATTCGGACGCGCCTCAGGATTGAGCCTGAAGCGCCACGAGCAGCTTCTCGTGAATGCCGCCGAACCCGCCGTTGCTCATCACGAGTACGTGGTCTCCTACGCGTGAGGCGGCCGCAATCGCCTGTACCAGACGGCCTAGGTCATCGAAGCATTCGGCCTTCGCATCTAACGGAGCGAGCGCCGCAGCCGCGTCCCAGCCGATGCCGCTGGTATAGCAGAACACCCGCTCGGCGCCGGCGAGGCTCGGCGCCAAGCTGTCCTTCATCACGCCCAGCTTCATCGTGTTCGAGCGCGGTTCCAACACCGCCAGGATGCGGGCCGGCCCCACCTTCTGGCGCAGCCCGGCGATAGTGGTCTCAATGGCGGTTGGATGGTGCGCGAAATCGTCGTAGACCGCCACGCCGTTGACTACACCGCGCAGCTCCATCCTGCGCTTGACGTTCTGGAATGCGCTGAGGGCGGCGATCCCTCGAGGCGCAGGGACACCCGCATGACGCGCGGCACCCAGCGCCGCCAGCGCGTTGAAACGGTTGTGCTCGCCCAGCAATTGCCATTGCACCACACCCTGGCGGATGCCGCCGTACTGGACCTCGAAGCCGCCGTCGGGCGCAGGCTGGCCGCTGCACCACCCCGGTTCGACGCCCACCGGCTCCACAGGAGTCCAGCAGCCGCGCGCCAGCACGCGCTGCACGCTTTGCTCGCGCCCGTTCGCCACGATCAATCCGTTGCGCGGAAGGGTGCGGATCAGATGATGGAACTGGGTCTCGATGGCGGCGAGATCGGGAAAGATATCGGCATGGTCGTATTCGAGGTTGTTGAGCACCGTCGTGCGCGGGTGGTAGTGCACGAACTTGGAGCGCTTGTCGAAGAACGCCGTGTCGTATTCATCGGCCTCGATCACGAAAAACGGCGAGGCAGTCACGCGCGCCGATACGCCAAAA
This sequence comes from Burkholderiales bacterium, assembly GCA_035501875.1. GTDB lineage: Bacteria > Pseudomonadota > Gammaproteobacteria > Burkholderiales > SHXO01 > SHXO01. Next base: position 77,281 of record DATJVI010000120.1, read on the forward strand.
TTTTCGGGCACCCCGCCGACCAGGAATCCGGGGTCGAGGCCGGCGTGCTCGAGCACCCAAGCGAGCATCGCGCTGGTGGTGGTCTTGCCGTGGGTCCCGGCCACCGCCAGCACCCACTTCTCCCGCAGCACCTGCTCGTAGAGCCACTGGGGTCCGGAGATGTAGGCGAGATTGCGGTCCAGGACCTCTTCCATCAGCGGGTTGCCGCGCGAGACCACATTCCCGATGACGAAGAGGTCCGGCTTGAGTCCGATCTGCTTCGGATCCCAGCCCTCGACGAGGCGGATGCCCTGTGCTTCGAGCTGAGTGCTCATAGGCGGGTAGACGTTCGCATCGCAGCCGGTGACCTCATGACCGGCCTGCTTCGCGATGACCGCGATGCCGCCCATGAAGGTGCCGCAGATGCCTAGGATATGGATGTGCATGTCAAGAGCGGATTAACGGCGCACGCGCGGAGAACATGAACGAACGGGAGCAACGCAAGCGAGCACCCAGAGCTGCGCATGCGCCGAGCATCCTCAGCGTTCGTCTCTGCGGATGCGGCGGTGCTGGCAAGCGTCCGGTTCATCGCGCACGAACTCCAGTCGACGCCCTGGCGATTCGCGCCCGAGATTCGTCGCTGTGGGTATTCCCCAGTCCCTCCGCCGCTCGACTCTAGTACGGAAAGAAATGCGCCAGCGCGTTCCCGGCGACGCGTTCACCCCACTCGGGCAGGAAATGGCCGCCGTCGGCGATTTCCATCGGTGCGGGGCAACCACGGATGTGTCTCATCAGCTCCCGCATGACCGGCGGACCGAGCACCGGATCTCGCATCCCGATGGCCATGAAGCTCTGACCGCCCCAGCGGGTGCTCAGCCATTCGCGCGCCTCGCGTGAGACCGCAGCGCCCGGTGCGTCGGGCCGGTCGGGGACGAGATTGGGGAAACGGCGCACACCCGCCTTGTAACGTGCATCGGGAAAGGGCGCGTCGTAGGCGGCTGATTCGTCGCCAGCGAGATGCGAGCAAGCGCGGCCGAGAAGCTTGCCCACGGCCATGTCGGGGTTCTTGTTCGCCCACTCGCGCCAGGCGAGGAACCCCGCGGACAGCGGCTCGTCGCCGCCGGCCAACGTCGTGTTCATGATCAGCAGACGGGTGACGCGCTCCGGCATCATCATCGGAAGCGTCAGGCCCAACAACCCTCCCCAATCCTGCACGACGAGACAGATGTCGCGCAAGTCGAGTGCCTCGATGAACGAGATGAGCGCGCCGCGATGGAAATCGAACGTATACACCCCTTCGTCGGCCGGTTTGTCCGAACGCCCGAAGCCGAACAGATCCGGCGCCACGACACGATGACCGGCGTCGCGGAACACGGGGATCATGCGGCGGTACAGATAGGCCCAGGTCGGCTGCCCGTGCAAGCACAGGAACACGCTGTGCCGGTCGCGCACGCCGGTGTCGATATAGTGCAGCCGCAGGCCCTGATATCCGGGCAGCCCATCGACATAATGCGCAGCGAAGCCATACCCCGGCAGAGAACCGAAGCGATCGTCGGGTGTGCGTAGGATCGAGGCCATGTGCGTGCCAGCGCGGATTCTACAGCAGTCGCCTCTTGTCTCCATGACGGAACCCGCGCAGCGGACCCGGCACTGCGCGGCCTAGAGCGATCGCTTTGAACAGCTCGCCCATCTCGGAAGGACTGAGCAGCTTCTGCGCTCCAGCGACCCGGGGCACGTAGGCGGCGACGTCCGCGGCGGGGACTTGCGCCAGCAGGTCCGTGATTCCGAGGTTGATCAGGAACTGCGCCTGCGTCGTGTAGCCCAGCAGCTCCAAACCCGCCTCGACCGCCGCATGCGCCACGCCGGTGAAGTCGACATGCGCAGTGATGTCCTGCAGCCCCGGCGCGAAGAATGCGTCGTCATGGGCACGCTGCCTGTAGTGGCACATCAGCGTTCCGGTGGAACGCTGCGGGTGGTAGTACTCACGTTCGCCGAAGCCGTAGTCGACGAACAGCATCGCGCCCCGGCGGAGCAGCGCTGCCAGCGTCCGGATCAGTGCCGGAGCGGCGAGGTTGATCTCGCTGAGGTAAGGTGCCTGCAGCCCCAGGCGCCGGGCGGCCTGCGCGAGCCGGCCGTCGCGAAGCGGACGCTCTTCCCAGGCGAATCCGTCCGCAATGACGGTGACGCCGCGCTCGTAGATGCCGCCCTCCCGCCAGCAAACGAGGTGAACGGGCAGCGAGTCGAGCACCTCGTTGCCGAGGATGAGCCCCTCGTGCCAGGCCGGCAGCGCGTCGAGCCAGCGCACGCGTGCGGCCAGCGCATCGGGCAGGTCCTGCAGTTGCTCCTGCTGGCGTTCCCGCAACTCCGCGCTCACCTCGAGGATCAGATAGCGCTCGGGAAGGGGACCGGTCTCTCCGAGTGCGAGCAGCAGGTCGCGGGCCAATGCGCCGGAGCCTGCACCCAGCTCCAGCACATCGCCTCCGGTCATGCGCAGCACGTCGCCCACCTGCTGCGCCAGCGTCTGGCCGAACAGCCGGGATACCTCGGGAGCGGTCACGAAGTCGCCGATACGACCGAGCTTGGCCGACCCGCCCGCGTAATACCCGAGTCCGGGGGCATACAGGCACAGTTCCATGAACCGCGCGAGGTCAATCCAGCCACCGGCCTTCTGGATCTCGGAGTGGATCAGCCGCGTCACTTCGCGGCTATGGGCAGCCGCCTCCGGCGAGGGCAAGAGATCCGAGGAATCGGCGCAGTGCAACGGGGAGCGAGGGAATGCCAGAGCAATGGGCTAGAATTCTACTCGACGAAACCGAGGGGCGGCTGTGGACCAGAAGGTGATGCTGATTACGGGCGGCGCGCGGCGCGTGGGCGCGGCGATCTGCCGTACGCTGCACGCGAGCGGCGCGAGCATCATGCTGCACTATCGCTCGTCGGTGGAGCAGGCGCGGGCGTTGCAGGCCGAGCTGAACGCGGTGCGCGCCGATTCGGTCGCGCTGGTGCAGGCGGACCTGCTCAACATCGCCCTGGTCTCGGGCCTCGTAAGCGAGACGGTGAATCAGTTCGGCCGCATCGACGTCCTGGTCAACAACGCCTCGAGCTTCTTTCCGACGCCGATCGGCGAGATCTCGGAGCAGGCGTGGGACGATCTTCTAGGCACCAACCTGAAGATGCCCATGTTCCTATCGCAAGCGGCCGCCCCGTACCTCAGGCGCAGCCACGGCTGCATCGTCAACATCGTCGACATCCACGCCGACCGGCCGATGCGCAACTACGCGGTCTATAGCACCGCCAAAGGCGGGCTGTTCGCCCTCACCCGTTCGCTCGCCTGCGAGCTGGGGCCGGAGGTGCGGGTCAACGGCGTGTCCCCCGGCGTGATCCTGTGGCCCGAGGACGAACGATGGTCGGACGAAGTGGCGCGCCAGCGCATCGTGCAGAGCACGCTGCTCAAGCGCGTGGGCGATCCCGACGATATCGCGCGCACGGTGCGTTTTCTCGTGTACGACGCACCGTACATCACTGGCCAAGTCATTGCAGTCGACGGCGGCCGCAGCATTCATCTGTAAGCGCTCATGGACCAGCAGAAGCAGATCTACGAGGCCAACAAGCTCGCGAAGCGGCTGCGCCGGCTGGTCGGGCAGGCGATCTCCGACTTCGACATGATCCGGGACGGCGACAAGGTCATGGTGTGCCTGTCCGGTGGCAAAGACAGCTACGGCCTTCTCGACCTGTTGCTCTGCCTGCGCGGCCACTCGCCCGCGAAGTTCGATTTGGTGGCCTTCAACCTGGATCAGAAGCACCCTGGGTATCCGGCCCAGGTTCTGCCGGATTACCTGAGTGCGTTGGGTATCCCCTTTCGGATCGCGACGCAGGACACGCACAGCGTGGTAAAACGCGTGATCCCCGAGGGCAAGACCATGTGCGGGCTATGCTCGCGCCTGCGGCGCGGGGTCATCTACCGCGTAGCCAAGGAGCTGGGCGCCACCAAGATCGCGCTTGGCCATCATCGCGACGACATCCTGGAAACGTTCTTCCTCAATCTGTTCTTCGCCGCCAAGCTCAAGGCGATGCCGCCCAAGCTCGTCAGCGATGACGGCCAGCATATCGTCATTCGTCCGCTGGCCTATGTGAGCGAGCACGACCTGACGCGCTACGCGCAGGTGAAGCGCTTCCCGATCATCCCCTGCGACCTGTGTGGCGCCCAAGCGAACCTCCAACGCCAGCAGGTGAAAGCGATGCTGCGCGATTGGGACAAGCGATTCCCCGGTCGTGTCGAGAGCCTGTTCAACAGCTTGGGGAACGTGCACCCCTCGCACCTGCTGGACCGATCATTGTTCGACTTTGCGGCGGTGCGGACCCAGGAGGAAGCCTACGCGCTCGGGGACACGGTGTTCGATGAGGAGCCGGTTGACGCCGCTGGAATTGCACTGCGGCGGCAAGATGCCGCTTGAGGCAACCGCCGCGGTGGCGCTCATCTTGCGCCCGCTGCCCACGCTCCCGGCCCAGCCCGGCCACTGGAACCCGGCCGGCTTGCGGCTGCGTCATGATGCCCGCATCCTGATCCTTGGGTAGGCCCTCAAGTCGTCGCGCACGCCGCCGCGCAGATTCTGCACGGCGTTGAAGGCCCAGCGGGTGGCGGCCCGTGATGCCGAGGCAGCGCGCAAAGCAGGTTGCCGCCACAACCGATTGATCTTTTGATTTGAGCACTTGAGCCGGGCTTGCAAGATTGGCTTGTCAAACTAATCTTAACAAGCTAGACTCTCGCCCTACATCCCCGTCTAGACTTCGATCCGATGAATTGCGCTGAGCGCCTCGTGTCCATCTTCGGCAGTCAAGCCGAGGTCGCGCGTCGCCTGCGTGTCGACCGCGCCGTGGTCAGCAATTGGATGAAGTCTGGCTACGTGCCTTCGCGCTGGGCGATGGAGATCGAGCACCTCACCGGGGGCAAGATCGCCGCTGTAGAGGTGTTGAATGAAGCCAACGCCCGCCGCCCGATCAAGCTCAAGTCGCGCGGCGAAGAAGACAGTCTTTTCGGACCATCGCTCGCAGGGAGTGATCATATGAACCCGTACGCCCCGGCCAAACGCATCCACAGCTTCCACCCGCCCCAGCGCACGCTCATGGGCCCCGGCCCGTCCGAGATCAACCCGCGGGTGATGGCGGCGATGAGCCTGCCCGCCATCGGCTATCTCGACCCGGTGTTCGTCGAGATGATGGAGGAGCTGAAGGCCCTACTGCGGTATACCTTCCAGACCAAGAATGCGCTCACGTTCCCGGTCTCTGGCCCCGGGTCGGTGGGCATGGAGTACTGCTTCGTGAATCTCGTCGCTCCGGGGCAGAAGGTCGTGGTATGCCGAAACGGTGTGTTCGGCGGCCGGATGATCGAAAACGTAGAGCGCTGTGGCGGAATCCCGATCGTCGTCGACGATGCCTGGGGAGACCCGGTGGACCCCAACAAGGTCGACGATGCTCTGCGGGACAACCCGGATGCGCGGGTCGTGGCCTTCGTGCACGCCGAGACCTCTACCGGCGTGCAGTCCGACGCCAAGACCCTGGTGCAGATCGCGCACAAGCACGACGCGCTTACGATCGTCGACGCCGTCACCTCGCTTGCCGGTACGCCGGTCCTGGTAGACGAGTGGAACATCGACGCGATCTACTCAGCGAGCCAAAAGTGTCTGTCTTGTACGCCGGGGCTCGCACCCGTCTCGTTCAGCGACCGCGTGGTGGAGTACGTGAAGGCGCGCAAGGACAAGATCCATAGCTGGTTCATGGATATGAACCTGCTGCTCGGCTACTGGGGGGCTACCACGCGCACGTATCACCACACCGCCCCGACGAACAGCCTGTACGCGCTCCACGAAGCGCTGCTGATCCTGAAGGAGGAAGGCATCGAGAACGCCTGGGCGCGCCACCAGCGCCATCACCAGGCGCTCAAGGCCGGGCTGGAGGCGATGGGGCTCAAGTTCCTCGTCAAAGAAGGCGCTCGGCTGCCGCAGATGAACGCGGTTCACGTGCCCGAAGCCCTGAAGGACCGCGAGGCGGAAGTGCGCAAGACTCTGCTCACCGAATTCAATCTCGAGATTGGCGCCGGGCTGGGGCCGCTTGCAGGCAAGATCTGGCGCATCGGCATCATGGGCTATTCCTGCAAGCCGGAGAACGTGATGCTGTGCTTGTCCGCGCTGGGGTCGGTGCTGTCCGACATGGGGCTACCGATCCATGTGGGCGAAGCGGAAGCGGCGGCTCATCAGGCCTACGCGCATCTGCACGCCAGCGCCGCCCAGCAGAAGAAGCGTCTCGCCACCGCTTAGGCAACATGCGACACCGTGCAGCAGGCTCACAGCGGGAGAGGGCGCGGAACACGCTCGAGCGCCTCCATCGACTCGCCTGGATCGGCCTGTCGTTGCTGGTCGCAGCGCAAGCGAGCGCTGCGGACATGACGGCAGATCAAGTCCGCGAAGTGCTCGCGAAAGCCGCCGGGTCGGCTCCTGCCGAGCTTGCCGGGAAAGATCTGTCGGACCTTGACCTCAGCCGCATGGACTTCAAGCGGGCGAATTTATCCGGCGCGAGCCTGTTCGCCACCAAGCTCGTCCTGGCGAACCTCTCAGGAGCCAATCTGTCGGGCGCGAATCTCAACGGCGCCTGGCTGATGGGAACCGATTTCTCGAACGCCGACCTGTCCGGTGCCATGCTGATGTCCGTCGTCATCGTAGGCGGTGAGATCAGGCAACGGCCCAACTTCGCCCACGCCAACCTCTCCGGCGCGCGCATCATCGCGGAGCTAGACGGCGCCAACCTCTCGGGCGCGAATCTGTCCAATGTCCACGCCGGCGTCAACATCAAGAACCAAGGCATGGGGCAGATGCGCACGAATCTGAGCGGCGCGAACCTGTCCATGGCCAACCTCTCGGGTGCGGACCTCAACCGGTCGCTGATGCGCTTCACGAACCTGAAGGGAGCGGACCTCACCGGCGCCAACCTGTTCCGCGTGGATCTCTCTGGGGCCGACCTCACGGGCGCCAACCTGTCGGGCGCAAATCTCGCCGAGGCCGACTTGAACGGGACCATCTTGAAACAGGCCCAAGGCCTGGACTCGGCGCGAGGCCTGGACCAGGCAGCAAATCGAGACCGGGCGATTCGTTGACCGCCGGCGTACGCCCGAGCGGGTTGGGCGCGGTCAGCGGGCGAGCGCGGCGAGCTTGGCGATCTGATCCGATTCGACCACGCCGGGCGCGGCATCGTTGACCGCGCAGTACACCATCGCTGCGGCCACCGCGTCCGCGGCGATCGGGCGGTACTTGCGCAGCGGCCCGAGCAAGAGCGGCGCGATGAGTTTGCCGAACATCAAGGCGGCTCCCTCGCCGGGGCGCGGCTCCTGCCTCTCGCCGGCCAGCAGCGACGGGCGGAAAAACCAGACCTTCGGCAGGCCCAGCGCGCGGATATCCGCTTCCATCTCTCCCTTGACGCGACTGTAGAACACGCGCGATCGCGTGTCCGCGCCCAGTGCAGACACCGCGAGAAATCGTTGCGCGCCTCGCTGCAGCGCGATGCGCGCGACCTCGAACGGGAAGTCGTGGTCTACACGTCGGAAAGCAGCCTGCGAACCGGCGACTTTGATCGTCGTGCCGAGCGCGACGAAGACATCCTGCGCGTCGAGCTTCCCGGCGCACTCCTGCAAGCGCTCGAAGTCGACCACCTCCTGGGCGAACTTGTGGATCTGCAAGGTGACCGGGCGGCGCACCCAGACGGTGACGCGCGCATATGCCGGGTGCGCGAGCAGGCGCGTCAGCAGGCGCGACCCCACCAGCCCGGTGGCGCCTACGAGCAGCGCGGACCGACCGTTTGAGCTCATAGATTCCGCAACGTCACATTCTCGATCCTAGCGCCAAGGGTATCGGGCCGGCCAGCTCCGTGCGATGAGACATCCGGACTCGCGCCACATGCGCCTCAGGATAGACCCAACCGCTGCCAGATCGTGCTGGTCAACCCGGCCTGGTTCAAGGTGTAGAAGTGCAGTCCCGGCGCGCCGCCGCGCAGCAGGCGGTCGCAGAGCTGCGTCACCACATCCAATCCGAAGGAGCGGATGGAGGCCGCATCGTCGCCAAATCCTTCCAGCTTGCGTCGCATCCAGCGCGGAATCTCCGCGCCGCAGGCATCCGAGAAGCGCGCCAGCTGGGAGAATCGGTTGATCGGCATGATGCCGGGTACGATCGGGATCTGAAGCCCTTCGGCGTGGCACTCGTCCACGAACGCGAAGTAGGCATCGGGGTTGTAGAAGTATTGCGTGATCGCCGAGTCGGCGCCCGCCTCGACCTTGCGTTTGAAGTTCGCCAGGTCTTCCTGCGCGCTGCGCGCCTGCGGATGATACTCGGGGTACGCCGCAACCTCGATGTGGAACGCGCGCCCGAACTCCCGGCGGACAAATGCCACCAGCTCGTTGGCATAGCGGAACTCGCCGGCCTCCACCATGCCGGAGGGCATGTCGCCGCGCAACGCGACGATGCGCTTGATCCCCGCGTCCCGGTAACGCTGCAACATCTCGCGCACGGACGAGCCCGTCGAGGCGATGCAGGACACATGCGGCGCAGCGGGCTGTCCTTCGGCCTGGATCTCGAGCACCGTGCCGATGGTGCGCTCGCGAGTCGATCCTCCGGCGCCGAAAGTCACGGAGAAGAACGCGGGCTTGAGCTGGGCCAACTGACGGCGGGTGACGCGCAGCTTCTCGACCCCTTCGGGGGTCTGCGGCGGGAAGAACTCGAAGCTGTAAGTCCGAGCAACCATGCGAGGCACAGTTAGGCGCGCGGTTGGAGCGCCCTCACGCGTGAGCCTTCCGCCGCGTCGAAGCTACCTCACGGGCGGCGACGTAGAGCGCCGCATCCGCGCCTGACGAACGCTTCCTGTCGGCGGCCGGCGACTTTGGAACACCGCCCATCAATACCGATAGTGCTCCGGCTTGTACGGCCCTTCCTTGGGCACGCCGATATACCGCGCTTGCTCGTCGGTCAGTTCCGTCAGCATCGCGCCGAGCTTCGAGAGCTGCAGGCGCGCCACCTTCTCGTCCAGGTGCTTGGGGAGCGTGTATACGCCAAGCGGGTATCTGTCGTGATGGGTGAACAGCTCGATCTGGGCGATCGTCTGGTTGGCGAACGACGAGCTCATCACGTAGCTCGGATGCCCGGTCGCGCAGCCCAGGTTGACCAGACGGCCCTCGGCCAACAGAAGGATGCGCTTGCCGTTCGGGAAGATCACGTGGTCGACCTGCGGCTTGATGTTCTCCCACCGGTACTTCCTGAGCGAAGCGACCTCGATCTCGTTGTCGAAGTGGCCGATGTTGCACACGATGGCATTGTTCTTCATGCGCGTCATGTGCTCGTGCGTGATCACGTGGAAGTTGCCCGTCGCGGTGACGAAGATGTCCGCCTGGTCGGCCGCGCACTCCACGGTCACGACGCGATATCCCTCCATCGCCGCCTGCAGCGCGCAGATGGGATCGACCTCGGTGATCCACACCTGTGCCGACAGCGCGCGCAGCGCCTGCGCGCAGCCTTTGCCGACGTCGCCATACCCGCACACCACGGCGATCTTGCCGGCGACCATGACGTCCGTAGCGCGCTTGATGCCGTCCACCAGCGACTCACGGCAGCCGTAGAGATTGTCGAACTTGGACTTCGTCACGGAATCGTTCACGTTGATGGCAGGGAATCTGAGCGTGCCCTCCTTGGCCATCTGATACAGTCGCTTGACGCCCGTGGTGGTCTCCTCGGTGACGCCTCGGATGCAAGCGATCCGCTTGGAATACCAGCCGGGATGGTTCGCGAGCCGCTTCTTGATCGCGGCGAACAGCACCGTCTCCTCATGGCTCCCGGCGCGGCTGAGCACGGAAGGGTCGCTTTCCGCCTTGGCGCCCAGATGCAGCAGCAGAGTGGCGTCGCCGCCGTCATCCAGAATCATGTTCGAATACCCGCCATCGGGCCACTCGAAGATGTGGTGGGTAAACTCCCAATACTCTTCCAGCGATTCGCCCTTGTACGCGAACACCGGCGTTCCGCCTGCGGCGATGGCCGCTGCCGCATGGTCCTGCGTAGAGTAGATGTTGCAAGACGCCCAACGGACCTCGGCACCGAGAGCTTTCAGAGTCTCGATCAGCACGGCGGTCTGGATCGTCATGTGCAACGAACCGCTGATCCGCGCGCCACGCAGCGGCTGTTGGGGCGCGAATTCGTCGCGGATCGCCATCAGGCCGGGCATCTCGGTCTCGGCGATGGCGATCTCCTTGCGGCCCCAATCGGCCAGCGACAGGTCGGCGACGCGAAAATCGGTGGACGGCTTGGGTTGGATCACAGCGCTCATGTTGCCTCCGTTCGATGGTTCAGAACGGGCGCCGTTGCAACAGTGGATGGCCGGTCGCCCGAGCCTGACGGGAGTCACCCGCTGCAGCGCCCCTCAGGCGATCGGTTGGGAAATCAAGTCCGGGTCAGTGGGCTCCTGTATCGGCTCCCAGTCAGTCGGCTGAACGGCTGATGGGCGCCTCACTCATGCGTGCGCCACCCGCACGCCCGCATCGGCTTTCAGGGCTTCGACCTTGTCCAGGTTCTCCCACGTGAACTCCGGCTCGTCGCGCCCGAAGTGGCCGTAGGCGGCGGTCTTGCTGTAGATGGGGCGCAGCAGGTCGAGCATCTGAATGATCCCCTTCGGACGCAGGTCGAAGTGCTTCTGCACCAGCTGGGCGAGCCTGTCGTCGGGCAGCTTGCCGGTACCGAAAGTGGTCACCATGATGCTGGTGGGACGCGCTACGCCGATCGCATAGGACACCTGGATCTCGCACTTGGTCGCTAGTCCTGCAGCCACTACATTCTTGGCCACGTAACGCGCGGCATAAGCCGCCGAGCGGTCGACCTTGGACGGATCCTTGCCGGAGAACGCGCCGCCGCCGTGGTGGGCTGTGCCCCCATAGGTGTCCACGATGATCTTGCGGCCGGTCAAGCCGCAATCGCCTTGCGGCCCGCCGACCACGAAGCGCCCGGTCGGGTTCACCAGATAGTTGATATTCCCCTTGGTCAGGTTCTTCGGGAGCACGGGCTTGACGATGGTCTCGATGACCGCCTCGCGCACCTGCTCGAGCGTGACCTCGGGGGCATGCTGAGTGGAGAGCACGACCGTGTCGATCGCCGCCGGCTTGCCGTCGACGTACCGTACCGTCACTTGTGACTTGGCGTCCGGCCGCAGCCAAGGCAGGCGCCCGTCACGCCGCAACTCCGACTGGCGTTCCACCAGGCGGTGCGCGAGATAGATCGGCAGCGGCATGAACTGCGGTGTCTCATCGCAAGCGTATCCGAACATCAGGCCCTGGTCGCCGGCGCCCTGATTCAGCGGATCGTCATGCGCCTTGTCCACGCCCTGCTTGATGTCCGGGCTTTGCTTGTCGTACGCGACCAGCACGGCGCAGCCCTTGTAATCGATGCCGTACTCGGTGTTGTCGTAGCCGATGCGCTTGATCGTCTCGCGTGCAAGCTGCTGGAAGTCCACGATCGCGGTCGTGGTGATCTCCCCGGCCATCACGACCAGGCCGGTGCTGACCAGCGTTTCCGCGGCTACGCGCGCGGTCTTGTCCTGGGCTAAGATGGCGTCCAGGACCGCGTCGGAGATCTGGTCCGCGACCTTGTCGGGATGCCCTTCCGAGACCGACTCGGAAGTAAACAAAAAGTCACTCATTCGGAATCCAGGTTCACTATCGTCGAGCTGGGTGGGTTGCTGAAGCGAGCAGTCGTTCAGGATAGCAGACAAGCCGCCCTCCTATAAAGAAGGGAAGCCTCGATCCTCCTCGGCTTTGGGCCGGTGCGCGGATCCCCTGCCCGGGGATCGGCCGCTTGGGTAGGGTAGGGCGGTGGCAATGGGCGGAGAACGAGCGATGTGAATGAGGCGGGAGGATGCATTCTCCCTCTCCCTCACTCACCGGGGACAGGGCGAGCGGGCTCACCTCCTTCACGTCCTTCAGCTCATTCACTCTTCACCCTTCACGCTCCACGCCCCACCCGCGATGTCCCGCCTCGGCATCTTCCTCCTGTGGCTGCTTCACTTCCTGCCGCTACCAGCGCTCGCCCCGATCGGCTCCGCTCTCGGCACGCTCATCTATCATCTGGTCCCGCGGCGCCGGCGCATCGCAAGCGTGAACGTCAACCTCTGCTTCCCGGAGCTGTCGCAGCTCGAGCGCGAGCGCCTCGTCCGCCGGCACTTCCGTAGTTTCGGCCGCGCCATCGTGGATTCTGGGGTCGCCTGGTGGGGCACGCCTCGGCGCCTGCGCCGTGTCGTGCGCCTCGAGGGCGCGGAGCACATCGAAGGCTCGGCGCAGCAACCGGTCCTCGCTCTGGCACCCCACTTCGTCGGGCTCGAGTTGATCGGGCAGCGGCTCGCCATGCAGTATCGCGGGGCTTCGGTCTACCAACGCCAGAAAGATCGGGTGTTGAACGCGTTTCTCAAGCGGAAGCGGGAACGGTTTCCGGGTACGCGCTTGTTCGCCCGCCAGGAAGGCATCAAGCCCATTCTGCGCGCGCTGCGGGATGGGCAGCCGGTGATGCTCTACCCGGACATGGATCTCGGGCCACGCGATTCGCTGTTCGTGCCCTTCTTCGGCGTTCCGGCGGCCACCGTGACGGCTGTGGCCCGCATCTGCGGGGTGTCCGGCGCAAGAGTCGTCCCGGCAGTCGTGCGCCAGCTCCCGGCAGGACGTGGCTATATCGCCCGCATCTATCCCCCGTGGGACCATTATCCTAGCGGCAGTGCCGAGCGCGACGCGCGGCGCATGAACGCGTTCATCGAGGAACGCATCCGCGAAATGCCCGAGCAGTACTTGTGGACACACCGCCGCTTCAAGACACGCCCTGCCGGCGAGCCAAGCCGCTACTGAGGCGCGCTATCATGCACAGGCATGACGCAGACCGCCCCTGAAGCCCGCATCGTTCCGCTGCGCGAAGAGCAAATCCCGGAGCTCATTCGGCTGGCACGCGAGATCTGGTTCCAGCACTACCGCAGCATCATCACGGTCGAGCAGATAGAATACATGCTCGCCCAGCGCTACCACCCAGACGCGATCCGTGCCCAGCTGGCAAGCGGTGCCGCCTGGTGGGACACGCTGATGCTGAACGAAACCATGGTCGCTTTCACCTCCTACGAGCTGGGCAAGCATCCACAAGAGATGAAGCTGGACAAGCTGTACGTGCGCTACGATCTGCGCGGCCGCGGCTACGGCAGCGAGCTGATCCGTCACGTCCAGCACCAGGCGCGCTTGCGTGGATGCCGCCGGCTGGTTCTGCAGGTGAACAAGAACAACGCGAGCGCCATCGAGGCCTATCGACGCAACGGATTCGAGGTGATCGAGGCGGCCAAGTTCGACATCGGCGGCGGCTTCGAGATGGACGACTTCGTCATGGTTAAAGACGTCGGGACCTGCGAGCCTGCATGACCCAGCGGATCTGTGCTGCGCAGTGCGACTGAAGTTCACCAAAATGCAGGGCGTGGGAAACGACTTCGTCGTGTTCGACGCGATACAGCAGAAGGTCGAGCTCGACGGAGCGCTCGCCCAGCGGATCGCCGATCGTCATTTCGGCGTGGGCTGCGACCAGATCCTGCTGATCGAGCGACCGCGGACCAGCGGCACGGATTTCTATTACCGCATCTTCAACGCCGACGGCACCGAGGTGCAGCACTGCGGCAACGGTGCCCGCTGCTTCCTGCGCTATGTGCTCGACAAGGGGTTGACGCGCAAGCGCGAGATCCGGGTCGAGACCCTGTCCGGCATCATCCGCCCGAAGCTGGAGGCGGATGGCCAGGTCACCGTGGACATGGGCGCGCCGGTGTTCGAGCCGTCCCGCATTCCTTTCGTAGCCGACAAGCAGGAACCGACCTACCGATTGGAGGTGGGCGGCGAGGCGATCGAAATCAGTGCGTTGTCGATGGGCAACCCGCACGCGGTGCAGGTCGTGGACGATGTTGACCGTGCGCCGGTCGTCTCGCAGGGCCCGCTGATCGAGCGCCATCCGCGCTTCCCGGAGCGAACCAACGCGGGCTACATGCAGGTCGTCGACCCGCACAGGATCAAGCTGCGCGTATACGAGCGTGGCGCCGGCGAGACGCTAGCCTGCGGCACAGGCGCGTGTGCGGCAGTCGTTTCCGGCATTCTGCGCGGACTCCTCGTATCCCCGGTGACAGTGCACACGCGCGGCGGTCCGTTGCGAATCGCCTGGGCCGGAAGCACACAGCCGGTGCTGATGACCGGGCCCGCCGTCACGGTGTTCGAAGGGGAGATCGAGATATGACTGCAGGATCCGACTACAGCAATCGGCTTGTCATGTGCTGCCAGCGCCGAGATAGATCGACTACGACATGAGATCCGACGAGGTAGCCCGCTTCTTACAGGAGCACCCGGAGTTCTTCGAGGAGCACGCCGAGTTGCTCGCCTCCATCCAGATCCCGCATCCGCATGGAGGACGGACGATCCCGTTGGCCGAGCGCCAGATGCTCAGGCTGCGCGACCGCAGTCGAGTGCTGGAGAGCAAGCTGCACGAGCTGGTGCAATTCGGCGAAGAGAACGACAGCATCAGCGAGCGCGTGCACCGGATCACGCTCGCGATGCTGGCTACACGCACCGCTGAGGACCTGCTCGATTCCCTCTATCACAACCTGCGCGAGGACTTCGGCCTGCCGGCGGTAGCGGTGCGGGTATGGGCGGGCAAGCCGACACCGGGACGGACCGAATTCGCCGACGTGAGCCCCGAGGTGCGCGCGTTCGCCGAAAGCCTGACCGTGCCACACTTCAGCGACGTCCCGATGTTCGACAGCGGGGCCTGGTTCGACGGCGGCGGTACTAGCCTGCGCTCGTTCGCCTACCTCCCGTTGCGCGCCGAGCAGGCGTTCGGGCTGCTCGTGCTGGGCAGCGCAGACGAGAAGCGGTTCGCGGCCGATCAGGGCACGCTCTACCTCGCCCGCATGGGCGAGATCGCAAGCATGGCGCTCAAGCGTTACATCAGTGGCTGAGCCGCCTGGCGCCCAAGCGCAGACCAACCAGGCTTACCTGGACGGTTTCCTGGCGCATCTGCGCCACGAACGGGCCTTGCGTGCCAACACCGTGGAGAGCTACGCACGCGATGTGCAGCGCCTGTTCGAGTTGTCCGGCGAGCACGCACTGTCGCAGATCGCACCGAGTCAGGCGCGGCGCTTCGTCGCCCTGCTGCACGCGCGTGGATTGGACGGGCGAACGCTCGCCCGGATGCTGTCCGCTTGGCGCGGTTTCTTTCGCTACCTCGCCCGCGACCACGCGTTCACGCGCAATCCGTTTCAGGGAATGCGTGCGCCCAAGGCGCCGCGCATCCTGCCCAAGTCGTTGTCGCCCGACGAGGCCGCCCGCCTCGCAGAGCTGTCCGGAGACGACGACATGGCGTTGCGCGACCGGGCCATGGTCGAGCTGTTCTACTCCTCCGGATTGCGACTGTCGGAGCTCACTGGACTGCGACTGGCCGACCTCGATTTGCAGGAAGGGACGGTGCGCGTCACCGGGAAGGGCAACAAGGCGCGGGTGGTCCCGGTCGGGAGATTCGCGCAGCAAGCGTTGCGGAAATGGCTGGACCGGCGAGCCGCGCTCGCACCTCCAGAACAAGCGGCGCTGTTCGTTGGGCATAGCGGTCGCCCCGTCAGTCCGCGGACCGTGCAACGGAGACTGCAGCGCTGGGCCGCTCGCCAGGGCCTGAGCCAACATGTCCATCCGCACATGCTGCGGCATTCGTTCGCCTCCCATCTGCTGCAGTCCAGCGGCGATCTGCGCGCAGTACAGGAGATGCTGGGCCACGCCAGCATTTCCAGCACCCAGGTCTACACCCACCTCGACTTCCAATACCTGGCGAAGGTTTACGATGCGGCGCATCCGCGTGCGAAGAAGAAGACCTGAGGCACCCGATCGCGGCGCCGCGGTCTCGCCTTGCTGTGCGCGCGCAAGGTCGACTCGCTTTCGATGGCGAAGCTGATCCTCAAGCCCGGTAGGGAAAAGTCGCTTCTGCGCAGACACCCATGGGTTTTCTCCGGTGCCGTGGACCGCGTCGAAGGCCAGCCAAGCCCGGGCGCCACGGTCGAGCTGCGTGACAGCGGCGGCGCTTTTCTGGCGCGCTCGGCCTACAGCCCGGCCTCGCAGATCGTGGCCCGGGTGTGGAGTTTCAGCGAGACGGAGCGCGTGGACCGGGGGTTCTTCCGGGCGCGGCTACAGCGCGCCATCGACATGCGTCGCGCCTTGCTTGGACCCGCGGCAGCGGCGCGGCTGGTGCACGCCGAATCCGACGGGTTGCCCGGCGTGGTGGCGGACCGCTATGCGGACACGGTCGTGCTGCAGCTCACGAGCGCCGGCGCCTATCACTGGCGCGACACGCTCGTGGAGTTGCTTGCCGAGTTGACCGGCGCGGCCGCCGTGTTCGAGCGCTCCGATGCCGAAGTGCTGGAGCTCGAAGGGCTCGCCCCGAGCGTCGGATTGCGGCATGGTGCCGCGCCCGCCGGCGGCGTGGAGTTCGAGGAGCACGGGCTTCGGTTCCAAGTGGACCTCACGCAGGGGCACAAGACGGGTTTCTACCTCGACCAGCGCGACAACCGGGCGCTCTTGCGGACGCTCGCACGGGGACGCGACGCGCTCGACTGTTTCTGCTACACCGGCGGCTTCTCGCTATCGGCATTGGCGGGCGGCGCGGCCTCGGTGCTGGCGATCGATACCTCGGCGCAAAGCCTGGCCGCAGCGCGGGCGCACGCAGAGCTGAACGCACTCGCGGGTGCGCAGTTCACGGAGGGCGACGTGTTCCAGTCGCTGCGCCGTCTGCGTGACCAGGGCCGCCGGTTCGACCTCGTGGTCCTGGATCCGCCCAAGTTCGCCCCCACTGCGGCGCTGGCCGAGCGCGCAGCGCGTGGCTACAAGGACATCAACCTCTATGCCTTCAAGCTGCTCAAGCCGGGCGGATTGCTGCTGACATTTTCCTGCTCGGGCGGGGTATCGCGCGAGCTGTTCCAGAAGATCGTGGCCGGCGCCGCGCTCGATGCCGGCGTCGATGCGCAGATCTTGCGCTGGCTCGGTGCCTCCGCCGATCACCCCGTCGCGCTCGGATTTCCCGAAGGCGAATATCTCAAAGGACTGCTATGCCGCGTTGCCGGCTGACCGAGACGATGTCATGACCCCGAACACCGAATTCCTTGTCGTTCGCCACGGCGAGACCGCCTGGAACGCGGAAGGCCGCATCCAAGGTCAGCTCGACAGCCCGCTGAACGAAGAAGGCTTGGGCCAGGCGCTGCTGCTCGGTGAACGCCTTGCGCGGGAGCCGTTCTCGCAGCTATACAGCAGCGATCTGGGGCGCGCGATGCAGACCGCACAGCCCATCGCCGACCGCACCGGCCGGCGCGTGGTGTCCACTCCGGCGCTGCGGGAAAGGCACCTGGGAGTGTTCCAGGGTTTGACCGGCATCGACTGCGAGCGCATGCACTTCGCCGAGTATGCGAAGTTCAAGTCGCGCGACCCGGAGCATGCGATCCCCGGAGGCGAGAGCGTCAGCCAGATCTACCACCGGGTGCGCGGCGTGTTCATCGGCCTGGCCACGCGGCATGCGGGCGAGCGCATCGTCGTCGTCACGCACGGTGGTGTGCTCGATGCGCTGTACCGATTCGTCACAGGCACAAGGCTGGACAAGCTGCGGGACTTCCCGATCTTCAACGCCAGCCTCAACGTGATTCGTTTC
Organism: Burkholderiales bacterium; assembly: GCA_035501875.1. GTDB lineage: Bacteria > Pseudomonadota > Gammaproteobacteria > Burkholderiales > SHXO01 > SHXO01. Next base: position 95,013 of record DATJVI010000120.1, read on the forward strand.
GCCAACGACCGGTGGTCCATCGAGCGCTGGGGCGACATCGCCCATCTGACCCGAGACGCAGCGCTGGACGACTTCTGAGGCGCGGGTAGCGATCAGCCCACGCCTTCTCCGTGGCAAAAGAGGTCAGTCGAGCCGAGCCGGAGGCAGGCGCAAGACGGGTTCCGAAGGCGGCGGGGAAGGAGGCGGAGCCGCGGGTGCCGGTGCAGCTTGCTGCGGTGCTGCCGGTTGGACTTGCGGCTGAGACGGCGGTGCCTGAGCCGGCTGAGGTGGCTGTGCCTGCGAGGGCTGCGGCTTGGGTTGGACCGGCGGCTGCGCCTGCGGCTTCGGCTCGGCGGGAGTTTGCTTCTCGGGCGCCGGCTGGGACGGCTGCTCCGCTTGCGGGCGAGGCGCTTCCGGCTGCGTTGGCTGTGTCCTCTCCTTGAGCTTGCGGTTGTGTTCGGCGATCGGAGAGGTTCGACCCACGAGGCCGTCGAGCATGATCAGCTCATCGTCGGTGTGGTCCTTGAACCGCGACACGACGATCGTCTGACCCTTGACCGGTTGGGCGTAGATCAGGTTCGGAGCGTGGTACCCGGACACCACCAGCTTGTGTGCTTTGCCCGTCTTGTCGCGCAGATCGACCTCGCCGTAGCAGGTGCAGAAGTAAGTCTGCTTCGCGCTCGCCTCGATGTACACGCCGGTGCCCCGGATCTCCGCGACGGCCGTGGAGGTCTGGATGTGGCGCGAGCCCGGCCCAAACACGGCCACCATCGCTCCCGCGCTCAGCCGCAGCCCGGCGATGACCGATGGCTGCCCGGGTAACGACTTTTCCAGGTTCAGCCGGGACTTCTCTCTCAAGAGGAACGCATCGGGACCGATCACGAGCACCAGCTTGCTCTTGGGTCCGGTCTCGATGCGATCGCCCGGGCGCACCCGCGTGGCGCGCGAGGCGGGCTTGCCGTTCACCTTTGCGCTGCCCTGCAGGTCCCGGATCTCAGCGGAGCGAGCCACGCCGGGCATCAGCAGCGTGGCGCCCAGCGCGGCGCTGGCCTTGAGAAACCGACGCCGGCGCATCACACCGGTCCGCACCCCCTTGGGATCGAAGCTCATCCGTCCTCCTTCTGCTGTGGTTGCCGTGAAGTCGCGCGTATTCTCGCTCGGCCTCGCTTCCAATGCATCGGTTCGCCGGTTGCAAGCTTGAGCGCTCTCGCGGCGCGGCTTTGAAATCGCGCCGCTCTGAGCTAGACTGTTCCGCGAGGCCAGGTTGCGCCCACGGGCGCATATGCAGAAAGCAACCGCCGAATGGCTGCCAAGCGTACCCTGATTCACGTCCTGCTGGCGTTCGCCATGCTGCTGGCCCAGCAGGTGATGCTCGCGCACGCCGCGACGCATCTGGGCCAGCCGCCGGTCAGCCAAGACAAGCAGCCGCTGCCTCACAAGGTCTGCGAGCAGTGCATGCTGTCGGCTCAGCTCGGCGGGCTGCTGGTCGGCAAGACCCTCACTTTCGACGCGCCGCGCGGCTTCACGATCCTGCTCCCCGAAAACCCGCGCGTCGTTCACGGTCCCACCCTCCGCGCATTCCGGTCCCGGGCTCCGCCCGCCTCCCTCTGAGCCTTCGTGTAGTCGTTCCACCCGCTTGAGAAAGCGGGCGTGTATGGCTTCTCAACGAATCGGAGGGCAAACCCATGCTCAAAGCCAACGTCATGGCGGGCGTCATAGCGCTCGGCTTGGTGCTTCCCGCGGGAGCGCCGGCACAAGACGCTGCGCAGCTGGACGAGATCCGCAAGCAGATACAGGAGTTGAAGGACAGCTACAACGCACGCATCGAAGCGCTGGAGAAACAACTCAAGGCGGCGGAGGAAGCCGCAGCGAAGGCCCAGTCCGCCGCCACCCAGGCGCAAACCGCGGCCAGTCAAGCGAAGCAGAGCGCGGAGGCGGCGCAGGCACCAGCCGCCAAGCAGCCCGCGTCGCCGTCCGCGTTCAACCCAGCGCTGTCGCTGATCCTGATGGGAGGATATTACAACTCGGACCAAGACCCCCGAACGCGAACCGTCACGGGCTTTCTGGGATCGGACGAATACGGCTTGCCTAATCGCGGCTTCGACCTTGGCGAGACGGAAATCCAGATTTCGGCGAACATCGATCACCTGTTCTACGGCCAGGCGACATTCTCCATTGAGGACGGCACGATCTCGGCCGAGGAAGCATTTTTTCAGACCACGGGGATCGGCCACGGCTTGACGGTCAAAGGCGGCAGATACTTTTCCGCAATCGGTTACTTCAACTCCGTGCACAACCACGCCTGGGATTTCCAAGACCCCGCGCTCGTGCAGAAGGCCTTCCTCGGCGACAATTTCGGCATGGACGGAGTGCAGGTGAGCTGGATCGCACCGCTCCCCACCGTCTACGTCGAGGTCGGCGGCGAGGGCGGAAAGCCGGTCGAGTTTCCCTTCCCAGACAGCTCTTACAACAGCAACGGCTTTCAGGTTGGGACGGCCTACGCGCATCTCGGCGGCGATATCGGCGAGAGCAGTAGCTACCGACTGGGGGTCTGGGGTTTGACCTCGCAGAACGGCGTCACCGACCAGCTCGTCCCTGCCCTGGACTTCACCGGGTTCACCAACACCCTTTCCGGCGGGAGCGACAATCTCTGGGGCCTGGACTTCGTCTACAAGTGGGCGCCCAACGGCGATCCCTCTTACCAGAACGCCAAGGTCGTCGCAGAGTGGATGCACCGCAGCCTGAATGGCACCCTCACCTATGCCCCAGGCCTGCCCCAGTCCCAAGTTGGCAGCTTAAACGCGAGCCAATCGGGCTGGTACATCCAGGGCGTATATCAGTTCCACCCCTACTGGCGGGTTGGGCTGCGCTATGACCAGCTCAACGAGGGCTCGTATGGCCTCGGTCCCGGGCTCGTCGGCGCGCCCGGCTTGGCGCCACCGGATTTCACGCCTAGACGCTGGTCCGTCATGACCGACTGGAGCCCGTCCGAGTTCAGCCGCTTCCGGCTCCAATTCCAACAGGATAAGTCGCAGGTGGGCCTTACCGACAATCAGGTCTTCCTCCAGTACATCTTCAGCCTCGGGACGCACGGCGCGCACAAGTTCTGACGCCTTCCTTTCTCGGGCACGCTATCGACTCGAACGGAGTGATCCAATGAGAATCCTCTTGAGCCTGTTGAACTTCACCGCCCTGCTGGTTTGGGCCGCGCCGGCGGTGTCCGCCATCAATGTCTTCGCCTGCGAGCCGGAGTGGGGGGCGCTGGCGACTGAGATCGGCGGCAATCGTGTCAGCGTCTACACCGCCACCACCGCGCTCCAAGATCCACACAAGATCCAGGCGCGCCCCAGCCTGATCGCGCATGCCCGCGTCGCGGACCTGGTTGTCTGCAGCGGCGCGGAACTCGAGGTCGGCTGGATGCCTGTGGTCATCGGCCAGTCCGGAAACGATAAGATCGGGGTGGGCAAGCCCGGAAATCTGGAGGCCACCAATTACGTTCAACTCAAGGAAGTGCCCCGGCTTCTGGACAGATCGATGGGAGACGTGCACCCGAGAGGCAATCCTCACATCCAGTGGGGGCCGCAGAACATCCAACTAGTGGCCGATGAGCTGGCCAAGCGGCTCGGCTATATCGACCCCGCGGGGAAGACCTACTACGAATCGCGCCTGGCGTCGTTTTCCCAGCGTTGGGAGCAGGCGACCAAGCACTGGGAGCAGGAGGCCGCGTCGCTCAAGGGTGTTTCCGTCATCGAGCACCACAAGGAGCTCACCTACCTCTTCGATTGGCTCGGCATGCCGGTGGTCGGAGCGCTGGAGCCGAAGCCCGGCGTCGAGCCCACCTCGTCGCATCTCTCTGAGCTGGTCGAGCAGCAGAGGATCAATCCCGCGAAGCTTATCGTGATCACCACGCAAAAGAATCCCGAGGCTGCGGAGTGGCTCTCAGGGCATATCAAGGTCAAGCAAATCGCGCTGCCCGCAACCGTGGGCGGGACGCCGGGGGCCAAAGACCTGTTCAGTATGTACGATGACGCGATCAGCCGGCTCCTCGCCGCTGAGAGATCATGACCGCAGTCGGCTCGGCCACAGCCTTCCCGCAACGCGAGGCGCGGGGGGAATCTCTTCTTGCCGGATCTCGAAGCTCGATGGACAGCGACGATTACTTACTTCGTGTGGACGCACTGTCTGCCGGATATGTGCGTCCCGTAGTGGGGCCGGTGAGCTTTTCGGTCCGCTTAGGCGACATCGTCGGCATTCGCGGACCCAACGGCTCTGGCAAGTCGACCCTGCTCAACGCGATCACCGGAGGGTCAAGAATATTCTCCGGCCGTGTGATCAAGCGCCCAGGCGCGCGCGTTTCTCACCAGCAGCAGAGCACCCTGCCTCTCGACAGCGTACCGCTGTCAGGGCGGGAGCTGCTGGGTCTCACCGGTGCAACCGAGGAGTCCTTGCCTGCCTGGATCAAGCCGCATGTCAGGCGTCGACTGGATCGGCTGAGCGGTGGCCAGCTGCAGCTTCTCTACGTCTGGGCTTGTTTGAAAGCGCCCGTCGATCTTATCCTGCTGGATGAGCCAACCAACAACGTCGACCCGCCTGGCATCGAGCACTTGGCTGAAGAGCTGCTGCGCATGCGAGCCTCGCACGCGGTGCTCGTGATCAGCCATGAACATCGTTTCCTGGAGCAAGTCTGCACGCGCATGGTGGATCTTCCGCAGTGAACGTCGACGCCCTGTTGGACCCGCTGTTTCGGCTGCCTTTCGTGACCGGGCTCGTGTTTGCGCTAGTGCTTCCGGTGCTCGGGATGTACCTGCGACTCAGGGAGGAATGGCTCGCGGCGCTCGCCTTCGCTCAAGTCGCGGCCGCCGGCTCACTCGCGAGTTCGATACTCGGGCTTCCCCCACAAGCGGGCGCGTTGGCGTGCGCCGGCGGCGCGGCCGCATTGAAAGGTTGGATTGCCCGGGCGGGGAACAACGGCTACGCGCTGCTCATGATCGTCGGCTGGGCCGCCGCCATCTTGATGCTGGCGAACGTTCCGATCGCCGAGCACCTCGGGCATGCCCTCTTCGACGGCCAGCTGTACTTCACCGGCACCGGGCACTTGGCGGTCGCAGCGTTGTTCCTCGCTGTCACTGCAACCCTGCTCCCCTGGCTCTCGCAGCGGCTGCTGCTGGAACGGATGTTCCCCGACTTTTTCCGCGCCAGCGGGCTCTCCGCGCTCCGGTATCACCTCATCTTCGACTTGCTGATCGCCGCCGGGCTGGCCCTCGCCACCTCTTCCATCGGCGTGATGGCCGCGTTCGGGTTGGTGTTCGTGCCGTCGATGATTGCGTATCGGGTCGCCCCCAACTGGAAGGGATCGGTTGCCATCTCAGCCGCATCCAGCTTGGGTGCCTACATTGTCGCCTTCGCCGCAGCGCTACTGCTCGACCAGCCGTTCGGGCCGGTGCTCGCGATCACGCTCGCCGCTCTCGCAGCTTGCGGCTGGCTCGTGCTTGCCGCGCTTCACCGCCAGGCTCCGCACGGCCTCACAGCGCGGAGCTGATCGTCACTACGGCGCGGCGGGGTGCCGGCTCGAGGATCAGCACGGCGCCCTATCGCAAGCCCCTGGCTGCCGCCCTCGCGCTCAACGCCGCGATCTCCGTCACAGAGGCGATTGCCGGACTGCAAGCGGCGAGTCTCAGCCTGGTGCTGGACTGCGTCCGTAACCTGTCCGACGCGATGGCATTGGCATAGCTCTATTTTGGCTTCGTCCTGCCGCTCGGCGTGTCGCGTCAGCCCGGATGTCTCATGAGGGACTTGGGGTCGCGCTGCAACACGTTACCGCTTGCGGCCGTTTGGGGGAGCAGCGCGCCTCCGCCTGTCCCTGCCCAGATGCACCCACTCGCCGAGGGCCAGGCGGCACAGCGAGGCGAGTTCCGAGGCAGTTGTGGCTCGACCCTCGCAGCCAATAGCCCTGACTATTGGCATAGAGGGGTATGCCGCAAATGGCTGGAAATCACCCGTCAGCACCCGAGTAGCCCAGCCGTACGAAACGCACCCGGCTTGAGCCGGCTAGAAGCAACACACATACGGGGACTCGCGTAATTCGTGGGCGTCTTCATCAAATATCCGGATTAGGCCCTCAGCGCGGCGTCAGGGGGCACGCCGGTGATCGTGTCCGATGAGCCGGTCTCATGAGCCTGCCGCGGGAGGAACGGTTCCGCCGGCGACTTCCCCGCTGGCCGCGTCTTCCACCCACACCCAGAAGCGATTGCTGCCGTTCACCTGCTCCCGCGCGCGGGGGCGATAGGCGTGCCCCCCTTGCGCGCGAAACGAAACCTGTGCTTGAGCGATAGAGACACCCGACATGCAAAGCCTTGGGCCTTCGTTGCAAAGATAGACGTAGAACAGGGCGGCCCGGTCCCCGGCCGAAATCTCCAAGGCCGAGCGCAGCCGCCAGCTCGGTTGCACACCATCGATCGAGACGATCTCCACGTAGCCGCCGCGATACGCCGCGCCCCAGAACCCAGGCTTGACTACTGCGGTCTCGCCGCTGGGCTTCGGCTCACCCAGTAGCGAACAGGCGCACAGCGCCAGGGCCGCGCCGGCGATCGAGAACGATGTGAAAACATTCATAGGCGCAGTGGGGTCGACACGACGGCCACGACTGGCCGACTGGTGTGTAGCTCAGGATGTTGCGGTCGATCATAGCACTGGAGTGGCGGGACAGCCTTGCAAGGCTTATGCTCCAGCGCAAGACAACGCAGCAGAAGCGAGCAACGCTGCGGTTGAGTTGGCGGCTCCAATCGGATCCGGACTCATGCTGTGCCAAGAGCGCGGCCCGGCCCGGATCTTGCGAGACATTTTCGGCTCATCTACCCCGCGCATCTCCCGGTGACCGAGCAGTCGCGCAGCATACGTCCACCTCTGGTTCTCGACAACCTTCCCCCCGCTCAGGAGGCGGCCGTGCTATACGCCGACGGTCGCGAAGAGGAAGCGCAGGCGTTCCTCCGGCGTGCGCTGGAGCCCGATGCACCCGAGCAGGACAGGCCAGAGATTTGGTATTTGCTGTTCGATCTTCTGCGAGTACGCGCGGACTGGGCGCAATACGAGCAGCTGGCGAAAAGGTTCGAGGCTTCGTTCGGAACCGCTGCGCCGGCATGGTTGAATGCGGACGAGCTGGCGCGCCTGCCGGACGAGCTACGCCCGGGCGGCGCGGGCTATATCGAGATCGTGCGGACGCTCGACGCTGCCTGCGACTCGCAATGCGAGCGTGCATGGGCGGCGGCACGGACGCTGCCGCATGTCCACCTGGACCTGAGCCGGATCGCCGAGATCGACGCGGAGGGCTGCCGACTCCTCGCAGATCTGCTCCGGACCCTCTCGGCCAACGGCACGGGTGTGCTGCTCACCGGTAGCGATCGCTTCGCCGATCTGCTACGGGAGGTCGCCGCAGGCAACCCTGCGGTCGAACACTATTGGCTGTTGCTGTTGGATCTGTACCGCCTGCAAGGCCTGCAGAAGGAGTTCGAGCGTACCGCCGTGGAGTACGCGCTGGCCGCCGGCGTGAAGCCGCCCGAGTGGCAGCCAGTGGTCATGCCGCTCCCGCCTCGCTTGGTCCCGCAGGAGCGACGCGATCAGCCACGCTACGACCCGGGGCCGGAGGCAATCCATCTGACCGGTGTGATGCAGGGCTCCACCGACCCTCAGCTCAACGAGCTGCAACAGTTTGCCGCGGGGCGGCGCTTCGTCAATGTCGACCTCTCCCAGCTGCGGCGCATCGACTTCCGCTGCGGCAATGCCTTCGCCCAGCTCGTCAACGGCCTGGCGGCCGGCGGCAACGTCGTCCGCTTGATCCGGCCGAACGCATTGGTTGCGGCCTTTCTGGCCGCGCTAAATCTTGACGGCCGGATCACGGTCCTTCGCTCCGACAGACCCCGCTGACCTTCGCCGCGTGGCGCACGCGGGTGTGGTTTAATCGACCTCTCGCGCTTGAATCGAGGGCGATCGGCCTCACCTGCCTGCAGATGGACACCCACCACGGCACCACGATCTTGTCCGTCCGCCGCGCAAACCGTGTTGCGCTCGGCGGTGACGGCCAGGTTACGCTCGGCAACGTGGTCGTCAAGCAGACCGCACGCAAAGTCCGCCGCCTCTACCACGACAAGGTTCTCGCCGGGTTCGCCGGCGGCACCGCCGACGCCTTCACATTGTTCGAGCGCTTCGAGGCCAAGCTCGAGCAGCACCAAGGGCACCTGGTGCGCTCGGCCGTGGAGCTGGCCAAGGACTGGCGCACGGACCGCATCCTGCGGCGCTTGGAGGCGATGCTCGCGGTAGCGGACCGCGAAAACTCGCTCGTGATCACCGGCAGCGGCGATGTGCTCGAACCGGAACAGGGGCTGCTCGCGATCGGCAGTGGCGGCGCTTATGCCCAGGCGGCAGCCAAAGCTCTACTCGACAACACCGATCTCACCCCGCCGGAGATCGTGAAGAAGGCGCTCTCCATCGCCGGTGATCTGTGCATCTACACCAACCAGCATCATGTGATCGAGGTGCTGGAGTAACGCGAGTGAAGGAGGTGAAAGAGGTGAAGGAAGTGAACGCGCAACGCAGGCCGTTGGTGGACGATTCCCCGACCTCCTGCCTCTAGCCTTTTCACCTCATTCACTTCTTTCACCTCCTTCACTAGACCTTCTATGACCCCCCAAGAAATCGTCCACGAGCTGGACAAACACATCATCGGTCAGGACCGCGCCAAGCGCGCCGTGGCGATTGCGCTGCGCAACCGGTGGCGCCGGCAGCAAGTGGCCGAACCGCTGCGCCAGGAGATCACGCCCAAGAACATCTTGATGATCGGGCCCACGGGGGTGGGGAAGACCGAGATCGCGCGGCGCTTGGCCAAGCTCGCCGATGCGCCTTTCATCAAGGTGGAGGCGACGAAGTTCACCGAGGTCGGCTATGTCGGCCGCGACGTGGACACCATCGTGCGCGATCTGGTGGAGACGGCGATCAAGCAGACGCGCGAGCAGGAAACACGGAAGGTGCAGTCGCGCGCCGAGGACATCGCCGAGGAGCGGGTGCTGGATGCATTGCTCCCGCCCGCGCGCACGGCGGGCTTCGGCGCGCCGGCCGACGAGCAGGAAAGCGCGACCCGGCAGAGATTCCGCAAGAAGCTGCGCGAGCACGAGCTCGACGACAAGGAGATCGAGGTGGAGGTGGCTGCGGTCCAGCCGCAGATGGAGATCCTCGCGCCGCCAGGGATGGAGGACCTCACCTCGCAGATCCAGACGATGTTCCAGAACCTGGGCGGCGGGCGCCGCAAGCTGCGCAAGCTCAAGGTACGGGAGGCGATGAAGCTGCTCACCGAGGAAGAGGCCGCCAAGCTGGTCAACGACGAGGACCTCAAGGTGCGCGCCATCCGCAACGTCGAGCAGAACGGCATCGTCTTCCTCGACGAGATCGATAAGATCGCCAGCCGCTCGGAGGCGGCCGGTCCGGACGTCTCGCGGCAAGGCGTGCAGCGCGACCTGCTGCCATTGGTGGAAGGGACCACGGTGTCCACCAAGTACGGCATGATCAAGACCGACCACATCCTGTTCATCGGCAGCGGCGCGTTCCACTACGCCAAGCCCTCCGACCTCATCCCCGAGCTGCAGGGACGCTTTCCGATCCGCGTCGAGCTCGCCCCGCTCTCGGTGGACGACTTCGAGCGCATCCTGACCAGCACCGACGCCTGCCTGACTCGCCAGTACGAAGCGTTGCTCGAAACCGAGGGCGTGCAACTGCAGTTCCAGCGCGGCGCGATCAAGCGCCTCGCGGAGATCGCCTGGCAGGTCAACGAGAAGACCGAGAACATCGGCGCACGTCGCCTGTACACGGTGATGGAAAAGTTGCTGGAGGACATCTCCTTCGACGCGGGCAAAGCGAGCGGACAGCGCTTGGAGATCGATGCGGCCTACGTCGATGCCCGGCTCAAGGAGCTGGCGCAGAGCGAGGACCTGGCGCGGTACGTGTTGTAGTGGCAAGCGGGCGCTCGGAACGGCCCGCCGCATGGGCGTGTCGCGCTGCGCCGTCGGCTCTCTTTGACCCCGCTTCAGGACCATCGCTCGCTTACGCTACGCTTGTCATGACCCGCGGGGCGCGAATGGCGGTGTTGGCGCGTCTCGCCCGCCCCCCATACAATTGAGCTGCCGCGGCCATCCTCTCCAACGAATCCCCGCACGTCCACCATGAACAACCGCTCGACCTTCTCCCTGGAGGTCAACCCCAAGATCCCGCGCCGGCTCGCGCGCCTCGAAGAGCTCGCCTCCAACCTGTGGTACAGCTGGGACCGATCCACCCGAACCCTGTTCTCACGCCTGCACACGGGGCTCTGGGATGCCGTGGGGCACAGTCCCAAGGCGTTTCTGAAGCGGGTGGACGAGGAGAGGCTGGTGGACGCCGCCGACGACCCGGTATTCCTGGGCAACTTCAACCGGGTGCTCTCGGCGTATGACACCTACCACAACGAGCCGCTGCGCCGGAACGGGTCCGAATGGCTGCGCTCGTCGGACTTAGTGGCCTACTTCTGCGCGGAGTTCGGGTTCCACGAGAGCTTCCCGATCTACTCCGGCGGTCTGGGCATCCTGGCTGGAGACCACTGCAAGGCGGCGAGCGATATGCGTTTGCCGTTCATCGGCGTGGGCCTGCTGTACCGCCAGGGCTATTTCTCGCAGACCATCGACGCGGAAGGCAACCAGCGCGCCGAGTACACCGACTCCGACTTCGCGAGCCTCCCGATCACACCGGTGCTGCGCCAGGACGGCAGCGAGGTGCACGTGCAGGTGGAGTTGCCCAACCGACGCGTGTTCTGCAAGGTCTGGCACGCGCGCTGCGGTCACGTCGGGCTGTACCTGCTGGACACCGACCTGCCAGAGAACGACGAGCGGGCCCGCGACATCACCCATCAGCTCTACGGCGGCGACCGCCAGACGCGCATCGAGCAGGAGATCGTGCTCGGCGTCGGCGGTGTGCGTGCGCTGGAGGCGCTCGAGCTGAAGCCTACGGTCTGGCACATCAATGAAGGCCACGCCGCCTTTCTGCTGCTCGAACGCATGCGCGTACTGGCCAGGCAGGGACTCGATTTTGCCGCCGCGCTGGAAGCAGTGGCGGCGAACACGGTGTTCACGACGCACACCCCGGTTCCGGCGGGGCACGACCACTTCGGCGAAGACATGATGTGGAGCTACTTCGAGTCCTACTGCCAGGACCTGAGGGTGAGCCGCGAGGACTTCCTCGCTCTGGGGCGGGTAAGCGCAAGCCGTGAGTTCAACATGACGGCGCTGGCGATCCGTGGCTCGCGCTACCAGAACGGAGTGAGCCGCATTCACGGCAGCGCGTCGTCGCGCATCTGCGCAGATCTGTGGCCGCAGGTCGATCCCGGCGAGAACAGCATCGGCTACATCACCAACGGCGTGCACGTGCCCACCTTTCTGGCGCAGGAGTGGGCCGACCTGTTCGAGAAGTATCTCGGCTTCGACTGGACGCAGCGGCTCACCGACGCCGGCTTCTGGAAACGCATCGATGAGATCCCCGACCACCTGTTCTGGAGCGTGCGTCAGTCGCTCAAGTCGCAGATGCTGTATCTGGTGCGCCATCGCATCTCGTTGCAGCACTTCCGCAACCGGGGCTCCGAGGCTCATCTGGATCGCCTGCTCAAGTACACCAATCCGGTCAATCCCAACGTCCTGACCATCGGCTTTGCGCGGCGCTTCGCTACTTACAAGCGGGCCACGCTGATATTCCAGGACCTCGCCTGGCTGCGACAGATCATCTCCAACGACGAGCGCCCGGTGTTGCTGGTATTCGCCGGCAAGGCGCATCCAGCGGATCAACCGGGGCAGGACCTGATCCGGCGCGTGGTCGAGATCGCGCGCATGCCCGAATTCGAGGGCCGTATCCTGCTGATCGAAGACTACGACCTGCGCCTCGCCCGGCGCCTGGTCTCCGGAGTGGACGTGTGGCTGAACAATCCGGTGTATCCGCTGGAGGCGAGCGGCACGTCGGGCATGAAAGCGGGCATGAACGGGGTGCTGAACCTGTCGGTGCTGGACGGATGGTGGGACGAGGGCTATGACGGCCACAACGGCTGGGCCATCAAACCGGTGGGCGAACACATGGAGCCCGCACGCCGCGATCGCGAGGAGGCAAAGACGCTATACGAGCTGTTGCAGGACCATGTCATCCCGCTGTACTTCAAACGCGGAGAGATGGGCTACTCGCCGGAGTGGGTGCGGATGGCGAAGCACTCGATCGCGAGCCTGCTGCCGCGCTTCAGCTCCACGCGGATGGTGAGCGAGTATCTCGCCAAGTTCTATCTGCCCGCCTCGCGTCAGGGGCGCCGCTACGCGGAGAGCGGCTTCACCAACGCGCGTCGGCTGGCGGTATGGAAGGCGCAGGTGCGGAGCAGCTGGGGCGAGGTCCGCCTTCGGCGCCTCGACACGCCGAAGCGCAACATCGCCTTCGGACAGGGCGTGAAGTTCGAAGTCGGCGTATTTCTCAACCGGTTGAAGCCGGAGGACGTCGTGGTCGAGCTGTTGATCGGCCGCCAGACCCGGGACGAAAGGCTGCGGGAGCTGCGCGGTTACCGGTTCGAATGGGAAGGCGTGATGACGGATCAGGGCGAGCACCGCTTCGCGCTCGAGGTCACGCCCGAGATGTGCGGCAAGCTCGAGTACCGCGTGCGAATCTACCCGTTCCACGAGCTGCTCACTCATCCCTTCGAGATGGGCATGATGCTGTGGCTTTGAGGCGCCCGTGGCGAACCGCGGCTTGCGCCCGCGCTGCGAGGTGACGATGCAAAGATTGTGGTGGCCCGTACGGGCCCGCTTGCTGGCGCTGCCGCTGGCTGTACTGTGGTGGCTGGCGCCGACCGGTGTCTCCGCGGTTCAGCTCGGCGGGACTTCCTGCTCGATCAGCCTTCCCGACCTGTACGACCAGGTTTCCCCCGCGGTGGTGATGGTCACGGGCAGGGCGATCAACCCGTACCGCCTGCGGGACCGCATCAGCCGCGTTCTCGGCTCCGGGTTCATCATCGACAAGGACGGGCTGATCCTCACCAATGCGCACGTGGTTTTCGGACTGCAGTCTCTGGCGGTCACGTTGGACGACGGCACGGTCATGGCCGCGAAGCTCATCGGCGCCGACCCGATCTTCGACATCGCGGCGATTCAGATCCCCAGGCCGAAGAGCGGGAGACTGCCCACAGTGCCGTTGGGCGATTCCGACAAGCTGCGTGCCGGCGAGGAGGTGGTTGCGATCGGCAATCCGCTCGGTTTGGACCAAACCGTCACGCGCGGGATCGTCAGCGCCGTGAACCGCATCCTCCCGGAGACGCCCCTGTCGCTCAGCGAGCCGCTGATCCAGATCGATGCGCCGATCAATCCCGGCAACTCGGGTGGACCACTGCTCAACCGCTGCGGAGAGGCGGTGGGCATCAACTCGGCGATCGTCGCGGACGCGCAGAACATCGGCTTCTCCGTTCCCATCAATCTCGCCAAAAACATCCTTCCGTCGCTGATCAAGGACGGGCGCTTGATCCGGCCCTGGATCGGCTTCCACGGGCAGTTGATCGGAGCCGAGCTCCAGAAGCTGCTGCAGATGCCGCTCACCGAAGGCTTGCTCGTGGAAGTGATCGAGCCCGGCAGTCCGGCGGACAAAGCCGGCATCCGGGGCGGCGACATCGAGCTCACCATCGGCGGCGCCTCGCTGCTGCTGGGCGGCGACATCGTGGTGAGCCTGAACGGCGCCGCCATGAATCAACCTGAAAAACTCTCCGGCATCATGCGCGGCCTTAAGGTCGGCAGCGTGCTCAAGCTCAAGGTATTTCGGCAGGGAAAGTACCTCGACGTGCAATACACTCTGCCCGAGCGACCCCTGCTGCCCGGCGATCTCTCCGAAGCGACTTCCTTCGCGCCGGCGGCCCCCCTCAACGAGCATGGCAATATTGCGCGTCGCCTGCGCGGCGTTCAGCGGCCTGAGCCGTGAACGGACGTGCCGCATCCGTCCCAGCGAGTCGGGAGCCAACCGATGTCGACCAGGGACTCGCCCTCACTCTAGCCGAGCGCGGCTGGGCCTATGCCCGGAGCTTCCTGCCCGACCCGTTATGGAAGAGCCTCGCCACGGAGCTGCGCACAGTGCAGGCCGGCAACAAGCTGCGCCGCGCCGGGATCGGCAGCGGTGAAGGTCACCGCCTTGCGGAGGAAATTCGCGGCGACTGGATCTGCTGGCTCGACGCAGCCCCTCGATCGGCCGCACAACGCCAGGCGTTGGCGCGGCTCGAGCGGCTTCGCCGCGCCTGCAACCGCGAGCTGCAACTGGGGCTGTTCGAGTTCGAAGGCCATTTCGCCGTCTACCCCGACGGCGCGCATTATCGGCGCCATCGCGACCAGCCTCGCGACTCCGATGCCCGTGTGCTGTCCTGCGTGCTCTACCTCAACGAAGACTGGCGGCCTGAGGACGGCGGCGCGCTGAGGCTCTACCTGGACGATCAGGGCGAGGCACGCTATGTCGATGTCCTGCCTGAAGGCGGTGCGTTGGTATGCTTCCTCAGCGCGGGCTTCTTCCACGAGGTCTTGCCGGCGCTTCGCAGCCGATTGTCGCTTACCGGCTGGTTTCGCCGCCGCACGGACTGAGGCGCAGCACCCCAGGCGCAGGTCGTGCAGCACGACAGCGCGTGTCGCAATGACGCCGGCGTGAGGCAACCTAACGCGCCGCCACGTATGCCGCCGCGATCGCCACCGTGAGCAACGCCAGCGGCACTCCCGTCCGTGCATGGCGCCACCAGCCGATGCGAATCCCGTGCTTGGCCGCTACGTCGATGACGATGATGTTGGCGATGCTGCCCACGATCAGCAGGTTGCCTGCCAAGGTGCTCACCAGAGCGAGTAAGGGGCCGGCCCCGGGATGGTGGGCTACGGGCAGCAGAAGCATGACCGCGGGCACATTGGAGACTAGATTCGACAGGACCACGGTCACCGCCGACAACCAACCAGGCTGGTCCAGGTTCAGGCCGGAGCGCGCAAGTCCAGCCAGCAGATCGGCCGTGAACTGGGTCTGCTGTAGAGCATGATTCACCACGAACAGACCCATGAACAGCACCAGCAGCTCCCAGTCCACCTGCCCGAGCATCTGGCTCGAATGCAGCCTCCGGCTCATCAGCAGCACACCCGCGCCGGTCAGCGCGACATGCTCCCTGGGCCATGG
>DATJVI010000121.1:0-4681 GCA_035501875.1 Burkholderiales bacterium
CTCGTCACGGCGGCCATCTTCCCGTTCAGGGGATAGCCAACATTAGCACGGCGGCGGTCGCTTCGGCCGTGGGCCCCGGCAACGCGACATATTAACCTCGGCGAAGCCTAGTCTAGACAATATGGAAGGACCGGCCTGACCTATCGCATAGTCGTGGGTTGTTCCGAGCGGAACAGAGCCACAGGCGAAAAGGAGGCCGGTCATGGAGAAGGGTACTACATACGTGGCGCTCGATGACAGCAAGCGAAAGATCGTCGCCGGCATTCTGCGCGCGGGCGACACGGAGCCAGTGCTGCGAGAGATCCCGAACGAACCGACCCTGATCCGGCGGTTGTTCAGCCGGCTCAAGCGCGAGGCGCCAGTGAGCGCGTGTTACGAGGCGGGGGTGTCGGGCTACGATCTGTACCGCCAGCTCACCGCGCTCGGCGTGGCGTGCCAGGTCATGGCGCCGGCCCTGACCCCGCGCCGGCCCGGGCAACGCATCAAGACCGACCGGCGTGACGCCGGCAAGCTGGTGCGATTGTTCCGGGCCGGTGAACTCACGCCGATCCACGTGCCTGACGAGGCCGAAGAAGCCGTGCGGGATCTCGTCCGTTGCCGAGACGATGTCCGGCGCGATGTCTTGCGTTGGCGCCATCGGCTACTAAAGTTGCTGGCTCGCCACGGCCGTGTCTATCTCGCGGGCAAGCACTGGACGCATCCGCACTGGCAGTGGATTCGCGCCCAGCACTTCGACTTGCCCGCGCTGCAGCGCGCGTTCGAGGCCACGCTATTTGCCCTCGAGCAAGCCCTGACGCGCTTGGCGGAACTCGACCACGAGCTGACCGCGATCGCGCAACGCGCTCCCTACCAGGAGCCGGTGGGCTGGCTGCGCTGCTTTCGTGGGATCGACACCCTGTCCGCGATGATTCTGCTGGCCGAGATCGTGGATTTTCAGCGCTTTCATCGCCCGCGCCAGCTCATGGCCTACTTGGGGCTGGTGCCCAGCGAGTATTCCTCGGGGGACACGCAGCGGCGCGGGACCCTGACCAAGGCCGGCAACACCCACGTGCGGCGCGCCCTCATCGAGGCGGCTTGGCACTATCGCCACCGGCCCATGCTCAGCCCCGCCTTGCGCGCGCGCAGTCAAGGCCAGCCCCCCGAAGTGCTCACGCAGGCGTGGCGTGCGCAACAGCGCCTGCATCGCCGGTACCGCCATCTCATCAACCACGGCAAACGGCCGCCGGTGGTGGTCGCTGCCGTCGCCCGGGAATTGGTTGGCTTTCTCTGGGCCACCATGACGCGGCCACGCTCTGCCGTCCGAGTGGCGTAACGCGAAGGAGGACAGGCCCTCGTGCATTGCCGATTCCTGAGCGCGGCCGGGCGTGGCGCGAGCGGGGCACGATTGGAGAGCCCTCGCGGACACTATGCGACGCCCGCTCCCGCGATCGGTGCGACTCGCGCTGCTAGACGGAGGCAGCTCCCGACGAACCACGGTCATGCGGCTCTGCCCCACGGGGTAACCCGCGTATATCAGTCTGATTCGTCGTCGAAGCCGCCCCATCGTCAGCCGCGTCCCGACGCGCTCAGGAATAAACATCGCCAACCCAGGGAACACTTACGGCATGCGCGAGAATCCACTTGACAGCCGGTCCTTCCATATCAGTGTCCTGCCCCAGAGATTCGATGACAAAATCGAGCCACGCTCGCCAAGATCTCGTCGGCCGTCTTCGTCCACACGAACGGCTTGGGCGCCGTATTGCTGAGGGCAATGTACGCGAGGATCGCGGCCTCGAGAGTGCGCGTGCCGCGATGCGCGCCCCGCTTGATCTGTTTTTCGGTCAGCAAAGCGAACCAGCGCTCGACGAGATTGAGCCAGGAAGCGCTGGTCGGGGTGAAGTGGAGATGGAATCGAGGCCGACGGGCCAGCCAGCGGTGAATCATGGGCGTTTTATGCGTGCCGTAGTTGTCGAGAATCAGGTGCACGGCCAGATCGGTGGGCACGGCGGCGTCGATGGTGTCGAGGAACTTGCGGAACTCAATGGCGCGATGCCGGCGATGCAGCTGGCCGATGATCTTCCCGCTCTTGGCATCCAACGCCGCGAACAGCGACGTGGTGCCGTGGCGGACATAGTCGTGGGTGCGTCGCTCCACCTGGCCGGGACGCATCGGCAGCAGCGGCTGCGTCCGATCCAGCGCTTGGATCTGGCTCTTCTCGTCGACACAGAGGACCAGTGCTCGATCCGGCGGATGCAAATACAGCCCCACGATGTCCCGGACTTTCTCGATGAACAGCGGATCCTTCGACAGCTTGAACGTCTCGGTGCGATGGGGCTGCAGCGCGAACGCCCGCCAGATCCGATTCACCGTGCTCCGGCTCAGCCCGCACGCCTGCGCCATGGACCGGATGCTCCAGTGCGTGGCGTCGGGCGGCTTGGTTTCCAACGTGCGGGTCAGCACCCGTTCGACATCCGCGTCGCTGACGGTGCGGGGCGCCCCGGGCCGCGGTTCGTCCAGCAAGCCGTCGAGCCGTGTCGCCAGAAAGCGCGTCCGCCACTTGCCCACGGTCTGCTTGGTCAGATGCAAGTCGTGGGCGACCCGCGTGTTCGTCCGGCCCGCGGCGCAGCCGAGAATCAGGCGCGCGCGCTGGGCCAGCGCTTGCCCAGTCGTCGGGCGACGCGCCCAGCGTTCCAACGTCTCGCGCTCCTCACCGGTGATCGTCAAGGGGGGAATCGGCCGTCCGGTGCGCATGCGTGTTCTCCCTTCACTACTGAGAACACGCAACGTCGACAAGTTGTTCCAATCATTTCTGGGTCAGGACACTAGCGCTGTGTTGGAAAACAGCACGGGGAAATGCCACCCGACTCGCTCCGTATGGAGAATCGGAAGCCACGCCTCGGCGCTTGGGTTGAAGCGTCGCGGCGCGATCCTTGGAAGATGTCCCGCGGCGGACTCCTGTCGATATTGCTCGTCCACGTCGAGCAGCAGCTCGACGGGAGGCTCCTCGATGCCGTGCGGCCGGGGCCGAGGACGACCCAGCCTCGTGCCAAGGGCTCCTCGGATGATGGCGGCGCGCCGTGGCCCGATGCCCGGCACGGAAGCGAGGCGCCCGTCGTGCGCGGCCACTTCGAGCGCCTCGAGCGTGTCCACGTGCAGCGTATCGTGAATGCGGCGGGCCAGCTCTGGCCCCACTCCAGGAATGGCCCGAAAAATCTGCTGGGGATCGAGCGTGCCCCGCAGGCGTTCGAGCTGGCTCCAGCGGCCGGTCTGCAGCATCTCGGCAATCGCGGCGCCGATCGTCCGGCCCACGTCGGGCAACGTCTCAAGCGCCTTGCTTCCCCCGCACTCGAAGAGTTCGCGGAGATCCTCTTCACAACTCGCGACCGTGTCTGCGGCCTGCCGATAGGCGCGCACCCGGAACCGATTCGCCTGCTGTTGCTCGAGCAGATCGGCAACCTCGCGTAGCCTCTCGGCGATGAACGAGTTGACCGACTTCGTCATGAGCATCGGCGACTCTCAGGTCTGCCCGTCCCATGGAACGACGCTGTCGCGCCCACCGCGCGCTCCTGGCCGCTCACGCCGTCGAGTGCTGGCAGCTCCGACGTGGACACGAACGGCAACATCGCCGGGTCGCACAACGCCCGCAGCTCTTCCGGCTTCAGTCGGTAGCTCATCACGGTGTTGGCGTCGGCGGACTCACAGCGGATAACGCAGCAGCGCCGCGATCCCACCGACGCGGCCGAGCCTCTCATGGACATCGACGGTCTCGACCTCACCGCCGGACGCGATGACGCGTTCCACCATGGCGTCGGCAAGCTCGACGGGCTTGGCTTCGTTCCTGCAGACCCGGCACATGAGGTCAGGCCCTCGCTGAAGGGACGAACAGCTAAGACAGTACCGCCCCGCTTGACTGAACGCGCTCAGCTGGTAGAGGCGGCGGACGGCGCCGCGATTGACCGCCTCGAGTGTCTCGTCGAGACTCGCGACGGCCTGCCCGCCCTTCGCCGCCTCGGTGAGCACGGCGTCAATCGCGATGCCTTGCTCTTGTCCTTCGAGATGGGTGACGAGCGTGGCCGCACGGCCGGCGATCACGCCGGCTGACTCGTCACGCGTGCCGGCCACCACCCCCGCGACGAGCTCTCCAGTCCGTCGCGGGAGCATCTGACGGAACTGCGCAACATGTCGCGCCTCTCCGGCGAGCACGATGCGCTCCACCCCGTGGCGTTCGACGAGGGCCACCAGGCTCTCGATCACCGCCTCGAAGTGGCGCGCTCGGTGGTTGCGGATGTACTGCTGGTACTGCGTCTGCGCCATTTGGATCCAGCCCAGAGGGCTATGGCGGCTCGCGACGTCGCTCTCGAGCACCACTTCTTCGCCCGCTCCGTCCATCGTCAGCGGGATGAGCCGTGCCGATTCGGTGTTGACGAACGCGACGAGCGTGCTGGGGTTCTCCTTCAGCATCGTTGCGAGCGGGCGCAGGAACGGCGCCTCGGCGACGACGAAGCGGTCCGCGAACGGGACCCGCACCGGCAAGACCTCACGCAGTTGGGCAGCCTGGCAGGCGAACAGCGTCACACCGTGCGCGTCCGGGAAACGTGACTGCGCCACCAGCGCCTCGCTCTCCCGCTCGATCCAGTCGAGGTCCGCCTCGGCGACGCGCCCGGATGACGCTCGCCGCGCTTTCGCCAGCTCGTTCTTGAGG
>DATJVI010000122.1:0-4186 GCA_035501875.1 Burkholderiales bacterium
AAGCCGGTGCTGTGACTCCCAAACCTCGCTCGCGCGAGAGACCTACCACCAGTAATAAAGTCGTCGATCGTCCGGGGAGTGCACGTTGCCTTCCCATTGACAGGCAGGCCGCGAGCACCTGTATCGGCGCACGGGGTAAACGACGGAAATCAGGCGGTCGAAAGGCCGCCGGGGGATGCGGACCGTCGGAGTCCCGCAGCTTGGGCAGTTGGGGACCATCGATTCAACCACGCGCGAGCGACGCTTCGACATCCCGGTGTGGGCTGGCGTTTGTCCCCCCTGTCGGGCAGTCTATTGCCAAACGCTGCTCGAAGCCAGTTATTCACGCTTGACCCGGAATAAATGGACCCTGTTCCAGGTACGACACGGCGGGACCTCTCGCGGGCCTAACGAGCCGCGGCGCGCTGCGCGGGGAACAAAACGCCGGGCAGCGCAGTAGGTGCCTGCGGAGCATTGGAGCGTACGCTTGTCGGGGACTTCGAAATTCGAACAGCTGGTCCTGCCGCATCTGGATGCCGGCCACAACCTGGCGCGTTGGCTTGCGCGGGATGCGCGCGACGCCGAGGACGTGGTCCAGGACGCCTGCCTGCGGGCGCTGAAATACGTCGACGCGCTGCGCGGCGAGGACGCCCGCTCGTGGTTCCTCACCGTGGTGCGGCACGCGTTCTACGATTGGTGCCGGCGCAACCGGCCCTCGGAGCTCATCGATGACGACGGAACGGCGATCGAGATGGCTGTCGACGAGGCGGGCGTAAGCCCGGAACAGGCAGTGCTCCGCGGCGCCGAATCGCGCGCGCTCGCCGACGCGGTGGCAGAGCTGCCGCTCGCGTTCCGCGAGGTGCTGATCCTGCGCGAGTTCGAGGACATGTCGTACAAGCAGATCGCGCGCGTGGCCAACGTGCCGGTGGGCACCGTGATGTCGCGCCTCGCGCGTGCGCGGAGCCTGCTGCAGCGCTCGCCGCGGCTGCGCTCCGCGCGCGGGCAGACACGGGGGGCTGAACGATGAACTGTCACGACGCTGAAATTCTCGTTTCGGCCGATGCCGATGGGGAGCTCGATTTCCTGCGCAAGTTCGCGCTGGAAAGGCATCTCCGTGGCTGCGCAGACTGCCGCGCGAAGCACGAGGAGTTGCTCGCGCTGCGCGAGCGCGTCCGCAAGGAAGTCCCGTTCTACGCGGCATCGCCCGCGCTCAAGGCGCGGATCAGCGCGACTATCGGCGCGGTCGAAGCCGCTGCACCGTCGCCGCTGCGTTCAGCGCAGCGCTGGCGCTGGGTGGGAGGCGGTGCGCTCGCTGGCTGCGCGGCCACCGTGCTGGCGTGGGTTCTCGGCAGCGCGGCGCTGACCTGGCAGGCGAGCGAAGACCTCGCGAACGAGGCCGTGGCCACCCACGTGCGCGCCACGCTCAACAACCACATGGTCGAGGTGGCATCGTCGGATCAGCACACGGTCAAGCCGTGGCTGTCGGCACGGCTCGACTACTCGCCACCCGTGCACGACCTGGCCGCGGAAGGATTCACGCTCGTCGGAGGCCGTCTCGACAACCTCGGCAAGCACCGCGTGGCCACCCTCGTGTACCGCTATCGGCTGCACATGATCGACGTGTTCGTGCGCCCCGAGCCAGTGCCCGCGGCGCCGCCGCTCAAAACCGTGCGCGGCTTCAACGTCGTGCACGCGAGCGGCTCCGGCATGGACTGGGTTGCCGTGTCCGACGTGAGCCCCGACGTGCTCGCTGACTTCGTGCAGCGTCTCGCGACGTCGCAGTAGATCTCCAAATCCGCGTTTCGTCCCGAAGGGCGCCCCCCTCCGGCGCGCGGTCGCGCCTGCGCGGCTGTTCGCCCGGGAGCGGCGCCGTCTGACCGGTTCGGACGCATCGTTATTCCAACGGGCATGAACACGCAAGCGGCTGTGGTCTGACAGCCATGCGAACACGCATCGAGGTTGAAATGGCGGTTCGCTGTCTCTCGACCACAGCCATCGAAAGGAGCAGTCATGTTTCGCAGAAAATACTCGTTGAGCAAGCAGCTGGCGGTGACCGCATTCGCGCTGGCTGCGTCCGGTCTCGCCCTGGCCGACGGCAGCAGCATGAGCCGGTTCGGCGGCGAATCGTACGCCTACTTCAACAACTTCGCGGCAGGCAACGTGGCCGCGGCTCCGGGCTGGCGGCAAAGCCATCCCAACGGCCTCGATCAGCGCGAGCTGGAAGCGCTTTCCTCGTCCGATCTCTCGGCGACGGTCGCGCGAGTCGATCCCGCGGTCATCTCCAGGGCGCCCGCCGATCCTGCGTGGCGCCAAATGCACCCGGTCGGCCTGACCGAGCGCGAGATGCTCGCGCGATCCTCGTCTTCGCTGTCGATGTGGCAGATACGCAACGCCGCGCCGATCGCAGCCGAGCAAGGCAACGTTGCGCAGAACGCGGCGCAGACGCTCGCGGCGCGCTTCACGAGTCTCTTCCGTCAGGGGAACGTTGCGCAGTGATCGTGCGAAAGATGCCGGCCGGCTGGCGCAAGGACCGATCCTTTCGCTCGGCCGGCCGGCAGTCGCGCGATTGTAAGAATCGCCGCATCGATCCGAAGGCGGGAATAGATTTTCCCTCTCGCCGGTAGGAGCGTTGGAGGCATTTTCACCATCACCGCGAGGAGTTCACATGAGCACATCCGACGCCGCTGACCAAGGCCACGATCCCGCCCGCCGCAGGGCACTGAGCTGTCTCGCCGCGTGGACCGGCGCGGCCGTCGTCTGGACGGTCAGTGGAGGCATTCCGCGCGCGCTCGGCGCAACGAATGCAGGCAGCGTGTCTCCGGCGGAGAAGAATGCACTCACATTCGTGCAGATCA
Organism: Burkholderiales bacterium; assembly: GCA_035501875.1. GTDB lineage: Bacteria > Pseudomonadota > Gammaproteobacteria > Burkholderiales > SHXO01 > SHXO01. The sequence goes on from DATJVI010000122.1 coordinate 2,835, forward strand.
GCGATACGCACATCGGTTTCCGCAAGGAGGCCAACCCCGACGTCGTCGGCAGCCTGCGCCGCGCGACCGCGCACATCAACTCGCTGCCGCAGGCGCCTGCCTTCGTCGTGCACACGGGAGACGTTAGCCATCTATCCAAGCCCGAGGAATTCGGCAAGGCGCGCGAGCTCCTGCAGGAGCTTCGCGTCGACCGCGTACATACCGTGCCGGGCGAGCACGACACCATCGATGAAGGCGTGACCGGCTATCTCAAGTACTTCGATCACGACGGCAAAGGCAAGGCCTGGTACAGCTTCGATCAGGGCGGAGTGCACTTCATCGGGCTGACGAACGTGCTCAATTTCAAGGCGGGCATGCTGGCCTCGCTTGGGGATGAGCAGCTCGCCTGGATGAAGAGCGATCTCACCTCAGTGTCCAACTCAACACCGATCGTGGTGCTCGGGCACATTCCCATGTGGACGATCTGGGAGCCTTGGGGCTGGGGCACGGCCGATTCGCAGGAGGCGCTCGCGCTGCTGCGCCCGTACGGCTCGGTCACCGTCCTGAACGGGCACATCCACCAGGTGCTGCAGAAGGTCGAAGGGAACGTCACGCTGCACACCGCGATGTCCCTTGCCTATCCGCTGCCGACGCCCGGACAGGCGGGCATCGGCGAGCCCGGTCCGGTCACCGTGCCGGCGGGCGAGCTCGCCAAGGTGCTGGGAACGCGCGAAATCAACGTCGTGCAAGGCAAGCAGCAGCTAGCGCTGATCGATACGCCGCTCGGGAGCTGATTCGCATCGGCCGACCATTTACGCTAGAGGAGAGATCCATGTTCCGCGTTTCTTACCGCGATGCCCTTCGCGCGCGTGCACTGCCCGCGTTGCTGCTGGGCGCCGCGGTCGCCTTCCCCTGGATCTTCGCGGCTGCGGCCCAATCCGGGCGCACCGTCGAGATCGACATCGCCAAGTTTGCCTACGCTCCCAAGGAAATAACGGTGGCCCCCGGCACCAAGATCGTCTGGACCAATCACGACGACACGCCGCACACGGTGACCGCCAACGACAAGGCCTTCGGCTCCAAGGGCCTCGATACCGACGACAAGTTCGAGCACACCTTCGCCAGCGAAGGCGACTTCGGCTACATCTGCACCGTGCACCCGTTCATGACCGGCGTGGTGCACGTGCGCAAGCAATAGCCTCGTACGGAAGCCAAGGGCAAACTCACCAACGATAACGAGCAAAGCGCCGCGTTGGAGTTCACCAAGTGAAGTGCGGCGCGCGCGAGCCCGCCGCGTGATCGGCGACTAGAGCTGCAGTTCGCTCTATAGACGAGGCTCTCGCGCCCTCGCGACCGACGGGGCGTGCGCACTT
>DATJVI010000123.1:0-135943 GCA_035501875.1 Burkholderiales bacterium
GATGTCCACCACGCAGATGTAGCTGCCGAACGGGAAAGTGAGGTTGGGCGGATCGTAGTAGTGGACCGCCTCCAGCCCCCCCTCCATGCCCTGCGGGTAATTGGTGTACGCAGCAAACGCGCATTCCTGAATCGTCTTCGACTTCTGCGGCGCGCCCTTAACGGAGAACTTGCCCGGCTCCCATTCGAGGTCTTCCTCACGCACTTCCAGCAGGTGCGCAGCGAGCTTGCGCGCCTTGTCGCGGATCTTGCGTGCGGCCATTGCGCCCGCGGCTCCGGCAGTGGGCGTCGAGCGGCTGGCGTAGGTACCGAGCCCATAGGGCGCCGTGTCGGTGTCGCCCTCCTCGATCTGGATGTCGGAGGCGGGGATGCCCAGCTCCTCGGCGACGATCTGTGCGTACGTCGTCTCGTGGCCCTGCCCCTGGCTCTTGGTGCCGAAGCGCGCGATCGCCTTGCCGGTGGGATGGACGCGGATCTCGGCCGAGTCGAACATCTTGAGACCCAGGATATCGAAGTCCTTCGAGGGTCCGGCGCCGACGATCTCGGTGAAGCTGCATATGCCGATGCCCATCAGCTCGCCGCGGCTGCGCTTCTCGGCTTGCTCCTTGCGTAGCGCCTCGTACCCGACCATGTCCATCGCCTTGCGCAGCGCCGGAGCGTAGTTGCCGCTGTCATAGGTCCAGCCCAGCACCGACTTGTACGGAAACTGCTCGGGCTTGATGAAGTTCTTCATGCGCAGCTCGGCCGGATCAATGTTCAGCTTCTGCGCGAGCGCGTCGGTGGCGCGCTCGATGGCGTGCACCGCCTCGGTGACGCGGAACGAGCAGCGGTAGGCCACTCCGCCCGGCGGCTTGTTCGTGTAGGCCGCGTCGACTTCGCAGAAGGCGTGCTTGAGATCGTAGGAGCCGGTGCAGATCGAGAACAGACCGGCCGGATACTTCGACGGGTTCGCCGACGCGTTGGCATACCCGTGATCGGCCACCGTCTTGATCCGCAACGCGGTCATCGTGCCGTCTTTCTTCGCACCCAGATCCACCTTCATGTGGTAGTCGCGCGCGAACGAGTCGGCCTGCAGGTTTTCCATGCGGTCCTCGATCCACTTCACGGGCTTGCCGATGACCACCGAGGCCGCCACGGCAATGACGTAGCCGGGATACACGGGCACCTTACCGCCGAACCCGCCGCCGATATCGGGCGAGATGATGCGGATGCGCTCTTCCGACAGGCCGACGTGACCGGCGACGAGCGCAAACACCGTGCGCACCGCATGCGGTGCTTGCGTCGTCATGTAGACGGTGAGCTTGCCTTGGGCGGCGTCGAAGTCGGCGATGCAGCCGCAGGTCTCCATCGAGGCGACATGGATGCGAGGCAGGTAGACGTTCTCGCTCACGACCACTTCGGAGGCGGCGATCGCCTGGTCGGCGTCGGTGCGGTCGCCGGCCTCCCAGTGGAAGGCGAGGTTGTCTTTCTTGCCTTCCTTGTCGGTGCGCAGCACCTGCGCGCCGGGCGCGAGCGCCTTGAACGGATCGACAACGGGCGGAAGCGCTTCGTACTCGACATCGACCGCATCGGCCCCGTCGGCGGCGATGTAGCGCTCCGTGGCGATCACCGCCGCCACTTCCTGCGCCACGTACATGACCCGGTCGGTGGGCAGCACCATCTGCGTGTCGGCCGAGATGGTCGGCATCCAGTGCAAGTTGTACTTGGCGAGCGTCTCGCCGGTGATCACCGCGAGCACGCCCGGGATCTTCATCGCCCGGTCGGTGTTGATCGATTTGATCTTCGCGTGCGCATACGGGCTGCGCACGATGTCCATGTACAGCATGCCGGGGAGCTGGATGTCGTCCACATAGCGGCCCTGCCCGCGGATGAAGCGCGGGTCCTCCTTGCGCTTCATCGAATGCCCCATGCCGCAGATCTTGGCGTCGGTCTTGGGTTCCATGAGTCGGCCTCCTAGCCCATGCGCTCGGCCGCGTACTGGACGGCCTTGACGATGTTGACGTAGCCCGTGCAGCGGCACAGGTTCCCCGAGATGGCTTCGCGGATCTCCTGCTCGCTGGGCTTCTGGTTCCGCTCCAGAAGCGCGCAGCTCGTCATCAGCATTCCGGGAGTGCAGTAGCCGCACTGCAGCCCGTGCTTCTCCGTGAAGCCTTCCTGAACGGGGTGCAGCTTGCCGCCCTGCTCCAGACCCTCGACGGTGCGCAACTCACTCCCGTCGGCTTGCACGGCGAGCACGGTGCAGGACTTGACCGGCGCTCCGTCGAGAATGACGGTGCACGCGCCGCAATGCGTCGTGTCGCAACCGATGTGCGTTCCCGTCAGGCGGAAAACCTCTCGGATCAGATGGACGAGCAGCAGACGCGACTCGACTTCCGCTTCGCGCGCCGCGCCGTTCACGGTCACTTTGATCTTATGCATTGCCATGGTCACTGCCCTCCCGCGCGCTCGAGCGCTTTGCGCAGCGCGCGCATCACCAGCACACGCGCCATCTCCCGTTTGTATCCGACCGATCCGCGGCGGTCGGCGCTGGGTGCGCTCGCGGCCGCGGCGAGCCGGCCCGCTTCGGCGATGACGCTCTCATCGGGCTTCTTGCCGGCGAGGTATTTCTCCGCCTCCGTTGCCTCGACCGGCGCGGGGCCTGCATTGGTGAGCCCGATTCCCGCACGCTGGATGCTGCCGTTCGCATCGAGCGTCACTTGAACGGCGGCGGCGGCGGCGGCAAAGTCTCCGACCTTGCGCTCGAGCTTGAGATACGCGCCTCCGCTGCGCGGCGGCGGCGCAGGAATCCGGACTTCCGTGAGGATTTCGTCCGCTGCCAGCGCGGTGCTGAACAGGCCCTTGAAGAACTGGTTGATCGGAATCGTGCGTTCGCCCTTTGGACCGCGCGCCACCACGCTCGCGCCGAGCGCGATCATGGTCGCTGGGTGATCGTTCGCGGGATCTCCGTGTGCCAGATTGCCGCCGACGGTGGCCCGGTTGCGGACCAGCGGGTCCGCGATCACACGAGCGGTGTCCAGCAGGATGGGGTATCTCTCGCGGATGATCTCGGAGCGATCGAGCATCACCTCTCGCGTCGCACCGCCGATCTTGAGGACGCCACCTTCCTCTTGAATGTATTCGAGGCCCGGGATGCGCCCGATGTCGACGAGGTGGCCGACGGAGCCCAGACGCAGCTTGAGCAGAGGAAGCAGGGACATGCCACCGGACAACACCCTGGCGTCTTCGCCGTAGCGGCCCAGCAGCCCCAGCGCCTCATCGAGCGAGGCCGGGCGGTGGTAGTCGAATGCTGCAGGAATCATCGGTTGCCTCCTTTCGTTCTTCTAATCCGACGCCCCGTTACAGTCTTGTTATCTGCTACTCGGCCATACTATCCATCACTTCACGAACCGGAGCAAGCCTTCCAGCGATTCGAGGTTGTGCGCCGGCGCCAGATGGTCGACGTACGGCAGCGCCGCGCTCATCCCCGCCGCCGTGGGCTGATAGCGCGGGTCGCCCATCAGAGGATTCAGCCATATGATCCGGCCGGCCCGGCTGCGCAGCGCCTGCATGCAACGCGTGAGCAACTGCGCATCGCCGAGGTCCAGACCGTCGCTCACGATCACGACCGTGGTAGCGTGGTCGACCATCGCACTCAGATAGCCGTCGACGAACTGCGCCAGACACGAGCCGATCCGGGTGCCTCCCGACCAATCGGGTACGCCGGCCGCGAGTCGCTCGAGCGTTTGGGATATCTTGGCGGGTGCTACTAGGCGGGTGATACGGGTCAGCGCAGTGTTGAAGGCGAAGATCTCGACGCGCTTGATGACGCGGCGCAGCGCCAGTGCGAAGGCGAGCAGCACGCGGGTGTACACGTCCATGGAGCCGCTCGTGTCGTAGAGCAGCACAAGGCGCGGCTCATCGAGCTCCCGCGTGCGCCGGGCGAGCGCCAGCAGTTCGCCCTGCGTCGCGAGCGCATCGCGAAAGCTGCGACGCAGGTCCACCATCCCGCGCCCCCGCGCGGGGATCAAGCGGCGGCTTCTCCGCGTCGCGAGCCGCAGTGCCAGACGCGCGGCCAGCCGCTCCATCGCAGCGAGCTCGGCTGCCGAAAGCTCCTCGAAAGGTTTCTGGCGCAGCAGCGGTTCGGCGCTGTAGGCGGGCGATGCAGCGTCCGCGACTTCCACCTCGGCGACGGCGATGCGCACGCGCTGTCCGTCCCACTTCCACTGCACCGGGCCGCGATGGTCTTGAAACGGCACCGGGCGCGGGACAGGCGACTGCGGCGCGACCGTCCCGCCCCAGTATTCCTCGAACAGCTTGTCGAACGTTGCCCACGCCTCGTGCGGGACCTTGAAGGCGATCCGCAGCGCACGGTGGACCTCCTGGCGGTCGAGCAGATCGACGAGCGTGAGCGCGATGCCTGCATCCAGCTCATCGCCGAGCCCCACCCGGATACTATGGCTGCGCAGCGCCGCGGCGAACTTCGCCAGCTGCACGGTCAGCCCGTGCGCGTCGCTCACTGCTGTGAGCCCGACGCGTACGCCACCATCTCGGCCACTGCCTCCTCGCCGGTCTTGCGGATGTCATGCTCGTCCTTGAGCAGGCAGCCCAGCGTGGCGGACACGATGTCTGCCTCGAGCCGGTCCTGGCGCAGCCGCACGAGCGCTCGCGCCCAGTCGATGGTCTCCGCCACGCCCGGCAGCTTGCGCAGATCGCGGCTGCGCATGCGCTGCACGAAGCGCGCGATCGCTTGCGCCAGATGTTCGCTGAGATCGGGCACTTTGAGACGAAGGATTCGCAGCTCCTTCTCCAGGCTCGGATGCTCCATGTACAGATACAGGCAGCGGCGGCGCAGCGCGTCGCCGATCTCCCGGGTCCGGTTCGAGGTGAGCACGACGATGGGCACGTGCTGGGCCCGGATGGTCCCGAGCTCCGGGATGGTGACCTGGAAATCCGAGAGCACCTCGAGCAGAAATGCTTCGAACCCGTCGTCGGCGCGGTCGATCTCGTCGATCAGCAGGACGGGCGGCGCGTCGCGGCGCGTGATCGCCTTGAGCAGCGGTCGCTCGAGCAGGTATTCGCGCCCGAAGATCAGGTCTTCCAGCTCGGCGGGATCATGCGCTTCCCGCTCGGCGATCTTCAGCCGCAGCAGCTGGCGCTGGTAGTTCCACTCGTACAGCGCCGTGTTGGTATCGAGCCCCTCGTAGCATTGCAGGCGGATCAACTCGGTCGCGAGAGCACGCGCCAGGACTTTCGCGATCTCGGTCTTGCCCACGCCGGCCTCGCCCTCCACGAGCAGGGGCTTGCGCATCTCTTTGGCGAGATACAAGGCGGTTGCCACAGCCGGATCGGCGATGTAGCCGTGGCGCTCCATCAGCGCCTGCATCGCGCGGATGTCTTCGTTCACGAAGCGCCGGCTCCGGTAGCCGGTCTCGCGTAGCGGGCGGGGTCGGCGAGGAACAGCGTGCGGCAGCCCCCGCAGCAGAAGTAGTACCGGCGGTCCTCGAGGTCGGCATAGTGCCGGGCCCCTTTCACCGCCACGGTCATCCCACACACCGGATCGGTCGCCTCGCTCAACTCGTGCGCGAGCGGTGCCTTGGCCGCGACCGCGTGCTCGGCCTTCGGCTCTGCGTGCGCCGGGCGCCGGCGCCGCTCCACGATCTGTGCCATGACGCTCAGCGCGATCTCCTCGGCCGTCTTGGCGCCGATGTCGAGCCCGGCCGGGGCCGCGATCGCATCCAGTGCGCTCGATGGGACACCGCGCGCAAGCAGCGTCTCGCGCAATTCGGCGAAGCGCTTGCGGCTGGTGATCGCACCCAGATACGCAGGCGCCAGCGCAACCGCGGCTTCGATCGCGTCCACGTCTCGCTCGCCCAGCGTCGCAACCAGCACGTACGCGCCTTTGAGCTCAGCGCCGGGCGAGATCTCCGCCATCACGCGCTCGGCCTCGGGGAATGCCGCTTTGTCTGCCTCGGGATCGACGACGTCCACGCGGTAGCCCATCGCATGCCCGATGCGCGCCAGCATTCGCGCCGCGGCCGACGCCCCGAACAGCACCAGTCGAGGAGCGGGAAGCACAGGCTCGACGTAGAGGTCCACGGTTCCTCCGCTCTTGCAGGTCATGGGAAGTGCCACTAACCCCGGTCGCCGCTCCCGGGAAGGTTCGGGCGAAAGACTGAGCAGCCTCGGTTCCGCGTCGGAGATGGCTCGTAGCGCTTCGCGCAGCAGCGTCGATCGCGTGCAACCGCCGCCTACCCAGCCGTGGACCTCACCGGTCCCCGTCACCAATGCGGTGTCACCCACACGCGCGGAGCTGGGCGGTTCCCGCCGGACCACGGTGACCAACGCGAAAGCCTCCCCCAGCGCGGCGAGCCTGGAGGCGAGTCCCAGCAATTCGGGCCGCATCGCTACCGCGGACCCGCAAAGCAATCACCGGCGCCGAACCGGTCGCCACATGTCTGGCTCATCGCTGCCTCCCTTGACCGGACCCATTCATGAAGACGCCCGCAAAGGCATGCGGACGTTGATACGCAGGCAGTTCGCGCTGACCTGCCTTGGTACGCGCTATGACGCAGGGCCACTCGGGCGCCAGCGCCCGAGTCCCTCATGAATCATCCGGGTTCAGCCATTCTAGATGAGATCGGCGCGGCGGTGGCTCGCTGCCGCTCAGCACGCGGCCGGGGAATGCAAGGCTCAGCCGACGGCAGTCGCTACGCCTGCAGCAGCCGCACGCCTAGGTGCCGCGCGAGGCCTTCACCGCCGGCACGCATGACGCCGTTATGGTTCCACTCGAAGATCGGCCGCGCCAGCGGGGCGAGCCGCGCCATCCATGGCTTGGTCGCACGCACGTTCCAGTCGTAGCGCACCGTGGTGACCGTGCCGGAGTGCGACAGCGTCCAGCGGCCCGTGCCGGCGAGCTCTCCCATTGCTTCGCCCTCCAATCGGAAGGGTTTCTCCACGTGCGTCGCACGCGTCTCGAAGGTGATCCGGTAGGGCAGCCGCGTGCGCCAGGTCAGGCGCCGCACGGCCCCGACTCCGTTCCCGTCTCCCTCCTGCAGCTTCACCACCCGCTCGACGTAAGGCCACCATCGCGGCCAATCTTCTGCGCGGTAGATCGCCTCCCAGACTCGCTCCAAAGCCGCTTCCAGCTCCCACACGGTAACCAGCGAGAACGACGCCGTCGCAGCCTTCATGATTCGCCGGCGCCAGCCGAAAACCAGCCCTGCGGTGAGTCCGGATGCCCTGCCGCGATCACGCAAGGCAGGACAGGCGCCGAATCTCCCGGGACGAGCCCGACCGTGCCCGCTGCCAGTCCGGTAAACTGACCTCGCCGCCTTCCCGTATTCCACCGGATCCAAATGCTCAATCCGACTCCTTCGACCGTCTACCTCAAAGACTATACGCCGCCCCCGTTCCTCATCTCCACCGTCGAGCTCGACGTGGACCTTCAGGACGACTACGCCCGCGTGACCGCCACGCTCGCGATCCGCCGCAATCCGAAGTCGGCCGATCCCAATGCGCCGCTCGTGCTGGACGCCGACGAGCTGGAGCTGGAGTCGGTCGCGCTGGACGGCCATCGCCTGGCGGCATCGGCGTACACGGTGGATCCGAGAGAGCTCACGATCGCGGCGGTGCCGGATCGGTTTGCGCTGACGACGATCTGCCGCATCCGGCCCAAACAGAATACCAAGCTCATGGGGTTGTACGCTTCCAAAGACGGCTATTTCACTCAGTGCGAGGCGGAGGGCTTCCGCCGCATCACCTACTTCATCGACCGCCCCGACGTCATGGCGCGCTACACGGTGACGATCCACGCCGACAAGGCGCGCTTTCCCGTACTGCTGTCCAACGGCAACCTCGTGGCGAGTGGGGATGAGCCCGCCGGCCGCCACTGGGCGCGCTGGGAGGACCCGTTCCCCAAGCCGTCCTATCTGTTCGCCATGGTCGCCGCAAAGCTAGATAAGCTCGAGGACGACTTCCGCACGCAGTCGGGGCGCGAAGTCAGCCTGCAGATCTATGTCGAGCCGGGCCGGCTCGACCAGTGCGGCTTCGCGATGCAAGCGCTCAACAAGGCAATGCGCTGGGACGAGCAGGTATTCGGGCTGGAGCTCGACCTCGACCAGTACATGATCGTGGCGGTGGGCGACTTCAACATGGGCGCCATGGAGAACAAGGGCCTCAACGTGTTCAACACGAAGTACGTGCTGGCCCGCCCCGACATCGCGACCGACAGCGACTTCATGCACATCGACCGCGTCGTGGCGCACGAATACTTCCACAACTGGACCGGCAACCGCGTCACCTGCCGCGACTGGTTCCAGCTCTCGCTCAAGGAAGGGCTCACGGTGTTCCGCGACCAGGAGTTCGGCGCGGACATGTACTCGCGGGCGGTCGCGCGGATCCATGAGGCGCGCGCGCTCCGCGCTGCGCAGTTTCCCGAGGACGCGGGACCCATGGCGCACCCGGTGCGCCCGCAGTCTTATATGGAGATCAGCAACTTCTACACGGCCACCGTATACGAGAAGGGTGCCGAGGTGGTACGCATGATCCACACGCTGATCGGGAGCGAGCGCTTCCGCAAGGGCATGGATCTGTATTTCCAGCGCTTCGACGGGCAGGCGGTCACCACGGACGATTTCGCACAGGCCATGCAGGACGCGAGCGGCGTGGACCTCAAGCAGTTCCAGCGCTGGTACGACCAAGCCGGCACGCCGGTCGTCGAGGTCGCCACCACCTACGACCCAGCGACGAAGCGGTATACATTGAATGCGAAGCAATCCTGTCCGCCCACGCCCGGGCAAGCCGACAAGCTCCCGTTCCACATCCCGTTCGCCGTCGGGCTCGTCGGACCCGACGGCAAGGACATCCCGCTGCGCCTCGAAGGCGAGACGCAGGCCGGCGGCGCTACGCGCGTGCTGTCGCTCACTTCGCCGCAACAACACTTCACGTTCGTCGACGTGCAAGCGTTGCCCGTGCCCTCGCTCCTGCGCGGGTTCTCTGCGCCCGTGATCCTCAAGTACGCCTACACGAGCGAGGAGCTCACGCACCTGCTGGCCCACGACAGCGATGCGTTCAACCGCTGGGAGGCCGGGCAGCGCCTCGCGCTGGAGATCCTGCTCCGCGGCGTCGCGGCCCAGCAGGCAGGCAACGAACCGGCGTTCCCCGAACCCTTCGTGGCCGCATTCGCGCGCGTGCTCTCCGAGGGGCCGAGCGACCCGGCGTTCGCCGCGGATGCGCTCACACTGCCCTCGGAGGGCTATGTAGCCGAGCAGATGGCGATCGTCGACCCAGATGCCATACACGCGGTGCGCCTCGGCCTGCGGCGCCATCTGGCGCGCGAGCTGTGCGACGCGCTGCTCGCGACTTATGCCTCGCAGAAAGTGACCGGTCCGTATAGTCCGGACGCAAGCTCGGCGGCCCGCCGTGCGCTGCGCAATCTTTGCCTGGGCTATCTCATGGAGCTCGATGATAGGCGCATGCGTACGCTGGCCATGGAGCAATTCGACAGTGCGGACAACATGACCGATGCGATCTCCGCACTGTCTGTCCTGGCCAACTGCGACTGCCCGGAGCGCGCGGCTGCGCTGGATCGCTTCTATGCCAAATGGAAAGCGGAACCGCTGGTGGTGGACAAGTGGCTGGCGGTGCAGGCGAGCTCCCGCCTGCCGGGAACGCTCGGCGAGGTGCAGAGATTGATGTCGCACGAGGCGTTCAACATCAAGAACCCGAACAAAGTGTACGCATTGATCGGCGGCTTTCGCGGTAACCAGGTGCGCTTTCACGCCGCCGACGGCGCCGGCTACCGCTTTCTCGCCGACCGGATCGTCGCGCTCGATGCACTCAACCCCACCGTGGCGGCACGCATGGCCCGCGGCTTCGACCGCTGGAAGAAGTTCGACGCGGCGCGCCAGGCACACGCCAAGGCTGCGCTGGAGCGCATCCGCCACACGGCCGGTCTGTCCAAAGACACGCTCGAGGTCGTGAGCAAGGCGCTGCTCTGAGCCCGTGCGTGGGCTTGCCCGCGCCGGTGCTATGATGATCGTCGAGGCCTGGGGTCGTGATATCGGCCACGACTGCCCGCACAATCGTGCCAACCTCCGGCCCTGTCGCTGATCCCCTCGTGGGAGGACCAGCGTCTCACCCGCGGCGAGCTCGCCCAACCTGCGCCTGACGCACGATGCCGAACGCAACTCGTCTGCTGATCCTGGAAGACGACACGCTCGATGCGGAGCTCGCCGTGGCCGCGCTGCGCCACGGTGGCGTGGCCGTCGACTGGCGCTGCGTGGCTACGCGTCAAGGATACGAGTCGGCGTTGTCGGAAGCCAAGTGGGACATGGTGTTGTCCGACTACTCGTTGCCCGATTACACGGGCCTCCAAGCCCTTGCGGCTTTGCGGGCGCGCGATCCTCTGCTGCCTTTCGTCTTGATCTCGGGCACTTTGGGTGACGAGCGCGCCATCGATTGTCTCAAAGCCGGTGCCACCGATTACGTACTCAAGGACAACCTGCCGCGCCTGGTGCCCGTGGTTCGCCGAGCACTGTCCGAGCATCAGGAGCGGATGGCTCTCGCCGCGATGCAGCGGGCGCTGCAGCAGAACGAAGAGCGCTATCGCGCCATCGTCGAGGATCAGAGCGACCTCATCTGCCGGCTCAGCCCGGAGGGCAAGGTGACCTTCGTCAACACCGCGCTGTCGCGTTTCCTCGGCAAGCCCGGCTCCGACTTGATCGGGACCCGACTACTGGATTTCGTCGCGCCCGAGGACCAGTCCGTCGCTGCAGGAGCCCAGAGCCGCATCGAATGCACGGCGCCGCTGGTAACTTGCGAATACCGCGTTTTGGACGCGCAGGGGTACGCACGCTGGCATCAATGGGCCATGCACGGACTGTTCAACGACGAGGGACAGCTCTCCGAGATCCAAGCGGTGGGACGAGATGTCACGGAACTGGTCGAGGCGTTGCGCGCGCGGGAGGAGAGCGAGGCTCGTTTCGGGCGCGCCGTGCGCGGCTCGACCGACGGACTGTGGGACTGGGACCTGACGCGCGGCCGGATCTACTACTCGCCGCGCTTCCGCGCGCTGCTAGGCTGGGAGCCGGAGCCGCGCGAGGAGCACCCGCCGCTGTTTCGCGATGCGCTGCACCCCGAAGACTGCGAGCGGGTGCGGCAAGCCTTCGCGCGAAACATCGCCGGTGGCGAGCCCTTCCACCAGGAGTTTCGCCTGCGCCACGGGGAGGAGGGCTATCGCTGGTTCCTCGGGCGCGGTGACACCGAACGCGGAAGTGCAGGCAAGGCGCTGAACTTCTCGGGTTCCATCACCGATGTAAGCGAGCGCCGCCGGTTCGAGGAGTCCCTGCGCTTGGCGCATCAGCGCCTGCAGCGTCTGTCTCGGCGCGCCATGGAAGTGCTGGAGGGCGAGCGCCGGTATCTCGCGCGCGAGCTGCACGACGAGGTCGGCCAGGTCCTGACCGCGGTGAAGATCAACCTGGAGTCGGTGGCGCGCCAGATTCCCGCTCCCGCGCTCCAACAGCGGTTGACCGACAGCGTCCGGATCACCAGCGCGGCGCTCGATCAGGTACGCCAGCTGTCTCTCGATCTGCGTCCCGCGCAGCTCGACGATCTCGGGCTCATCTCGGCGCTGCGCGCACATCTGGAGCGCCAAGCAGCGCTGGGGCAGTTCGTGCCTCATTTCCGCGGACTCGAGCTGCGCGCACGCTTGAAGCCGGAGATCGAAACGGCCTGCTTCCGCGTAACGCAGGAGGCGCTCACCAACGTGCTTCGCCATGCGCGCGCCCACAACGTGTGGCTCGACCTGTCCTGCGAGGACAGCCTGCTCAACCTGAGCGTGCGCGACGATGGCGTTGGGTTCGAGGTGCAGTCGGGCGCCAACGGCGCGGTGGCCGGTGAGAGCCTGGGTCTGCTCAGCATGGAAGAGCGCGTGGGGTTGGTCGGCGGCAAGCTGCACGTGCACTCGGCTCCCGGCCAGGGCACGACCGTACGTGCACTGATCCCGCTGAACGGCGCGCGGTCCTGAGCGCCGGGCGCTCGAGGTGCCGTGATTCGTGACTCCCGAAAGGCCGTGATCCGTGATTTTTGATCCGTGATTCGTGACTCGTGATTCGTGACTCGTCATTCGTGATCCGTGACTCGTGATTCGTGATTCCTGCCTTCCGCCGGCTCCGCCGGCGTCGCTCCGCTCGTGAAGCGACGCGCGCTCGGGCACATCGCCGGGAGGCGATGACGAGTCACGAGTCACGGATCACGAGCCACGTACTTAGGAGGAGACCATGACCGAGGCAACACCTGCTGCATCCTCGGCGGCACCGGGGAGTCCATGGGGCCAGCGTCTGGCGTCGGCGGGCCTGATGCTAGCGGTAGCGTGCGCAGTTGCCGCCGTGCTGTCGGGCATCGGGTATCGGCTCGGGCTGTGGCACTTCCGCACCGGATTCGGGATCCTGCGCGTGGCGTTCTTCGCCGCGCTGGTGGCGGTGGCATGCTCGGTCATCGGGCTCATCGTGGGCCGGGCGGCACGCCCGGGACTGTTGATCGCCGGGGTACTCGGCGCGCTGATCGGAGCGGTCACCGCGTATATCCCGTGGAGCTACATGCAGCTGGTTCAGAGCCTGCCCTATATCCACGACATCACCACCGACACGCAGGATCCGCCCCAGTTCGTGGCGGCCGCTACGCTGCGCAAGCAAGACGATCATCCCATTTCCTACGACGGCCCCGACGTCGCCGCACAGCAGCACAAAGCCTACCCCGACATCGAGCCGCTCACGACGAAGGCCTCCAAGGACCGGGTGTTCGACGCGTCCCGTGACGTACTCTCGGCCATGGGATTGCAGATCATCGACGCCGACCGTGCCGAGGGGCGCGTCGAAGCGGTGGCGACCAGCATGCTCTACGGCTTCAAAGACGATGTTGTCGTGCGCATTCGGGAGAGCGCCAACGGAACGCGTATCGACGTGCGCTCCAAGTCGCGCCTGGGGCGCAGCGATCTCGGGATGAACGCTAAACGCATCCGCACTTTTCTCGCGAAACTGGATGCGGCGCTGCCGCATTGAAGCATCGGCGCCGCGACGCTGCTGCGCGCGGGAAAGCCCATCCGTCGTGTCCCTATTGACGCGACGGGGCGTGGTTGTAAGATTGCTTTTCCCGTGGCATCCAATAAGAACGCGTGTCAGTCGGCGGTTCTTCTCATCGCCGTGCCGAACAACGCGCCGGTTGGTGCCTATAACAGCGACCGCGCCGAAAGGCGACAGGACGATCGACAAAACGAATACGGGGTTTCTCAGGGAGAGAGGCGTAGTGGGGATGGGTCCCGCAACCGAACCGCGCACTGCACGGGCATCGGGGGCTGGCCCCGGTGCCCATCGAGGTCGCGACAGCCGTCGTCGCCTTTCTCCCTGGATAACGCAACCTTTCGCGACCGCTACTTTTGCCGCAGGCCGCAGACTTTCCTGATACAGCGCAACATCTCAGTGGAGGAGGAAAGCATGGACCGACGTTTGAAACTGAAGCTCAGCGGGCTCGCAGCCGCACTCGCTGTGATCGGCTACGCCAGCCTGGCGCAGGCCGCTCCGGTGACCGACGAGATGCTCGCGGCGGATGCCGGTGAAGCCTGGCTGCACGGCAACGGCAGCTGGGCGGCAACCCGCTACAGCACGCTCACGACCATCAACGCCTCGAATGCCAAGGACCTCAAGGTCGCCTGGGTGTTCAGCCTGGGCGGCAAGAACGACGCGCAGAACACTCCGCTCGCCTATGACGGGATGGTGTTCGTCGCCCAGGACAACAAGGTGTTTGCCCTGGACGCTGGGACCGGCAGCGTGGTGTGGAAGTACGAGCATAAGCTGCCGGACGACTGGGGCGGCTACAACGTGCCGTTCATCACCGGCAAGCATCGTAACCTGGCGATCTACGGCAACAACATCTACTTCCTGTCCAACGACGCCAAGTTGCACGCAATCGATTACAAGTCCGGCAAGGCCGTGTTCGTGAAGTCCTACGACGGATTCCCCTATCCGAAGGACTTCGCAAAATCCAAGGACGCCACGGGCTATGCGACCACGGTCGGGCCGCTGGCGATCCCCGGCACCATCATCGTGCCGATGAACGGGACGGACTTCGGCGGCTTGCCGGGCTACGTGCTGGGGGTGGATCCGAGCAACGGCAACATGAAGTGGAAGGCGAACATGATCCCCGGCCCGGGCGAGCCCGGGTATGACACCTGGCCCGAGGGCAGCACCGCTTACGGCGGCGCCGGCCCCTGGATCGCAGGGTCCTGGGATCCGCAGCTGAAGAGATACTTCACCGGCACGGCCAACGCCTACGAGTGGAACCCGAAGAACCGCGGCGGCGGCAAGATGGATAACGTGGGCGCGGCCAGCATCGTGGCGGTCAACACCGATAATGGCTCGGTTGCCTGGCGCTACACCGGCGTTCCCGGCGATCCCTGGGACTTCGACATTCCCCAGACCCCGATGCTGATCTCGATCGACGGCAAGACCACCGTCGTGCAGCCGAACAAGACCGGCTACATCGCCTATGTGGACGCCGCCAGCGGCAAGTTCATCAAGGCGGTGCCGTTTGCCGACAAGATCACGTGGATCCAGGGCTACGACATGAGCGGCCGGCCGATCAACGAGATCGCACTGCCGAAGGAAGGCGGTGAGGCGATCGAGGTGTGGCCGAGCCTGCTGGGCGGCGTGAACATGTACCCCAACGCCTACAACCCCGGCACCGGCAATCTGTATCTGGCAGCCACCAATGCCGGGATGAAGTATGGGTTCGAAGAGATCAAGATCATCAGCAACGTCCGGCACTTCGGCGCCTACCAGGAGTTCATCTGGGGCAACGAGCAGGAGAAGGCGGTCAACGTGAAGAGCGGCAAGGAAGCCTGGCGCAATGAGTATGCCAAGCCCGGCTATGCAGGCGGCATGCTTACCACCGCCGGCAACCTGACCGTCTACTCGACGCAGGGCGGCACCTTCACCGTCACCAACGCCACCACCGGCGAGATTCTGTACACGATGCCGATGCACACCGCTGCGAAGGCGGGGCCGATCACATTCATGAGCGGCGGCAAGCAGTACTTCGTGCAGACCCTGGGCGGCACTCCGGGCTTCGGCCGGGACGAAGCCCACGCCGCGGAGTTCGGCAGCCTGGTGGTCGCATTCACCCGCTGACGGAGACGGCCGCAATCTCTTAAGTGTCGACACGACCGGGGCGCGCCTCGCAAGGGGCGCGCCCATTTTTTTCGGTGCGCGCGAAAGGCCGTGACTCGTGATTCGTGACTCGTGATTCGTACATTCCGCCGGCGTCGCTCGTGAAGCGACGCCCGCCCAAGCACATCGCCGAGCGGCGATGACGGATCACGAGTCACGAATCACGGCCTTTCGCGAGTCACGAATCACGAGTCACGAACAACGGAGGACACATGAAACGAACCGTCGAGTTCAACAGCAAGGGATCGAAAATCCGCGGGGTGCTCGCCACGCCGGAGTCTGGATCCGGGCCGTTCCCGGTGGCCGTGATGGGAGGCGGCTGGTGCTATGTGAAGGAGATCGTGCTGCCGCACTACGCCGAGGCCATCCTCAAGGCGGGAGTCGCCGTGCTGATGTTCGACTACCGCGGGCTGGGCGAGAGCGAAGGCGAGCCCCGGCAACACATCGACCCCTGGGGACAGGTGGAGGACTACAAGAACGCCATCAGCTTCGTCATGAAGCAACCCGAGATCGATCGCAGGCGCGTGGGCATCTGGGGCATCTCCTACGCCGGCGGGCACGTGGTGATCGTCGGCGCCACCGACCCGCGCGTCCGATGCATCGTCTCGACCGTGCCGGTGGTGGAGGGATGGGAGACGATGAGGCGCTGCCACGGCGAGCGCAAGTTCGAGAAGCTGCTGCATCTCACCATGGAGGACCGGGTGCGCCGCTCGGACGGCAGCCCCAGCGCGATGATGCCGATGTCACACAGCGATCCCGACAACAACCTCTCCAGCTGGCCGTTTCCGCACGTCTACGAGATCTTCCAGCGCATCAAGGAGAAAGAAGCGCCTCGGCACGAACACCGCAACACCGTCGAGTCGGTGGAGTTGCTGCTTCAATACAACGTCTTTCCCTACGCCAAGCGGATCCTGAACACCCCGACGCTGGTGGTCGTGGCGGAGCACGACAACATCACCCAGTGGGACTTGGAGATCGAGATGTACAACACCATCCCGGCGGGCAACAAGGAGCTGGTGGTGCTGGAGAAGGTGAATCACATGAGCCTGTACTCCACCCGCCGCCACCTCGAGATGGCGTCTGGGCATCATGCGAGGTTCCTCAAGAAGCATCTGATCGACGAGTTCATGGCGGAAGAGTAATAGAGCGGTGAATAGTGAATGGTGAATGGTGGATGGTGAATGGTGATTCGCGTCCGCGGCGCCGCGCTCCTCCGCCTTCAAGGGGGAGGTTGGGAGGGGGATCGGGGAGACATGCTGCCTAAGCCTGGCGCAGACCGTCAGGGCCGCGCGGCTGCGAGGGGAAACCGATGCGCACCGATGTGGGCGGCTGGACGACGCGTCTGACCGAGGAGACCATCCAGCGCTACACGCGCTCAGGTGCGTGGAGGAACGTGACGCTCGCGGACCTTGCCCAGCGGCGGGCCTCCATCACACCCGAGCGATGCGCTGTGCTTCAGGGGGAGCGAGCCCTGAGCTTCGGCCAGGTGATGGAAGAAGCACGCCGGCTCGCGGCGGCCTTTGTCGCTGCCGGACTCCGGCCGGGCGACGTGGTGAGCTTCCAACTCCCGAACTGGACCGAGACCATGGCGATCAACATCGCGGCCTGTCTCACCGGTCTCGTCGTCAACCCCATCGTCCCGATCTACCGCGACGCGGAGGTCCGGTACATTCTGCGCGACTGCCGCGCCAAGCTGTTCTTCGTCCCCGAGAGCTTCCGCAACTTCGACTACTCGGCGATGGCGGGACGGTTGCGGCGAGAGCTGCCCGACCTTCGCGAGGTGATCGTCGTGCGCGGCGAGGCCCCGGGGTGCCGGAGCTATGTCGAGCTGCTGGAAAGCGGGGAGCGAGCCGTACCGTCGCACGAGCCGATCGATCCGAATGCCGTGAAGCTAGTGCTGTACACGTCGGGCACCACGGGCAACCCGAAAGGGGTCCTCCACAGCCACAACACCATCCTGTCCGAGATCGACGCCGTCATCGGCTACTGGGGGATCGACGAGAACGATGTGGTGCTGATGCCTTCGCCTGTGACTCACATCACCGGCTATCTCTACGCGCTGGAGATCGCGTTCGCGGCCGGCGTCAAGGTCGTGTTCATGGAGCGTTGGAACGCACGCGAAGCGGCCGAGTTGATCGTGCGCCACGGCGTCACATTCAGCGTCGGCGCGACGCCTTTTCTCAAGGAGCTCACCGACGAGGTCGACCGGTGCGAGGCCGCGCTTCCGAGCCTGCGGCTGTTCATCAGCGGGGGCGCGCCGGTGCCACCCGAGCTGATCCGGCGGGCCAACCGCTCGCTCGGCAACTGCCGGGCATTTCGCGTCTACGGCAGCACCGAAGCGCCGACGATCACGCTCGGCATACGCACACGCAACGAAGCAGAACTGGGCGCGATCACCGACGGGCGGATCGTAAACCACGAGGTGCGCATATGCGACGCCCACAGCGGCGCGCAGTTGGCAGACGGCGCGGACGGTGAGATCTGCGCGCGCGGGCCGGAGCTGATGCTCGGCTATACCGAGTGGAAGCAGACCGCCGAGGCGTTCGACGCCGACGGATTCTTCCACACCGGCGATCTCGGGGCGCGCAGCCACGGCGATTTCCTCACCGTCAGCGGGCGAAAGAAAGACCTCATCATCCGCGGTGGGGAGAACATCAGCCCGAAGGAGATCGAGGACGTGCTCCACCAGCTCCCGAGCGTCAAGGAGGCCGCCGTGGTAGCCATGCCGCATGCACGCATGGGCGAGACCGTCTGCGCCTATGTGATCCCGCAGCCTGGGCACACGGTGGATGTCCCCGCACTGGCCACGTGGCTGGAGCGAGCCGGCCTGGCGCGGCAGAAATTCCCCGAGCGCGTAGAAGTGGTCCAGGAGCTTCCGCGGACGGCGTCGGGCAAAGTGCAGAAGAACATCTTGCGCGAGCGGATCGCAAGCCAGATCGAGGCCGAGCGCAGCCCCTCGAACTAAGGCGCGCGAAGAAGGCGGCGCTCTTGGCAACCGCGGGGTTCACGCCCGAGGGTGGCTCCGGCTAAACTATACGGCGGGCTCGCCCTGACGGCGCGGGTCCGAACAAGAATCGATCGGACACGGGAGGAGAATTCAGATGCGGGGAAAGCGGACGACGATCGCCTGCGCGGCGCTCGCCGGGACCTGCCTTGCGGCTGCACTCGCGGCGCGCGCGGATGAGATCCCGGCGGTGAATCCCTATTCGGGGAACGCCAAGGAGATCAAGGAGGGGAGAAGCTGGTTCATGAACGTCTGCAGCGTTTGCCACGGCGGCAAGGCCGACGGCGCCGGAGATCGCGGGACCGCTGCGGATCTGCGCGTGTTCAACAAGGGGTTCCGCGTGTTCGTGTACACAGTCAAGAACGGCAAGGACACGGGCCGCACCATGAAGATGCCGGCCTGGGGCGCGGTGCTGGACGACAAGACGATCTATCAGATCGGTGCCTACGTCGAGACGCTCGCGCTCCCCAGCGCGAACTGGAAGGAAGGCGCTCAGCAGCAGTGAGCTTCGCGCCCTTGCTTAGGCCTGTGTGAGCGCTGCAGCGCGCCCATCCTCGCGGACCATCTCGGCCCCCTTCTCCGCGATCATGACCGTGGGCGCGTTGGTGTTGCCGGAGGTGATCCGCGGCATGACGGACGCATCGATCACGCGCAGCCCCTCCACCCCGCGCACGCGCAGCCGATCGTCGACGACCGCAAGCTCGTCGTGGCCCATCCTGCAAGTCCCCACCGGGTGGAAGATCGTGGTGCCCAGGTCGCCCGCCGCGCGTAGCAGCTCGGCGTCGGACTGGATGGCCGGACCCGGCTTGAGCTCCTCCGGCCTATAGCGCTCGAGCGCGCGCGCCGCCATGATGCGCCGTCCGAAGCGCATGGCGGCGATCACCACGCTGCGATCCTCGCCGGTGGACAGGTAATTGAGCTGGATCGCGGGGTGGGCCATCGGGTCGGAGCTCTTGATACGCACCTGCCCGCGGCTGGTCGGGCGAAGATTGCATACCGAGGGCGTGATCGCCGGATAGGGGTGCAGGGGATCGCCGAACTTGTCGAGCGAGAGCGGCTGCACGTGCCATTCGATGTTGGCCGAAGGCTGCGAGGCATCGCTCTTGGCGAACGCACCGAGTTGCGACGGCGGCATCGTGAGCGGCCCGGTGCGAAACAGCAGGTACTCGAGCCCCATCGCGATCCTGCCCGTCAGGCTGTTGGCGCGCTGATTGAGCGTCACCACGTTGCTCACCCTGTAGACCATGCGGATCTGCAGGTGGTCGTGCAGGTTATCGCCCACGCCCGGCAGCTCGTGGCTCACTGCAATCCCGTGTTGGCGCAGCAGCGCGGGAGGCCCGACACCGGATAGCTGAAGGATCTGCGGCGAACCGATGGCGCCTGCCGCCAGGATGACCTCGCGCCGCGCCGCGACCGCACCCGATCCCGTCTCGCGCCCGACCAGCTCGACCGCGGTCGCCCGCTTGCCGCCATCGCGCATCTCGATCCGAACCCGCAGCACATGCGTGCCGGTCATCACACGAAGGTTGGGCCTGTGCATCACGGGGCGCAGGAACGCTTTGGTCGCGCTCCAGCGCACGCCGCGGCGCTGGTTCATCTGGAAGTACGCATTGCCGAAGTTGTCGCCGCGGTTGAACTCGGCAATCTTGGGAATGCCGCACTCCTGCGCGGCCTCGCGCCAGGCATCCAGGATTTCCCAGTTCACGCGCCGCTCTTCCACACGCAGCTCGCCGCCGGCCCCGTGCAGTTCGTCCGCACCGTGGGCGTAGTCCTCGGAGCGTTTGAAGTAGGGCAGCACTTCGTCCCAGGACCAGCCGCGGTTGCCCAAGGCAGCCCAATGATCGTAGTCGCTCTTCTGGCCGCGCATATACACCATCGCGTTGATCGAGGAGCAGCCCCCCAGCACCTTGCCGCGGGCATAACCGATCGAGCGTCCGTTGAGCCCCGCATCGGGTTCGGTCTTGAAGCACCAGTCCGTGCGCGGGTTGCCGATGGTGTACAGATAACCCACCGGAATGTGGATCCAGAAGTAGTCGTCTTTACCACCTGCCTCCACCAGCAGCACGTTCACGCCCGGATCGGCGGACAGCCGGTTGGCCAGCACGCAGCCCGCGGTGCCCGCGCCGACGATCACATAATCGAAGGTGCCCAGCTCTCTGGGGAGCATTTCTCCTCCTCGTTGTGCCGGCCGGCGGGAGCCGCCGCCGCGCCGTGCCCTTGATCTTAGCGCGGCGGGCCCGCGTCCGAGCACGGAAAATGCATCAGGACCCTCATTTCTCGGCCGGAACCCGCTCCGATGGGCCATTCTTCGCACCAGAACGCCCTGCCCCTGGGCTCGAAGCTCATGGAGTATCGGCTCGACTCCGTGCTGGGCGCCGGCGGCTTCGGCATCACCTACCTCGCCTTCGATACCAACCTCGAGAAGAAGGTCGCCATCAAGGAGTTCCTGCCCTCGTCGGTGGCGGTACGCAGTGGCAACAGCGTGGTGCCTACGAGCGACGGTCACGAGCACGATTACCGCTGGGGCCTGGAGCGCTTCATCCAGGAAGCGCGCACACTCGCCCGCTTCACGCACGGACACATCGTGCGGGTGAACCGCTTCTTCGAAGCCAACGGCACCGGCTACATGGTGATGGACTACGAGGACGGCGAGCCGCTCAAAGCGTATCTCAAGCGCAATCCCTTCCCGAACGAAGCCGCGCTGAAGGCGCTCCTCACACCGCTGCTGGACGGTCTGGAGAAAGTCCACAACGCCGGGTTCCTGCACCGGGACATCAAGCCCGACAACATCTTCGTGCGCAAGGACGGCGGCGCGGTGCTGATCGACTTCGGCTCCGCGCGCCAAGCGGTCGGCGGGACGATGCAAGCGCTGACGACGATCGTGTCCCCCGGCTACGCGCCGTTCGAACAGTACACCACAAGCACGGAGCAGGGCGCCTGGTCCGACATCTATGCGCTCGCCGGCGTGCTGTACTTCGCAGTGACCGGACAGAACCCGCCGGACGCAATCTCGCGGATGAAGTCGGACACGCTGGCGCAGGGTCTAAGCGCGGCGCGCAACCGCTACAGCGGGCCGTTCGTCGATGCCATCGACTGGGGACTGGCTCTCGAGGAGGCGAAGCGGCCGCGCAACATCGGGCAATGGCGCGAGGCGTTGTTCGGCGAGCGCAAGGCGCCGCTGCCGGCCGCCAAACCGCAAACTGCGCAAGGAGCGTCCAAACCGGGGCCGGCCGTCCCGGCCGCGCAGCCGGGCGCGGCGCAGGCGTCGGCCGTGGACGCGGCCGCGCGCGCTGCCGCCATCGCGGCCGCGTTCGCGGAGTCACAGCAGGGAAAAAGCCGCGAACGCTCCCCCTTGAGATGGGTGCTGCCGGCAGCGCTGCTGCTGTGTCTTGCCATCTTCGGTACTCGCGCGATGTACAGCCGGACACCGAAGGCGCCGCTGGTTCGCCAGGGCCCAACCATTATCGTCACCCGTCCCTTCCCTGCGTCGGTGCCGGTGACGGCGCCGGAGGCGCCCGCGGCGTCGGCTGCGGAACAACCCGCCCCACAGCCAACTGCAGCGAGCGACGCGACGCCTACGGCAGGCGACCCCCATGCGGCTGGCATGGCGCCGGGAGCGCCGGCAGCCGACACGACCGCTACCGCGCCGGGCCTCGCGCCCGAGTCCGGCTCGCCACAAACGGCCAATCCGCGTTCCGCCACTCCGCTGAATGCGCACACGCCCGCCGTGGACGAGGAGGCTCTAGGCCTTACGCGAGAACAGCTCGCGAACATGTTTCCCCGCATGGCGCAGCACTTCGACGAGATCGACACCGACCATGACGGCCGCGTGAGCAACGAAGAGCTCACGGCCGCCTGGCAGCGGTTCAGGCTCAACCGCCAGCGCGACGCCCAGTAGCGCGCGCTCCGACGAGCCGCCCGCCGCGCCGGATCGGCGCGCAGTTCCCACTTGCCCCTTCGCCGGCAAGCGTCAACAATACCGGATATGTCTGCCCCATCCGCAACGCTCCGCGAGCGTCTGGTCGGGATGCGCGTAATCCCGGTGCTGCGCCTCGCCACGCGCAATGCAGCGCAGCGGGCGATCGACGCCCTGGTCGAAGCGGGGTTCCGCACGGTCGAAGTGACGCTCACGACGCCGGACGCGATCGCCCTCATCGCCGAGCTGCGCACACGCATGGACGCCGCGTTCCTGGTCGGCGCCGGCACGGTGCTGGACTTGGAGTCCGCCAACCGGTGCATCGACGCCGGCGCCGACTACCTCGTCTCGCCCTGCCTGGTGTCCGGCATGGCCAAGCTCGCGCGCACCGCCGGCAAGGCGGCGCTGATCGGCGGCCTCACTCCCGGAGAGATCCTCGCCGCCTGGCGCGAAGGGGCGGAAATCGTGAAGCTCTTCCCCGCGTCCACCGGCGGTCCGTCGTACCTGCAGACGATCCACGCCGTCTATCCCGACATCCCGCTCTGCCCCACGGGCGGAGTGTCCACCAGCAACATGCTCGACTACTTCAAAGCCGGGGCGTCGGTGGTCGGCGTAGGGAACAACATCATCGACCAGAAAGCGCTCGCCGCCGGCGACCGCGTGCAGGTAGTGAGACACGCGCGGGGGTTTTTGGAGCTGGCGGCGCGGGCGGTCGAGGAGTGAAGGAGGTGAAGGAGGTGAACTGAGGGCGGTAATGAGCAAGTGAAAAGGTGAAGAGGTGAAAAGGTGATCCCCCTCGCCCCGACCCTCTCCCCCGCCGGGGGAGAGGGGGTTGTTGCCTCGTTCTTGCATAAGCGCGAGAGGTAGGGCGGGGCTGTTTACTCTTCACCTTTTCACCTCTTCACCTTTTCACCTCTTCACCTTTTCACCTCTTCACCTTTTCACCTCTTCACCTTATTCACCCTCTCTACCGCATCCGATGATCTCCCCGACCGCGCCACCGCTCGACCTTGTCTCGCTCGGCGAGCCGCTGTACGAGTTCGCGCAGGTCCCAGGCGAGGAGCGCAAATATCTCCAGGGCTTCGGCGGCGACACGATGAACGCGGCGATCGCGGCAGCTCGCCAAGGTGCGAAAGTCGGCTACATCACGCGTCTGGGCAACGACGAGTTTGGCAGGCAGCTTCTCGACCTATGGCGTAGGGAAGCGCTGGATACCTCCGGCGTAGCCATCGATCCGGATGCGCATACCGGCGTGTACTTCATCCACTATGGGCCGCAAGGCCATGTGTTCAGTTACTTGCGCAGCGGCTCTGCGGCAAGCCGCATGCGGCCGGAGCATCTGCCGCTCGATCTGATCCGTCGCACTCGCTGTCTGCTCAGCTCGGCGATCTCGCAGGCGATCAGCGCGTGCGCTTGCGACGCCGTATTCGCCGCAATCGACGCCGCCAAGTCCGCGGGCGCTCGCTTCGCGTACGACTCGAATCTGCGCTTGCGCCTGTGGCCGCTCGCACGCGCCAAAGCGGTCATCAGCGCGACCATCGCGCTGGCGGACGATTTTCTGCCCAGCCTCGACGATGCCAAGGTGCTGTCGGGTCTGGAGCAGCCCGACGCGATCGTGGATTGGGCCCATCGCCTCGGTGCGGGGCGCGTGGCCCTGAAACTCGGTGGAGACGGCGTGCTGGCGAGCGACGGGACACGCCGCGAGCATGTCCGCGCGCATCGAGTCGAATGCGTGGATGCGACTGGAGCAGGCGATTGCTTCGCCGGCTCCTATCTGGCCCGGCTGGCTCAGGGCGACGACTTCTGGCAAGCAACCCGCTATGCCAATGCGGCAGCCGCGCTCACGACCATGGGATATGGCGCGGTCGCGCCGCTGCCGCGCCCCGAGCAGGTGCGCAGGCTGCTCGCTCAGAGCTTGAGCGGCGACCAGTATCCGGTCAGCTCGAGGTAACCGCGCCCGAGCTCCTTCCCATTGGCGCGCACGCGCACCGCGCCCTCCCAGTAGACGGTACCCGTACTGCCCCGCGCATCCAGTTCCTGATCGTCCATCAGCGGTTCGAGGTCGAAGGCGAGATCCCCCGCCGTGATCCGCATCGCGATCGGATATTCGGCGCCGGTACGCGGCGAGCGCCACCGCCGGAGCGGCTGGAACTCCACGTCCCCCGGCGGGAAAGATCGCGTGTCGCCACCAGCGCCGCGCCAGGTTGCACCGGCCCAGACATCCTCTCCGTCCTTGCCGCGAATGCGGAACGCCATCAGCGCGCCTCCGGCGGCCAGATTGAGCCCGACCCAGTCCCAGCCGGCCGCCTCCTTCGCCAGATACTCGCTCGACCATTCGTGATCGAGCCAAGCCACACCGGTGACATCCACCGCCTTCCCCGCCTCGGAGACCCTCCCGCTCACCGCGAGATGGGGCCAGCTGTAGTAGTAACTGGCCTGGCCTGGCCGCGGCCCCTTGCGGCTGAAGCCCGCCGCACCTTCCGGCAGCACCGGCATCGTCGGCGCGAAGCGCAGGTCGAGCGTGAAGTCGCGTGCGGCGATGCGCGCGAGGTAGCCGCCCCGGGCCAGCTCCAGCGACCAGTCCTCGATGTGGATGCGGGTGTTGCCCCGCGCTGCCTCGGCGAGCCCGAAGCCCTCCCGCGCGGCGCGCTGATCGTGGCGCAGCCTGCCGTACGCAGGATTGGAAAGCGCCGCGTGCGCGAACAGCAGCTGCTTCGGCGCGAAGGCGCTCGGGTTGTCCTCCTGCACCCGCGGCCGGTTGCGGAAAAAGGTGACCTGCACTCCGATGTCATGGCCCTCACGATCCTTCAGCCAGCCGGTGATGTACCACCACTCCGTGCGGTAGTCGGGATGGCTGCCGTGATCTGCGGGAAATCTCAGCGCACGGCCAGGCTCCACCAGGGGATATCCGCCGGCCGCCGGCCGCGCCACAGCCACGGCAAGCACGCCGAGCAAGAATCGCCTGCGATCGAGACCTGGTGAGGACCGAGGCGCTGTACAGGCGCGCACGCGTCCGCTCACCTCATTCACCTCATTCACCTCATTCACCTCCTTCACATCTTTCCCTCTTCACCCTTCACTCTTCACTCTCCACTCTCGACCCTTCACGCTTCACTCACCGCGTACCGGTAAACTTACCCGCAGCCGACATTCCATCTCACACCCCTTCGACCCGAGGAGCCAAGCCATGATCAAACCCTACACCGCCGTGGGCCTCGTCCCCACTGTCCGCGGCATCCGCACACGTAAGGACATCATGCTGAATCTGGAGCACCTGTCCCATCTGGTCAAGGCCGCCGCCTGGCTGTCGAGCCTGGATCTGCCGGTGCGGCTGATCGCGTTCCCGGAGGGTGCGCTGCAGGGCTTCAACGACGAAGTGCTGGACCTGGATCACGTGCAGTTCGCGCGCGAGGGCGCGATCGACATCCCCGGCGAAGAGACGGAGTTTCTCGGCAAGATCGCCCGCGACTACGACTGCTTCATCATGGCGCAGGCCAAGGCGCGGCATCCGGACCTCAAGGACCGCTTCTTCAACGTCGGGTTCATCCTGAATCCGAAGGGCGAGGTCATCCTCCAGCACTACAAGGTATCGCCGCTGTTTCCTGTCGAGCACTCCGTGTGTCCCCACGATGTCTACGACTGGTGGGTCGAGAAATACGGCCGCAATCTGCAGGCATTCTGGCCGGTGGTGGACACCGAGATCGGACGCCTGGGGATCATGATGGCGAACGAGGGCTCGTACCCGGAGAATGCGCGCGCCTTGGCGATGAACGGGGCCGAGGTCGTATACCGCGCTTCCTACCCGCATCCGGGGACCGGCAACGAGCTGTTCGAGATCCAGAGCCGGGCGCGCGCGCTGGACAACAACATGTACCTCGTCGCGCCCAACATGGGCACCTACTATCTCTTTCCCGAGGAGACGACGCCGATCGACACCTTCGGCGGGCGCTCGTTCATCATCAACTACAAGGGCCAGATCGTCGGACGGCAGGACTACGGCGCGGGCTCGACCTACGTGGGGGGCGTGATCGACATCGAGGCTCTGCGCGACCATCGCGCCCGCGCCCAGTGGGACAACTGGATGAAGGACCTGCGCACCGAGCTGTACCAGATCGTGTACGAGCAGCCGATCTACCCGAAGAACCTGTACCTCAAGCGCGAGCCCATGAAGCACGCCGAGTACCGGCAGAAAGTGATCAAGAAGCAGATCGAGCTCATGCACCAGCGCGGGATCTGGAAGAAACCGGAGCGGTGACGGGTCGGCCGGCACCTGCGCCGCAACACACTGGACTCGCGGCGCACGACACAGAGCAATCACGAACCTGGAGGGAAACGATGGACCGCAACGACGTCACTCGGAAGATCCTGCAAGTCAAGGTTCGCAAGGGGTTGAAGTGGCGCGACGTGGCCCGTTCCGTGGGCCAGAGCAAAGAGTGGACGACCGCGGCGTGCCTGGGACAGATGACGCTCACCAAAGCGCAAGCCGAGAGCGTGCAGCGCCTGTTCGAGTTGACCGACGAGGAGACGGCCTGGCTGCAGATCGTCCCGTACAAAGGATCGCTGCCGACCACCGTGCCGACCGATCCGTTGATCTACCGCTTGTACGAGCTGGTGAACGTCTACGGCACGACGATCAAGGAGCTGGTGCACGAAGAGTTCGGCGACGGGATCATGTCCGCCATCGACTTCTCGATGGACATCGCGCGCGAGGCGGACCCGAAAGGCGACCGTGTGCGCATCGTGATGTCCGGGAAGTTCTTGCCCTACAAGACCTACTGAACTTGCGCCGGGTCCGTGGCGGTCGCGGAGCTAGGGCACTAGTGGGTTGACGACCGCCAGACCCGGGAAGCGCCCGAAGTCGCGGTCAGCGGACCAGAGCTGCGTCACTGCGTGTTGCTTGCACAGCGCCGCGACCCTCGCATCGTGGACCTGGGGCCCAACGACGCGACCTGTTTCCAGCATAGAGCGCAGCTCGACCCAGTAAGCCTCCGACTCGCCTAACAGGACGACCGTCGGGGATTCTAGTCACGCTTCCACCTGCGCGATCGCGGACGGCATGGGGGTTGGCGGATCGAAGATCCGCGGATGCGTCGCGATGGCGAGAAACTCGTGAACGCAGGGCCAAGGGATCGCCCACGGCGCGCGTCCCTCGGCCAACTCCACGACGCGAGCGTTAGCAACGTCGTGCCATGTCGCGTCTTCGCGGTGCGCGTATACGAGGATGTTGGTATCGACCGCGATCACGCGCCCCGGCCTTCGTAGGCGAGCTCGCGGATGCGCTCCCAAGAGGCGTCCTTGACCCCCGCCTGGAGCCCCTTCCCGCGGAAGCTGGCTTTGCGCAGGCGGAACGGGCCAGACCGCCGTCGCTCAGCCAGCTCCCGGCGTAGCCCCTGCTCGACGAGCGTCTTGACCGTGATGCCTTCGCGTGCAGCCACCTTCCGAGCCTCGGTCAGCAAGGGCGTAGCAATATCGATGGTTGTCTTCATATGGGTACCCATACTAGCGCGCAATCCGCGAGAAGCGTACGCCAGATGACGAGCGCGACGCGTGGCTGCGCTGCGCCGGGTTCGTTCACCATCGCGGTTAGTGCAGGCCGCGGATCGGTGCGGCGCTCAGTGGACCGCTTTCTCTACCCGCGCCGCGCTCCAGCCCGAGCACCGCTCGTTCGCGAGTCAGGTCTGCGGCAGGGAGTCGCGCCCAGGCGTGGGGCGCCGTCGCGTCGGGAGGAACGGAAACAACAGCTGCCCGATGAAGCTTTCGGGTACGTGCGTGAACACCGTGCCGAAGCGGCTAGGCTGCTCGCCCTTGGGCATGTAGAACGTTCCGAACACGATGTCGATGAACGGAAACAGGGGAGCGAAGTTTCTGTCCAGGCCCTGCAGCTCTCTGGTGTGATGCCAGCGATGAAACAGCGGGCTCGCGATCGCGTACCGCAGCGGGCCGAACGACCAGCTCACGTTGGCGTGCAGCAGGATCGCGTAGAGAGTCAAGAACGGCACGTAGCCTGCGAGCATCTTGAGCGGAAAGCCGAGACAGGCAAGCGCGACCGCCTGCACCGCCTTCGCCACCACGTCGTTGACGGGATGGACACGCACCGAGGAGAGCCAGTCGAGACGAGTGGAGCTGTGATGCACGGCATGAAACTTCCACAGGAAGCCGGCGTGAAAGCACCGATGCGTCCAGTAGCCGACTAGATCGCCCAGCAGAAACATCTCGATAACGATGAGCCAGCCCGGCTGAAGCAGGACCGGTCCGAACCCTTCGACGGCATGC
The DNA here is from genome assembly GCA_035501875.1 of Burkholderiales bacterium. GTDB lineage: Bacteria > Pseudomonadota > Gammaproteobacteria > Burkholderiales > SHXO01 > SHXO01. The sequence continues at coordinate 28,393 of DATJVI010000123.1, forward strand.
GGGCCGAGACGCTGTCCCATCGCAACGAACACGAGCGCTACCGCAGCGACCACCACCAGCCGCGAGATCGCTCTGGTCACCAGCGGGGTGAAGAACCAGTAGAGCAGGTCGACCCTGCTGTCCTCGCGCCACAACGGCTGTCCGCGGACCGACGGAAAAATCCATTCCAGCGTGCACAGCAACGCGCTCAACGCCCCGAGCCCAATGAAAATTCCCAGGATCTGGATCATGACCGGCACCCCTTCGCCCCTGCCTGAGAAGCAGGAAGCACTCCCGGCCGGCTGGGTCACGAGACACCTTGGCCCGTACGACGGCGGCGCTGATCGGTAACAATTGGGGCGTCACCTCCGCAGCGCACCAGCGGTAGGACTGGCCTGCGCCGGCGCCTCGACGCCGCCGTCAGGCAGCCGGCTGCGCGAACAACTTCGGCAGGATGCGAAAGACATATTCATGCATCCAGGAGTTGCCGCCTGCGAACAGGAGCTGATCCTGGCCGAGCTTGAACGTGAGGATCGGCGAAAGCTCGCCCCCCTCGACCTTCACGCTCGCGACTCCATCGATCAGCCAACTCACGGCGAAAGCGATCCTCCCCGTGAGCTGCTCGATGATCTCTTCCGGTGCCTCCACGGCTTCCAGCTCGCCCTTGATGGCGCGTAGGATCTCTTCGGTCAAGAGTTGCGGACGTTCGTCGAATCGGCCGTCCCATATCAGATCCACGGAAACCCCCTCTGTACAGCAGTTGGCCGGTGCGCACGCGCGCTGCTGCGCCTGCGGGCGCACCGATCATCGTGTGTCAGAACATCTCGTGCCGAAGTACTCGCTCAGCGCGCGGGGAAGCATTTGCACCAGCCCCGCCGGCCCGCCTCCGGCCACGAGAATCCGAGGATTGGCGCCGGGACGAAACAGCAGTGCACCCACCAGTGGCGCAAACTGGCTCACCTGGAACGTGTCATCTCCGCCGAGGCGATGGATCACGATGCGGTCGACGAACGCCACTTGGTACGAGATCTGCGCCTCTCCCAGGCACTGCTTCGCGCGCTCGATCGCGAGCTCAACCTGCGCTCGAGCCTCGCTCGCGGCTGGGTCTCGAGCGTCCCGCGCCGCCGGTGGCAGGAAACCGATCACCGCCGCGCGGTTTCCGTCGACAGCTGCGACGGCCGACTCCGTCGCACCCGCCACGGCTGCGCCTTGTGACGCCGCCACAAACACAACCAGCAGCAAGAGCGAGCCGAGCTGTTGCATCCGACGCTGCCCGATGTTCCGAATGAGCGGGCCCCGATGAGTGAGGCGGCGCGGGCCTGCGCCTTGTAGCCGTCGAAGCGTCCGCGCGCAGAACCGAGCACGCACGCCCAGGCCAGGCGACCACCCGCAGGAATCGTACGTCCGTTACAGGGGCCGGCACAAGCAGGCTCAGAACGTGGAGCCGTATTCCATCCTGAGTATGCGGGAACCGGTGGCAGTTCCACGCTGAACCACCTGCATCTGGTCGACAGGTCTTCGCGCTGGCAGGGCGAGCCGCCATCTCGTGTTATGGTCGTATGCTCGCGGCGCGCCATCGAATCGCAGTTCATCGCGCAGCCGAACGGTAAGTGTTCCATCCAACTCGACCGCATGCTCTGGATCGTCGCTGTCGCAGCACTTGTCGCCGGTCTGCTGATCGGACTGACCGGGATCGGAGGTGTCCTGGTCGTCCCGGCATTGACGGATGCGGGCGGCGTTCCGCTCGAGCGCGCTATTGCGGCGTCGATGTTCGGCTTTCTCGCTACCGGTCTGGTCGGTGCATCGGTCCATCTACGACGGACACCGCTCCGCTCGCGCGAGCTTCTGAGTCTGTGCGTGCCGGCCGCCGCGGGGGCGCTCGGGGGCGCGGCAATGCTGGACGTCCTGCCTGCCGCCGCGATTCGGTTGTTCATTGCGGCACTTGCGCTCGTCTCGGGCGTGCAGGCGCTCGCTACCCGGCGGGTTCGCGGCACGGCGCCGCCGAGTGCAGCGGTGCTCACGTGGGTCGGCCTCACCGTGGGCTGGGGTTCGGCCGTCTCCGGCACCGGCGGACCGGTGATGCTGATCCCGCTGCTGCTGGTCCTGCGTACGCCGATCGTGCCGACGATCGCGCTCGCACAAGCGATCCAGATTCCGATCGCCGTCGCCGCGACTATCGTCAACGCGGCGGCGGGCCGCCTCGACTGGCGTCTTGGGCTCGCCGTCGGCGTACTTCTCGTCTGTGGAGCGGTAACCGGTGCATGGCTAGCCGGCAGGCTTGCAAGCCGGCTGCTCACGCTCTCGGTCGCGCTCGCACTGATCGCGTTCGGGCTCTGGTACGTGTATGCGACGGTGAAGGTCTTCGGCTAGGTCGTCCGCTCGGCAAACTTACGAGCTCGTCCGAAGTAAGCACGACCGGGAGCCGCGGCGCACGCCTGGCCCGAACAAGGCCTGTAAGCTCGTCAAGCGGGCGACCCAGTACGCGGCAGGAACACCGAAGCATTCAGCACCTGGTTCCGGGTCGCGAGGGTGACTCGTCCGTGCGGATGCTGAAGTGCGGCACCCGGGCGAAGGAACGGAGAAGAGTCCTGAGACGGCTGGATAGACGTTTCCTCCTGTTGGACGCCAGCGAAGCGACGCGTCGAATGCGATAGCCGAGACAGAACTGTGCGAGACCTGCTGCTCGCATGCAACGCAATCCGTATGCGATCCGTAAGCGAGCGCGGGTTATGCTCGGGACGGCCCTGGGGTCGGGAGCGCTACCCATGACCCCTTAGGCCGTCGTTATCGTCGATTCACACATCGGGAGGATGTCATGCGATTCAGAAAAGCATGTGCTCATCTGAGTATTCTCGGCGGCACCCTGATCGCACCCGCAGTAAACGCCGCAGACAACTGTACGGGTCACTTCCATAATGTGTCGCAAAACGCGGAGACGTCGGAGATCGCCAAAGGGTTTACGCTCGCGACATTCACGTTCTACAGCCTGACCTCAAGCGACAACTCCGCGAATAACGCAATGGGTACTTGCAGCGGCTATTCGCTCAGCACTCCGGACGGTAAGACGAGACTGGCTGGCATCTGCGCGCGCAAGACCAAGAATGGAGACAACTGGGCCGACACCTGGGTCAGCGATCCAGGGTCGGGCGACCGTGGTACCTGGAAGTTGGTGGAGGGCTCTGGCGTATTTGCAGGGAAGAGCTGGTCAGGTTGGTGGCGAGTCGACCAAAGCGAAGGCAAGCTGACGAGCGGGAGCTGGGGTGGCACTTGCAACTAGCACTAGTCGGGAGTCGACTGATCTGCCTCAACAGAGTGACGCCCAACAAGACGCTGAAACGGACGCCCGGACAGCGACGCTGCGCTTGCTGTTTGGGCGTCGATTAGCGCGAGCGTTGGGCCCTTGATGATGGATTCGCAAGTTGCCACCATCGAGGCCGATCGGGATGGACCAGCCCGCTAACGCGGCGCACATCGTAGTCGGGGAGGAATCATGGGAAAGAAGCTCTGTACCGCCGTCCTTGGGATCGGCGCCCTCTCGGTTTGCTCTGCTGGCATCGCACAGATGGATGTCGAAGCTGACCCGGTGCACCACAAGTCCGAATTCGAGAACAAGTGCGTGAGAGTGGTTCGAGCGGTTTTCGGTCCACACGAGAAGTCTGCCGGGTTTTTCGATGCCAAGGACGTGGTGATCGTCAGCCTGACTGGAGGGCCAGGTCTCAAACTGCATTTCCCCGATGGCAACTCGGTGGACACGCCACCGAGTAAGCCCGGCCAAGTTGGTTGGGCCCCGGCCGGGCGGATTCAGCCCGAAAATGCCAGTGATACTCGTATCGAGTTCATCGTCATAGAACCCAAAGGGTGTAACTGACTGGGGATGGAACGACACGGGCCCAAGAGCGCGTTGCAAGCGAGCCGCTAGAGCGGCGCCCTGAGCGCCGGCGTTGGGCTTCGGAGCTTACCGGGCTGCGGTTCCGGAGCGCGAGCATGTTGCAGCCCTCGATCTCAATGGGAGGAGCCAATGAAACGTAACAAGCTACTGCAGAGCGCCCTTGGCCTAAGCATCGCCTTGTTGCTGCAAGGGACGGCTTCTGCACAGGACTGGAAAGTAACCGGTGAATTCGGCTGGTTTGGAGTAGGGAAGGCGTATCAGATCGAGAAGGGCCACTACTACTGGGTCGGCGAGTTCAGCGGTACTTTTTTCAACGACAAGGGCCAGGGCAGTTTATTCCACCGGGCCGGCGTGAAGTGTCCTGCATTCTTCGATGCCGACTTTAACGCCAAGAAACACAAAGCGGGCGGCTACTGCGTCATCACCGATACCGACGGTGATCAAGTCTATTGCACTTGGCAGAATTCCGGCGACACAGTCACCGGCCCTGGAACATTCCAGTACGTGGGTGGCACCGGAAAGTACCAGGGTATCACCGGCAGCAACACCTTCGTCGGCGTGACACAGGTGAACTGGCAAGACGGAACGAGCACCGGCTTCGCGACCTGGAATCGCTAAGGTCTGACCGATAGCGGTCGCGCTCGGCGACCGAAGCGCACCAAGGCCATGCAAGGGACCGGCGAAGGCAGCGTCCCGCTTGCTTTCGCTGGCCCCTGATGGCCAGCGTTGGGCGTCCAGTCGAGCCGCGCGGTATTGGCGGGAGTCAATGCTACGGTCTGATCAAAGAAGGTCTACGTCAGTCAGTTGTGAAGCGAAGCGTTTCGTGGGCCTGCTGTTCTGGCCGTTTTTCCTTGAGGATTACTTTCGAGGAGGAGATCATGAAATCAGTTATGTCACTCTCGCGCCGGTTTGTTTCTGCCCTCATCATGTCCATCGCTCTGTCGATGCCCGCGCTAGCAGACGACACGGAGGGTACATGGCGACTCGTGATGCGCAAGCTTCCTGATGGCACGGTCCAAATTCCGCCTACCGTATATGGAATGGGCACCACCAAGAACGGGATTTACCAGCTCATCGTATTTTGGCCGACTCCGGAGGGGAAGCCAGCGTCGTTGTCATCGCTCTCTGAATGGCAGTGGTCTGAGCGCGAGGTTGCGGTCACACCGCTCCTCGTCATCTTCGACGACGGCAGTGGAAAGCCGCCGGTGTACACCGTTGGGGGCGAGACAAAGCGAGCGCCCGTCACAAGACAAGGCGCACGCGTGTCTTATCAGCATCCGATCGATCCTCCCTTCGTCGTAAGAGAAGGGGACAAGGCGACAGCAACGCTCGAAGGTGTGTTCACCGACTACTGGGAAAGAGTGAGGTAACAACCTCCTGGTCATAGGCAAACGCCCAACCATCCGTTCCACCTGAGCCGTTGGGCGTGAAGAACGCGGCAACGTCCTTCCCAATGACGATCGATTCAGAGGATCGCTTCGTCGGATCTCTCTTGGGAGTAGTGGTCGGCGATAGCCTCGGAGCCCCAATAGAGGGCTTCGAACCCGAGCACCGGGAGCTGCCTCCAGGCACGAGCCGTAGCGCTTTGCGCGGCTGCACGCGAACCGATCTCAATTGCGAGCTTTATCGCCGCGCTAACTCGATACATCCGTGATCTTCCCGCCAACCAAGAGTACGTGGATCGGCTCAGCATGACCCCTACGCTCGTCTCGTCCCGCGCAAACCCACACGACGCTGCCCGTGAACTCGGCAACGAGGTGTACGCTCACGCGTCCGCACCCACTGCGATCTACTGTTTTCTCTCCGCCCCGGACTCCTTCGAGGACGCTGTCTGCCGCGCTCTGTCGGTAGGAAGGGACACGGATTCCATTGCCTCCATGGCGGGAGCCATCGCCGGGGCGCATCTGGGCTCTGTCGGGATCCCCAAACGCTGGCTAGACAAGGTGGAGTCCGGTCTGCGCGGGCGCGACGATGTGGCAACGCTCGCTCGGCAGCTCTGCGCTCTGTCGGTGCATGCTCCGCCGGGAGGGCCCGCATGAGCCTGACAATCCACAGATGTCATCCGATATAGTGACGCCCAAGCAGCGCGTGCATCTGACCTGCCACATCGGGCTCCGCCCGCTTCCGCCGGCAGGTAATGCGCGGCGTTGGTCCGCACGAATCGCCCGACCGACGAGGGAGGGAGCACAGTGGTCTCGAAGTCGGACGTGACGACTGTAAGCGTTGCCGTAGTTCAGGCTGGCTCGGTGCCGTTCGATTCCGCGGCCTGCGTTGATAAGGCCGTTGGCCTGATCGGACAAGCCGCGGCCGGTGGGGCGAAGGTGATCGTCTTTCCGGAGGCGTTCATCACCGGATATCCAAAGGGCCTGAACTATGGTCTGGTGGTTGGAGCGCGGGATCAGGCTGGGCGCGAAGAATTTCGCCTCTACCTCGATGCGGCCATCGACGTGCCCGGCCCACACACACTGCGACTGGGCGAGGCCGCCGCAGCAAGCGGCAGTTACGTGATCATCGGCGTTGTCGAGCGCGAGCTCGGGACCTGCTACTGCACGGTACTCTTCTTCGCCCCGGACGGTCGGCTGCTCGGGAAGCACCGCAAGCTCATGCCGACTGCACTGGAACGGACGATCTGGGGTTTCGGCGACGGCTCGACGCTCACGGTGATCGATAGCCCCTATGGTCGGATAGGCTCGGTCATCTGCTGGGAGAACTACATGCCCATGCTCCGGATGGCGATGTATTCCAAGAACGTCGCGCTCTACTGCGCGCCCACGGCCGACGATCGAGATACCTGGCTCGCCTCAATGCAGCATGTGGCCCTGGAAGGACGCTGCTTCGTCCTGACCGCTTGTCAGTTCGTCCGCAAGAAAGATTTCCCCGAGTCCGTGCGGGTGTCTCTCGGTGATTCGGCAGATGCTGTGCTCATGCGCGGCGGAAGCGCCATCATCAGCCCTCTCGGCAGGGTCCTTGCTGGTCCGCATTTCGAGGGCGAAACCATCCTCAGCGCGACCCTCGACCTCGACGACATCGGCCGCGGCAAATTCGATTTCGATGTCGCAGGACACTACAGCCGGCCAGATGTGTTTCAGTTGATCGTAAACGAGGCGCCCATGCGCCCCGTCGTAGCCAAGGGGAGTGACACATCTGTCCAGACGACCGCCGACCCCGATCCTCGAGCGTAGCCCCTAGCGGCGCATCGCAAGTCCGCAGGGGGCCCAGACGGAGCCGCGCGGACTTGCTCGGACCCGCGCCTGGTGGTTATCCTGTTGCTATCGGCTACTACAGGGGAAGGTAATCCGCTGAGCCCATGCCCATATCGAGCACACGCGGTGCGCTGCAGGCGACGCGCGGTGCAACCGCGAGTCCCAGAATTCTAGTGTTGGCCCTCACGCTGCATCCGATCTGCTTCGACGGCGAGACCATCCCGTATCGGAAGACGAGGTAATCATTTCGACAAACACCGTCCGGCTTCACCGTGTTCTGCGCGCAACGCCCGAACGTGTCTATCGGGCATTCCTCGACGCCGATGCGATGGTCAAATGGCTTCGGCCGAACGGCTTCACGGGTAAGGTCCATCAGATGGACGCCAAAGTCGGCGGAACCCACCGGATGTCGTTCACCAACTTCACCACAGGCCAGAGTCATTCGTTCGGGGGCGAGTACCTGGAGCTGGTGCCGCACGAGCGCATCCGCTACACGGACCGCTTCGACGACGCCAAGTTACCCGGGGAAATGCGGGTGACAGTGTCCTTGAAGAAGGTGTCGTGCGGGACTGAGCTGAACATCGTGCAGGAAGGCATACCGGAGGTCATCCCGCTCGAGGCTTGTTATCTCGGCTGGCAAGAATCGCTCACGCTCCTCGCCAAGCTCGTGGAGGCGGAGATCGCATGACCCCCTCCGTGTGAGACGACTTGCACCGACATGGCCACATCGATCGGCACAGCGAGCGAGAGTACGTTTTCAGCGGATCGGCCGGATCTCACCAGCGGCCGGACACCCAAGACCACCGAGCCGAGGAACGCGCCGACACATCGCCGGGAAAGCTGGATGACGCTGTTCGGTGCTTCCCCTCCAGCACGGATGGGCTAGCGTGCACTCATGCCGTCGTGACGGAGTGAACAGCGCGCGTGCTCACCGAACGACAGCGAAGTGTGGTTGCTCCGAAAGGACCTTGTTGATTATGCAGATCCGTCTCGCAAGCGTGCTGGTCGATGACCAGGACAAGGCGTTGAGCTTCTACGTGAACAAGCTCGGCTTCAAGAAGAGCAAGGATCTTCCGATGGGCCACTTCCGCTGGCTTACGTTGATTGCACCCGACGGAGCCGATGGCGTTGAGCTTGTCCTGGAGCCGGCGAGCTTTCCTCCCGGCGCCGCCTATCAACGAGCGCTGTTCGAGGCCGGGATACCCGCCACGGCTTTCATCTCTACCGATATCGCCACGGAATATGCGCGATTGAAGAACCTTGGCGTGTCGTTCAGAGGCGAACCGAAGAACATGGCTCCGATCACGTCCGTGCTCTTCGAAGACACCTGTGGCAACCTGATCAACCTGGTTCAGCCTGCCGTCTAACGCGAGGGCAAGGAGGAGGTGCTGCAGTCGGTATTGGCTCCTCGCATCTCACCATGCGTCGGCTCCGCTACAACGTCGCCTGCAGCCTGGACGGCTTCATCGCCGGGCCACACGGGGACTACGATTGGATCGTCTCTGACCCGAGCATCGACTTCAACGCCCTCTTTGCGCAGTTCGACACCTTCATCCTAGGTCGGGCCACGTACGAGGCGGTGAGGTCGCAGGGCGACCAGAACCCGCTGCTCGGCAGACAGGTCATCGTCGCCTCGAGGTCGCTCCGTCAAGCGGAGCATCCCGGCGTACAAGTGATCGGCGAACACCTCACCGAAGCCGTGTCAGAGCTCAAGAGCAGACCCGGCCGGGACATCTGGCTCTTTGGCGGCGGCAATCTCGCACGGACACTCATGGACGCAAGGCTCGTGGACACGGTCGAGGTGGCGTTGATGCCTGTGCTTCTCACCCGCGGAGTGCGGATCGTTCCAGAGGGAGCTGCGTTGAAGCTCTCGCTCGAGTCCGCCGAGTCTTTGGTAAGCGGCATCCAGATGCTGCGCTACTCCATCGACTATGGCGCCTGAGGCACGGTCTCAGGCCGAATGTTGCGGCGGCTTTCGAGGGCTCACCGCTGCCCTCGATGTCGGGGCTGCCGCTGATTCCTCTGTCTGCAGCTCCGGCCTGAGCTATAGTTGGCACGGTCGTCGCCAGGGATCCAAGAACGGCGGCTCGACCATTGGTTGGAGGGCGACGCGCTTCGACCGGGATGCACAGAGCCACGGATTCGCTTCTTCGTGTTGGCTTAATGGAACTTGCGGCTCCTTCGGCAGCAACACCGGCGGCCTCGGTACCCGAGATGACGGCGCGTCCGGTCGTGCCCGACGAGTCCAAGAACCGCACGTTGCCTCCGACCTTATGAAACAGTTGCTCGCGCTCGTCGCGCTCATCCTCGGCTTGCTGGCCCCTTTGGTCTCGGCGGAGGAGCTCCAGCTCGTGCAGGCATCGGGCTCTCTTACCTATGCGGTGCCGAAACAAAGCCCGGTGCGCTTCTCATCGATCGGACAGTACGGAGTCGCATACTTCGAGGGCCGCTTTCTTCTGAAAGGGACGTATCACTATGGTTATCTGACCGACGATCCCAACGCAGATGCTGCGTACGGGGTCTTGGATCTTTATTTCCTGCCGGACAAAGACATCAGTGCCTTGCTGCCCTACTGGCACCAACACCCTCCGGTGCACGAGATCCGATTTCAAAACGCCCAGCAGTTCGTGAAGGCAGTGGTCCCTGCACGAGTCCTGAATCAATTGCAGGCGAAGGAACGGTTCTCGGTGAGCGGGCGTGCAGCGGTCTGGGTGGACAGCTATCGAGCTTCGGTGGATTGCGACTATCCGACCTATTCCGTGCGGTTCGTGTCCGTCGACGTACCGCCGACGATCGAAGCCAGCCGGGAGTTTGTCGATCAATACGGGTGCTGACGCGAAGCTCGGGCAGGCTCTGGCTGAACGCGCAAACGGCGACACGCCGAGGGCGGGGCTGCTACACCTGACGAATACTTCGAGGGGTGAGAGACCATGACGACCGACGAACGTGTCGCCTGCCCAGTCCATGCCGACTTCGATCCGCTGTCGGCGACCTACCTCGCCGACCCGTTCGCCGTGCTGGACTCACTGCCGCGTGAGGCGCCGGTGTTCTACGCCCCGTCCATCGACTATTACGTCATCACGCGGTACGCCGATATCGAGGCGGTTTTCCTGGATCCCGGGACCTACTCTGCGGCATCCGCGCAGCTGCCGCTCGCCCAGCTGGTGCCCGAAGCGGTGCGGATCCTGCTCGGGGGCGGCCACACTCCGCAGCCATCGATGGTGAGCCTCGACCCACCGGCGCACACCCGCCTCCGCACTCCAACCGCACGGGCGTTCACGCCACGAAGGGTAGCGCAAATGGAGCCGGAGATCCGACGCACCGTCGACCAGTTGTTGGACGCCATCGATCCGTCCGCACCGTTCGACCTCGTTTCTGCGCTGACCTTTCCCTTGCCGGCCACAATCATCTTCCGCTTCGTTGGCGTCCCCGAGCGCGACTGGCCGCGACTCAAGGAGTGGTGCGGCCATCGCGCCACGCTGGCCTGGGGACGGCCCACACCCGCTGAACAGGTGCACCATGCCGAAAACATGGCCGCCTACCGGAGCTATCTCCGCGATGTGGTCGCGACCAAGGCTAGCGCTCGCGAGGACGACTTCGCCAGCGCGCTGCTGGAGATCCACGACGAGGACCCCGAGGCGCTGACTCACGAGGAGATCGGTTCGATCCTCTACTCGCTCACGTTCGCCGGACACGAGACGACCAACTTCCTGATCGCAAACCTGCTGCGCCGCTTGCTTGAAGACCCGGCGCGCTGGGACTCGGTGCTCGCCGACCCGGAGCTGGTCCCCGGCGCGATCCTCGAAACGCTCCGCTACGACCCATCGGTGCCCGTGTGGCGGCGCGTGACCAAGCGGCCTGTCACGCTCGGTGGCGTCGACATACCTCAGGGAGCAAAGCTGTTTCTCTGGCTCGCGGCGTCGGGCCGCGACGCTTCCGTTTTCCCGGAGCCGGAGAAGTTCGATCTGCGACGCGCGAACGCGGCGAAGACCCTCGCGTTCGGCAAAGGCATCCATTACTGCATTGGCGCCGCGCTCGGCAAGCTCGAAGCTCATATCGCGCTGGAGACTTTGATCCGGCGCTTCCCTCGCCTGCGGCTTGTCGAGGGACAGGCCTTCTCCTTCCACCCGAACATCTCGTTCCGCGGGCCGCAAGCGCTGTGGGTACGCGCGGGGCCCGGGTGAGCGCGAGCGCTAGACGCCCAGATACCGATGCCACACTCCGTGGTCGGCAGCGAGTGCAGCGGAAGTCCCTTGCCAAGCAACTCGCCCGCGCTCGAGGATCGTGTGGTGGTCCGCGAGCGGAATGAGGCGCTCGACGTATTTGTCGACGATGAGGATGGTCTGCCCCTGCGCGCGGAGCGCGGACAGGCACCGCCACACCTCAGCGCGGATCAGCGGCGCCAGACCCTCGGTCGCTTCGTCGAGGATCAGCAGCAAGGGATTCGTCATCAGTGCACGCCCGATCGCCAGCATCTGCTGTTCACCGCCGGAGAGCTGATTGCCCATGTGACCGGCACGCGCAGCCAGCACCGGGAACAGAGTCATGACAGCGTCAACAGTCCAGGGCTTGGCGACCCGGGTATGGTTGCGGGCAAATGCCTGCAGGTTCTCGCGCACGGTGAGGTTCGGAAAGATCTGACGGCCCTCGGGCACAAGCGCCACGCCCATGCGTGCGATCTGATCGGCACGCAGCCGCTCGACGCGCCGGCCGAGCAGACTCACTGTTCCGCCCCGCGCCGGCGTGAGCCCTAGCAACGCTCGGATGGTCGTGGTCTTGCCCATGCCGTTGCGGCCCAGCAGCGATCCGATCTCTCCGCGGCGGAGCTTAAAGCCGACTCCGAACAGCACCTGGCTAGGACCATATCCGGCCTGCAGATCCTCTACGCGAAGCAGCGCGTCCCGGCTCATGCGGACGCCTCTTCTGTCAGCATTGGCATCTCCACCATCTTGCGTCGGCGTCTGGCCGCTTTGCCGTCGATCCCCGCTAAAGCGGGGCCCCTCGCCGGATAGCTCATGCGGCCTCATCCCCCAGGTACGCGCGCTTCACCTCCGAGTTCACGCGAATCTCGTCGGGTGCACCCGTCGCGATAACGCGGCCGGACACGAGCACGGAAATCCGGTCGGCAAGCTTGAACACGGCGTCCATGTCGTGCTCCACAAGTAGCACGGTGACCTTCCCCTTCAGGCCGGCGACCAGCTCGACGATCCCGTGCGTGGCCTGCGGGTCCATTCCGGCCATCGGTTCGTCCAGGAGGAGCAGCTTGGGCCGCGTAGCCAGCGCCAGTGCCACCTCCAGCCGGCGCTGCTCACCATAAGGAAGCCGGCCGGCGAGCTGCGTCAGCTTGGTCTGCAGCCCGACCTGTGCTGCGATACCGCTCGCCTCGTCGAATAGCGCAGTCTCGCGGGCGAGTGCACGCCAGAAGCGGAACGCCGAGCCGCTGCGCGCCAGCACCGCCAGCGCGACGTTATCCAGCACGCTGTGCGATCGGAAGATGCTGGTGATCTGATACGAGCGCGCAATGCCAAGACGCACGCGCTCATCGAACGAGGTGTGGGTCACCTCAACGCCGCCGAACGAGATGCGGCCGGAGTCGGACCGGAGTGCACCCGCGAGCTGATGAACGAACGTGGTCTTGCCCGCGCCGTTCGGGCCGATCAGCGCGTGGATCTCTCCCTCGGCGATGGCGAAGTCGACACGGTCTGTCGCCACCACACCGCCGAAGTGCTTGTACAGGCCTTCGACCGCGAGCAGCTCAACCACGCGGCACGCTCCGCTCGTGTGCCAGTCTCGCGATGACGCTTGCCAGGCCTTGGCGAGCATAGAGCACCACCGCGAGCAGCACCACACCCACACCGAGCTGCCAGTAGACGGTATACGCGGACAGAGCCTCTTCGAGCACGAGGTACGCCAGCGCGCCGAGCACGCCGCCCCACAGATAGCCGACCCCGCCCAGGATCGCCATCACCATCAGCGTGCCTGACTGCGTCCACTGCAACAGGTTGGGACTGACGAAGCTGTTCTGGTTCGCGATCAGCGCGCCGGCCAAACCGGCGACGGCGCCAGCGATCACAAAGCAGGTGAGCTTGTAGCGATATACGGGGAATCCGATCGCCTCCATGCGCGTCTCGTTCTCGCGGATCGCCTGGATCACCTGACCGAAGCGCGCATTCAGCAGCCTGCGCATCAGGTACAGCGCAACGGCGAGGACCGCAAGCGCGATGTAGTAGAACGTCACGTCGTTGGACAGGTCTAGCCCCGCACCCAAGCGCGAACGACCCGGCAGGGTGAGGCCGTCCTCGCCGCCGTAGGCGCGCAGCGAAACCGCCACGTAGTACATCATCTGCGCAAACGCCAACGTGATCATGATGAAGTACACCCCGCGCGTGCGCAGCGAGATGGCGCCGATGACCAGTGAGAGCAGCGCCGCCACGAGTACGGCCACCGGCCACGCGAGCCACGCGCTGGCGACACCCTCGGCCATCAGGATGCCGACGGTATAGGCGCCGGCGCCGAAGAACGCGGCATGCCCGAAGCTGACCATCCCGCCGAAGCCCAGGATCAGGTTCAGGCTGGTGACCGCCAGCGCGTAGATGAGGATCCGCGTGGCGAAGCCGACGTAGAACATCTGGCCCCAGTGCTGTGCAGCGAGCGGGAATGCGAGCAGCACCGCCAGCAGCGCGAGCGTCAGCGCCCTGCGCATGGGCGAGAACAGTGCAAGGCGGAGAGGCGGAGAGCGCAGCGATCGAATCCGGATCGCTCGCTCGTCTCTATACGAACATCGCGGGACACCGCAGGTCCCGTGCGTTGAACACCCTGCAAGGCGCGCAACTCAAGCATGGCCTGCTCTGCCCGATCGGCGAGCTCCACGCCTCGGCGTCGAGGGGCAAGCGGGCATGGCAAACTCAGGCCCGGGCCGGGAACAGGCCCTGCGGCCGCAGGAACAGCACCGCCGCCATCAGCACGTAAATCGCGATGGAGGCGAGCGCGGGTCCCAACCCCGAAGCGACCACGGGAGGCAGGAACGTACGCAGGAAGATCGGCAGGAACGCGCGCCCGACCGTGTCGACGATGCCCACCAGCAGCGCTCCGACCAGCGCGCCGCGGATCGAGCCGATGCCGCCGATTACGATCACCACGAAGGCGAGGATCAGGATGCTCTCGCCCATTCCCACCTGCACGGCGAGTATCGGCCCCAGCATGGCTCCGGCGACCGCGCACAGCGCAGCACCGATTCCGAACACGAACGTGAACAGCCATCTCACGTTCACCCCCATCGCGCTCGCCATCTCGCGGTTGGAGGCGCCGGCGCGCACCCGCATGCCCACGCGCGTCTTCGCGACCAGCAGATACAGACCCAGCGCCACCGCCAACCCGACGCCGATCACCACCAGGCGGTAGGCTGGGTAGGTGAGCCCCGGCAGCAGTTGCACCGGACCCGACAGCGCTTGCGGCATGCTCAGCATGATGGCTTGGGGACCGAAGATCATCCGCACGACTTCGTTGCAGATGAGCAGCAGCGCGAACGTGCCGAGAACCTGAGACAGATGGTCCCGGGTGTAGAGATGGCGCAGCACGGTCATCTCGAGCAGCACGCCGATGATCGCTGTGCCCGCAAGCGCCGCCAGTACGGCCAGCGCAAAGGACCCGGTCGCCTGAGCCGTCGCCGCCGCGAGATATGCGCCGACCATGTACAGCGAACCGTGGGCGAGATTGATCATGTCCATGATCCCGAACACCAGAGTCAACCCCGCCGCGAGCAGGAACAGCATCAAGCCGAACTGCAAGCCGTTCAGCGTCTGTTCGAGGATGAGGAGGGGCATCGAGGATCGAGAGTGAGGGGTGAAGGGTGAACGGTGAAGAGTGAAGGGTGAAGAGTGAAGGGTGAAGAGGAACAGCCGATTAGAGCGAGTTATGCAGCTTTCCGCCTAAGCGAAGATGCGAGGCCCGTCGTCAAACCGGAGACCGCATCGATTCTCGCCCGAATCTCCTGCGGGTCACGGACGTAGCCTAGTCTGTGCGCCAATTCGGCCAGCGTGTCGAGTTCGGACAGAGACCCTTGCGCGATGCTCAAGAAATGGATCAGCTCTCTGGTTCCGCTACGGGCGCACCCTTCAGCGACGTTTGCTGGAACCGACACCGCGGCGCGGCGCAGTTGCGCGGTGAGACCGAACCGTTCCTGGACGGGGAAGGATGACGTCAGTTGATGGACGTGTTGGACGAGCTCGATGGCCTCCTGCCAGACCTTCAGATCTCGATGATTGCGCTTCACTCTTCACCCTTCACTCCTTCACTCGCTACTTCAGCGGACACTGCTCCACGTACGGATCCGGCTGGTCCTTGAGCACCACGCTCAGCGTGCGGTTGGTGATGCGGCCCTTGGCGTCGCGCTCCACGACCCGGAGGTAGAAGTTCTCGATGGGAAACCCGTTGCGGTTGATCTTGAACGGACCGCGCACGGACTTGAACTTGTTGGCGCGCAGGGCGGCTCGCAACGCGTCGGCGTCTTCCAGCTTGCCTTTCACCTCGCGCACGGCCGCGTCGATGGCGCGCGCGGCCTCGTACCCTTGCGCGGCATATCCGCTGGGCAAGCGGCCATACTCCTTCTCGAACGCGGCGACAAAAGCCTTGCTTTCGGGAATGTCCAGGTCGTGGTTCCAGAAGCCGGTGTTGTAGATGCCCAGCATCGGCTCGCCCACGGCCGGGATGATGTCCTCGTCGGCGGAGAAAGCGGTGGTGATGAGCGTGGTCTCCTTGCTGAGCCCGGAGGCCGCGAATTGCTTGACGAAGTTGATGCCCATGCCCCCGGGCAGGAAGAAGAACACGGCGCCGGGATGCGCGGCACGGATTTGCGCCAACTCGGCGGAGAAGTCGAGCTGGCCCAGCCGCGGGTAGAGCTCGTCTGCGATGGTCCCCTTGTAGAAGCGCTTGAACCCGGCGACCATGTCCTTGCCCGCCGGATAGTTCGGCGAGATCAGGAATACGCTCTTGAAGCCCTTGTCGGCTGTGTACTTGCCGGCCGCCTCGGGCGTTCCCTCGTTCTGCCATGCCACGCTGAAGAACCACGGGCTGCACTGCGCTCCGGCGAGCACCGACGGACCGGCATTCGCGCTCAACAGGAAGGTCTTGTTCTCGAACACCGCCGGCGCCACGGCGAGCAGAACATTGGAGAACACGATGCCGGTCACGAAGTCGACATGGTCCCGCTTGAGGTACTTGTCCGCGGCCTGCTTGCCGATGTCCGGATTTTGCTGATCGTCCGTGATGAGCAACTCGGCGGGCAACCCGCCGAGCTTCCCGCCGCTCATCTTCAGCGCCAGGTTGAAGCCGTCGCGAATGTCCGTGCCGATGGCGGCCGCCGGACCCGAGAGCGTGCTGATGAAGCCGACTTTGACCTTGTCGGCGGCCTGTACCGGCGCGGCGAGTGCGACAGAAAGCGCCGCGATCAGGGCGAGCTTGTGCATGGTGATCCTCCCTCGAGAATGGTTCTGCTTGTCGGCGAAGTGTAGCGCACGAGCGGCGAAAAGAGCGAGAGAGCGGGGCTCTGCCGTGACCTCCTTCACCTCCTTCACTCCTTGACTCCTTCACCCTCTTGGGTCACCAATCCTCTTTCACCGCCCGCACCGCGTCCTGACTCATCGCGCCGCGGCCACTGACTGCTGCTGTGATCGTGGCCAGCGCGAGCATCAGGAGAACGAACAGCGCGAGCGCACTCCAGGGGATGTGCAACTCCATGCTCCAGTGAAAGGATTGGCGGTTGACGACGTGCACGAGGACCAGGCTGATGGCCCAGCCCAGCGCCAACCCCATCGCAAGTCCGAGCAGGCTGGTGAGCGCGCCTTCGGTCGCGAGCATGGAGGCGACCTGCCTCCGCGTCATGCCGATATGGCGCAGCACACCGAACTCGCGCCGGCGCGCGAGCACCTGCCCGGCGACCGCACTGGACAGTCCAAACAGCCCGATGACGACAGCGCTCGCCTCCAGAGCATAGGTGACGGCGAAGGTGCGATCGAAGATGGCGAGCGACAGGCTGCGGATCTCGCCTGGCTCCGAGACATCGAGGCGCTCGCCTTCGGGCACCGCTGCGCGCACGGCCTGTGCGGCTTGCCTGGGCGTGACTCCGGGCGCAAGCCAGAGCCCGGCCTCGGTGGCAGTGCGATCGCCGCTCAGCTTCATGTACAGTGCGCGATCGATCAGGAGCGCTCCGTTTTGCCGCGCGTAGTCGCGCCAGATGCCCGCGACGGTGAGCCGCACGGAATGCCCCGCGATCGGAATCCGAACGACGAGCCCGGGCTTCAGCTTGTAGATGTCGGCAACGGTTTCGCTCACCCAGAGCGCCGCTGGGGATCCGGGTGACGGTAGCTGCGCCGGCGTCACGAGCGGCAGCACTTTTGCCGCGCGATTCGCGTCGAGATCGCGCGCGAGCAGCGTGACGCGTGGCAGCGTCGGATCGAGCAGGATCTGTTGCGCTCGCGAGAAATCGACTCGCCGGACCTCGGGTAGCAGCGCGATCGCCCGCTGCACGCTCGTGTCCAAGAAGCCCGTGTCGCCTGGCGCGCCGGCCCGTACGTACAAGTCGGCAGGCAGGACGCGATGCAGCCACTCGTCGAGCGATTCGCGGAACGAAGCGACCATGATCGCCATCGCAACCATCAGGCCGACCGCTGCAACCATCGGGGCCAGCCCGACGCCGGTCTGAGCCGCAGCGCCCTGCAACTGCGCCACCGCCAGCAAATGCCAGCTCTTGCGGGGAGGCGGCAGCGCGGAGAACACGCGCGAGCAGATCCAAGGCAGCATCAGGATCGCGCCGACCAGCATGAGTGCGATGGCGAGGTAGCCGAACAGCGGCAGACCGCGCACGGGCGGCAGGGAAGTTGCCACGATACCCGCGAGCGCCAGCGCCATGCCCGGCCACGGCACCTGGATGCTGCGATACGCGGCACGCTCGTCGCCAGCTTTCAGCGCCTGGGCCGGTCGCGTGCGCGCCGCTTCGAGCGCGGGAAGCAGCGCGCCAGCGATCGCGGCGAGCACTCCGGCCACGAAGAACAACAGCATCCAACCGGCATCGAGCCGAAGCTGAGGCCGCAGGCCGGCGAAGAAGCCGGCACCCAAGTCCGGGCCGATCACAGCCATCGCAGCGAGCGCGAGCCAATAGCCGGCGGGCAGGCCCACGGCCGCGCCGACGATTCCGATCAGGGCACCCTCTACTCCGAGCAGCCGCGCAAGACGCCGGCGCGTCATGCCAAGCACCCGCAGCAACGCGAGCTCTCCCCGGCGCCGCACGACCGACAGCGTCTGCGTCGAGAACACCAGGAGCGAGCCGGTGAACAGCGCCACGAGCGCCAACACCTCGAGGTTGATGCGGTATGCTCTCGACATGCGGAGGTTGGATTCGACCGCCGAATGCGGGCGTTCGACCGCGACTCCAGGTGGCAATTGCTTCTGCAAGCGAACCGCGAACTCCTCCGCATCCACGCCCGGGCGCAGCCGCAGATCGACACGCGTGAGAGTCCCCAGTCGCTGGAACCGCCACTGCGCCGCGCCGATGTCCATCACCGCCAGGCGCTGGGGGACAGCGGACGCCGCCAGCAACCCCGCGACGCGAAGGTCGATCTGCTTCAACCCCACCTGCGCCGCAATCCGCTCTCCCGGCTTCACTCCCAGATGATCCGCGGCGGCAACACTCAAGAAGACGGTATCGGAGCGCAGCCAGCCCAGCGGGTCTTCGCTGTCTCCGACGAGCGCCGGCTGCAGCCGCCCGGCGCGGAACATGTCGATCCCCAGCACGTGCAGCGGCTCGTCGCGATCCGGCAAACGCACGTCCAGCTCGATCGCCGGGCTGGCCACCGCGACCTCAGGCACGCTGGCGAGCCGCGGAAAGAGCTTCTCATCGAACCCCTCACGCGGTCCACGCACCGTCAAGTCGGCATCGCCGGACAGCATCGCGAGCGCCTGCGCGAACTCGCTCGCCGCCGAGCTGTTGATGAGCTGCACGGCATATCCCAGCGCGACGCCCAGCGCGATCGCCACGATCGACACCAGCACGCGGCCTTTCTTCCGCCACAGCGAGGCGGCGAGGAGGGTAACGGAGGGGGACATCTGAAAACGTGAAGAGGTGAAGAAGTGAAATGGTGAAGAGGTGAGTTGGTAAGCCGCCACTTAATCAGCCGCCTTGATCGATGAGCGCAATTTAGACAGGAGACCGTTCACACGGCCGACGCGATCGAGTATAGAGGCCCCATCGCGCACGTAGCCGAGCCGCGCCGAGAGATCGATCAGCGTATCCAGCTCGGACAACGATCCCTGTGCAATCGACAGAAATTGGCGCGGCTCTCTCGAGCTGCTTCTCGCAGCGCCTTCCGCGATGTTGGCCGGAACGGACACGGCAGCGCGCCTGATCTGACTCGTAAGCCCATAGATCTCGGCCTGAGGAAACGTTCGCGTGACCGTGTACAAATGCTCGACCAGCGCCATTGCGTCCTGCCATACACGAAGCTCTCGATGATTTCGTTTCATGAGTTCCCCCCTAACTCTTCACCTTCTCACCTTTTCACCTCTTCACCTCTTCACCTCTTCACCTCTGCACCTTCACCTCGGCGACAAAGTCACGGATCGCCTCCAGCGTCTCCTGCTTCCGATCGACATGCGGGGAGTGGCCGCAGCGAGGGAGGATCAGCTCTCGCACCGGGCCTCTTGCCGCGCGCGCGATGGCGCGGATCTGTGCGAGCGTGCCGTACCGATCATCCTCGCCCTGGATCAGCAGCAGGGGGGCTTCGATGTTCGGCAGGTACTCCTCGATGTTCCACGCGCGGAAATCGGGATTCAGCCAGATCTCATTCCAGCCCCGAAACGCGGACGCAGGATCGTTGTGATAGCGCTTCAGCTTCACGGCGAGATCGGTGGTCTCGAACGTAAGCTTGGCCTGCGCGATGCTCTCCAGAGTGATCTCCTCGATGAACACATGCGGCGCCATGGCCACGAGCCCACGTACCGGCCAACGTCGCGCTCCGGCGTGGATCAGCGCGATCGACGCGCCGTCGCTGTGTCCGATCAGGACCGGCTCGCGAATCGCAAGCGACGCGAGTACCTGAGGCAACGTCTGCAAGGCTTCCTCGTGCATGTAGTCGACCGCGCGGGGTCGCGTGAGCGGGTCCGATTTTCCATAGCCGTGACGCGAGTACACCAACGCGGAGCAGCCGGTCGAGTCGGCGACGAGCTGCGGAAAGTCCTTCCAGAGCGCGGTGGACCCTAGCCCTTCATGCAGGAACACGAGGACAGGCGCCTCGTCGAGGTCGCGGCGTGCCGCAGCGTCATGCGGGCGTAGGCGCTTGTATTCCAGCCGGTGGCCGGCGGCGTGTACGTAGCTCACTTCCGTGGGATGGGCGTGACGAACGGGAAGATGGTATCGCACGCGGTACGTGTCTGAAGATCAATCAGGCGCGGTCTGCGTGCCGCCCGCCTATATTTAACTTGAAAGTTAAATGAAGCACGACTAGACTTCTCACGTGGATGAGTTGGACGTCACGTTCGCGGCGGTGGCGGACCCCACTCGCCGCGCGATCCTCGCTCGGCTCGCCGAGTATCTTGAGACCACCCCTTTCTCAGCGCACACGGAGGAAACGATGAGCGAACCCACTCTGACCCTGATCCGCACGTTCAAGGCGCCGCGCGAGCAAGTGTTCAACGCATTCACCAAGCGGGAGGCGCTGCAGAGCTGGTTCGGTCCCGAGGGCTACACGGTGCCGCGGGCGAGCATCGACGTGCGCACCGGCGGCAGGTACCGCATCGAGATGCACTCGCCCGAGGGCACCGTGCACATCCTGACCGGCGATTACAGGGAAGTGCGCCCGCCGGAGAGGCTCGTGTTCACCTGGGCGTGGCTCGATGGCGCCGGGGTCGGACCGCAGACCCTGGTGACGCTGACGTTCGCAGCGAAGGGGGAAAACACCGAGCTCACCATGGAGCACTCCGGCTTCGCCACGGCCGAAGCGCGCGATGCGCACAACCGCGGTTGGAGCTCGAGTCTGGACTGCCTGGCCGGCATGCTGGCGGGCAAGCAGAAGCAGGTCGTGGCGCGGCCGACGATCCTGGGCGACCCCCGCAGCACGCATGTGCGCAGCGTGCGCATGGCGTTCGTCGAGAAGGGCATCGCCTACGAGCTGGAACCGCACGCGCCGCACAGCGAGCCGGTCAACGCGATCCATCCGTTCGGCAAGATTCCGGCATTTCGCGCCGGCGGCCTGCAGCTATTCGAAACCAGCGCGATCCTGCGCTATGTCGACGAGGCTTTCCCGGGGCCCAAACTGATGCCGGAGTCGCCCGCCGATCGCGCCCGCGCGGAGCAGTGGATCAGTTGCGTGCACTGCTATTTCTTCGACGCGATGATCCGGCGCTATGTTCTGCAGTACGTCTTCCCGAAGGGAGCAGACGGCAAACCGGATCGGACGGTGATCGACGCCGCGCTCGCGGAGAGCAAACAGCAACTCGGCGTCCTGGATGCGGCCTACGGCGGCCGCACTTATCTCGCAGCGGACCAGGCGAGCCTTGCGGACCTGTTCCTCGCGCCGATCGTCTTCTACGTGCAGAACATGCCCGAAGGCAAAGAGCTGCTCGCACCTTTCGGCAACGTGCGCCGCGCGCATGCGGCGATGGCGGAGCGCGAGAGCTTCCAGGTCACGATGCCGCCGATGGGCAACTAGCCCCACGGGACGGATCGTCTGGGCGAAGCCGGCGCGGAGCCGAGATCGGCCACTGCCTTGCGCGGGGCGGACCGGCCGGTCAGGCGTGCAGCTCGACGACGTCGCCGTCCTCGACCTTGTGGTCGCGCCCGACTTGCTGTCCGTCGAAGCCGGACTTGCCCCACACCCGCGCGTAACGCAGAGTCCGAGTAAGGTCGCGATGCACGAGGCGGGCGACGTCCTCGACGGTCTGCCCGCGCCGCAAGGTGAACGGCCGCTCGCGGTCTGGGGGGTGGCCGGGCGTCTTCGTGTAGACGCGCAGCACGTGCAGATTTCGGAACAGGAACGGCCCCAGCTCCCCGAGCCCATGTCCCGTGGCCGCCGAGACGGACAGCGCCGGATAGGGCAATCCGGTCAACTCACCGAATACACGCAGCTCCTCGTCGGGCTCGCCCAAGCGGTCCGACTTGTTCGCCAGCGTCAACGTAGGAAACCGCAACCCGAACGGATCGTCTTCCGACTCGGAGAGCTCGCCTACCGGCGCCCATTGCTCGCTCAGCGCGACGTGCCGCTGTTGCAAGATTTCGTGCAGCGCTTGCATCTGCTCGACGCAGGCCGGATCGCCCAAGTCCACAACCAGCAGGCACCCGTCGGCGGTCTGCATCGCATCGGCGATCCAGGGCACCGGATGCTCGGGCGAGATGGCCGGCAGGTCGACGAGCTGGAAGTGAATGTCCTCGTGCGGCATCATCCCCGGCTCCGGATGCTGAGTGGTGAACGGATACGGCGCGACATGCGCGTTCGATCCAGTCAACCGCACGTGGAGCGAAGACTTGCCCGAGTTGGGTGGGCCGATGAGCGCGAGCTGCGCAGCCCCCTCGGGGCGTGTCACGATGGTGGGCCCGCTGCGCGTGCCGCCTTTCCTGGGCCCCTCCAGCTCGCCGGACAGCTCCTTGATCTTGCGCTTGATGTCGCCCTGGAGATGATCGGTGCCCTTGTGCTTGGGGATCACGCGCAGCATCTCGCGCAGCCACTCCAGGCGCTCACCGGGATCGCGCGCCTTGCGGAAGTTGGCCTCGGCGGCCTTGTACTCGGGCGAGAGGTTGGCGGGCATGTGAAGTCAAACCCGACCGCGGCGACAAGCCTAAAGGGTACTCCGGCGCGATGCAGACGTCACGTGAATCGCGGCCTCAGCGGCCGCGCTGCACTTTGAGTGCTTGCCGATCGATCTTGCCGGTGCCCGTCTTGGGCAGGCTGTCGCGGTATTCGACCACGCGTGGGTACTTGTAAGGCAGCAAGCGCTGCTTCACGAAGGTCTGCAGTTCCTGCGTCAACTGCAAGCTCGCCGCATAGCCCGGCCGCAACGCCACCCAGGCCTGCACGGTCATGAGGCGGTTTGGGTCCTCGACGCCCAGGACAGCACACTCGCCCACCGCCGGATGCTCTGCCAAACAGCGCTCGATCTCGAGTGGATGGACCCACTGCCCGCTGACCTTGATGAGGTCGTCGGCGCGCCCCTCGAAATAGTAGAAACCGTCTTCGTCCTCGTGAAAGCGATCGCCGGTCCAGATCCAGCCGTCACGCATGGTTTCGCGCGTCTTCTCGGGCCGGTTCCAATACATCGGCGCGGCCGAATCGCCTCGCACCCACAGGATGCCGGATTCGCCGCGTCTCACCGGATTCCCCTCGACGTCGGTCAGCTTGATTTCGTAGCCCGGCACACGCGCTCCGCTGGCACCCGGCCTCTGGACGTCCACGCGATTCGACAGGTACATGTGCAGCACCTCGGTCGAGCCGAGTCCTTCGACGATCGCCAGCCCATAACGCCGTCGCCACTCGCGGAACATCTCGCTCGACAGGACCTCGGCCGCCGAAATGCACAACCGCAGGCTGGACAGATCCCGGCGCTCGGAGCCTGGTTGCGAGAGCAGCGCGTTGTAGAGCGTCGGCAGTCCGAACAAGATCGTCGGCCGGCTGCGCTCGATCACCGAGAAGACGGCCTGCGCATCCGGCCGGCCGGGGAGCAGCACGCTGCTCGCTCCCACCGAGAACGGAAAGCTGAGCGAGTTGCCGAAGCCGTAGGCGAAGAAGATCTTCGGCGGCGAGAACACGACATCGCTCTCCCGGATGCCCAGCACCCGGCGCCCATAGCTCGCGCAGGTGTAGGGGATGTCGTGGTGCAGATGCACGACGCCCTTGGGGCGTCCCGTCGACCCGGAGCTGTACATCCAGAACGCCATCTCGTCGCGGTGCGTGTCCGCTGGATCGAGGAAGGGCGGTTGCTCGGCCAACCACTGCGCCCACCGATGCACGCTGTACAGATGTGCCTCAGGCTGCTCGCGCGCGGACTCCACCAGGATCAAGTGCCGCAAGCGGCTTGCACGCACGTCCTCGTGCTCGAGCAGATGCGCGAGCTCGCCTTGCACGATCGCCGCCTCAGCTCCGCTGTCCTGGAGATAGTAAGCGAGCAGCTCGGAAGGCGATTGAGTGTTGACGAGGACTGGCACGAGACCCGCACGCATTGCGCCGAAGATGGCTGCCGCGTGCTCCGGCGTGTCGTGCATGAGCACCAAGACGCGCTGTCCGCGGGACACGCCGAGCGCCATGAGTCCGTTGCCCGCGCGCGCTGCCATCTGGCATAGCGCCTCGTAGCTCATGGCGCGTCCGTCGCAATGCAGTGCTACTTTTTCCGCTCGGCCCGCGGTCAGATTGTCGAACAGGATCGAAGACGCGTTGTAGCGCTCCGGAATGCGGAATCCGATCTCGGCCGCACCTTGCGTGTCGCGCGGCACCGGGTCGGCGATGCGACCCTCTCGCCGCTCCGCCCATCCCGGATCGGCGCGCCGCCGATCTTCCACCATCGCCATGAACTGCGGTGCGGTCTGGCGCAACCGCTCGTCGCTCATCCGCCCGCTTCGCGTCATGTAGTCGTAGGCGAGCTCCCAGGGCGCCATCTGCATCTTGTCGGCGAAGCGCTCGTACCAGAACGAGCTCTGGTTGGCGGCGCCGACGAGCTTGTCCACGATCGGCCGGCGCGCGTGCTCGAAGCGCCGCAGCGCCGAGGCGACGTCCTCGGACTCAGCGAGAGCGCTCGCCAGCGCAATCGCGTCCTCGCAAGCGAGGCGGGTCCCGGAACCGATGGAGAAGTGGCCGGTGCGCAGCGCATCGCCGATCAATATCAGGTTCTGCGTTGCCCAGCTGCGCGTATAGATCAGCGGGAAGTTGCGCCAGTTGGAACGATTGGAGACGAGCGGGTGACCGCCGAGGTCGGGCGCGAACAGCTTCTCGCAGTAGGCGCGGCTTTGGGCGTCGCTCATGGTGTCGAGCCCGGCCCGGTACCACGTCGCCGCGTCGCATTCGACGATGAAGGTGCTCATCGCGGGAGCGTAGCGGTAGTGATGAGCAACGAACGCGCCGTGCTCGTTGGCGCGGAAAGTGAGCGTCAGGCACTCGAACCGCTGCGTGGTGCCGTACCACGCGAACCGGTTGGTGAGGTTTTCGATGCGGGGCCGGAAGCGATCGGCGTGCAGGCGGCGCACCAGCGAGTTGACTCCATCCGCGCCGACCACGAGATCGAACCCGGCGAAACGCTCCAGCGAATCGAGCTTGCGCTCGAACTCGACTCGCACGCCCTGGTGCATCGCGCGGCGCAAGAGCAGCTCGAGCAGCTTCACGCGTGCGATTGCGGAGAAGCCGTTGCCGTCGATCGTGATCGCTTCGTCGCGATGCACGACCTTCTGCACCGGCCAAGTCTCGATGTGCGCGGCCAGCAGACGCGAGATCTCGGGCTCATCGTGCTCGAGGAAGGCCAGCGCGTTGCGGGAGAACACGACGCCGAAGCCGAACGTCGCACCGGGCGCATTCTGCTCGACGACGAGCACTTCGTGCTGCGGGGCCCGCCGCTTGAGCGAGAAGCCCAGCAGCAGCCCGGCGGGTCCCGCGCCGACCACACCGATGCGCAGCCTCACTGGAGCCTCTCAGCTCCGCGCGCGCAGCTTGAAACGCTGGATCTTGCCGGTGGCGGTCTTGGGCAGCTCGGAGAGGAACTCGATCCAGCGCGGGTACTTGTAGTGTGCCAGGCGCTCCTTGACATGTTCCTTGAGCGCGTCGACGAGCGCATCGCTGGCCTGAAACCCCGGCTTGAGGACAACGAAGGCCTTGGGCTTGATGAGCTGCTGCTCGTCGGGCACGCCGATCACCGCCGATTCGAGCACGGCCGGATGGGTGACCAGTGCCGCTTCCACCTCGAAGGGGGAGACCCACATGCCGCTCACCTTGAGCATGTCGTCGGAACGGCCGCCATAGGTGTAGTAGCCGTCCGCGTCGACACTGTACTTGTCGCCGGCGCGCGTCCAGGCTCCCACGAAGGTCTCGAGCGATTTGGCGCGGTTGTTCCAGTACTGGATCGCGCTCGTCGGACCATTGATCTGCAGCTCGCCGAGATCGTCCACGCCGACTTCGTTCCCGTACTCGTCCACCAAGCGGATCTGATAGCCCGGCACGGGCTGACCGGTCGTGCCGTAACGCACCTCGCCCGGCCGGTTGGAGAGGAACACATGGAGCATCTCGGTGGAGCCGATGCCGTCCAGGATCTGGACGCCGAAGTGCTGCGTCCAGCGCTTGCCGAGATCGGCGGGAAGCGCCTCGCCCGCGGACGTGCAGATGCGCAACGCGAGCTCCTCTCGCTGCGGCAGCTGCGGGCTTGCCAGCAACGCGCCGAACAACGTGGGCACACCGTAGAAGATCGTGGGCCGATGCTCTGTCAGGCGCTTGAACACCGCCGCCGGCGTCGCCCGCTCGGCCATCAGCACTGCGGTGGCGCCTACCGACAGCGGAAACGTGAGCGCGTTGCCTAGACCATAGGCGAAGAAAAGCTTGGCAGCCGAGAACACGACGTCATTTTCACCGATGCTGAGGATCGGGCGTGCGTACAGCTCGGCGGTCTGGATCAAGCTGGAATGGATGTGCACCGTGCCTTTCGGCATGCCGGTGGAACCGGAGGAATACAGCCAGAAGCAGACATCGTCGCTCGTGGTGGACGCAGGCCGGAACGAATCGGACGCTTGCTCGAGCAGGCTCTGGAGGTGCAGATGCCCGTGCGAGTTGCCGCCGGACACGATCACATGCTGCAGGAAAGGCAGCTCGCCCAGGATCGGAGCGAAGCTGGGCAGCAGCGCCTCGGAGAGCACCAGGGCGCGTGCCCGGCTGTCCTCGAGCATGAACTTGTACTCGGGCGTGGTGAGCAGGGTGTTGGCCGCGATCGGGACAATGCCCGCTTGGATCGCTCCCAGAAACACGCTCGGGAACTCGATCGCGTCTGGATGGCAGAGCATGATGCGGCTCTCCATCTGGAGGCCGAGGCCGGTGAGCAGGTTGGAGGCACGATTGACGCGCCGCGCCAGCTCCGCGTAGGTATAGCGCCCGGCGTCGTCGATGTAGGCGATCTTGTCCGCGCGTCCCGCAGTGAGGTTGCGCTGGATCAAGTCGAAGGCCGCGTTGTAGTCGCGCGGGATGTCGATGATGGGCGGGCTGACGCTGTGGTCAGCGGTGCTCAACGCAGGCACGCACGCTCCTCCAGAGTTTCGTTCGCGTCATCTTATGACCGGGTGCGGCGGGGATCAAACGCCGGCTCGGACCGATCGAGCCCGTGTCAGCTACCGAACCGGCACCGCGCGTAGGGTCGCCCTGTTAGCGACGCCTTGCGCGTCTGCTTGAGTTCCTCGCCGACGCGCGTCGCCTGCGTCAGGCGGATGCCGCGGCGAGCTGCTCCCTGCACTGCGCGATCCAGCCGGGAATCCACTCCACCGCGACCTCCTCCGGCATCGTCCCCGCGCTCGCATCGTGCAGCAGCACCTCGCCGATCCGCTTGGCGCCCAGCTCCGACAGGATGCGGTCGAAGCGCCTGCCCCCGTTGCAAAACGTCTCGGCGTAGGTGCGGTCGCCCAGCGCGACGACCCCGTAGCGCAATGAGGACAGATCCGGGCGCCGCGCCTGGAGCGACTCGTAGAGGCGCTTGGCATTATCGGGCACGTCGCCCTGTCCATAGGTCGAGGTGCAGATCAACACGAGGCCGCGACCGTCCAGGACAGCAGCGTCGAGGCCGTCCATCAGCCTGGTCTCGACGTTCACCTCTTCTCCGTCGAGAGTCAGCTCCAACGCCTGGGCCACGAGCTGAGCCGTGCCCGTCATGGTGCCGACGAGGATGATGAGATCGAGCGGCAAGCTCTAGCTCCCAGCCCAGAGTAGTGATGAAGTTGGTATGCGCTTACCCACACCGAGCGCCTGACCCAGAGCGATTGCTAGCCTCCGGACACGGAGTGGAGCGCGAGGCGCCAATGCCATGACTCTTTCCCGCATTCCCGAATACACCGGTGGCATGCTTTGCAACGCATGAAGTTATGCATTATATTGCCTTTATGAATCGTGACAAGCATTATCCTTCATGACCACAGGCGAGACGTTGACCCGTCCGCCCGCGAACGGCGAGGCGCAAGAAGATCTCGACCGCGCCTTCCTCCAGGATCTCGGCGAGCGGGTTCGCGGCGCGCGGGCCGGGCGTGGAATCACGCGCAGGACGCTCGCCCGCTCCTCCGGGATCTCGGAGCGCTACCTCGCGCAGCTCGAGGTAGGAGAGGGGAACATCTCGGTGCTGCTGCTCCAGCGAGTCGCCCGAGCGCTGGACCTGCCGCTCGGCCAATTGCTGGACGGTGCGGATCGCGCACCGGCGGAGCTGGCCCTCATCGAGCAGGTCCTGCGCAGGCTGCCGGCGCAGACGCTCTCCCGCGTGCGCGAGCAGCTCGTGCGCGACTTCGGCGGCGCCCCGGCCGATCGCCTCCAGCGCATCGCGTTGATCGGGTTGCGGGGTGCAGGAAAGTCGACGCTCGGCGCGCTGCTGGCGAGACAGCTCGGCGTCCCATTCGTCGAGCTGGACCGCGAGATCGAGCGGGAGGCGGGCACAGGCTTGTCGGAGATCTTTCTCCTGTATGGCCAGCAAGGCTACCGCCGCTACGAGCGCCGCTGTCTCGAGAACCTGCTCCAGCAACGTCCGCGCTGCGTGATCGCTGCCGGCGGCAGCATCGTCACGGAGCCCGGCACCTACGATCTGCTGCTGTCGACCTGCTTCACCGTGTGGCTGCGGGCCGCGCCCGAAGAGCACATGGCGCGCGTCATCGCGCAGGGCGACACGCGCCCGATGGCCGGCAACCAGCAAGCCATGGACGATCTGCGCCGGCTTCTCGATGCACGGGCGATGCTCTATGCCCAGGCCGACCGCATCGTCGACACGGCGGGCAAGAGCGTAGAAGACAGCTTGCGCGAGTTGAAGCATGCACTAGACGCCGGAGGGCAGAAGCGATGAACACGGTACTCGACCAGGCAGCCAAGCCCGTGATCGGCTACGAGACGCACCCGGACCGCTACGTACATTGGCACCTGTCCTTCGACGGGCCGGTGGCCACCCTGTCGATGGACGTGAACGAAGAGAAGGGCCTGCAGCCGGGCTATCGGCTCAAGCTCAACTCCTACGACCTCGGCGTGGACATCGAGCTCAACGACGCTCTGCAGCGCATCCGCTTCGAGCATCCCGAAGTGAAATGCGTGGTCATCACCTCGGCGCGGGAGCGAATGTTCTGCTCGGGCGCCAACATCTACATGCTCGGTCTGTCGAGCCACGCCTGGAAGGTCAACTTCTGCAAGTTCACCAACGAGACGCGAAACGGCATGGAGGACTCCAGCCGCCACGACGGGCTGAGGTTTCTCGCTGCGGTGAACGGCACCGTGGCAGGCGGCGGTTACGAGCTGGCGCTGGCCTGCGACGAGATCCTCATGATCGACGATCGCTCCTCGACGGTGAGCCTGCCGGAGGTGCCGCTGCTCGGAGTGCTTCCCGGCACCGGGGGGCTCACGCGCCTCACGGACAAGCGCAGAGTGCGGCGCGATCTGGCCGACGTGTTCTGCAGCACGGCCGAAGGCGTGCGCGCCGATCGCGCCAAGCAATGGAAGCTCGTCGACCAGATCGCCAAGCCGCAGCAGTTCGCGTCCGCGGTGAAAGAACGGGCGGCGGCCCTGGTCGCGGCCAGCAAGCGGGCCTTCGCCGCCCAGGGTGTCGCATTGACGCCGCTCTCACGCCGCAGCGACGAGTCCGGCCATCACTACGACCACGTGGATGTGACAGTAGACCGCGCCGGACGTACGGCAACGTTCACCGTTTCGGGCCCGCAAGGTCCACAGCCGCAGACGCCAGGACAGATTCATGCCGCCGGCGCCGCCTGGTGGCCGCTCGCGATGGCGCGGGAACTGGACGACGCGATCCTGCTGATGCGCACCAACGAGGCCGACATCGGGCTGTGGGTCCTGCGCACGCGGGGCGAGCTGGACGCGGTGCTGGCGGCGGACGAGACGATGCATCGTCACCGCGACGATTGGCTCGTGCGCGAGACGATCGGACTGCTGCGGCGGACCTTGGCGCGGCTGGATGTCTCCTCGCGCACCCTGTTCGCGATCATCGATACGGGCTCCTGCTTTGCGGGCACGCTGCTCGAACTGGCTTTAGCGGCCGACCGCAGCTACATGCTCCTGCTACCCGAGAACGAACCAGTGGCGCCGCAGATCGCGCTCACCGAGATGAACTTCGGTGCCTACCCGATGGTGAACTATCAGGCCCGCATCGCGACGCGCTTTTGCGGGGAAGCGAGACCAGTGGAAGCAGCCCGAGCGGTGAAGGGCGACAGGCTGCCCGCGGCGCTGGCCGACGAGCTGGGTCTGGTGAGCTTCGCGCCGGACGATATCGACTGGGCCGAGGAGGTCCGCATCGCGATCGAGGAGCGCGCCAGTCTCTCGCCCGATGCCCTGACCGGCATGGAGGCGAGCCTGCGCTTCCCCGGACCCGAAAGCATGGAGACGCGCATCTTCGGGCGCCTGAGCGCCTGGCAGAACTGGATCTTCAACCGGCCCAACGCGGTCGGCGAGCAAGGCGCGCTGAAGGTGTTCGGGACCGGAAGCAAGCCGAAGTTCAACTGGGAGCGGGTATGAAAGCCGGTGAATCGTGAATGGTGAATGGTGAATGGTGAATAGGAAGTGACTGAAGCAGGTGAAAGAGGTGAAGGAAGTGAAGGAGGTGACGCCGGGATCCACGCGTCACCAACCACAATTCCGGATTCGTCCCTCATGACTCGCCATTCACCAATCACCATTCACGATTCACGATTCACCATTCACCGTTCTTCGGTTTGGAGCGCACGATGACAATCGACTACAACGAGCGGATCCCCAACAACGTCGGCCTCGCCAACGACCGCACGCTGCAACGTGCGCTCGAGCACTGGCAGCCGAAGTTCCTCGACTGGTGGCGCGAGATGGGGCCGAAGGATTTCGCTTCGGCGGACGTGTACCTGCGCACCGCCGTGGGTGTGGACGCGCAGGGATGGGCGAGCTACGGCGCGGTGAAGATGCCGGAGTATCGCTGGGGCATCTTCCTGGCCGACCCGGTCGCGGATCGCAAGATCGGCTTCGGCGATCACTACGGCCAGCCGGTCTGGCAGCAGGTGCCCGGAGAGCTTCGCTCCCAATTCCGCCGCATCATCGTCACGCAGGGCGACACCGAGCCCGCCTCGGTCGAGCAGCAGCATCTGCTCGGGCACAGCTGTCCGTCGCTGTACGACCTGCGCAACCTGTTTCAGGTCAACGTGGAAGAGGGGCGCCATCTGTGGGCGATGGTGTACCTGCTGCACGCCTACTTCGGGCGCGACGGCCGCGAAGAAGCGGAGGAACTGCTGGCGCGCCACTCGGGCGACGTAGACAAGCCGCGGATCCTGGGAACGTTCAACGAGCCGATCGAGGACTGGCTGTCGTTCTTCATGTTCACCTACTTCACGGACCGCGACGGCAAGTTCCAGCTGAAGAGCCTGGCGGAGTCGGCGTTCGATCCGCTCTCGCGCACCTGCCGCTTCATGCTCACGGAGGAGGCGCATCACATGTTCGTCGGCGAGACCGGCGTGGGCCGCGTGGTCAAGCGCACGCTGGAGCTGATGAAGGAGCTGGGCACCGACGACCCGCAAGCGATCCGCAACCAAGGGGCGATCGATCTACCCACGATCCAGCGCTATCTCAATTTCTGGTTCACCTCGTCGCTCGACCTGTTCGGCTCGGAAGTCTCGTCCAACGCGGCCGGCTCCTTCGCCAACGGGATCAAGGGCCGCCCGGACGAGGAGCAGTACCAGGATCACGTCTGCTCCGAGGCCACCTACGAGCTTCAGACGCCCCAGGGCAGCCAGACCGTGAGCCTGCGCAACGCCATGAACGAGATCATGCGCCTGTCCTACATCAAGGATTGCGAGATCGGCGTCAAGCGCTGGAACATGCAGATGCAGCGCGCTGGGTCGGATTTCCGCCTGGCGTTGCCCAGCCCTCGCTTCCGCCGCACCATCGGCGCATGGGCCGGGGCGGCGGCCGACCCCTTGGGCAACTCGATCAGTCGGGAGGAATACGACCGGCGCCTGCCGGAGTGGCTCCCGAGCGAAGCCGACCGCGCATTCGTGCGCAGCGTGATGCAGCGAATCACCGCTTCAGGAAAGATCGCCGGGTGGATCGCGCCACCCGACCGCGGCATCAACAGCCTGCCGGTGGACTACGAGTACGTGCGCCTGAGCTGAGATGGCTCTGCTGCTCCAGTCCATCACCGTGGTCGTCCAGCGATCCGACTTTTCGCGATGCCAAGGGTTGCCCGCGTTCCTGCAGGCGCTGAACCCGGCAGGCGGTATCCTATTCGAGACCTGTTGGTACGACCCCTACCTGTGGTGCGAGACGGCCATGACCGCGGGAGATGCCGACGCCATAGTCGCGACGTGGGAGGAGCGCGGCCTCACGCAACACGAGGCGCGTGCGGCCCGCGCGGCGTTCCGCGACATCTGCGTCGCGGCGTCCGGCAAGGGGCCCTTGGGAGCCTGCGACTGGCTGGATTTCGATGCGGACGAGAACGCCGTGCACCTGCACGGCACGGACCCCGGACCCGTCATCGGCGGATGCGCTCAGTTCAAGGCGCAGTCGCGGCGCCTGGAGGAGCTGGAGCAAGAGGGCGAGCACGCGTACGAGGCGATGTACGAGTCATCGCACCCGAAAGACGACTACGACGACGCCCGCACGGCGCTGTCGGGGGCGGTCGACATCGCCCGCTTCCTGCACCAGGAGCGGACCGCACGACGCCTGAGCGAGCGTCTAGAGCACATCGCCGCGGTATACGATTCGCAATTCCGGCGGCGCTGATGCGCGGCTGACGAGCACGCAAGCTTCCTCGCAAGCGAAAATAGCAGCTGGCTGCGCCGATCAGCGCAGGCCGTCGGCGGTGAGCACGCAGATCCGGTCGGCGGTTCTCGCGGCCGCCGGCGAATGCGTGATCAGCAGGCCCGCCGCGTGACTCTCCTTGATCTGCTGCCGCAGAACGGCCAGCACCTCCCGCGCGGTGTCCAGATCGAGATTGCCGGTGGGCTCGTCGGCGAGCACCAGTTTCGGCCGATGGACCAGCGCGCGCGCGATGGCCACACGCTGCAGCTCGCCACCGGAGAGCTCGCGCGGCATGCTCGCGCCGCGGTCGGCAAGCCCGACGCCTGTCAGCGTCTGCAGCGCTCGCTCACGAGCTTCGGCCTGCGCGACATGCAACAACCGCAGTGGCAGCTCAACGTTCTGTGACACCGACAGGTAAGGCAGAATGTGGAACGCCTGAAACACGAAGCCCATCTTCGCCGCGCGGAGCCGCGTCAGCGCGTCGTCGTCCAGCACCGCGAGGTCGGTGCCATCGACCTCCACGGTGCCGGCATCGGGGCGGTCGAGCCCCGCGATCAAATTGAGCAGCGTGGATTTGCCTACGCCCGACTCACCCATCACCGCGACGTACTCGCCGGCGGCGAGATCGAGCTCGACGTTGCGGAGCACGTCACGTCTGCGAGGACCATCATAGGACTTGCTGAGCGATCGGATGCGAAGCACGCCGGCATCATAGCAGGCACCGCAACCGGCCCGGAGAGCTTGTGCAAGCACACGCCCTGTGTAGGCTTGGCGCACCCTAGGCCCGGAGGCAGCAACAAGTGGTAAGGTGTCACAGCGCAACCCGAACCCCGCAAGGGCTATTCGGACCGCAGGATCGCGAAACCCCACACAAAGCATAATCGCCCGACATGAAGATCACCAAGCTCGACGTCTACATCCTGCGCGCGCCCGACACGGGGCGCCCGCACTGGGTCAGCCATTTCATCGTTCCGAGAGCCAACGAGATTTTGGTGCGGATGCATACGGACGATGGTGTCGAGGGCATCGGCATCGCCACGAGCTACACGCCCATCGAAGCTGCCATCAAGTGCTTCCGCAGCGGCATCGCCGACCTGATCGTCGGCGCCGATCCGCTCGCCCCGGAGTGCCTGTACCAGAAGCTCTTCGCACTGACCTGGCAGCGGCTCGCCCACGAGAAAGGCTGGTCGCGCGAAGCGCTGATACGCATCTCCTCGGCAATGGACATCGCGGCGTGGGACATCGTCGGCAAAGTCGCAGGGCTGCCGCTGTACCGGCTGTTCGGCGGTTTTCGCAGCGAGGTGCCGTGCTATGTCACCTGCGCCTACTACCGCGAAGGCAAGGACCTGGCGGAACTGCGCGACGAGATCCAGATGCTCAAGGCACAGGGCCACACCGGCTTCAAGGCCAAAGCCGGCGGCGTGCCGCTCGCCGAGGACGTCGAGCGGTTGGCGCTGGTGCGCGAGGTGATCGGCCCCGACAAGGACTTGATGGTGGATGTCAATCGCGGCTGGGACCTGGCTACCGCCGTCGAAGCTGCGCGCTTGTTGGAGCCGCTGCGGCCGCGCTGGCTCGAGGAGCCCGTGCATTGGGTGGACGACCGCCGCGAGCTGAAGCTGCTGGCGCAGAAGACGCGCATCCCGTTGTCCGCGGGAGAGAGCGAGCTCACCAGCTATGGCTGCCGCGCGCTGCTCGACGAGCGCGCGATCCAGATCCTGCAGTTCGACTGCACGATGATGGGCGGCTTCACCGAGGGGCGCAAGCTCGCCGCGTTGTGCGAGCTGAACCACGTCGAGGTCGCGCCGCATCACGACTGCTTCATCCACGCGCACATCGTCGCGGCGAGTCCTGCCGGCTGCATCGTCGAGTCGTTCACCGACCCCGAGCGCGACCCATTGCAGGCGGAACTGTTCGAAGACCCGCCACGGATCGCGAACGGACGGCTGACCTTGAAAGAGGCGCCCGGACTGGGTCTCACGCTGTCCGAAGCAGCCCTCAAGAAGTTCGGCGAGCGCATCCTCTGAGTCGACGGCGATGCGGCTCGCGCGCAAGACAGCGCGCGAGTAGACGTCCGCCCGCAGACCGAGCGTCGGACCGGCCAGGTACCGGACAGCCAATGTCAGAGCTTTCTTCTTCGATCGACGTCGCAAACGGAGGCAATCATGGATTGGCAGCACATGGGTGAGGTCGTGAGCACCACGCTCACCTCCTTTGGCCTGAAGGTTCTAGGCGCGATCGTCGCCTGGATCGTCGGTCGCTACCTGATCGGCGTATCGCTACGCTTGATCGCCATGGCGCTCATGCGCCGCGAGGTGGATCCGACGCTGCAGCGGTATCTCAGCAACATCGTCAACGTAGCGCTCAACATCGTTCTGGTCGTGGCCATCCTCGGCTACTTCGGAGTGGAGACGACATCGTTCGCCGCATTGATCGCGGGCATGGGGGTCGCAATCGGTGCCGCATGGGCAGGGCTGCTCGCGAACTTCGCGGCCGGTGCGTTCCTCATCGTCCTGCGGCCTTTCAAGGTAGGCGACTATGTAAAAGCGGGAGGGACCGAAGGGACGGTGAAAGAAATCGGCCTGTTCGCGACGACGATTCTGACGCCGGACAATGTGAGTGCGTTCGTCGGAAACAACAAGATCTTCTCGGACACGATCCAGAACTACTCCACAAGGTCGTTCCGGCGGGTCGAGCGCACGGCTCAGCTCGCGCACACGGTGGATGTGCACGATGCAATCACGCGCCTCAAGGAAGCGTTGGCAAAGATCCCCAACGTTGAGAAGGAGCCTGCGCTCGATGTCGAGATCATCGATTTCAATGCGCGCGGACCGGTACTGGCCGTGCGCCCCTACACGCACACGGACCACTACTGGCAGGTGTACTTCGACACCAACAAGGCGATCGCCGAGGCCTTCGGAGCGGCCGGCTACCCGGTGCCCGAGGAGCACGTGCACATGCGCAGCGCTTAGTCGGCCCGGACGGCCCCCTGGGATGCCGGTTTTTTGTCGGTGCTGTACGGGATCGTGATCGTCGCACTACCCGGTGCGCGGGCGCGCGCGCCGCGACCCGGGTGGTTGCGGGTCATGCCGTCGTGTTCGGAACCCTGTTGGTCCGGGTTGGCCTTCGCTTGAGGATGCATCCGCAGCCAGGCGCCACACCGCAGCCTAGCGCCTAGACGCCATCCTCTACCTCGCCCTGTGCGCGCCGGCGGGTTGCGCCGCGGTTCTCAAGTTATGGCGCAGGAAGGCCGATGCTTATTGCTCATGTCGGACTTTCTGAGGCGGACCCGATGAACACACGTCATAGCTCATTTCTCATCAGCGCGCTGGCGCTCGTTCTAGCCAGTTGCGGAACTCCTGGACCCGTTGTGCCCACCCCGCCCTCGGTCCAGGTCACACAGTTCGATTCTCTCGTCATCACCCCGGAGGTGATCAAGTTCCAGGCCAAGGTGCTGATCAAGAATCGGATGCGAGCGGGGTTGGACCTGCAGAAGATCGATTACGGCGCGGCCGTGCACGACAAGCAAGCATTCACGGATTCCTTCGCGCAGCTCTACCCGATCAAGCCCAACGGGGACGAGGTCGTGACCTTTCCGTTCCAGATCGCCATGAAGGACATCGCGGCTCGCGCCGTCGATATCCTCGCCGAGGACCAGATCCGGGTGAGCTTTCGAGGGCAGGTCTATCCCGTCGGGTTCGATCCCGTTCCGTTCGAGATGACCAAGACGCTGCCTCTGCCCAAGCCCCCGGCCATCAGCCTGGAGGGAACGCGCGGCTCGCCTGTCGACCGGGTGTTCACGGTGCTCCTCAAGGTGAGAAACACCAATTCGTTCCCGATGAACATCAAGTCCGTCGACTCCTATCTGGAGATGAACGGCACCAAGTACAGCCTGCTGAGAACGCAGCAGAGCACCGAGATCCAGCCGAGCGCCGCTGAGACGGTGGCACTGCAGATGGAGCAGTCCACCACCAAGACCCTGAGCATGATCCTGAACGTGGCGCACTCCGAAACCATGCAGTTCGCTGTGGGCGGTGAGATCAGCTGTCAGACGCCCTACGGCCTGATCTACGTGCCTTTGAAGATCCAGGCGCAAACGAGATTGTGATGTCACGCAGTGCGGGCACCGGCTGCGAGATCCAAACTCTCGCGGCCGGACCGCACCTCGTCGCCCACAGCAGCGGCGGGTCCTCCGGCTCGCTGCCACCTTCCCCTCCCCCGCAATTCGTCGACGCGGTCCGAGGCGCCCGCCCTAACGACAATCGTGCTCTTTGCAGGACGCCCGGCCCGCGGGATTGTGGTTCGTTCCCGACGCAACCTTGGCCGGCCGCAGCTTCATCGCCGGCTCACCCGGCAAATTCGGATGCCCGCCGTTGTGTTGCTCAGGGTTGGCGTGCTGGGCCGGCTGCGCACTCTGCCCCGCTGGGCTCGACACGGGTGGCGGAGAACCGGCGTTGTGGACCGCGCTGGGCTCGTGCCCACCCTGCTCTTTCTGGCCCTGTTGCTGATTCCGCCACTCGTTGAAGCTCGGAGGAGGAGGCGGTTTCATCCGCTCAGTGGGAGCAGGATGATTTGCCGCTGACGCGCTGGACGGCATGGCAGTTTGCACGTCCGCGTGATGCTCCGACAACGCCGGCGGCGTCGGCCGCAGCTGTTCCTGCTCGGTGCCGTTATGGCGATCGGAAGGCTCGCTGCGCCCACGTTCCTCCAAGCGTGCCTGGGCTGGACTCGCCGTTGGCACCGGCCTGCCGTGCTCGGAGTCCTGCACGTGGGCCGCAGGCTCGGGCATGTCGCGTCTCTCGTCACGCGGCCAGGAGTTTGGGGTGCTTGTCACACGCCGCGCGACTACTTTGCGCTCCACGAATTCCTGCGGTGGCCGCGCGGTGTGGCCCGCCTCGGGAGTGAGACTCGCCGCGGTCGGGCGGATGTCCATCCCGTGCTCGGCCGGACGCACCTCGTGCAACTGCTCGGGCGAAGCATGGATGAATTCCCGCCCGCCGTGCGCGAAATGCTCCGTGCTGGTGGCGATCACGGCGTTATGCACTTGCGTGTTGGCGTAGGTGATGTTCTGTACGTTGATGTTGGTGACATTGACCGTGGTCGTGTTGACGACGGTGCGATTCACCACGCGCGGCCCGCCCCAGCCTCTCCAGGAAGGTACGCCGGCATATTCGCGGGGACCCCACCAGGGCACGACCGGCTCACCCCAGCCCAATGCCACCCAGCCTACGCCTACCCCCACGGTGACATGCACGCCACCGAGCCAGGCGACGAGCGCCGGTGCATACATCGGATGGGCGACGGCCGGGCCAGGAGCCCACGCCCAATAACCGCTCACGTATACCCAGCGGCCATAGTGGTACGGCGCCCAGCCCCAAGGCGCATCGTCTACCCAGGTCCAGCCGTAAACGGGATCGGAAATCCAGTGCCCGGCGCTGTAAGGCGCCCAGCCTGGCGCGACCCCATCGGGAACCCAGACGGCGCCATACTCGGGCACGGTGCGCCAAGTTCCACTGTGATCGAGATCGGCCGCCCCGTAGACCTCGGGAGACACATAGCGCACGCTCATCGAGTCCATCAGATGGTCGGTGCGGTTGTAGTTCCACCGGTCCCAGCTATCCAGCTCGGGCGCCGCGTAGGACTCGACCCGGGGCGTGTCCGTGCCCGACGCGAGCACTTCTTCCGAGGCGTTCACCCGCATCGCCGATCCGTTGGAGGGCGTGAGCATCGCGCTCCCCCCGCGCCGCGTGATGAGCGCCGCCGACTGTTCGTTGACGTTGACGCGGTAGTAGCCGAGGTGCTCGATGGTGTAGGCCGCGTTCGGCGTATCCACCTCGAACGTATGGCCTGGCGCGAGTTGCCGCAGATCCAAAGATGCTTCGCCCGCCGTGACCTTGAACTGCACGAAGTCGGGCTCGATGCTACTCAACTGCAGCTGGGTCGACTCGCCGATGCGCACATACGCGCGATCGCCCACCTGGATCTCCGCGTTGGCGCCGGGACCGGTATAGATGGAGTCGCCGGCGGCGAGCGGTGTGTTGGCATGCGCCGGCGCCCAATCTTGTCCGCCCGGTCTCCAGAAGGACACCTGGCCATCGGCGAGGCTCAGTCGCGGGGGGGTCGCCAGGTTCGGTGGTTGTGGTTCCTGGGCGTGTGCGGATGACGCGCCCAGGAGCATCCAGGCAGACATCAGGATCGGGATGGCAATGCGCTGCACGGGGAACTCTCCTGTGGTTGCGGGCTCGGGATCGCCGGTTCGATGCGTCGCGCTTCGGCGATCGACATCGAACGCTGCGAGGCCGGCGGCTCATCCTTGTATCGACGCCTGCCGGCCGGCGTTTTCGCGCCGATCGGACACCGCAACTTCGATGCCATGAGCAGACAGCTGCCTCCACCGCGGCTGCCCGGATAGGAGCGCTGCTCGGAGTCTTACAATAGACTTACGGAGCGCGTGGCGAGGCCCTCTTTCGGCCGTCGCAGCGGCAGGTGTGAGCCGTCACGCGAGCGCGACCGAGGACAGCTCACTGCGCCCTTGCACCGCCAGGGGGCAGCTCGTACTTGACCCACAGGAAAAAATTGCTGCCGGGCGTGTTGTAGCCCTGCGCCAGTTCGTAGCTCTTGTTGAACACGTTGTTCCAGCGCAGATCCACCCGCCAGTCCCGGCTGATCCGGTACGAGGCGAGCAGGTTGAGGAGGGCGTAACCACCCAGGCGGCTGCCCGGGGCTTGGTCGATCGAGTCGTAGCGGTAGCTGGCGCCAACCACCTCCGCACCCACGTTGAATGGCCCGACGTTACGTGCGACGCCCGCGTTGCCGAACATCCTCGCCCGGCGCGGTAGCTGGTCTCCCGTTGCATCGTCGACGGGGTCCTGCAGCGTGAAGCGGGCGCGCAACTCGAAGCCGCGCAGCACGCCGTCATAGGCGAGCTCGAGCCCCTGGATGGTTGCCGCGGCCAGGTTTTGCGGCTCGTTAGTGGCGGCGTCGAACACGATGAGCTCCGTGATGTGGTTGTCGAAGAACGTGGCGCTGAGCCGGTGCGAACCGGTCCGGTAGTCGGCGCCCACCTCCCAGCTCGTGCCCTTCTCGGGCTGCAGGTTGGGATTGCCGAAGTCGGGAAAGTAGAGGTCGTCGAAAGTGGGAGCGTGGAAGGCGTTACCCGCGCTGGCGCGCAGCCTCACCTCCGGCGTGAGCGCGAAGGCGTACCCCAGCGCTCCGGTGATGTGATCTCCGAACTGACTGTTGTCGTCGCTGCGTATGCTCCCGTACAGGGTGTGGCGGCCGATCTGTCCCGAGTAGCCGGCGAACACCGAATAGATCTCGCGCTGATCTACGGCGAACGCCGTGGTTCCGCCCACGTTCTGCCGCAGATATTCGAGGCCGCCGATGACGGTGCCCGCCGCAGTGGCGAAATCGTTCTGCCAGGTCGCTTGCGTCTGGGTGGAGGTCAGTTGACCGGGGAACGCTCCCTGGACATTGGAATCGTCCTGACTCAGACCCAGGCGCAGCAGGCTGTTCCACCAAGACGTCAGCTGGTTGCGGCTGTAGATCGAATACACGCCGATCGTCTGATCGTTGGTGTCATTCGTGGTGGGCCCGCTGTCGAACTGCGTGTGACCCTGGCTGTAGAAGGCGGTGAGCCCCAACTCCTGGTCGGGCGCGAACCGATGAACCAGGCTGCCGGCGGCGTTCGTGTTGCGATAACCGTCGTTATCGGGATTGAAGGTATCCGACGGCGCAGAGGCATTGGTGGCCGAGAAGCCCTGACTCTGAAAGTAGCCGGCGTTCACGGAGAAGCCAGTGTCTTGGGTTCCGGCGGATACACCCCCGTAGACGTTGCTTGTGTCATAGGTGCCGTAGCCGGCGGCACCGGTCAGGCTGGAAGCGTCGGGCCAGCGGTGGGTGAACATCTGGATCACACCGCCCAGCGCATCGGAGCCGTACAGCCCGCTGAACGGGCCAGGGACCAGCTCGACGCGCGCGAACTGCGGTGTGGGCAGGTTCTCGAACGGAGCGGCGCCGCCGGCGGCGTTGTTGACACGAACGCCGTCGATCAGCACCAGGGTGTGGCTGCTGTTCGAGCCGCGCAGGAAGATGGAGCTGGGCTGACCGTAGCCCCCGGTGGTCGCGACCTCCACATTGGCCTGCTGCTGCAGCAGGTCGGTGAGCGTGTCCTGCCCGGCCTGGTCGATCTGGCGGTCGGTAATGAGCTCGATGGGTTGGATGACGCTGGACAGAGGCTCCGGAGTGCGGGTGGCCGTGACGACCACCGGCTCGACTTTCGCACCTTCGGGCTCGTCCGCGAGCGCACGGGCTGCGGCCAACGCAGCCAGCACCAGCGCGGCAAGGTTTCTCAAGGTGACCGGCTCCCTGCGATTGCGCATGCCCGCCGCATACGCGGTCTAGTCGCATGGAGGAACGCCGGGGGACTGCCGGGCCGAGTCGAGGTTCGTCCTGGGCCACCGCCACCCGCGGCGTTTCCGCACATGATCCAGGCCGGTCTTCGGACTCGTGGGGCTGGAGGCGTGTCGCCTTCCCGTGAGCTTGGTCACAGTGGCATGGAAGACACACCCGCACCCACCTACCGCTGCGGGGGCAGTGCAGGACTTGCGCCACCTCGCCGCTGATGGTAGCGCGCACCTGCTTCCCGATTATCCTGTCCGCCGGAATGGCGTTCAGGCACCTGGACTCGAGGAGCATATCCGCGATCCGGTCCATGTGCAACCACGCTCGCTTAGCGCGAACGGCCACCTCCTCGCGACGCATGCCAAGCGCGTTCTGCGACAGATGCTGGCCAGGACTAGAGTGGTGCGAGGAGCCGCGGTCGGATGCGACGAGGCGCGTCGCTGCCTAGCAGCGCGCTTTCGAAGGCGAAGGGATCGGTGGTCAGCCCGCGCTCGCCGCGACGCCCCGGCTAAGCCGTGCGCGGATGCCGACGTTCATCGCCGTGAAGATCGCGAGGACTTGCAGCAGGCCGACCCCGACGAGCACAGCCACGAGATGGCCATGATCCATCAAGGGGCCGAAGATGAACGGGGCGACGGAGAAGCCGAGATCGAGACCAGAGTAGACGAAGCCGTAGACGCGCCCGTAGGCGTCCCTGCCGAATCCGGCTGTGGCCGCCTGGCGCACCAGCAGGTCGCGCGAAGGACCGGCCAGTCCGACGCCGAAGCCGAATACAGCCATCAGCGCGAACACGCTCCAGCCCGGCGTGACAGCGAGCGACATCGCCAAGGCGCACATTGCCGAGACTGTTAGCGCGCCCATGATCACGCGCTCATGCGGTCCGCCGCGAGCGGCCAAGAACCCGCCTGCGAGCGTGCCGGCGGCTCCCCCCAGCAGATAAGCCGTCAGAGACGATGCCGCCGCCGCCCGCGACAGATCGTAGAGCTTGCCCAACGCAGCCGGCCCGAAGCTCTGCAGCGCGCCGATGCCGAGCGTGGTGACGAAGAAGAACGCGAAGCACATCCAAACGGCGGGGGACTGCAGGAAGGCGAAGGTGTGCGCTCGATGCCGGATCTGCGTCGTGTGCTCATGGGTCGCCGCGCTCATCTGCACGTCCAGCAACCGCCGCTTCGAAATCAGCAGCGCCAACACGCCGCTCGCCGCCAGCCCCGCAACCCAGCCCGCGAGGTGCCAGTCGAACAGCCCGGCGATCGTCGCCATCGTCACGGGCGCAACCGCCCAACCCAGATTGCCCGACAGCCCATGCACCGCGAATGCATAGCCCAGCCGCTCGTGCGAGACCTTGCGATTGAGAATGGTGAAGTCCACGGGGTGGAACACGCTGTTGCCGAGCCCGGCGAACGCGGCCGACAGTGCCAGCATCCAGTAGCTCCCCGCAGTCGCCAGCGTGAACCCGGAGAGCGCCAGGAAGCTGACGCCGAACAACAGCACGCGGCGCGGACCGATGCGGTCGACGACGAAGCCGGACAGCCCCTGCCCGATGCCCGAGACGACGAAAAATACCGTCATCAGTGCGCCGACCTGCGTGAAGTTGAGCCCGAAGTCGTGCATCAGCCACGGGAAAAGCGGCGGCAGCACGAGGTGGAAGAAGTGCGAGGTCGCGTGCGCGATACCCACGACCCCGATGACCTGTGCGTCAGCGCGGGTGGCCGGATTCTTCAGAAGGGAAAACATGCATGCATTGCCCAACAATCAGGGAAGCGTATGCTAGCGCCTCCCGGCCTGTCTGGATTACGATAATAGGACGTTTCCTGTCGAAATCATGCCAAGCCTGCGCATCGACCCGCTGCCTCGGATCGCCCCCACGGGCAAACACCCGGTACGGGTGAACGTGCGGACACTGCCCGCCAACGAGCACGTGCCGACGCATGCACACGACTGGGCGCAGCTCGCCTGCACGCTGCGCGGCGCGGTGCGGCTTCGCGCCGGAGAGACGAGTTGGATCGTTCCGCCGACGCGTGCCGTGTGGGTGCCACCGTGCGTGGAGCACGAAGTGCACCTGATCGGCGAGGTTGCTTTGCGTACGGTGTACATCGATGCCAGCGTCGCACCCCGCGCGATCGATACCTGCGAGGTCATCGATGTGTCGAGCCTCATGCGCGAACTCATCGAGGCGCTTGCCACGGCGGATACGAGAACCCAAGCGCTGCGCTACGAGCTGCTCTCGCGGCTGCTGCTCGAGGAGATCCGCCGGGCACCGACTCTCTCGCTCGATCTCCCGCTGC
Source organism: Burkholderiales bacterium (assembly GCA_035501875.1). GTDB lineage: Bacteria > Pseudomonadota > Gammaproteobacteria > Burkholderiales > SHXO01 > SHXO01. The sequence goes on from DATJVI010000123.1 coordinate 72,104, forward strand.
CCTTCGACCGCCGGCTGCGCTCGCTGTGCGACGCCATGCTTGACGACCCCGGCGCCGGCTCGAACCTGGAGGAATGGGCGACCCGTGTCGGCGCGAGCCCCCGCACGCTCGCTCGTTTGTTCCGGCAGGAGCTGGGCATGACGTTTGGGCAATGGCGTCAACGCGTGCGCCTGGCGCATGCCGCGGCGATGGTTTCGGGAGGCACGCCGTTGGCGCAGGTTGCCGCGGCGCTGGGCTACGAAAGCGCGAGCGCCTTCTCCGCGATGTTCAAGCGCGCCCTCGGGCGGCCACCGAGCGCGTTTTTCGAGAGCGAGGGGCGATGAAGCGAGTCGAGGAGCAGAAGGCGGAGGCGGCAGGTTCCCTGCGGTAGCGTACGCGAACCGAGTGCCTCTTCGTTCACGAACAAGGCGGGGGCATCCTGAGGCCCCGGGGCCGGCATCCGCATGCATCCCGAGCGTTGCCGCTTGCGGGTATAGCAGCCCAGACCTCATCCGACGGGCTGCATCGAAACGTTCCTGACCTCGACCGTGCCCGTCGGCCAGTTTCAGCCATAGGCCGACTGGAGCCCTTGCCCACCAGCGGCCGTTCGCCTTCCCGCTCTGGCGAGATCACCCGCCCGGAGCACTCGAGGCTGGGCCGGGCGTCTGCCTATCATGACGGCGGGGTTCGCTGCGGATACTTGCATGCCGGACGCGTGCCAGACCATCGCATTGCATGCCGCTGTGTGAGACCGAACCGCTGCGTTCTCTAAGCGGTGCTCAGTCCTTTGCATTCGGCTTGTTGACCAGCACATGGTAGGCGACCGCGTCCCAGGCGTTGTGAATGCCGATGAAAAGCAGCAGGAGCGCCGCGGCGCCAACGCCGAACAAGGCCTCCGACAGGTGCGAGGGAGCCGCGAATGCGGAGATCGCAAGCATCGCGTACGCCACCAACGGCAGCAGGGCATGAAACAACCAGTCTTCGAACTCCGGCTGGTAGGTCGTCTGCACTCGCATGCGCCGAGCCACGACGCCGACATACCCTGCTCCACTGAGGCCCGTGAAACCCCAAGCAACTGCGGCCGGCATGACCGCTTGCCATGGAGCGCGTAAGAGCGCTGACAGAAGCAACGCGGCGCCGAAATGAACGATGGTCGGCGTGGCGAATGCGGCGCCGGCCTCCGCTGCACGCAGTGGCGGCCTCTCGGCGATCAGCGTCATGACGACGAACTGCAATCCGATCAGGGCGCCCGCCGCCGAACCGACGATCACTTAGAAGCTATCCCATCCGGCGAACTCCGACATCTCGTCACCTCGTCTCTTCGCTCAACCAAACCGCTCGAACCGGTATGCGAGCTCCGGGCCGCCTTTTCCCTTGTACGCGAGCTGGGCAACGAGCAGCGCGAACGGCTCGCTGTACCGGGCGATGCGCAGGGGTCCGGCGTCCACGGGTTCGAACCCTGCATCGCGGATCAGTCCGGCGGCGACGCGTTTGCTGCCCGAGTCATCTCCGCAGTAGACGAGGCTGGGCCTGTTGGCCTTGCGCCGGGCCTCGAAGACGCCGAGCAGCACTTCGCTCGGTACCGTGTTGAAGGCCGAGACGACCCGAGCCATTGGAATCCTCTTTGCGAGCTCCTCCGCACCCGAGGAGCTGTGCGCTACGACGAGTTCCGTGTTGCCGTCATTCATCGGAAGCGAGCAGCTTACGACCGGCTTCCCTGAGAGCTCGCCTGCCTGTTTCAGCACATCGTCTATTCGCGACCAATGCACGGCAAGCAATAGTGCCTCCGCCTCCTGCGCGGCCTCATGCGGCGTGCCGTGCCGCGCTTTTCCCCCCGCGTCGCGCGCGAGCCGTTTGAGCTTCTCCTCATTGCGCGCATAACTGAATACCACCTCGTGTCCAGCTCGCGCCAGGATCGTCCCGAGCTTCCCCCCCATCAACCCCGAACCGAGAATGCCGACTCGCATGGTGCTCTCCCAGGACAGTGTCAATCCAAGTTCCCTCTCATACAACCTGTCCGGCTCGTGTCATTCGAGTGGGTTGTACCCTGGCTGCTTGTACAGCTTCTCCCACTTGGCGAGGATCTCGGGTTTGTAGACCTTCTCCGCCCAATCCTGTGGTTTGACTTCCTCGATTGCCACCGAAACCGATTCCTCTCCGCACTTCATCACAGCGACAACGTCCTTCACGATTTGCTCGGCAAGCCGGGTCTTCTGTTGTTCTGACCTGCCGGGATAGAGCTTGACGCTGACATGAGGCATGGTCCCATCCTTCCGTTCCGGGGTTGATCGGCGATCAGGCATTCGCCTCGCGCGGCATGATCTTCACGGTCGCCGAGCGGGCACGTGCGCTGATCATCGAGGCGAGGTACGGGCTGGCACGGTACTTCGTCCGGTAGGCGTCGTCGATGCGCTCGTCGCCCGGGCCCTCGAGCGCCTCGAAGGTGACCTCCTTCGTCGTGCCCGCCGCGATGATCCGCCCCGCTCTCTGCCGTACGGCAGCCTGGTACCAACGAGACTTCTGCCCATTGTACGCGCGCACGTAGAGCGCTTCGTCCACCGCAACCGACCAGATCCACGTCGGGGTACCGTACGTCACGCCGTCGTCGCGGAACGGTGCGATGTGCAGGTCGTCGGCCTCGACGATCCTGCGCAGCTCGTCCTTCGCCCATCCGGTCATTGCGGATCCTTCTTGAAATTCGGTCCCGACACCGGCCGGCACAGTCAGGTGGCAACGACATCCATCGATGCGCGCTGCACCTTACGGGCGCAGGAGCGTCTTGACCGCACGGCGCTCGTCCATTGCGCGGTAGCCCTCCGCCACTCGGTCGAGGGGCAACGTCAGATCGAAGACCTTGCCCGGGTTGATCGTCCGGTTGAAGACCAGCTCGATCAGCTCGGGCAGGAACCGGCGCACCGGCGCGGGGCCGCCATGCAGGTGCACGTGCGCGTAGAACAGTTGCTGGCCGTCGAGCTCGACCCCATGCGGGACGCCTACGTAACCCACGTAGCCGCCTTGGCGGGTGGAACGGATCGCCTGCAGCATCGATTCCTGGGTGCCGACGCACTCCAGTACCGAGTCAGCGCCGATTCCGCCGGTGAGCTCCTTGATGCGGGCCACGCCCTCGTCACCGCGCTCGGTCACGATGTCGGTTGCGCCGAACTCGCGGGCGAGCTTCTGCCGCGACTCGTGACGGCTCATCGCGATGATGCGCTCGGCACCCATCAGCTTGGCAGAGAGAATACCGAGCAGGCCGACCGCGCCGTCACCTACAACCGCGACGGTCCTGCCGGGCTTCACATTGGCGGCTTCGGCAGCGAACCAGCCGGTGCCCATGACATCGGAGAGTGCCAACAGGTTCGGGATCAGGTCGTCAGGAGGAGCATCCGGGGTGGTCACCAGCGTGCCGTCCGCAAGTGGCACGCGCAGGATGGGGGCCTGCGCACCCCCGACGAACTCGGCGTGCTGGCAGCCCGACTGGTACCCGGCCCGGCAGTTGGGACAGGTGTTATCGGACGCGAAGAACGAACCGATGACGAACTGCCCGGGCTTGACCGAGCCGACCGCGCTGCCGACTTGTTCGACCATGCCGCAATACTCATGGCCCATGGGCGTCGGCTGCGTCACCGGGTTGGCGCCCCGGTAGGGCCACAAGTCCGACCCGCATACGCACGTGGCCGCGATCCTGATGATCGCATCGGTCGGCTTGAGGATCTTCGGGTCGTCGCGCTCCTCGAAGCGCACATCGCCCGGCGCGTACAGGACGGTTCCTCGCATGGGGATCTCCTTGCTTCTCGAACGAACTCTACGTTGGATTCGGGAACGGCTTGTACGTCAGTCTTCACGCGGGCCGCTATACTGTTCGTCGCTGACCTTCTCCATCCAGTCGACGACTTTCCCGTTCAGCTCTTCCTGGATGGCGATGTGCGTCATCGCGGTAGTCGGCGCGGCGCCATGCCAATGTTTTTCTCCTGGTGGACACCAGACCACATCGCCGGGCCGGATCACCCTGATCGGGCCACCCCAGCTCTGCACGTAACCGCACCCCGCCGTCACGATGAGAGTCTGACCGAGCGGATGCGTGTGCCAATTGCTGCGCGAGCAGGGCTCAAACGTGACATACGAGCCGCTCGCGCGTGCCGGTCCCGGCGCCTTGAACAGCCGATCGATCCGTACCGTACCGGTGAAATATTCCTCTTGCCCTCGCGCGGAGGGCTGCGAGCCGTTGCGTCTAAGTTCCATTGGTTGACTCCTTGACTTCTCCCGATCGAGTGAGCTGCATGAATACGTCAACGGCGCTTCTCGAAGACCTCCTTCGCTACGGGCAACGCCGAGAAGACGTTTGGCCAGCCCGTGTAGAAGGCGAGCTGCGTGAATACTTCGGAGGCTTCCGCCTGCGTCAGCCCGTTATCCATCGCCCGGTTGAGGTGGTAGGGCATCTGCGCGACCTGACCCGACGCCACCAAGGCGCTGACAGTCACTAGGCTACGATCTCGAGGGGCGAGATCCGGACGCAGCCACAGGTCGCGGAACAGCACGTCGGTCGTGTACTGAAGGACTCCGGGCGCCACGGCGCCGAACTGCTGTTCGTTCCTCGACGCGCGTTGCGCCTCAGCCGCCTCGTTGAGCGGAAGCAGCTTAGGTGACGCGGCCGACAGCTCATCGGCCTGGATGCCACGCTGCGCGAACACGTCTTTGGCCGCGGCGACCGCCGCCACCGCGTTCTCCCACCCGGAGTAGAACGCGAGATGAGTGATCATCTCGGAAATCTCACGCGGCTTGAGCCCATTATCCAGCGCGAGCCGCAAGTAGTACGGCATGTCGATCGTCTGATTGCGCGTAATCAGGACGGCGAGCGTAACGATGCTGCGGTCCCGCGGCGAAAGACCAGGGCGTTTCCATATTTCGCCGAGAACAAGACCTCGCGTGTACTTCTCGAGAGCGGGGGCAACCATCCGAACGTCGTCAAGCGTCAGCGTTGCTTTCGATCCTGGCTCAGCCTTCATTTGCTCTCCTCGGAGGGTTGCCGAAACACCAATTAGACACAGCACGAGCGTCGCAGCCACGGGTTTCATTTCGGGCTCCTTTCATCCCGGCCGTGCACTTCATCGCGCTCAACGTCCAGGAACCTCGGGATCCAAGAAAATCATACGGTGAGGGCATGCGCGGACAAGAACTACACTGCGACGGCCGCGGCACAAAGCACCGCCAGTTCTGTCGGGCGAGCGACCGAAGATCAGACGCCCCACTGTGAAGGTGCCAAGGCCCAGGCCCTGCTGCGCATGAAGCGGGAGCACCGGCATCGCCAGACCGATGACGAGGTACGCCATGAATACCGCGGCCACGATCGCCAGTGGCTCCTTGCCTGATCGCAGCGCTCGCTGGTCCCGCGATTGCTGACGGTGACACTCTAGCAGCGGCGGTGTCGGATGATTAGACGGTAGAATCCGCATGGACCTATGAGGCATCTTCATCAATGCAGCGCGAAATCGCCAACGACCTTCTCGCCTTTCTCGCGGTGGCTCGGGAGCGCAGCTTCACCAAGGCGGCCGCAAAGCTCGGAGTGTCGCAATCGGCGTTGAGTCACACCATTCGAGGGCTCGAGGCGAGACTGGGCCTCCGGCTGCTCACCCGAACGACGCGGAGCGTTTCGCCCACCGAGGCGGGTGAGCGTCTGCTCCAGAGGGTGGGCCCGCGCTTCGAGGAGATCGAAGCCGAGCTCGAGGCCCTAAGCGAGCTCCGCGAGAGGCCCGCCGGCACCGTCCGGATCACGGCCACGGACTACGCGGCGGACACGATCCTGTTGCCGAAACTCGCGCAATTCCTGCCGGAATATCCGGACATCAAGGTCGAGGTCGTCATCGACTACGGCCTGAGCGATATCGCCGCCCAGCGTTATGACGCTGGCGTGCGGTCCGGAGAGCAGGTGGCGAAGGACATGATCGCGGTCCGCATCGGACCCGACATGCGGATCGCCGTCGTCGGCGCCCCGTCCTATTTCGCGGAGCGATCACCGCCGAGGAAGCCGCAGGACTTGACCGGCCATAACTGCATCAATCTGCGGCTGCCGACTCATGGCGGGTTGTACGCCTGGGAGTTCGAAAAAGGCGGCCGGGAACTGCGGGTGCGAGTGGACGGCCAGCTCGTCCTCAACGGCACGTTCCAGATGCTCCACGCTGCGCTGGCGGGATTCGGCTTGGCCTACGTGCCCGAGGACCTTGCGCAGCCCTATCTTTCCCAGGGTCGCCTCAAGCGCGTGCTCGAGGACTGGTGCCTGCCATACTCGGGCTATCACCTCTACTACCCGAGCCGCCGTCAGGCTTCACCGGCGTTTGCGCTGCTGGTCGATGCGCTGCGCTACCGCGGTTAGCGCGGCCAGGGCAGCCTCCGCGGTGGGATCTCCCACCGCTCACCGATGGCCACACAGATGGAAAGACACGGAGCGGTTCGTGGCGCCTGAACTTCCGGAGTACCATGTGTTCACGAGGTAGGCGACCGCGTACATTCGAACAATGCCTCTGCCCCAATCGCTCCAGCATGCCCACGCCGATCTCGGCGATGTGACCTTGCACTACGTCACGGCGGGTCAAGGGCCCGCGGTCGTCCTGTTGCACGGCTGGCCGCAGACGTGGTACATGTGGCGAGATGTCATCCCGGGCTTAGCAGCGCGCTACAAGGTCATTGCGCCAGATCTTCGTGGGCTCGGTGACTCGTCGCGGCCCGCGGACGGTTACGACAAGAAAACTCTCGCAGAGGACATCTGGCGCCTGGCACACGATGTCCTGCACGAGCAGCGGCTATTCGTGGTCGGCCACGATTGGGGCGGGCCGACTGCCTTCGCCTTGGCCGCGCAGCATCGCGAAGCCGTTCGCCGCGTCGCGATCTTCGACGTGCCGGTCCCTGGAGACGGGACGCCGATCTTCTTCAACAATCGCTGGCACCACGGCCTTCACTGGGAAGCCGATCTTCCCGAGGCGCTGACCGCGGACCGGGAAGAGGTTTACCTAGGCTTCTTCTACCGCACCTGGGGCGCGCGGCCTGACGCCATCTCGGAGGAAGCTCAGCGCGAATACTTGCGCGCCTATCGCCAGCCAGGAGCGATGCGCGCCGGCTTCAATTTCTATCGGGCCATGCGCCAGGACGTGGTCGATAACGAGGGGTTCATCGCGCAGGGGGAGCTGCAGATGCCGGTGCTGTGCTTCGGCGGAGCGCACGGTCGCGGACGGGGCATGTCAGCCATCGAATCGTGGCGGCGCGTCGCAACCGACGTGCGCGGCGGAGTGGTCGAGAACTGCGGTCATTGGATACCGGAAGAGCGTCCGCAGTGGGTGGTCGAGCAGCTACTGGCCTTCTTCGGAGAAGACCAGGTTTGAACGTCGGCTGTCAGCCTGCCCGGCTCGGGCAAAGGCACCCGTGGCGACGGTTACACTGCGCTCCATCCGACTGGCCGCGCAATGATGCACGCCGTCGGAACGGATCGCGTTGCCGCAGTCAATCGCTTCGCCCGCTTGCAAGTACGACGGCAGCGTCGGACGCTGAAGGTTGGCCGTATACAGGCTTCGATCGTTCCCGGTTGCGTGGTTGTTCGCGGTCGAACGTCGGTCAGGACGATTCAGGCCCTGCATCACTCTCTTCTACAGCGTCGACGCGTTCGCGGTAAAAGGCGAGGCGGCCGGCGATCTGGACCATCGCGGGGTACGGGTGCTCATAGGTCCACACCGCGTTTGCGGAGACCCGATCGCCCACACGCAGGCTGAAGTACGCCGCGTCGCCCTTGTATGGGCAATGGCTCGCATGGCTGCTGCGCTGAAAGAACTCCATGCGGGCATCGGCGCGCGGGATGTATTGGACCGGCGCGAGCGTCGACTCCTTCAGCGTGAGCGCATTGGTCGTATCCGCCACAACGTGCCCGTTGAAGACGACACGAACGCGCCGAGGATTGCGGCCGATGGTGATGGGGTGATCGGGTCCTGGAAGCTTCACGATGCTCTTCCTCCCTCGCAATCGATCTCCGACTTCGGCTCCGGAGCTCTCAGCTCACGGCGCCTCGCTTGAGCTGCGCGGCGATGCTCGCGACATGACGGCCCTGAAAGCGCGCGATGGCGAGCTCGTTCTCGCTCGGCTGCCGTGAACCGTCTCCGCCGGTCAGCGTGCTGGCGCCGTACGGGCTGCCGCCGGTGATCTCGTTCATGTTCAGCAGCCTTTGCTCCGAGTAGGGAACCCCGACGATGATGAACCCGAGGTGCAGCAGGGTGCTGTGGAAGCTCGTGATGGTGGTCTCCTGCCCGCCGTGCTGAGTCGCGGTGCTGGTGAATACGCTGCCGACTTTTCCCACCAGCGCGCCCTTCATCCACAAGCCGCCGGTCTGGTCGAGGAAGTTGCGCATCTGCGCAGCCATGTTCCCGAAGCGCGTGGGCGCGCCGAACACGATCGCGTCGGCCTCCGCGAGCTGGTCGACCTGGATCACCGGGACATGGGCGAACGCCTGGCGCGCCGCCTTCGCCCCGCTCTTCGCGAGCACGTCGTCGGGTACCAGCTCGGGCACTTGATACAACGACACCTCGGCGCCCTGCACCTCGCGGGCACCGGCCGCGACGGCCTCGGCCATTTTGTACAGATGCCCGTACATGCTGTAGAAGACGACCTGCACCTTGGTAGCCATAGCTCCTCCTGGTCAGAGTTGTTGTGGATCTGCGAAGTCAGCTCTGCTCGAACTCCAGCACCGGACCCTTGGGCACGATGCCGGAAGGGTTCAGATGCCGGTGGCTCATGTAGTAGTGCCGCTTGATGTGGTCCATGTCTACCGTAGCAGCGACACCCGGGACGCGGTAGAGCTCGCGCACATAGCGTGACAGCCGGGGGTAATCAGCGACCCGGCGCAGGTTGCACTTGAAGTGCAGATAGTACACGGCGTCGAAGCGCACCAGCGTGGTGAACAGGCGCCAGTCCGCTTCGGTGATGGCTTCGCCCACGAGATAAGGCGCGCGCTCGAGGCGCCGCTCGATCCAATCCAGCGCCGCGAACAGAGCGTCGAACGCGCGCTCGTACGCGGCTTGTGAGCCGGCGAACCCGCAGCGGTATACCCCGTTGTTGACGTCGCGATAGATGAACTCATTGACCTCATCGATCTGAGCGCGCAGTGGGCGCGGATAATAGTCCGTCTTGACCGCGGCATACGCATCGAAGGCCGAGTTGAACATGCGGAGGATCTCGGCCGATTCGTTGTTGACGATGGTCGCGCTCTTCTTGTCCCACAGCACGGGTACGGTGACACGGCCGCTGTAATTCGCAGCCGCCGCCGTGTAAAGCTGGTGGAGGTAGCGGAATCCGTTGACGCTGTCGGGAACGCATCCGGGACCGTTGCTGAACTCCCAGCCGTTGTCGTGCATCACGGGGTCCACGACAGATACGCCGACGACGTCCTCCAAGGCCTTGAGCCTGCGCAGGATCAGCGTGCGATGGGCCCACGGACAGGCGAGTGAGACGTACAGATGGTAGCGGCCCGGCTCCGCCCGTAAGCCGCTCGAGCCGTCCGCTGTCAGCCAACGCCGAAACTGCGATTCGCTGCGCTGGAACTCGCCGCCGCTGTGGCTCGTGTCGTACCAGCCGGTATGCCAGCGACCGTTGAGCAGGTATCCGCTCATGCACCCAATCCAGAGCCGAACCGGGGATTCACACCCGGGAGCGTTTCAACGAGCGCAAGCGCTACGCCGTGACACTGACGCGAGCGCTACGCCATGACATTGAGGCGAGCGCAAGCGCTACGCCATGTCGAACAACAGCACTTCGCTGTCGTTTCCATCCGAGAGCTGCAGCTCGCGCTCGCCCTCGATCTTCGCGCCGTCGCCGGTGCGAAGCACCTGTCCGTTGAGCTGCACTTGCCCGCGTACCACGTGGAGGTATGCTTTGCGACCCTCGGGCAGCGCGTACGTCACGTGTTGATCACCCTCGAGCAGCGCGGCGTACAGCTTCGCATCTTGATGGACCCGCACCGAGCCATCCGCCCCGTCAGGAGAAGCGATGAGACGCAGTTGCGCGCGCTTTTCCTCGGCCGGAAAGTTCTTCTGCTCGTAGCCCGGCGCGATTCCGACCCGGTCGGGCTCGATCCAGATCTGGAGGAAATGCACCGGATCACGGGACGAGGCGTTGAATTCGCTGTGGAGCACCCCGGTCCCCGCCGTCATACGCTGCACATCGCCCGGTCGGATCACCGAGCCCGTTCCCATACTGTCCCGGTGCTGGAGCGCGCCGTCCAACACATAGCTGATGATCTCCATGTCGCGATGCGGATGCGTCCCGAAGCCCATTCCGGGCGCCACCCGGTCCTCGTTGATCACGCGCAGGCTGCCATACCCCATCTCGTCCGGATCGTAATAGCCGGCGAACGAAAACGTGTGATAGCTATCGAGCCAGCCATGGTTGGCGTGTCCTCGGTCCTCGGCTCTGCGCAGGGCGATCATGACAGCGGTGCCTCCCGTCTCAAGTTGGCCAGTCAATGTGAACGACTCAACTCAATATAGGAGTCGTTGCGGGCGTTTCCTAGCGGAAGTTTTCGAGTCGACTGTTCGAAGAAACTGAAGGATTTCGGGTCGGGGCTACGCTCCCCGAAGAGGCCAGCCGAGCGCTTGGGCGTCTCGTCAGAACGGCGAAGCGCACAATCGTCCGGCGCCCGGACGGCCAGGGGTCAGCACAGGCGGGAGTTTGCGAAATCGATTAGGGCGCCCGGGTTCAGATAGCTGCGGAACGCCCAGAACGCGAGCAACGCGCATAGCACAGCGATGGCAACCCACCACACGGCGCTGCGCCACCCCGCGGAGATCACGCCGCCGCCTGGCCGCTTACGCGAGTCAACGGCCGTTCATCGATGGGGAGGTTGAGAATCGCGGCCAGCACGCCCAGTGCGATGGCACACAGCCACACCGGCGTGTAAGAGCCTGTGTGGTCGAACAAGTAGCCGCCCAGCCAGACGCCGATGAAACTGCCGATCTGATGACTGAGGAACACGATGCCGAACAAGGTGGAGAGGAAGCGCACGCCGAAGATCTGGCCCACCAGGCCGTTGGTGAGCGGAACGGTCCCGAGCCAAAGGAACCCGATCCCTCCTGCGAACAGGTAAACGGACAGCGGGGTCACGGGCAGCCAAAGGAACACCGCGATGATCGCTGCGCGCAGCAAGTAGATCGAAGACAACAGATACTTCTTGCTATGACGCCCCCCGAGGTAACCCGCGGCGAAGGAGCCGGCGACATTGAACAGGCCGATCAGCGCCAGTGCAGCGGCGCCCACCGCCGGTGGGAGCTTCAGGTCGAGAAGGTATGCGGGCAGATGCACCTGGATGAACGCGACCTGGAACCCGCACACGAAGAAGCCGGCCGTCAGATACCAGAAGCCGGCATGTCCTCCCGCTTCGCCGAGCGCCGCGGCGAGCGACTGATGTCCCGCGTGCGGTGCGCTCGTGACCCGGCCGCGCTCGACCATGGCGGCCGCGAGCGGGACACACGCCAGGACCGTTCCCCCCAACGCCGTGAGCGCGAGCTTCCAGCCGAAGCTCGAGATGAGGAGCTGCCCGAAGGGCAGCATCAGAAACTGGCCGAACGAACCCCCGGCGGAAGCGATCCCTAGCGCCAGGCTGCGCCGCTCGAGCGGGAACGCGCGTGCGATCACGCCAAGGATCACGCCGAAGCTGACGCCGCTGAGACCGAGTCCGAGCAGCAGTCCTGCGCTGAAATCCAGCATCAGCGGCGTGGTCGCCAACGGCATCAGCGCCAGGCCAGCCGCATACACGAGCGCGGAAAGCGCCACAACGCGCGCCGCACCCCGCTTGTCGGCCCAGGCACCAAAGAGCGGTTGCACCAGTCCCCAGATCAGATTCGACAGCGCCATCGCCAGCGCATAGTTGCTGCGGCCCCAGCCGAGATCCGCGCTCATCGGCTGCAGAAACAGTCCCAGCGTCTGCCGCGTCCCCAGAGCAAGCGTGAGGATCACCGCGCCGCAGACGAGCACTACGGTAGGTGTACGCCAAGTGGCGGACGCGGTCATCGGCTGGGCGCCGCGGGGAGGCGGTGCTGGAGTGAAGGGTGAAGGGTGAAGAGTGAAAGGGTGACCAGGTGAAGAAGCGGAAAGGTAAGTGAGTGAAGGAGCAGACCCCTAACGGTACGCTCCCTCTCCCCGGTCGGGGGAGAGGGATGGGGTGAGGGGGATCACCCTTCACTACTCACCCTTCACTCCTTCACCTGCCGTCCTAGTGTTCGTGCCTCTGATGCGGGCCGGATGTCACACCGGCGCCGCGGCCGGGCGGCAGCATGATGGCCTCTTCGTCCTCGAGATGCGGCAGGTGCACCCTGCGCACGATCACCGAGTAGACGGTCGGGATCACGAACAGCGTAAGCAGGGTCCCCAGCAGCAGGCCACCCACCACGACCCAACCGATCGCCTGCCGCGACTCCGAGCCGGCCCCGGTCGCGAATGCCAGCGGGATCGCGCCCAGGACCATGGCGGCGGTAGTCATCAGGATCGGGCGCAAGCGCAGGGTTGCCGCCTCGACCACGGCTTCCATCTTCTCCATCCCTTTGGTTCGGAGCTGGTTCGCGAACTCGACGATCAGGATGCCGTGCTTGGTGATCAGCCCGACCAGCATCACCAGCCCGATTTTGCTGTACACATTGAGTGTGCCGCCGTGGTCCATCTTGTAGTTGATCCACATCGTGAGCAATGCGCCCGTGAACGCCAGCGGCACGGTGAACATGATCACGAAGGGGCCGACGAAGCTCTCGTACAGGGCTGAAAGCACTAGATAGATGAACACCAGCGCCAGCAGCAAGGTGAACCACAGCTGGCCGCCCGCTTCGCGGAACTCCCGCGATGGCCCGTCCAGATCCGTGCGGGTCGTAGACGGGAGCTCGCTCTTGACCAGCTCGTCCATGTAGTCGACCACCTGGCCTAAGCTGGTTCCCGGCGCCGGGTTGCCGTTGATGATGGCGGCGCGCAGCTTGTTGAAGTGGTTCAGCTCCTTGGGCGCGACGGTCTCCTCGAGCGCCACTAGGTTCGAGAGCTGCACCAGGTCGCCGCTCGCGCTGCGCACGTAGATCGAAGTGAGATCGCTCGGCTGGCGGCGCTTGTCGTCTTCCATCTCGACGACGACGTCGTACTGCTTGCCCTCGTGCTTGTAGCGCGTGGTGTCGCGGCCCCCGAGCAAGGTTTCCAGAGTGTGGCCGATGGCTTCCATCGACACGCCGAGAGCGGCCGCCTTGTCGCGGTCGATATGCACGGCGAGCTGCGGCTTGTTGAGCTTGAGGTCCGTGTCCAGCCCGGTGATGCCTTTGTACTGGCTGAGCTTGGCCAGCACCTTGTTGACGTTGCCTTGCAGCTCCTCATAGGTATTCCCGTAGATCACGTACTGGACCTGCTTGTCCAGGAACCCTTGTCCGAGCGACGGAGGATTCAGCGCAAACGAGATCGCTCCGGGCAGCGCGCCGAACAGCTTCGGCGTGAGCTCCTTGGTGATCTGCTGCTGGGTGCGCTTGCGCTCGTCCCACGGCTTGAGCACCGCGAAGGCGATGCCCAGGTTCACGGGGTTCGGCCGATCCAGGCCCGGCGCCACCACGGCGAACATCGTGTCGATCTCCGGGATGTTCTTGGCTAGGCCTTCCACCGCGTGCATATAGCTGTCGGTGTACTGCATGGTGGAGCCCTCGGGCGTAATCACGAAGGCGAGGAAGATGCTGCGGTCCTCGACCGGAGACAGCTCGTCCTTCAACTGCATGTACAGCCATGCCATCGCGCCCAGGGACAACACGAACACGATGCCGACGACCCAGCGCACCTGCAGAGTTGCACGTAGCGCGCGCCGATACCCATTGGTCAAGCCCTGAAAGAACCACTCGGTCTTGCGGTACACCCACCCGTGCTCGGCCTTGAGGATCTTGGAGCTCATCATCGGGGTGAGCGTGAGCGCCACCCAGCCCGACACGATCACCGAAGTGGCCACCGTGAGCGCGAACTCGGTGAACAGCTTGCCCGTGTTGCCCGTCATGAACGACAGCGGCGTGAACACCGCCGCAACCGTCACGGTCATCGCGATCACCGCGAAGCCGATCTCGCGGCTGCCCATCAACGCCGCCTTCATCGGCGGGATTCCCTCTTCGATGTGGCGATGGATGTTCTCCAGCATCACGATGGCATCATCGACCACCAGGCCGATCGAGAGCACCACGCCGAGCAGCGTCAGCGTGTTGATCGAGAAGCCCATGAGCTTGAGGAACGTGAAGTGCCCGATGATCGACACCGGGATCGCGACCGCCGGCACCAGCGTTGCACGCCACTCCCGGAGGAAGAAGAAGTTGACCAGCACCACCAGTAGGATCGCCTCGAGGATCGTGTTGCGGACGGCGCGGATGGAGGCTTCGATGAAGAGCGAAGTGTCCACCGCCACCCACATCTTCATTCCCGGCGGCAATGTAGCCTGCAATCTCGGAAGCAGCGCCTTGACGCTGCGCGCCACCTCGAGCGTATTGGCCGTGGACTGCTTGACTACGCCCAAGCCGAGCGCCTCGTTGCCGCCGACGCGCACGATCTTGCGATTCTCGTAGGGACCGGGCGCTGCGTAGCCCACATCCTTGAGGCGCACGGGATACCCGTTGACCTCGCGGATGACCATGTTGTCGAATTCCTCGGGAGAGCGAAGATCGGTGCGAGCCTGGACTGTGAACTCGCGCTGCGTGCTCTCGATGCGCCCGCCGGGCGAGTCGAGGTTCTGGCTGTTGAGCGCGTCCTCGACGTCTTGCGTGGTGAGACCCTGCGCCGCGAGGCGCTCGCGATCCAGCCACACCCGCATGGAATACTTGCGCTCGCCGCCGATGATCACGGCGGAAACCCCTGGGAGCGCCTTGAGCGGATCGGTCAGATAGCGGTCCGCGTAGTCGGTGAGCTCCATCGGCGTGTTGCGGTCGCTGGAGACGGCGATCCATAGGATCGGTTGCGCATCGGCCTCGATCTTCGACACCACCGGCTCGTCGGAAGCTTGGGGCAGCTGCTTGCGGATGCGCGCGACCCGGTCGCGAACGTCGGCGGCGGCCGCATCGACGTCGCGCTCGGTGAAGAAGGTGATGGTGATCTGGCTCACCTCTTCGCGGCTTTGCGACTTGATGGTCTTGATGCCTTCGATGCCGGAGAGGGAGTCTTCCAGCGGCTGCGTGATGGCGCTCTCCATCACCTGCGCGGTGGCGCCCTTGTAGACGGTGCGCACCGAGACCACCGGAGGGTCGATGTTCGGATATTCCCGCACCGCCATGCGCGTGATGCAGATGGCTCCCACCAGCACGATGAGCAGGCTCATCACCGTGGCCAGTACGGGACGCCGAATGGAGATGTCGGATAGAACCATGACGATGTCCTCGTGGGTCTAGGCGCTGATCGCGCTCGCCTCAAGCCGGGCGCGCGGCGCGTTTGCTGCAAGCTGCGGGAGTCGGAAACGACCCCTTCTCATCGCCGCTGGCATCGTGGATGCTATTGGAGAGACCTCTGGCGTACGAACCTCACGCCGTAGCGGGCGAGCGCGTCAACCGCCGGCCTTCGTCGCCGGCGGAGCCGCGGCCGCGGCGGGCGGTGCATTGGGGAGGACCATGACGGGCGCCCCGTCCTTGAGCTTGATCTGCCCGTCAGTGACCACGACGTCGTTGGACGCCAGGCCATGGATCACTTCGACGTCGCCGGGCCGGCGCACGCCCAGCTCGATCTTGGTAAGCGATGCCTTGCCATCCACGACACGAAAGACGAAGGACTCGCGCCCCTGCGGCCAGATCGCCTGCTCGGGAATCACGATCGCGTTGGGACGGGTTTCGAGCAGCACGTTCACGCGGGCGAACATCCCGGGGCGCAACTTGCTCTGGGCGTTGGGGATCTGGGCGCGCGCCACGATGGTGCGCGTCTTCTCGTCGACCGAGGGCTCCAGCGCGTAGATCCGCCCCTTGAACGTCTCCTTGGGAAACGCATCCACGGCGATCGACACCTCCTGCCCGGGCTTGAGCCGGGACAGATACATCTCCGGCACCCGGAAATCGAGCTTGAGATAGGAGATGTTCTCGAGCCGGACCACGTCGTCGCCGGCCTTCACGTAGGCCCCGGGGCTGACCTGGCGCAGCCCCAGCATCCCGGCGAACGGTGCGACGATCGTCGTCTTGGACAACAGGACCTCGTCTTGCTGCCTCTTGGCGAGCGCCCGGTCCATGTTGCCCTTGGCCACGTCGAGTGCCTCCTGGCTGATGAACTTCTGGTCCAGCAACTCCTTCGCCCGTTCGTAGCGCTGGGTCTCGGTCTTGGCATCCGCCGCCGTCGCCGCCAACTGGGCCTGATATTCCGACGGATCCAGCGAGACGAGCTTGGCACCCTTCTGCACCACCTGGCCTTCCTGGAAGTGCAGGTCGACCACCCGACCCGCGATCTCGGGGCGGATCACCACCGACTCGGCCGCGATGAGTGAACCTACGGCGGATACCTCGGAATCTACCTTCTGGATGGACACCGGGACCGCCTTCACCGGAAGCCCCATCGGCTTGGCGGCAGCAGGAGCCGGTCCCGCTGCGGGGGCGGCGCTGGTGACGGGCTTCGCCGCCTCGGTTGCTTTGGCCGGCGCGGCGTCCTCCTTCTTGGCACAACCGGCCGCGACCGCCGCGATGACCGCGCCAGCCAGGAGCGCTACAGTACGCAAACTCGAACTCACCGATGGAACCCCTCGTCCAGGTTGGCCGGTCCGTCCGCCCGCTCGCCGTGGCCGCGTCGGGCAGGCTCTGGCGGACGTATAGAGTGAAAACATTCATTGTAACGCAGTTTTTCGGCCTCTAGGCCGGCAAAACTAGACGCCGCGTTCCGAAAAGGACTTCCGCCGTGCCTGTCACCAAGCTTTCTCTGGATGCGCTGACGGTGATGGATGCAATCGCTCGCAAGGGCAGCTTCGCGGCCGCCGCCGAAGAGCTGCACCGGGTCCCGTCGGCCATCACCTATACCGTGCAGAAGCTCGAGCAGGACCTCGATGTCCAGCTCTTCGACCGCAGCGGCCATCGCGCCCGCCTCACACGCGCCGGCGAGGAGTTGTTGCGCGAAGGACGTGCGCTGTTGCGCGCCGCGACGGATCTGGAATGCCGCGTGCAGCGCGTGGCCAAGGGTTGGGAGACGGAGCTGCGGATCGCTTACAACGACCTGATCTCCGGCGATCGCCTCCTGCCGCTGGTGGGGGCGTTTTACCAGGAAGGCGCCGGGACGCGGCTGCGGATCTCGGCCGAGATCCTGGGCGGATGCTGGGATGCACTGTTCTCGGGGCGGGCGGACCTGGTGATCGGCGCCCCGAGCGACGCACCGCCGGAGGCCGGTGCCATAGTCCGCCCGTTCGGGGAGATGCAGTTCGTCTTCGCCGTCACACCCGAGCATCCGCTGGCGCAAGCGCCCGAGCCGATCCGCACCTCCGA
Source organism: Burkholderiales bacterium (assembly GCA_035501875.1). GTDB lineage: Bacteria > Pseudomonadota > Gammaproteobacteria > Burkholderiales > SHXO01 > SHXO01. Next base: position 89,542 of record DATJVI010000123.1, read on the forward strand.
GATCCTGGCGCATCGCATCGTGGTGGCCGCCGACAGTTCGCGCAGCCTGCCGGCCCGCACGGTCGGGCTGAGCATCGGGCAAGACACGCTGACCGTCCCCACGATGCAGTCCAAGCTCGACGCCCAGCTGGCGGGGCTCGGCGTGGGGTATCTGCCACTCAACCTGGCCGCGTCCGCACTCGCCGCCGGCCGGCTGGTCCGCAAGAGCGTGGAGGACGAGACCGACAAGGTTACGCGGATGAGCCTCGCGTGGCGCGCCCGCGACGTCGGCAAGGGCCTCAAGTGGTGGCTGGCAAAACTGGAAGAGCCGGAGGTCCGGCGGGCCCTGCTTGCTTAGCCGGCCGCTGGAGCAGGCTGCGCAATCTCGAACGGGAGCGGTGAGAGGGACAAGTAGAGTGCGCACCTACTCGCCTGTCGGGTTCTCGCACGTCGCAATCACCGGTCCCTTTTGGCGCGAGCGCCTCGAGACGGTTCTCGCGCGGACCGTCCCGAGCCAGTACCGCCAGCTCGAACGGCACGGCATCTTGCACTCGCTGACCTTGCCGCAACCCGTGCCGCCGCTTTCCATCCCGCGCGACCAGCGCAATCTCACGATGCAGGTGTTCTGGGATTCGGACGTCGGCAAATGGATCGAGGCCGCGAGCTACGCCCTCACGCACCGGCGCGACGCGAGCATCGAATCCCAGATCGACGGGGTCACCGAGCTGCTCTCGACAGCGCAGATGCCCGATGGGTATCTCAACTGCTGGTATGCCGGCCGGGAGCCCGAGAAGCGGTGGACGAATCTGCGCGATAACCACGAGCTGTACTGCGCCGGCCATCTGCTCGAAGGTGCGATCGCTTACTTTCAGGCAACCGGACGGCGGCGTCTGCTCGACCTGATGCTGCGCTATGTCGATCACATCGATGCGACATTCGGGACGGGCCCAAGCCAGAAGCGCGGCTATTGCGGGCATCCCGAGATCGAGCTCGCTCTGCTCAAGCTCTACCACGTCACGGCGAACCGGCACCACCTCGAGCTCGCAGCCTATTTCGTAGACGAGCGCGGCAGGAGCCCCCACTATTTCGACGCCGAGGCCGCCGCGCGGGGCGATGACCCGAAGAAGTTCTGGGCCAAAACCTACGAGTACAACCTGTCCCACAAGCCGGTCCGCGAGCAAGACAAAGTCGTCGGACATGCGGTGCGGGCCATGTACTTGTACGCCGCCATGGCGGAGCTCGCCACCGAGCTCGATGACACATCGCTCAAGCGCGCGTGCGAAGGCCTGTGGCGGGACCTCACGGGGAGGCGCATGTACGTCACCGCCGGGCTTGGTCCGGCCGCCGCGAATGAGGGCTTCACCCGGGACTACGACCTGCCCAACGACAGCGCCTATGCGGAAACCTGTGCGTCGATCGGGTTGATCTTCTGGGCGCAGCGCATGCTGCAGCTCGACCTCGATACCAGGTATGCCGACGTGCTCGAGCTGGCACTATTCAACGGCGCGCTCGCCGGCCTCTCGCGCGACGGCGAACGCTACTTCTACGAGAACCCGCTCGAGAGCGCCGGGCACCATGTCCGCTGGGAATGGCACAAATGCCCGTGCTGTCCCATGAACATCGCGCGGCTGATCGCCTCGGTCGGCGGCTACTTCTGGTCGCAGAGCGAGGACGCGGTCGCGCTGCACCTGTACGGCGGGACGGCAACGACCGTCGAGGTCGGTGGGCGCAAGGTTGCGATCCGGGAAGACAGCGACTACCCGTGGTCGGGTCGGATCAGAATCTCGCTCGATCCCGAGCGTGACGCGGAATTCAGCCTCAAGCTGCGCATCCCCGGCTGGACCAAGCAGGCGAGCGCTGCGGTGAACGGGCTGCCGGTGAATCTCGCCGCGATTCGCAAGGGCTACCTCGACATCCGCCGCCTCTGGCGCAAGGGCGATACGGTGATGCTCGATCTTCCCATGTCTCCAGAGCGAGTGTATGCACATCCGCTCGTGCGCAGCGATGTGGGCAAAGTCGCGCTCAGGCGCGGGCCGCTCGTCTACTGTCTGGAGGAGAGCGACAATCTCGGCCGCCGCATGCAACAGCTCCGGCTGCCGCGCACCGCGGACTTGAGGCTGGTCCCCCGCCCCGATTTGTTCGACGGCATCGCGACGATCGTCGCGGACTGCGCCGCGCTCGACACTTCCGACTGGGGCGGCGAGCTGTATCGCAGCGACGCCCCACGCGAAACAACGGCGGCGCTCACCGCCATTCCCTACCACCTCTGGGCCAATCGCAATGCCGGGTCGATGACGGTATGGATGCCGGAAGCCTGAGGCGAAGCGTGGACTGGAAAGATGGGTCGCGCCAGCACGTCTGGGTCACGCTGGCGGTTCCAGCGGGCGCTTGTGCATCGGACTGCAGTTCCACCCGTCGTCAGCGCGCCACCGTGCGGTTGCGGCTTAGCCGAGTCGCTAGAGCGGGATCCGACCGAGAACGATCTCGCGGAACATCTCCCAGTCGCCCATAAAGCTGTAGAGCGGGTAGCGGAATGTCGCCGGCCGGTTCTTCTCGAAGAAGTAGTGACCGATCCACGCCATCGCGTAGCCCACGGCGAGTCCGGCCGGGAGAAACCAAAGGTTACCCGTAGCGACGGTTGCTGCCAGGAAAAACAGGCCCAGCAAGCTGCCCGCGAAGTGCAGGCGCCGGCAGGTCCGGTCGCTGTGCTCCGAGAGGTAGAACGGATAGAACTCCCGGAAGCTTGCGTACCTCTCACTCATTGCGTGCTGCCCGGCTCGCCGTTCTCCTGCTCCGCCAGCTCGCGATGCACGGCCTGCATGTCGAGCGCGATGGCTTTGTCCAAGATCGCCTCCAGCTGGGCGGCGGGAAGCGCGCCTGCCTGAGAGTACAGGATGACCTTTTCCCGCACGATCATCAGCGTGGGAATGGAGCGGATCCCGAAGGTGCCGGCCAGCTCCGGCTGCTCCTCCGTATTGACCTTGCCGAAGAGGACGTCCGGATACTTGTCGGCAGCGGCTTCGAATACCGGAGCAAAGAATCGGCACGGAGCGCACCAAGGCGCCCAGAAGTCCACCACGGCCATCGGATGGCCATTCACCGTGTCCTCGAAGTTTTCCCGGGTCAGGGTTACAGTCGGCATGCGGTCGTCCTTTCGCGCTGTTGAGTCGTCCTGCAATCGGTCAGACTCGCCAGTCTAACAGTCGGTCGCGCCGCCTTGGTCTGCAGCTTATTCGGCTCAAGGAAGCCCAGAGCAGCACCTCGGTCGAGGCCGGCACGATCGCCGTCCGCCTCAGGCGAAGCTGCAACCGACCTTTCTCGGTCAGGGCTCATGCGGCTTCGCAGCCCTGCAGCGCTGCGAGGCCGTGTGACGCCGAGACCGGCCTGGCCCGGACCGCCACCTATTGGCCTATAGTGGGGACTCGCGCCCGCCTGGCGAAACGGCGGCCGGCCTGAAGCCAGAGATAACCTGCGAGGCCTGACATGGCGGATACACGCACCGAACGCGATTCCTTCGGCGAGATCGCGGTCCCGGCCGACCGGTTGTGGGGCGCTCAGACACAGCGCTCGCTGGAGCTGTTCCGCATCTCCGGCGAGCGATTCCCGGAAAATTTCATTCGCGCGCTCGCCGAAGTCAAGCGCGCCGCAGCCGTCGTGAACGCCGGCTTGGGCTGGCTCGATCCGCAGAAAACGCAGGCCATTGTCGCTGCGGCGGACGAGGTGATCGCAGGCCGGCATGGCGACGAGTTCCCGCTCGTCGTGTGGCAGACGGGCTCGGGCACGCAGACCAACATGAACATGAACGAGGTGCTCGCCAACCGAGCAAGCGAGCTGCTCGGCGGCCCGCGCGGCATTGCGCGCCTGATTCATCCCAACGACGAGGTGAACCGCGGCCAGTCGAGCAACGACGTGATCCCCACGGTCATGCACGTGGCCGCGGCGAACGCCCTGGTCCGGGACCTCGTGCCCAGCCTGGAGGCGTTGCGCGGCACGCTCGCCGCCAAGTCGCACGCCTTCGCCGGCATCGTCAAGATCGGGCGCACGCATCTGCAAGATGCGACCCCTCTCACGCTAGGCCAGGAGTTCTCGGGGTATGTCTCTCAGCTCGACCGCGGCATCTCCCAGTTGCAGGCCTGTCTGCCGGGCTTGTACGAGCTGGCGATCGGCGGCACGGCGGTCGGCACCGGCCTCAACTCTCATCCCGAGTTCGGCCGGCGCGTCGCCGAGGAGCTGACGCGCCGGCTGGGATTGCCGTTCGTATCGGCGCCCAACAAGTTCGCGGCGCTGGCGGCGCACGATGCGATCGTGTTCGCACATGGCGCGCTCAAGAGCCTCGCCGCCGCTCTGATGAAGATCGCCAACGACGTGCGCTGGCTGGCCTCGGGCCCGCGCTCCGGACTGGGAGAGCTGCGGCTGCCCGAGAACGAGCCGGGAAGCTCGATCATGCCGGGCAAAGTCAATCCGACCCAGTCCGAAGCGCTCACCATGGTGTGCTGCCAGGTCATGGGCAACGATGTGGCAATCAACTTCGGGGGCGCGTCGGGCAACTTCGAGCTCAACGTCTACAAGCCGCTCATCGCATACGACTTCCTGCAAAGCGTGCGGCTGCTCGCCGACGGCGCAGCGAGCTTCACGCGCCACTGCGCCGATGGGATCCAGGCCGATCCGGCGCGCATCGACGCGCTGGTGCGCAACTCGCTGATGCTGGTCACTGCGCTTGCGCCGCACATCGGCTATGACAAGGCGGCGCAGATCGCGAAGCGTGCGCATCACGAAGGCACGACCTTGCGAGAAGCGGCGCTGGCTCTCGGTCATGTGAGCGCCGAGCAGTTCGACGCTTGGGTGAAGCCCGAACAGATGGTCGGGCCCTCCAACCCGTGAACAGCGAAGATTTCAAGCTTTCGTTCGCGGCGCTGAACTGGATCTCGGCGGCGCCGGGAGCCCGCTTCAAAGCCGTCGAGCGCGACGACAAGCGCATACGGCTGCTCGAGTTCACCCGCGAGTTCGTCGAAGCCGACTGGTGCCGCAAGGGTCACATCGGCGTGCTGCTGTCCGGCGAGTTGGAGATCGACTTCGGCGGCCGCGTCCTGCGCTATGCGCCCGGCGATGGACTGTACATCCCGGCCGGCGAGTCCGGAAAGCACAAAGCGCGCGCCTTGTCCGACAACGCCTTGCTGTTCCTGGTCGAGGACGCGTGATGCCGGGCCCGCGGTGGCGAATGCTGGCGACCGCGCCGTCCGGCAGATCCGGTGTTGGCCGTCCGCACGGCCTGTAGCCGAAGCATCCCGCCACCGGTGCCAAACTCCTGACCGGGACCGCGGAGGTCACGGTGTTCGTCCTGCCTCCGACGAGCGCTCGGAGCCCCGCGGGACAGCAGTCCTATGCCCGAGGAATTCAGGCCTCCGCGCCGCGGCGCTGCGCCGCGAAGCGCCCGAAATGCAGCAGGATCGTCGGCAGGATCAGCAGGTTGAGGAGCGTGGAGGTGACCAGCCCGCCGACGATGATGGTGGCCATCGGGCCTTCGATCTCTCGGCCCGGTTCGCCCGAGCCCAGCGCAAGCGGCAACAGCCCGAGCGCGGTGACGAGCGCGGTCATCAGGATCGACGGCAGTCGCTCCCCTGCGCCCCTCAGCATCGTCTCCGTGTTCCAAGGCAGGCTTTCCACCCGCACCAGATACTGGTAGTGGGACACGAGCATGATCGAATTGCGCAGCGTGATGCCGAACAGCGTCACAAACCCCACCAGGGACCCGAGCGACAGCCAGCCTCCTGTGGCGAGCACCGCACAGACTCCACCGATCAGGGCAAACGGCAGGTTGAGGAAGGTGATGGCGAGGTTGCGCAGGTTGTTGAACGCGATGTAGAGCAGGAGGAAGATGCCGATGCAAGCCACTACCGAGTGCACGACGAGATCCTCTCGCGCTTGCTTTTGCGCTCGCGCGGTCCCGCTGAATACCGCGTAGGTGTCGGGCGCCAGCCGGACCTCCTTGGCAAGCTGCTCGCGCACGTCGCGCTCGAAGTCCTCGATGTCCCGGCCCACCACGTTGGCGGTCACCGTCTGAATGCGCCTGCCTCCGGAATGGAGGATCTTGTAGCGGCCGCCGGCCAATTCGACGTCCGCCACGTCGCCGAGGCGCACCAGTCTGCCGTCGGAGGCACGCAGTTGAAGGCTGCCGATCGGGCCGACACGGTTGCGCGCTTCCGGAGCGAGCACCACGACCAGGCCGACCACTCGGCTGCCCTGATAGACCTGCGCCACCTGAGCGCCCTCGTAGGCCGCGCTCACCGCCTCCACCGCATCCATCGGCGAGATGCCCAGCGCCGCGGCGCGCTCCTGGCGCAGCCGCACCACGATCTGCGGCGTTCCCGGCGGCGCTTGCACCTGCACATCCTTCGCTCCGCGCACCCGTGCGAGCGCGGAGGCCACCGCCTGGGCGTCGCGATCGAGCAGATCCAGGTTCGCGCCATAGAGGTTGATGACCATCGGGGCGGCAAAACCGGCGATGGTCTCCTCGATGCGCTCGGTGAGGAAGGTGTTGACCGCGAACGTGACACCGGGGAATGCGCCGCCGCGCTCGCCGGAGAGCGTCTCGCGGATCTCTCGCAACACACGCGCCTGCTGCTTGCCGTTGAGAGCGCCGATCTCCACCTCGAACTCGCTGTAGTGCGTGCCGAAGGTGTCGGCGCCGTTGGGTGCCCGCCCCACCCACTGCGCGACCGACTTGACGCCCTGGATGGAGGCGATCGCTGCGGTGACCCGATTGCCGATACGCAACGTCTCGGACTCCGCCGTGCCCGGCACAGCGGTCATGTGCAGCACGTAGTGGCCTTCACGCAGGGCCGGGATGAACTCTCCGGAGAACAGCGGCAGCAGCCCGATGCCCAGTGCGATCACCGCGAACACCGCACTCACGACTCGGCCCGGGTAGCGCTCGATGCGTCTGAGCACGGCCGTGTAGCGCGGTTTGATCCAGGCGACCGCCGGAGGATCCTCGCTCTTGAGATCGGCGTGTCCCAGCAGAAGCATGCACAGGGCTGGGGTCAGAGTGAGCGCCGCCACGAGCGAAGCCAGGATCGCGAAGATGTAGGCGAGGCCGAGCGGCGCAAACAGCTTGCCGGCTACACCCGACAAGGTGAGCAGCGGCACGAACACGAGCGCCACGATGAAGGTCGCGTATACCACCGAGCTGCGCACCTCCACCGATGCGTCCAGCACCACTTGCTCGACCGGACGCGGCGCGGCCAGCAGTCGATTGAGCCGCAGCCGGCGGAAGATATTCTCGGTGTCGATGATCGCGTCGTCGACGACCTCCCCCAGCGCGATCGCCAATCCGCCGAGCACCATGATGTTCAGCCCCACACCGAAATGGTCGAGCACGATCACGGCGCCCAGCAGCGAGGTGGGGATCGCGGTGGCGCAGATCAGCGCCGTGCGCGTGTTGAACAGAAACAAGAACAAGACGACCACCACCAGCACCGAGCCGATCAACAGGTCGCGCTGCACGTTGCCCACGGCCGTCTCGATGAAGTTCGCGGGCCGGAACAGGCGCGGGTTTGCGTTCACCTTCTCCTGCGCGAACAGGGGTTGCAGCTCCGTGAGCGCACGCTCCAAGTCGAGCGTCACCGCGCGGGTGTTGGCGCCGAGCTGGCCCTGCACCATCAGAAACACGCCCGGCTTGCCGTCGATGGCGGCGGCGCTGATCGAAGGCGCCGGCGCTTCCACTACCCGCCCGATGTCGGACAGGCGCAGGACCTGGCCGGCTCTCTGCAACAGGACCGCGCGGCCTAGCTCTTCGGCGGTGCGCGGTTGGGCCTCCACGTCGATAAACAGGTGCTGGTTTTCCGTGCGCACGAAGCCGGCGGGCATCAGTCCGGCGGTGCGGCGCGCCGCCTCCACCACCTCCTTGATCGACAGGCCGTAGCGCATGAGCTTCTCGGGATCGACCTGCACCTGCCATTGACGCACCTCGCCGCCGAAGACGTTGACCTCGGCGACGCCTTCCACCGCCAGCAGGTGCGGCCGCACGATCCAGTCGACCAGCGTGCGAATGTCCATGAGCGAGCGCGTCTCGGAGGTGAGGCCCACGCCGAGCACGGTGCTGGCCGAGGAAGTAAGCGGCGTCATCGCGGGCTGCGCCACACCGCGCGGAAGCTGATTCGCAAGCGAGGTCAGACGTTCGCTCACGACCTGCCGGTTGCGATACGGGCTGGAGCCCTCGCGAAACAGCACGCTCACCACCGAGAGGCCGGGGATGGACTGCGAGCGCACGTTCTCGACGCCGGATGCGCCGGCGAGCGCGTTCTCTAACGGCTGCGTCACCTGCCGCTCCACCAGCTCGGCGGACAGTCCGGGGGCCTCGGTCTGGATCACGACCTGGCTGGGCGAGAACTCCGGGAACACGTCCAGGTTGGCGCGCGTGAGCACATAGAGCCCATAGACGATGACCGTCAGCGCCAGAGCGACAATGACGCCGGAATAGCGGATGGACTGTCGGACGATGAATGCGATCATCTCGAGGCGGATCGACCGCAGCGAAGCGGAGGCAGGCTAGCGATCGTGGAGGGCCTGCCGGAACCGGTTCACGTGCAAGCCGGTGCGGCGGAGTTTCAATCTTCGTTCTCGTTTCGGATCTGGAACTTCAGCTCCTCGGACAGGAGCAGCTGCGCGCCGCTCACGACGACTTCGTCATCGGCGTCGAAGCCGCCGGCGTTGAACCAGCCGCCGCGCAGCTCCAGCGCCGTGGACACCTCTTTGCGCACGAACAGGTCGTCCTTCTCCTTCACGTAGACCCAGGGCTTGCCGCCGTGCCAAACCACCGCGGCGGCAGGAACGATCACCCCTTTGCGCGGCGTTCCGCCGAGCTTGAGCTGCCCGGCGACGCGCATGCCGACGCGCAGTCCCTGTGCGCTCGCTGCGTAGAAGTACGTCACGCCGGGCAGGGTGGCGTCGCTCTGCGGCGCCGTGGAGAGAAAGCGTGCGGGGCGGGCCTCGGACGATGCGGACACGGGAGCGACCGTCATGGGTGCGTTGCCGGCCTGTGCCTGCAAGTCGAACGGGAAGGTCAGTTGGATCAGCGCCTCGCGCTGCTGCGCCAGCGCATCGAAACCGGCCGAGTCTGCGTCGGTGACCCACTTCGCGAGCGTCTCTCCCCAGGCGCTGGCGATGCTGTCACGTGTGGCCGCCGCCGACTGCTCGGCGGCGGCGAGGCGCGCCTGGTCCGCTTTCCACTGCGCCTCTGCGGCCTGCAGGGCACGCTCCGAGACATTGCGCTCATCGTCATACAGAGCCTTCACGCGCCGATACTCGGCCCCGCTTCCGGTCGCGGCGGCGCGCAACGCACGCGCATCGGCTACGGCCGCGTTGTAGCGGCCGCGCAGGTCCATCAGCGGTTGCAGGTTCACCACCACGCCGTAGACTTCGCTGGAAGCCTGTCCGATGGCCGGCTGCAGCGCGCGCGTCACGATGCCGCTCGCCCGCTGGCTTTCCATCGAGACCCGCACTGCGGCGTGCCCTTCCTCGCTGGTGACCGCCGAGCGCACGGGCAGCTCATCCTGCGGCGCGGCCGTGGTCAAGCGCAGCTCGTCGCGCCCGAAGTAGATGACGGCCCAGAACAGCACAGCCATCACCACCGCCATCACCGCGATGACGACGGTCTGCAGATTCGGCTTCATCGGTGTGCCAGGTCGCGAGCGCGAGGATCGGGGAGGCTTGCTCCCTCCGGGACGTCGAGCCGAGGCGCGCCGAGCAGCGGGACCTGCAGCGCATCCTCCAGCTGGCCCAAGGTGCGCTGCGCTTCGATGCGCAGGCCGAGCGCGATGCGGCGGGCGGCAGCGGTTTCCATCTCGGCGGTGGCGAGCTCGACGCGATCGGCATAGCCGGTGTCGAAGCGTTTGCGCACGCGCTCGCTGCGCTGCTGGCTCAGACTGACCAGAGCATCCGCACGCTCGGTTCCCTGGACCGCGTTGACATAGCGCACTCGCGCGGTCTGCACCTCCGCAATCACCTTGCTCTGGAGGTTCACGAACTGCTGCGCAGCCAGGTCGCGACGCGCCTCTGCCGCTTGGATACCGGGCTTGTTCCCTAGCGCTGGGGGCAGGATCAGCTGCAGCCCGAGCGCCCAGATGTTGTCGCCTTGGTCCCACAGGTAAGCGGGCTTGAGGGTCAGGCTCGGGTACTGCTTGGCGATCTCCAGGCGCACCGCTGCGTCCTCCGCGGCATACTCGAGCAGCTTAGCGCGCACGTCGAATCGGTTATGCAGCGCCGAGCGTTGCGTCTGCGCATCGTTCGGCGCGGCCGGTGCGCGTTCGAAAGCGGAGAAATCCAGTGTGAGCGGACGCACCGTCTCGAGCGGGACGCCGAGCGCCTGCGCCAACTCCGCTCGGCTCTGCTCGCGGCGCGCTTGCGCCGCCTGCAGCTGGGTGTCGAGCTCCACCAACCGCAGCCTCGCCTCGCCCACCTCGGCGGCGGAGATCGCGCCCTGCTCCAATCGCCGCTCCAGTAGCCGCACTACTTCCTGGCGCGCCTGCGCCTCCTCCCGAAGCCGTTGCTCGCCCGCTTGCGCCGCATACACATCGAGCAGGCGTTCGCGCACGCCGGCCCGGACCTGCCATGCCACACCGCCCACCGACAGCGCGGCCGAGTCAGCGAGAAGTCGGTAGCGTTCGCTCAGCGCCTCGCGCTTGGTGCCCGTCGCGATGGGAATCTCCACACCGACCCCGATGCCCCACAGGCCCGTGGTGTCCGGCACCTGCAAGCTGTGGTGCAGGACTTCCGGTGTGACGGTGATTGGAGCCGGCTGCCCCGCGACGGACGCGTCCGCGCGCGCTACCGCAGCACCGGCGCGTGCAACCTGCAGATCGGGCTGGTAGTAAAAGGCGAGCAGCGTCAGCTCGGTGAGCCCCCAGCGCCGCACCGGCCAGTCCGACTCCGCCAGACCGTGGTGCAGCATGTACTCCTTGAGCCCCGGCGCATCGACGCCGCGCATCTCGAACGCGTGCTCCGAAGCGGCCGCGTCGATCGGCTTTGGTGTGTAGCTCTGCAGGGCGCAGCCATTCACGAGCAGCAACGCCGCACAAGACCAACTGGTCACGATGGAACGACGGATTCCGGCGCGCGCGGGCATAGTGCCCGGAGTGTATCGCGCTGGTGCAAGGCCGAGCAAATGCGACGCGCGAGCGTGCCGAACCGGATCGGCGCCGCCGCCGGTCAGGGGATACGGGCGAGGTTCCTCCGTTGCGGCTCGCTTCGGTCCGGAAGCATCACGGCGCCGCGCGCAGCGACTGGTAGACCTGCTCGGTCTCGCGGGATGGCGAAACGCCCAGCGTAGCGCCGAGCTGCTCGCGGCACCGGAGGTAAGTGTGCAGCGCTTCCGCCCGCTCCCCGGTCTTGTGCTGGCATTGCATCACGCGCCGATAGATGTCCTCCGCGAGCGGGTCGAGTTCGACCGTTCGTTGATACAGGTCGCACGCCCGTTGCCAGTCGCCGCGCAGTTCGTGGTACTGCCCTAGCCGCCGCACCAAGTCGAGCCAACAGCGGCGCAGGCGCTCGCGGGGAGCCAACATCCACGGCTGCTCCGGCTCATGCGCGAACAGGTGGCCGCGGTATAGGCGCAGGACGCGCGTAGCATGCGCGCTGAGATTCGCATCGCCGATGGGCAGCTGCGCCAAGCGCTTGGCCTCGTGCTCCAGCGACCACACATCCACCCAGCATAGCCGGGGATCCAGACGCAGTTTGCGGTCATGCACGATGAGGGCGGCTTCGTACCCGAGCAGCCGACGCAGCCGGTGGACGGCCACCTGCAAGCAGTTGCGCGCCGTGTCGCCCTCCGAATCGGGCCAGAGCTCGTCCGCCAACTGAGCGGCGCCCAGCGGCCCCGCGTCGGACAGCAGCAGTAGCTTGAGCAGCTCCAACGGTTTTCGCTGCGGCTTGATGCCCCCGGCGAAGCGGATGCCGTCGATGGTCAACTCGAACTCGCCGAGCGCTCGGATGGAGATGGGGGCGGAGACCGCCTCCGGGGCGGGATCCAGCACATCGGCGCGATCGCGCGATCGCTCCGGCATGTCTCGACCCGCCGGGACCAGGGACAGGCTCCGTGTTCCGCGCGGCGCGGTGCCGCGTAGCGCCCAGCGCATTCCCCAGCGTCGCCCGACACCTTGGGCGCAGGCGCAGGCTTGTGCCAGCACCTCGCCGGCATTCGACACCTGCCCATGCTGCAGGAGCGCCGAGGCGGAATGAAGCAGCCTCAACAGCTCGAGCCACCGATCGAGCGACGCCGCGTTCGCGCCCGGCGCTGGCGGGCGCGGTGCTCTTGTTGCCCGCGCCCCATTCGTCACGGGGCTAGACTTCGGACCGATGCCACCCATGTTCTCCCCTCCCCCACCCGTCGTTGGGTCACGATGATGGGCGGGCCGGACTCCCGCGTCACTACGGCATTGGTTGTAGAGGCCTGCAACCGCGCCAGGCGAGTCGCGGGATAGAATGCGGCTGAGACCTTCGGCCGGCTGAACGGTGGCTCATGGAGATCAGGGACGGGTTTATCGAAACCATCGGCAACACGCCGCTCATCCGGCTGCGCCGGGCCTCCGAGGCCACTGGCTGCGAGATCCTGGGCAAAGCCGAGTTTCTCAATCCCGGCGGATCGGTCAAGGACCGGGCCGCGCTCGCGATCGTGCTGGACGCCGAGCACAAAGGGCAACTGCAACCCGGGGGTGTGATCGTCGAGGGGACGGCGGGCAACACCGGCATCGGGCTTGCGCTGGTCGCCAACGCCCGCGGCTACCGGACTGCGATCGTCATCCCCGACACTCAGTCGCAAGAGAAAAAGGACATGCTGCGGCTGTGCGGGGCAATGCTGTACCAGGTGCCGGCCGTTCCATACAGCAACCCGAACAACTATGTGCACGTGGCCGGCCGGCTCGCGCAGCAACTCGCACGCACCCACCCTCACGGTGCGATCTGGGCACAACAGTTCGACAACGTCGCCAACCGTGACGGGCACTACCGCACCACCGGCCCTGAGATCTGGCACCAGACCGGCGGCAGGGTGGATGCGTTCATCTGCGCGGTGGGCACCGGCGGTACGCTGGCCGGAGTGGCGGCCGCATTGCGAGAGCGCGACCCCAAGATCAAGATCGGACTGGCCGACCCGCCCGGTGCTGCGCTGTATAGCTATTACACCAGCGGAGAGCTGAAAGCCGAAGGCTCCTCCATCACCGAGGGCATCGGCCAGGGCCGCATCACGAAAAACCTCGAGGGCTTTCGCGCGGACTTCGCGTTCCGGATCTCCGACCGGGAAACCGTGCAGACGGTCTTCGACCTGGTGGAACACGAAGGCCTGGTGCTCGGCAGTTCGAGCGGGATCAACGTCGCGGGCGCCGTGAGGATGGCGAAGGAAATGGGGCCTGGGCACACGGTGGTCACGGTGCTGTGCGACTCCGGCACGAGATACGCCTCGCGCCTGTTCAACCCTGAGTTCCTGCGCGCCAAGGATCTGCCGGTCCCCGGTTGGCTGGGGAGCGCGCAGCCGGTCTGGCCCCCAGGCGTGCTGCAGTCCTAATCCCTGCGGACGCTGGAAGGCGACTCTAGCTCTGGCGCGCCCTGCATCGCGGGCGCAGCCGCGCTGTACACGCGGTCTAGGGTGCGAGCGCCGCCGCCGTCAGTGCAGCTTCACGTGCGGCTCGGTGCGCCGGGTGAGGATACGTGCAAGCGTATCGAGAAACACCTTGGTGAAGCCGTGCAAGGCGTACTCATGCATCTTGTATAGAGAGCGGTACATGAGCAGGGCGAAATAGCCCTCGATCATCACGCTGCCGCGCGTGATCGCCCCCATGAGACTTCCCACCGTGCTAAACCTGCCCAGGGAGATGAGCGAGCCAAAGTCGCGGTAGGTAAACGGCGCCAGCGGCTCGCCCCTGAGGTGGCGCGGCAGCATCCGGGCGAGATGCGAGGCCTGCTGGTGCGCCGACTGCGCGCGCGGAGGCACCCAGCCGCCTTTCTCCGGCCAGGGACAGGCTGCGCAATCGCCAAAGGCGAAGATGTTGGCGTCGCGCGTGGTGAGAAGCTGTTGCGTCACGACGAGCTGGTTGATGCGGTTCACTTCCAGTCCGTCGAGCTCCTTGAGAAAATCCGGCGCCTTGATGCCGGCGGCCCACACCACCAGCTCGGCGGGGATCTCGCGGCCGCTAGCGGTGGTCACGCCCGATGGCGAGACCTGCGTCACACGCTCGCCCGTCACGACCTCGACGTGCAGGTCTTCCAACAGCTTGAGCACCGCCCCCGAGAGGCGGTCGGGCAAGGCGGGAAGGATCTTCGGCGCGGCTTCGACGATGCTGATCCGGATATCGCGCTCCGGATTGATGCGCTCCAACCCAAAAGACACGAACTCGCGCACCGTGTTGTGCAGCTCAGCGGCGAGCTCCACGCCGGTGGCCCCCGCTCCGATGATGGCGATATGCAACTGCTCGGGCCGCAACGGTTCGACTTGTGCGTTCGCCCGCAGGCACGCGTTCAAGAGGCGGGAGTGGAACAGCGCCGCCTGGCCAGGGGTGTCCAGCGAGATCGCGTGCTCGGCGGCGCCGGGGGTGCCGAAGTCGTTGGTCGTGCTGCCCACGGCGAGGACCAGCGTGTCGTAGGGGATGCTGCGCGCCGGAATCACTTCTCGCCCCTGATCGTCCAGCGTGGGCGCCAAGTCGATCACACGCGCGGTGCGGTCGAGCCCGATCATCCGTCCTAAGCGGAACTGGAAGTGGTGCCAGCGTGCCTGGTACAGGTAGTCCAGCTCGTGGTCGTTGAGATCCATGCTGCCTGCAGCGACCTGATGCAGCAGTGGCTTCCACAGATGCGTATGCGCCTTGTCCACCAGGGTCACGAGCGCCTTGCGCCGCTTTCCCAGCTGATGGCCCAAACGCGTGGCGAGCTCGAGGCCGCCCGCGCCGCCGCCCACGATCACGATGCGATGAGGTCCAGCCGTTGCCATCGGTGTTGTCATATCCGCTCGGAAGGCGTGAACAGGCCCGAAGCATAGAGGAATTCCCAGCCGCGTGGAAACCCGCACCGAGGGGTCCGCCAGACCGTCGAGCGGCGCTGCGGAACCGGGGTTCCCGCTTCCGGCTCCGCGCACTTCGCCGCCAAGCTACAATGCGATGATGCTGGAGCGGGTCGGTAAATATGCGATCAGACGCGAACTGGGAAGGGGTACCGCGAGCATCGTCTATCTGGCCTACGACGAATTCTATGGGTCGGACGTCGCAGTCAAGGTCTACTACGTCGAGGGCGGAGACTCGGGTCACAAGGCTTTTAGAAGCCAGTTCCTGAGCGAGGCCGCACTGGCCGGCAAGCTCGTCCACCCGCACATCGTCACCATCCTAGACGCGGTCGTAGACGAGCAACACACGTACATCGCAATGGAATATGTGCGCGGGGGAAGCCTCGTGCGCTATACCACCCCCAGCCGCCTGCTGCCGATCTCAGACGTGATCGAGGTCGCCTACAAGTGCTGCGGCGCGCTGGACTACGCATACAAGAAGGGGGTGGTCCACCGGGACATCAAGCCGGCGAACATCCTCTGCGCGGAAGGCACCGACGTGAAGGTGGCGGACTTCGGCGCCGCGTTCCTGCGCGACGCCGAGACGACGCAGCGCATGCGCGTGGGCTCCCCCGCTTACATCGCTCCCGAACAGATCCGCGAAGACCCGCTGACCCATCAAAGCGACATGTTCTCGCTTGGCGTGGTGCTCTACGAGCTGCTGGTCGGCACGCGTCCTTTCGTCGGCGATACCGCGGCGCAAATCCTGGATCGAGTGCTGCGCCAGGATCCCGTGCCGCCAACTGCGCTGCGTCCGGATCTGCCCGCGGAGATCGATGACATTGTCCTGCGCATGATGCAGAAATATCCAGCCGACCGCTACCCCGGCTGGGCCGAGCTCGCGCTCGACTTGGCCCGTGCCGGCAAGCTCAGCAGATTCGACCAGGCGATCCGCGACAGCGAGAAGTTCGTGGCCTTGCGCGCAGCAGCGCTGCTCGCCGACCTGACCGATGCCGAGATCTGGGAGCTCACGCGCGTCGGGCAGTGGCGAAGGGTGCCTCCGCAGACCGTGCTGGTGCGCGAGGGCGACGCAGGAGATAGCCTGTTCATCCTGGCGCAGGGCGAAGCCAAAGTCACGGTGAGGGGACGGCTGTTGAACGTATTGCACGCCGGCGATTGCTTAGGAGAGATGGCCTACGCGCAAGGCGAAGGCGCAGCTCGCCAGGCAACGGTGGAAGCGACAGCGGACGCGCTCGTGGCCGAGCTCGCGCCAGCGGCGCTAGCCGGACTGACCCTCCCGTGCCAGCTCCACCTCAACCGCGCGCTGTTGCGCGCGGTGGTCGACAGGCTCGCACTTGCAAATCGGCGGTTGGCGGGAACGGGGCCTGTCGGCCCGTGAATGGTGATTGGTGAATAGTGATTGGTGAATAGTCATTGGTGAATGGTGAATGGCGAAAGAGGCGAAAGAGGTGAAGAGATAGAACGCCCCTCTCCTCCGGTCACCAGGGGAGAGGGTCAGTGTGAGCGGGCTCACCGTTCACTGTTCACCGGTCGGTTCCCATTCACTATTCACCAATCACCACTCACCGTCTTCACCATTCACCATTCACCGGTGTTGCCATTCACCATTCACCATTCACTATTCACCATTCACCGCATTTCCTACACCTGCGGATTCAGCCGCTCCATCTTGGAGTGCAGCTTGTTGAGCGCGTTGACGTAGGCCTTGGCGGAGGCGACGACGATGTCGGTATCAGCGCCGGCACCGTTCACGATGCGCGCATTCTTGCGCAACCGCACGGTCACTTCGCCCTGGGAGTCCGTGCCCGTGGTGATGTTGTTGACCGAATACAGGGTGAGCTCCGCGCCGCTGGCGGCGATCGCCTCGATGGCCTTGAACGTCGCATCCACCGGGCCGCTGCCCTGAGCCTCGGCGCGGCACTCCTGCCCTTCCTCGGATAGCACCACTCTCGCCACCGGTGTCTCGCCCGTCTCGGAGTGGGCCATCATGGAGAGCAGCTTGAAATGCTCGTGCTCGTGCGCTTCGGCCTCGTCGCTCACCAGCGTTTGCAGGTCCTCGTCGAAGATCTCCGACTTCTTGTCCGCCAGGTCCTTGAACCGCGCGAAAGCGGAGTTCAACGCCTCCTCCGATTGCAGCTCGATGCCGAGCTCCTTCAACCGCTGCTTGAACGCATTGCGTCCGGAGAGCTTACCGAGCACGAGTTTGTTGGCGCCCCAGCCGACATCCTCGGCACGCATGATCTCGTAAGTCTCGCGGCTTTTGATCACGCCGTCCTGATGGATCCCGGACTCGTGGGCGAAGGCGTTCGCGCCCACGATCGCTTTGTTGGGTTGAACCGGGAAGCCCGTGATGCCGGCGACCAGCTTGCTGGTAGGAACGATCTGGGTGGTGTCGATGCGCGTGTCGCAGGGGAAGTAGTCCTGCCGGGTGCGCACCGCCATGACGATCTCCTCGAGCGAAGCGTTCCCGGCACGTTCGCCTAGCCCGTTGATCGTGCACTCCACCTGACGTGCGCCGTGCATGATCGCCGATACCGAGTTGGCCACGGCAAGGCCCAGATCGTTGTGGCAATGCACCGACCACACGACCTTGTCCGCGTTCGGGATGCGGCTGCGCAGCGTGCCGATCAGGCTGCCGAACTGTTCCGGCATCGTGTAGCCCACGGTGTCCGGAATGTTGATGGTGGTGGCCCCGGCCTTGATCACCTGCTCCAGGATGCGGCAGAGAAAATCCACCTCGGAGCGGCCGGCGTCCTCGGGCGAAAACTCGACGTCATCGCGATAACTGCGGGCCAGCCGAACCGCCTTGACCGCCTGCTCGACCACCTGGTCGGGGTTCATGCGCAGTTTGCGCTCCATGTGGATGGGAGAGGTGGCGATGAAGGTGTGGATACGGCCTGCGTTCGCTTCGCGGAGCGCCTCGCCCGCGCGGCCGATGTCGTGATCGTTGGCGCGCGCGAGCCCGCACACGATGCTGTCTTTGATCACGCCCGCGATCGTCCTGACCGCTTCGAAATCGCCGTTGCTGGCGGCCGGGAACCCGGCCTCGATCACATCGACCCGCAGCCGCTCGAGCTGGCGCGCGATGCGCACCTTTTCGTCGCGAGTCATGGAGGCGCCGGGGCTCTGTTCGCCGTCGCGCAGGGTGGTGTCGAAGATGATCAAGCGCTGCTTCATCGTTCTGCCTCCTGCCCCTTGTCTGCCGGGGCACTGCAATGCTACAGCTTATGACGGATCCGGGCGCCGGGAAAGGGATGCATGCGGGCCGCTCCCGCCGCCTCTCAGAGGCCGTCCGGAGGGATCGACACCGGTGGCGGAGCGGGAGGCTTGCGCCGCGACAAGCCGACCAGCCACATCACGTACCCCGACGCCGCGTAGACGACGAACACGGCGAACAGCGGTAGCGGCAGGTTGTCCACCACCTGGAACAACACGACCACCACACCCACGATGGCGACAACGACCCCGAACGGCACGCTCTTGCGCAGGTTGATGTCCTTGCCGCTGTAGAACTTGATGTTGGTCACCATCGTCAACCCGGCGAACATGGCCAGGAGCCAGGCGCCCCAGCGCACGCTCACGCTCTCGGGGCCGACATCGAAAGCCGCCATCGTCCACACGAACCCGGCAATCAACCCGGCCGCCGCCGGGCTCGGGAGGCCCTGGAAGTAGCGTCGGTCCACGACCCCGATATTGGTGTTGAACCGTGCCAATCGCAGCGCGGCGCAGGCGCAGTACACGAATGCCGCAACCCACCCGAGCTGCCCCATGCCCTTGAGCGCCCATTCGTAGATCACCAGGCCTGGCGCGGCGCCGAAAGAAACCATGTCGGACAGAGAGTCGTATTCCGCCCCGAACGCGCTCTGCGTGCGGGTAAGACGGGCCACGCGCCCGTCGAGGAAGTCGAAGACCATCGCGACGAAGATCGCCACCGCCGCTAGACCGAATTGGCTGTTCATCGCTTGCACGATGGAGTAGAAGCCGGCGAACAGCGCCAGCGTCGTGACGGCATTCGGCAGCCAGTAGATCCCCTGGCGTCGGATGCGCCCGCCGACCAGCCACTTGGGCTTGACCGGAGGTCGCTCGGGGTAGTTCATGCGATCCATTCTAACTCCCAGCGCGGGTCGCCCAGACGAAGACAGAGCATAAGCAGACGCCCCATTCGGGCGTTGTCCACTCCTCGCTGGCGCAGTGGCCATTCATCCGCGCCTTTGGCTCCGCGCCTAGGTGGGATGAGGCAGTAGGGCGACGATGGTCTCGCCGGCAACCGTCTTGTCACCCACGCTCACTCGAGCTGTGCTCTCCGGCGGCAGGTAGAGGTCCACGCGCGAGCCGAACCGGATGAAGCCATAGCGCTGACCGAACTGCACAGGCGCTCCCGCATCGACATAGCAGAGTATGCGGCGTGCGATCAGGCCGGCGATCTGCACACAGGTGACGTCGAGGCCGTCCGCCGTGCGGATCCACAGCGCCAGGCGCTCGTTCTCCTCCGAGGACTTCTCCAACGCTGCATTCAGGTACTTGCCGCCTTGGTACCAGCGCTGCTTCACCACGCCGCTCACCGGGATGCGGTTGGAGTGGACGTTCACGACGTTCATGAAGATGCTGATCTTCAGAGCATCCCGCTCGAGATAAGGGTCGCGGGCCTTCTGCACCAACAGCACGCGGCCGTCGGCCGGGCTCACCGCCGTGCCTGCCTCCGAGGGGATTTCCCGCCATGGATCGCGGAAGAACTGCACCACGAACACGAACAGCCCCCAGAACAGGATCGACCATCCGCCCAAGGCCTCGCTCGCCGCCAACGCCAGCAGGAACGCGATCGCGACATGCGGCCATCCCTCGCGCGCGATCCAGGGGTGGGATTCGCCGGTCATTCCTTGCTATTCGCGGGTGACGGAGGTGAAGGAAGTGAAGAGGTGAGGAGGTGAAGAGGGAGAGCAAGTGAAACGACAGAACCTCCCTCTCCCCCGCTTACCGGGGGAGAGGGTCGGGGTGAGGGGGATCACCTCATTCACCTCCTTCACCTTTTCACCTCTTTCACCCTTCACGCTTCACCTAATTGCGCGACTGATCGACGAGGCGATCCTTCTTCAGCCACGGCATCATCTCGCGCAGCCGAGCACCGACCTTCTCGATCGGATGCTCGCGGCCGATGCGGCGCATGGCGTTGAGCTTGGTGGCGCCGGTCATGTTTTCGAGCAGGAACTCCTGCGCATAGGCTCCGGTCTGGATGTCTTTCAGGATCCTGCGCATCTCGTCCTTGGTCTGCTCGGTGATGATGCGCGGGCCGCGGGTGAAGTCGCCGTACTCGGCATTGTTCGAGATCGAGTAGCGCATATTGGCGATGCCGCCCTCGTACATCAGGTCGACGATCAGCTTCAGCTCGTGCAGGCATTCGAAGTAGGCCATCTCCGGGGCGTACCCCGCTTCCACGAGCACCTCGAAGCCGGCCTGGACCAGGGCCGTGCACCCGCCGCACAGCACCACCTGCTCGCCGAACAGGTCGGTCTCGGTCTCCTCGCGGAAGTTGGTCTCGATCACGCCCGCCCGCGCGCCACCGATGGCGGCAGCATAAGACAATGCCATGTCCCGTGCCTTGCCGCTCACGTCCTGCGCCACGGCGATCAGGCACGGCGTCCCCGCGCCCTGCGTGTACTGGTTGCGCACGGTGTGGCCGGGAGCCTTGGGCGCGATCATCACGCAGTCGAGATCGGCGCGCGGGATCACCTGGCCGAAGTGGATGTTGAACCCATGCGCGAAACCGAGCGTCGCGCCCTTCTTCATGTTCGGCTCCACGTCCCTGCGGTACGTGGCCGAGATGTGCTCGTCGGGCATGAGCATCATCACGAAGTCCGCTTCCCGCACCGCCTCCGGAATCTCCTTCACGGTGAGCCCGGCATTCGCCGCCTTCGTCCACGACGGCCCCCCCTTGCGCAACGCCACCGTCACCTTCATGCCCGAGTCGCGCAGGTTCAGGGCATGCGCGTGCCCCTGCGAGCCGTAGCCCACGATCGCGATCTGCTTGCCCTTGATCAGGGACAGGTCTGCATCTTTGTCGTAATAGACTTTCATTCCAGTGTCTCCAGAGTAGCTGCGCGATGACATCTAGATTGCGGTGGCAGGCGTGGACAAAACAAGTGAAGAGTGAAGGGTGAAGAGTGATCCCCCTCACCCCGCCCTCTCCCCCGGTAAGCGGGGGAGAGGGAGGTGTCTTTACCCTTCACTCTTCACCCTTCACCCTTCACCCTTCACTCTTCACTAAACCTTGAGAACCCGATCGCCGCGCCCGATCCCCGAGGCCCCGGTGCGCACGGTCTCGAGGATCGCGCCGCGCTCGATGGCATTGAGAAAGGCATCCAGCTTGCTCCCGGCGCCGGTCAACTCGATGGTGTAGGACTTGTCGGTCACGTCGATGATGCGGCCGCGGAAGATGTCCGCCATGCGCTTCATCTCCTCGCGGTCCTTGCCCGCCGCGCGCACCTTGACCAGCATCAGCTCGCGCTCGATGTGCTCGCCGTCGGAGAGATCCACCACCTTGACCACATCCACCAGCTTGTTGAGCTGCTTGGTGATCTGTTCGACCACGTCGTCCGAGCCGCTGGTCACGATGGTCATGCGCGACAGCGTCGGGTCCTCGGTGGGAGCGACCGTGAGCGATTCGATGTTGTATCCGCGGGCGGAGAACAGGCCGGAGACGCGCGACAGCGCGCCCGCCTCGTTCTCCAGGAGCAGTGAGATGATGTGTCGCATGTGCCAGTTCTGCAGGCAGTTCGATTGACCGATGGCGAACCTGCTCGCGGCGCCGTCCTGGACCAGGAGCAGCGCCCCGCCCCACCCTCGTGAGGTGAAGCGAGCGTGGCGATCGGTCGCCGTTTCCACCGATCCCAGGCGGGCTGCACCCAGGGCCGGGCGTTTCCAGCCGCTCCCGGACAGTCTGCGCCGGAAGCGGCAGATCCAAAAGGCCTAAACCAGGATCATCTCCGACAGCCCCTTGCCGCCGGGGATCATCGGGAATACGTTCTCGGTCTGGTCCGTGATGAAATCCATGAAGACCAGATCGTCCTTGCGCTTGAACGCCTCACGCAGCGCGGGTTCCACATCCCGAGGCTGGTCGATGCGCATGCCCACGTGGCCGAACGACTCGGCGAGCTTCACGAAGTCGGGCAGTGCATCCATGTACGACTCGGAGTAGCGGTTGCCGTGGAAGAACTCCTGCCACTGTCGCACCATGCCCATGTAGCGGTTGTTCAGGTTCACGACCTTTACCGGCAGCCGGTACTGCTTCGCGGTGGACAGCTCCTGGATGCACATGAGGATGCTTGCCTCACCGGTGACGCACGCCACGTCGGCCTGCGGACGTGCGAGCTTCACGCCGAGCGCATACGGCAGGCCCACGCCCATGGTGCCCAACCCGCCCGAGTTGAACCAGCGGCGCGGCTTGTCGAACTTGTAGAACTGGGCGGCCCACATCTGATGTTGACCCACGTCGGAGGTGAGGTACAGCTCCCCTTTGGTGACCTCATAGAGCTTTTCCATCACCAGCTGCGGCTTGATGATCGAAGCCGCGCGGTCGTACTTCAAGCAATCACGGCTCCTCCACGCTTCGATCTGCGCCCACCAGGCCTTGAGCGACTCCGGATCGGCGCGCTCGCGCGTGGCGGCGAGCTGGCGGTTCATCTCCTGCAGCACGTCGCGAACGTCGCCTACGATCGGGATGTCGACCTTCACGCGCTTGGAGATGGAGGACGGGTCCACATCCACGTGCACGATCTGGCGCTGCACCTGGTTGAAGTGCTGCGGGTTGCCGATCACGCGGTCGTCGAAGCGGGCGCCGATCGCCACCAGCACATCGCAGTGCTGCATGGCCATGTTCGCCTCGTAGGTGCCGTGCATCCCCAGCATGCCGAGGAACAGCGGGTCGGTTCCCGGGAAGCCGCCCAGTCCCATCAGCGTGTTGGTGCAAGGAAAGCCGAGCGTGTGCACGAACTGCGTCAGCTCCTCGGCGGCGTTGCCGAGAATGACGCCGCCCCCGGTATAGACGACCGGGCGCTTGGCCTGCAGGATGAGCTGCATGGCCTTCTTGATCTGCCCGGCATGGCCTTTGATCACCGGGCTGTAGGAGCGCAGGCTCACTTCGGCCGGGTAGTGGAACTGGCTCTTCTGCTGCTGGACATCCTTGGGGATGTCGACCAGCACGGGCCCCGGGCGGCCGCTCTTGGCGATGTAGAACGCCTTCTTGATCGTGAGCGCCAGATCGCGGATGTCTTTCACCAGGAAGTTGTGCTTCACGCAGGGACGCGTGATGCCCACGGTGTCGACCTCCTGGAAAGCATCCTGGCCGATGGCGTGCGTCGGCACTTGCCCGCTGATGACGACCAGTGGGATGGAGTCCATGTAGGCCGTGGCGATGCCCGTGACGGCGTTGGTGAGGCCCGGCCCGGACGTCACCATCACCACGCCCACTCTGTCGGTGGCGCGGGCGTAACCGTCGGCGGCGTGGGCGGCAGCCTGCTCATGCCGGACAAGCACGTGGCGCACTTTGTCCTGCTTGAACATCTCGTCATAAATCGGAAGGATCGCGCCGCCTGGATAGCCGAAGACGACCTCTACCCCTTCCTCCTGTAGGCAGCGGATCGCGATCTCGGCGCCGGTCAGCTCGACCTGCGACGACACTCCAGGGGTGGTCATCTCCATTTTGCAATCCTTCGTGGCGAATGTCGGTGGCCTCTGGACGGCCGAAATGCACGGCGCCCCGCCCAGCCCAACGCTCCCGCAGCTTCGCGCGGGGAACTAAAGAAGATACCTCCACCGCCCGGTGCGGTCAAGGAATCGCTCGGAGAAAGAAGTGCTTGGGGAGGACGGGGAGCCGGTGTCTGGAGCCGGCAGGTGCGAGCGCCCCGGACGGGGAAGACGGCGAGAACGCCTGGCCTGCGATCTTGGCGCGCCCTCTACGGCGCGACGCAGTGCTGTGCTCGCATTCCTGACCGTCGCGACCGCGTTACTGGTGTGCGCGAATCCAGTTCTTCCAGACCTGGAACAGGGCCGGATCCCGAGCGGCAATCACGGAACGGCGCCAGAGGTCGTCGGCCCAGAAGTCGTCCTGGTTGAGCGTGCACATGCAACCGCCCGCCTCTTCCAGGATCAGGGACCCCGCCGCGTAGTCCCACAACTTCTGCCCTCCGTGCAGGTAGAGGTCGAAACGTCCGGCTGCGAGGTAGCACCATTCGAGCGTCCCCGCACCATAGTTGCGCTGAGACGAATACGGCGGTCCCACCGCCAACTCGGATGCGAGCCGCTTGGCCAGGCGTTTGAAGTCCACTTCGGCCATGGCATTGCGGATGTGCGGCACATGCGTCTTGATCGGGAGGCGTTCCCCGCCGAGCCAGGCGCCGCCACCTCGCTGCGCATGGAACACTTCGTCGGCGATCGGGTCATAGACCACGCCGAGCACCGGACGGCCGCTGCGCATGAGCGCCACGGACACCGCGAAATAGGGCAGGCCGTTGACGAAGTTGGAGGTTCCGTCGATCGGATCGACGCACCACAACCCGGAGTCGCCGGCCAGCCAGAGCTCGACCTGCTGCTCCTCAGTCATCTCTTCGCCCACGACCGGCCCGGGATAGATCGATTGCAGCGCGCGCGTGAGGGCTTGCTGCGCCGCGAGGTCGGCCTCGGTGAACAGACTCCCGTCGGACTTGCGCTGCTGCGCCACCTTCAGATAGCGCGGCATGATCTCCTCCGCGGCGACCTTCCTCACCGCCGCGATCACGCGATCGACCGCACGTTCCGCGGTGTCCGCTAGCGCTTCCACTTGATGGAGCACCCCATGCTCGAGATCTGTTCCGCCGGACCTTTCCCCGTTTCGGCCACCTGCAGCATGGCCTCGAACAGCTCCCGCCTTGCATTCGGGACCGGGGTCGTGCGCGAAGCGTCCAGACGGCCACGATACTGCAGCTCGAGCTTGCTGTTGAAGCCGAAGAAATCCGGAGTGCACACGGCGTCATAGGCGCGGGCGACGTCCTGGCTCTCGTCCCACAGATACGGGAACGGGAAGCGCAACTCGCGTGCTACGCGCTGCATCTGCTCGAACGAGTCCTCCGGGTAGTCCGTCGGATCGTTGGAAGAGATCGCCACCGAGCCGATGCCGCGCCCTTTGAGCTCGGTGCAGTCACGGACGATGCGGTCGATCACCGCCTTCACGTAGGGACAGTGATTGCAGATGAACATGACCAACACACCCTTCGGTCCTTGAACGTCCGCGAGGCGATAGCGCTTGCCGTCGGTGGCCGGCAGATCGAAGTCGACAGCGCGCCAGCCGAAGTTGCAGATGGGAGCAGTGGCCATGGAGGTTCCTCCAGCAGTTCCATCGGTTCGATGCAGGAAAGACGTGCGGGTTCACCCGGCGCCCAGAGAACCTTAGACCGCAGCGGATAAACGTGTAAAAATTGTAGCATGCACAACAACTTGCCATCCCGAAGCGCGCACGGCGAACGCCCGTCATCGGTGCCCGGACCGCGGTACGGCTCCCCGCCGCGCTTCTACTGCCCGGGCGACTTGTCCCAAGGAGCGACACGCGACCTCCCCGAGGCCGCGGCCCATCACGCGGCTCGCGTGCTGCGGATGCGGGTCGGGGATGCGGTGGTGGTCTTCAATGGAGAGGGCGGCGAAGCCGACGCCGAGATCGGTTTCATCGGAAAGGACTGCGTCGCGGTGCGCGTCGGGGTCTGGCGCGGGAGAGAGTCGGAATCGCCGATCCGCGTTGCACTGGCGCAGGGCCTGAGCGCACGAGAGCGCATGGACTTCACGCTGCAGAAGGCGGTGGAGCTCGGCGTGGCGGAGATTTTCCCGATCGAGACGCGTCGCAGCGTCATGCGTCTCGCGGACGAGCGGGCGACGCGGCGTGTTGAGCACTGGCAAAGCCTGGTGGTCGCGGCGTGCGAGCAATGCGGGCGCAATCGCGTGCCGCCCGTCCATCCGGTCAGCAGCCTGCCGGACTTTCTCGGGTCACACCCGCAGCGCCCCGAGCAACAGCGATACGTCCTCACGCTCGACGCGCATGCACGCCTTCGCGAGCTGCCCGCACCGCGCGACGTGTTGCTGCTGGCGGGACCAGAAGGCGGCTTCGCTTCGGACGAGATCCAGATCGCGCGTTCGTGCGGCTTCACGCCGGTGCGCCTCGGGCCTCGCGTACTGCGGACGGAAACCGCCGCACTCGCCGCGCTGGCGGCGATTCATGCGCTTTGGGGCGACCTCTGACTCGGACGGCCTAGGCGCAGACGGGCTCGCCGCCAGAGGCCAAAGCGTGGGTCCGTCGACGCGCGGGCTGCGGGCAATGACGTGCCGCCCGGTATACTGTCTGGCACCGGCAACCTTCATTCACATCGGGACCTGCTATGCAAATCGGAAGCAGCACGTTCATCGTCACAGGCGGTAGCTCAGGACTGGGCGCCGCTACAGTCGAAATGCTCGTTGCCAACGGCGGCAACGTCTTGATCGCCGACCTGCAGGATGGATCCGCGCTCGCGCACAAACTCGGCAAATCGGCACGCTTCCAACGCACCGACGTCTCCAGCGAAGAGCAGGCCAAGGCTGCGGTCGAATCAGCGCTCAAGGAGTTTGGCGCGCTGCATGGACTGATCAACTGCGCCGGCATCGCGATCGGCGAGAAGACGATCGGCAAGGAGGGCCCGCACTCCTTGTCCTCCTTCACGCGCGTGATCAACATCAACCTCATCGGCACCTTCAACATGATCCGCGTGGCCGCGGACGCGATGGCCAAGCAAAAGCCGAACGCTGCCGGAGAGCGCGGAGTGATCGTGAACACGGCCTCGGTTGCAGCCTTCGACGGACAGATCGGACAAGCGGCTTACTCCGCCTCCAAGGCGGGCGTGGTCGGCATGACGCTGCCCATCGCGCGTGACTTGGCACGCAGCGGGATCCGCGTGTGCACCATCGCGCCGGGGATCTTCGAAACGCCCATGCTCAAAGGCCTGCCGCCGGATGTGCAAGACTCGCTGGCGAAGCAGATCCCCTTCCCATCCCGGTTCGGCCGTCCCGCGGAATACGCCGCTCTTGTTCAACACATCGTGCAGAACGAGATGCTCAACGGCGAGACCATTCGGCTGGACGGCGCCATCCGCATGGGCCCGAAGTAACGCGTCCAGCGCCAAGCGCGCAGACGACAGCACGGGCGCGCTTAAGATCGCCAGCGTGTCGACGACGTCGTTCCGACATGTCTGAACGGGGATCCAAGCGCAACTGATCCGGAAGATGCACGCGCCTGGCTGACCGGGTCGACGCCGCGGTTCGTCCGCGTCGCTCGCGGCTCTGCGTCGAGGCTGAGAACGGAATGCAAGCACCCGCTCCAGAACAATTCGTCCACTGGTTCCGCTCCGCGGCGCCCTATATCCACGCGTTCCGCGAGCGCACGTTCGTGGTCGCCTTTGGCGGCGAGGTGGTTGCCGACGGCAAGTTCGTGTCCCTGACGCACGATCTGAACCTTCTGGCCAGCCTGGGTGTGCGCCTCGTGCTCGTGCACGGCGCACGGCCGCAGGTTGCCGCTCAGTTGAGCGCGCGCGGCATCCGCCCGCGCTTCGTGCGCGGCGTGCGCGTCACCGACGAGGCCGCGCTCCAGTGTGTGAAGCAAGCCAACGGGGTACTTCGCGCCGACATCGAGGCGCTGCTGTCCATGGGTCTGCCGCGCTCGCCCATGGCCAACGCCACGATCCGGGTGGCCGGCGGCAACTTCGTAGTGGCCCGTCCGCGCGGTGTGGTCGACGGCGTGGACATGCAGTACACGGGCGAGGTGCGCCGGATCCATGCCGGCGCCATTCGCGATCGGCTGGACGCGGGCGAGCTCGTCCTGTTGTCCCCGCTGGGCTACTCGCCGACGGGCGAGATCTTCAACCTGACGATGGAGGACCTCGCCGCGGAATCCGCTATCGCGCTAGGAGCGGACAAGCTGATTCTGATGCTCGACGCCGCCGGCGTGACGGACGAGCAGGGCAGCCTCATGCGCGAGCTGAGCGTATCGCAGGCGCAGGCGCGCCTCACCGGGACGCTGGCGGAAGGCGTAGCGCAGCCGCTACTTGCAGCGCTGCACGCTTGTCGCGGCCGGGTGGCTCGCGCGCACTTGATCAGCCGGCACTTGGATGGGGCTCTGCTGATGGAGCTGTTCACCCACGAGGGCGTGGGAACGATGATCAGTCAGGACCCGCTCGAGCAGTTGCGTCCCGCAGGCATCGACGATGTGGGCGGCATCCTGCAGCTGATCGAACCTCTGGAAGCCGACGGCACGCTGGTCAAGCGCTCTCGCGAGCTGCTGGAAATCGAGATCGGCCGCTTCTTCGTGCTCGAGCACGACCACCGCCTCGTGGGCTGCGCCGCGCTGTACCCGTTCGCCGCGGAGGCCGCAGGCGAGCTGGCGTGCTTGGCCGTGCATCCCGATTACCGCAACGCGGGCGCGGGCGAGCGCCTGCTGCAGCGCGTCGAGAGCGAAGCGCGGCGCCAGGAGATGACTCGCTTGTTCGTGCTCACGACTCGGGCGACGCACTGGTTTATCGAGCACGGTTTCACCGAAGCCGCCGTCGATGCCCTGCCCGCCGGCAAGCAGGCGCTCTACAACTACCAGCGCCGCTCGAAGGTCCTGGTCAAGCCGCTCTAACCCGGCCTGCTCCGGTCGAGCTATACGCTCTGCGTTGCGGTCGCCGCGGGGTTGCGCGTTGCCGGCGCCTTCGGCGCTCGCTCACCGCCGGTCGCCGATCGCCTATAATCATCTCTTCCCGCCGGACCGTATCAATCGCTCGCTTCCGACTGCAGGACCCTGGCCATGGCTCGCCTCGTGCATTGCGTAAAACTCGGGCGCGAAGCGGAAGGTCTGGATTTTCCGCCGTTTCCCGGCGAGCTCGGCAAGCGCCTCTTCGAGCAGGTGTCGAAGGAAGCCTGGAAGGGATGGCTCGAGCAACAGACTCGATTGATCAACGAGATGCGGTTGAGCGGCACCGACCCGAAGGCCAGGAAGTACCTCGCAGACCAGATGGAGAAGTATTTTTTCGGTGGCGGCGCCGACGAGGCTTCCGGTTACGTGCCGCGCGACAAGCGATAACAAGACACCTCTATGCCTCCTCGCGAGGTCGAGAACGCGCGTCTGATTGACGCCGACACTGCAGCAATTGCCGATCAGCCGCTACGCGTGCGGAAGCCGGCGCCGATAGGCGAAGCGCCTTTGGCCGCACCGCACACGCCGCTGCTCAACCGCGAGATCGGCCAGCTCGAGTTCAACCGGCGCGTGCTGGCGCAGGCCGCAGACGACAAAGTCCCGCTGCTCGAACGCCTGCGCTTCCTGTGCATCGTCAGCAGCAACCTGGACGAGTTCTTCGAGATCCGCGTTGCGGGCCTCAAGGCGCAGATCGACGAAGGCGCCGACACGCCGGGGCCGGACGGCATCGCCCCTTCGGCCGTTTTCCGCGAAGTCTCGCGGCAGACGCACGAGCTGGTCGCACGGCAGTACGAGCTGTTCAACGGAGTGCTTACCCCACTGCTCGCGGCGCAGGGGATCCGCTTCCTGCGGCGTGGGCAATGGAACGCGGCGCAGCGAGAGTGGGTCAAGGACCACTTCTTCCGCGAGGTTTCGCCGGTGCTCACGCCCATCGGGCTTGACCCTGCCCACCCGTTCCCGCGCATCCTCAACAAAAGCCTCAACTTCGCCGTCCAGCTCTCCGGCAAGGACGCGTTCGGACGCAGCAGCGGCGTGGCCCTGGTGCAGGCGCCGCGAGTGCTTCCCCGAGTGATCCGGCTTCCGCGCGAGATCGCCGGCTGCGATTACGGGTTCGTGTTCCTCTCGTCCGTCATCCATGCCCACGTCGGCGAGATGTTCGCCGGCATGCAGGTGGAGGGCTGCTACCAGTTCCGCGTTACGCGCAACAGCGATCTGTACGTAGACGAGGAAGAGGTCAAGAACCTGCGCCAGGCACTGCAGGGCGAGCTGCCGCAGCGGCGCTTCGGCGATGCGGTGCGGCTGGAGACCGCCGATGACTGTCCGGCGGAGATGACCGGATCGCTGCTACAGCAGTTCGGACTGTCGCAGGACGACCTGTATCAGGTCAACGGGCCGGTGAATCTGGTGCGCCTGATCTCCATCCCCGACCAGGTCGAGCGTCCGGACTTGAAGTACCCTCCGTTCGCACCCGGGTTGCCGAAGGCGCTGGTCAAACGGCAGGATGTGTTCGCCGCGATGCGTAAGGGCGATGTGCTGCTGCACCACCCGTTCCAGTCCTTCCGCCCGGTCATCAGCTTCATCGAGCAGGCGGCCAAGGATCCCGACGTGGCCGCGATCAAGCAGACCGTCTATCGCACCGGCGCCGATTCGGAGCTGATGCAGATCTTGGTGGAAGCGGCCAAGCGGGGCAAAGAGATCACCGTCGTGGTGGAGCTGATGGCGCGCTTCGACGAGGAAGCGAACATCAACTGGGCCTCGCAGCTCGAGGAGGTCGGGGCCCATGTGGTCTACGGGGTGGTGGGCCACAAGACGCACGCGAAGCTCGCCATGGTCGTACGCCGCGAAGATGGACGGCTGCGCCGCTATTGCCATCTGGGCACCGGCAACTATCACTCGCGCACCGCGACGCTGTACACCGACTTTGGCCTCTTCACCTGCGACGAGAACATTTGCGCCGACGTGAACCGGGTGTTTCTGCAGCTCACCAGCCTGGGCAAAGCGGGCAAGCTGCGCTACCTGTGGCAGTCGCCGTTCGCCCTGCACCAGCAGACGCTGGCCGCCATCCGCCGCGAGACCGAGCACGCACGTGCGGGCAAGCGCTGCGGGATCATCGCGAAGATGAACGCGCTGCTCGAGCCGGAAATCATCGCCGCGCTGTACGAAGCCTCTCAGGCGGGAGTCAGGATCGATCTCATCATCCGCGGCGTATGCGCGCTACGCCCCGGCATTCCCGGCCTGTCCGACAACATCCGCGTGCGCTCCGTCATCGGCCGTTTCCTCGAGCACCATCGCATCTACTACTTCGAAGCCGCCGCGGAGGTGTACCTGGCGAGCGCCGACTGGATGGACCGCAATTTCTTCCGGCGCATCGAAGTCGCGTTCCCGGTGCTCGACGAGAAGCTCAAGAAGCGGGTGATCGAGGAGGGGCTCAAGCCCTATCTCGCCGACAACGTGCAGGCGTGGGAGATGTATCCGGACGGGCGCTACGAGCGCCTTACTCCGGGTCGCGATGTGCCGCGTTGCGCGCAGATCGAGGTGCTGGCCGCGTTGTCGGCGCCGCGCGCTGTCGAGGATGCCGCACGCCGTGAGCCCAAGCCCAAGCGGAAGCGCAAGGCGGGACAGTGAGATGCGTGAAGAGGTGAAGAGGTGAAGAGGTGAAAAGGTGAAGAGGTGAAAAGGTGAAGAAGTGAGGGAGGTGAAAGACGTGGGTAAGTGGAGCGCTAGATGAGCGGCAATGAGGTGTTGGGCAGCTACGCGATACAGGCCATCTGCTGGCTCTTACGCGCATCGAGGTTCTGAGTTTCCTCTCGATCCTCCAGCTCTTCACCTTTTCACCTCTTCACTTCTTCACCTTTTCACCTCTTCACCTCCCCCGCCCGTGGCCGCCGAGATCGAGCTCAAGCTGGCCGTGGCCCCGGAACAGCTCCCACGGCTCGCGCGGCTGCCGCTCCTGAAATCGGCGGCGAGGGCGCGGGCGACCCATCTGTTCAGCGTGTACTACGACACGCCGGACTTGGAGCTTCGGAATCAAGGCGTAGCGCTGCGGCTGCGGCGCGATCGCTCGCGATGGGTGCAGACACTGAAGACTGCCGGCCGGGTGGATGCGGGCCTGCACCAGCGTGAGGAGCTCGAAACCCCGGTGCCGGCACAGATCATCAGCTTCCCGGCGTTGGCTCAGTCCGGAGCCGCACCGATCCTGACCGACCCGGGCTTGCCGCTGAAGCTACGGCCCGTGTTCACCACCGACTTCTGGCGCAGCGTCCGGCTGATCGAACCCGAGCCGGGCAGTCAGATCGAGCTGTGCATCGACCGCGGCACGATCACCGCCACCGGCGCCCAAGCGCCGATCCACGAGATCGAGCTGGAACTGAAGGCGGGGGCTGCGGAACGCATCGTCGACCTGGCCCTCGGTGTGCTGGAGCATGTGCCCGTGCGCCTCGAGCCGGCGAGCAAAGCCGAGCGCGGCTACGCGCTCGCCGAGGCGGGCGCGGCCATGCCCGTCAAGGCCAGCCCGCCCGCGTTGACCGCCGCGATGACCGTGTCCGATGCTTTTCATGAGGTCGTGTTCGGTTGCATCGCGCATCTGCAAGCGAACGAGCGCGGCGTGCTCGACTCCGACGATCCCGAGTACCTGCACCAAGCCCGTGTGGCCTTGCGGCGTCTGCGCTCCAGCCTGACGGTGTTTCGGCCCGCGTTCCCGCAACTCCTATTCTCGGAGCTCGTGCCCGAGCTGCGCTGGCTGGGTAGCCAGCTCGGACCGGCACGGGACTGGGACGTGTTCGCCACCGAGAGCTTGCCTGCGGTATGCACTGCCTTTCCCGGTGACGAAGGCTTGCATCGGGTCACGGAGCAGGTCGCGCAAATGCGTGCGGCGGCGGACGATGCGGCGCGCGAATCCCTGCTCGCTCCGCGTTATACCCGGCTGCTGCTCGAGCTGATTCGCTGGTTTCTCAGGCAGCCGTGGACCACGCTACCCGATCCCGCCGCCGCCGCCGAGCGCGAACGTCCGCTGCGCGAGTTCGCGGCCGCGGTGCTCGAGCGCAGACACCAGAAGATCCTCAAGCGCAAGCGGAACCCGGCGCATCTCGACACGGCCGGATTGCACCAGCTGCGCATCCAGGCGAAGAAGCTACGCTACGCAGCCGAATTCTTCGCCGGCCTCTACGACCGCAAGGCGGTACGAGACTATGTTGTCGCGATGGCCCGTGTGCAGGACTGTCTCGGAGCACTCAACGACGCGGCGACAGCGGAGCGCCTGCTGGAAACGTTGCGCGCAAACGGTGGGCCCGATCTCTCGTCCGAGGCGATCGGGCTGATGCGTGGGTGGGTCGCGGCGAGCACGAGGGCGGGGTTGGAGAAGCTGCCCGAAGATTGGAAACGGCTGCACACGGTCAAACCGTTCTGGTCGGACTGACCATTCGTGCGCAATGCAGCTACGCACGATCCCGACGATGCAGAACGCCTGAAACGGAGACCTCCTCATGGACCTCATTCTGTGGCGACATGCCGACGCAGTGGACGGGGCGCCCGACCTCGCACGTGAGCTCACGCCGAAGGGGCGGCGCCAAGCGAGCGAGATCGCCAAGTGGCTTCGACCGAGGCTGCCCAAAGGCACTGCGGTCCTGGTCAGCCCTGCAATCCGCGCTCAGCAGACGGCGCAGGCCCTGACGTCGGATTTCAAAACGGTCGAGGGTCTCAGCCCCGGAGCATCACCGGAGGCCATACTGTCGGCCGCAGGATGGCCGGAACACTCGGGTGCGGTGCTTATCGTTGGGCATCAGCCGGCGCTCGGGGAGGTGGCCGCGCAGGTGCTGACCGGCGAGCCGGGCGAGTGGAGCATCAAGAAAGGCGGCGTCTGGTGGCTCACCTACCGCGACCGGGGCGAGCAGGGCGAGGTGGTGCTCAAAGCCGTCATGTCTCCCGATCTGGTGTGAATCCGCGAGCGAACCCGAGGACCTCGCGAGCGAGACACGGTTTGAGCCCTTCAAGACACCGGCCTATACTATCGCGCCATGTTGAGGACCATCGTCACCGCCTTCCTCGCGCTCTGGCTGCCGCTGCAGGGAACGGCGGCGGTCGCGATGCCCTTCTGCGATCACACGCTCGGCGGCAACACGCAAGCGATGCCGCAGCCTGACCGGAGCCATCATCAAGGCTCGGCGTCGGGCGCGTTGGCGACGCACGAGCATGGCGCCGCTGCCGCGCACGACGGCCGAACCGGGCCGGCGAGCGCCAATCTGGCATGCAACGACTGCGGTGTCTGTCACCTCGCGTGTGCCCCGGCCGCGCCTGCGGCGGGATTTGTTTTCGCGATGCCGGTGCTGAGTGCGCCTCTGGCCACCGACGTCGCCTTGCTTGCGCCGTTCGAGCCCGAGCAGCCTCAACCTCCTCCTCTCATCGATCTGCTCTGACCTGCGGGCATCGTCCGCCCGCGACCGCCGACTCGGCCCGCACGGGCACACCCCGGCGAGGCGCCCCGAGTCGCAGCCCTGAACCAGCGTCAGCCACGCGCGCCGTCGGTGCGCGTGGATGATGCCCGGATATCGAGGAAGTCGCATGATCGAATCGAATACGCTACGGCGGCTGCTGCCGTTCGCGTCCTTCGTGCTCGCAGCCTGCGGGACGCTGCCCGAGCCGCACTACGCCGATGACCACCCGGCGAGCCCGCAGGCGGCGGTGGCGCCGATGCCCAGTGAGCCGTCTGCCCTGGCCGGCTACCGAGGCGAGAACGCCTTTGCGGCTGGGCTTCGAGGAGCCGGCGCGGAGCAGACCGAGCGCAGCGGTACGCTCAGCTCGCCGCCCGCGCAGCAGCCTCCAGGACATCAGCATGGGAACGGAGCCGCGCAATGAGCTCGCGCCGTAACTCCCGGGCGCGCGCGGCGGCTCTACCGTGCGCGCTCGCGCTGCTGGCCGCCGCCGGCTGCGCCAGCGTGCCCCAGGACGCCGGCTTTCCTCAGGTGCAGAAAGACGTGTCCGCGCGCACCCGGCAGCAGATCCAATGGCAGCGCAACCCGGAAGACCAAGCCAAGGCGCGCACCGCGG
Organism: Burkholderiales bacterium; assembly: GCA_035501875.1. Lineage (GTDB taxonomy): Bacteria > Pseudomonadota > Gammaproteobacteria > Burkholderiales > SHXO01 > SHXO01. The sequence goes on from DATJVI010000123.1 coordinate 124,323, forward strand.
TGCACGAGCTGCTCCAGGGCGAGCTCACGCTCGATACGGCGATCCGCATCGCATTGCTCAACAACCGCGGCCTGCAGGCGGAATACGCAAGCCTGGGTATCTCTCAGGCAGATCTAGTGCAGGCCGGCCTAGTATCCAATCCCGTACTGTTCGTCACCGCGATTCACGGCGATCCCGGGACCGAATTGACCGTGGATCTGGTGCAGGAGCTGATCGGGCTGCTCACCCTGTCGGCTCGCAAGCAGGTGGCGGGCGCAGCCTTCGAGGCGACCAAGCTGCGCGTAGCGCAGTCCGCGGTGCAGCTCATTGCGCAAGTCAAAGCGGCCTATTACACGGTGGAAGGCGACGAACAGGCGTTGGAGTTGTTTCAGACCGCCACGAGCGCGACCGAGGCGGCTGCGGAGCTGGCTTTTCGCCAGCGCAGTGCCGGCACGTTGAACCGGCGCGACCAGTCGCTGCATCAAGCGTTCTATGCCCAGACCTTGCTGGAAGTCGCACGCACGCAGGCGCAGCTGCGCGCCGATCGCGAGTGGCTGAATCGGCTGCTCGGGCTGTGGGGCGAGGACACGCGCTGGACGCTTCCGCACAGGCTGCCGGAGGTCCCTGCCGATGCGCCACCGCTCGCCGAGCTGGAAATGACGGCGATCGATCAGCGACTGGATCTGGCGGCTGCGCGCCGGGAAACGGAGGCGGTCTACCGTGCCGCGGGCATCACGCGCAGCACGCGGTATCTGAGTGCGCTGGGCATCGGAGTCGAGTTCAAGCGCGATCCAGACGGCGCGAAGCTGGCCGGACCGATCGTGGAGTTGGGGCTGCCGCTGTTCGACCAGGGACAGGCGAAAGTGGCCGGTGCCGATGCGCAGGTCCAGCGCTCCGAAGAACTGCTGCGCGCGCTCGCGGTCGATATCCGCTCCGAGGTGCGCGAGATGCGCGACCGGATGACGGCCGTTCAGGAGCAGGCTCGCTACTACCGCGACGTGCTGTTGCCGCTCCAGCAGACCATCCTCGACGAGACGCTGCTGCGTTACAACGGCATGCTGCTCGGCATCTACGATCTGCTGCTCGCCAAGCAAGCCCAGCTCAACAGCGCACGCGACTACATCGTCACCTCGAGAGACTACTGGATCGCGCGCGCCGACCTGGAGCGCGCGGTCGGTGGACGTCTGCCGGCCGGCTTCAGCGGTCCCGCGGCTTCTGCCGCGCCGTCCAATGCCGGCGGCGAGCCGCATCAGCATGGAGAAACCCAACGATGATCACCCGACGCCAGCTGCTCACGACCGGAGCCGCACTGCTTGCCGGCGGTGCGGCATTGTCCCAGGCAACGCGCGCCGTAGCCGCCGCCACCGGGCCGGCGGCGACACAGCCTCCGCAGCCACCTGCCCCCGGGGCGAGCTACACACCCGTAGTGACGCTCAACGGGTCGACGTTACCCTGGAGAATGGAGCATGGCATCAAGGTGTTCCACCTCATCGCCGAGCCGGTCAAGCGCGAGTTCGCTCCCGGGATGGTGGTCAACTGCTGGGGCTACAACGGCTCCACGCCCGGCCCGACCATCGAGGCGGTCGAGGGCGATCGGGTGCGCATCTACGTCACCAACCGTCTGCCCGAACGCACCGCCGTGCACTGGCATGGCGTGCTGTTGCCCAACGGCATGGATGGTGTGGGCGGCCTCACTCAGCCGCACATCCCGCCAGGAAAGACATTCGCATATGAGTTCACTCTCGACCGGCATGGCACCTTCATGTACCACCCGCACTCGGACGAGATGTTCCAGATGGCGATGGGAATGCAGGGCTTCCTCGTGGTCCATCCGCGCCAGGCCCCGCCGCCCAGAATCGACCGCGACTACCTGATCATGCTGCACAACTGGTACGTCGAGCCGGGCACCTACACGCCGAACCCGATGGTGATGACGGACTTCAACATCTGGACCATGAACAGCCGCATCTTTCCCGGGGTGGATCCGATGGTCGCGCGCACGGGCGAGCGCGTGCGCATCCGCATTGCCAATATCAGCATGCACGATCACCCCATGCACATTCACGGGTTCAACATGACTGTCACCGGCACCGACGGGGGCTGGCTGCCGGCTTCCGCGCAGTGGCCCGAGACCACGGTGCTCGTGCCGGTGGGCAACGTGCGGGTGGTGGAGTTCGTGGCCCACGCGCCCGGCGACTGGGCCTTCCACTGCCACAAGTCGCATCACACCATGAACGCGATGAGCCACGACGTGCCGAACCTGTACGGCGTGAATCTCGAAGGTGTGGACCAGCGCATCAGCCGGCTCGTGCCCCAGTACATGTCCATGGGCCGAAACGGCATGGGTGATATGCAGGACATGGCCGAGATGGGGATGCGCCTGCCCGAGAACACGCTGCCCATGATGACCGGCAAGGGGCCGTTCGGACAGCTCGAGATGGGCGGAATGTTCACGGTGATCAAGGTGCGCGACGACCTCGCCGCCGGCGATTACCGGGATCCCGGCTGGTACACCCATCCCGAGGGCACGGTGGCCTGGGAAGTGCCGGACGAGGAGGTGAAGCGTCTGTTCGGCTGAACGGCGCCAGGGCCCCACGGTCACTGGCGTACCGCCCCGGTGCTATAGTCGGACCGACTCCCGATTCGCAACAGCCCGCGCCGCTCACACGAGCGTCGAGCGCACCATCGCGATGGAAACTGCGCCCAACTCCGCCCCACTCGAGGCCGCACGGCAGATAGTGGCCGACTTCGATCTGCGCCGCCTGCCCGCGGAGTTCTACGCCGACCCTTTTCCGTACTATCGCGCGCTGCGCGCTCACGAGCCGGTCAAGCGCATGCCGGACGGCTCGTACCTGCTCACGCGCTACGCCGATGTGCTCGCGGTCTACAAGGACCCGCTCGCCTTCAGCTCCGACAAGAAAACCGAGTTCAAACCCAAGTACGGCGACTCTCCCCTGTACGAGCACCACACCACCAGCCTGGTGTTCAACGATCCGCCGCTGCATACGCGCGTGCGCCGCTTGATCCTGGGTGCGCTGTCCCCCAAGGCAATCGAAGCGATGGAGCCCGGCCTGCATGCGCTGGTCGACCGGCTGCTCGACCGCATGGCACAGATGCAGGCCGTGGACCTGATCGAGGATTTCGCCGCCGCGATTCCGATCGAGATCATCGGTAACCTGCTCGGTGTGCCTCGCGACGAGCGCGGCCCGCTGCGCGGTTGGTCGCTCGCGATCCTGGGTGCGCTGGAGCCCGCCATCTCGCCGGAAGTGTTGGACCGAGGTAGCCGCGCGGTCACCGAGTTTTTCGAATATCTGCGGCGCCTCGTGGCGCAGCGCCGCGCGCACCCGGGTGACCCCGAATCGGATGTGCTCACACGCCTCATCCAAGGCGAGTCCGATGGCGAGCGGCTCACCGAGAAGGAGTTGCTGCACAACTGCATCTTCATCCTCAACGCCGGCCACGAGACCACCACGAACCTCATCGGCAACGGGTTGCACGCGCTGCTCGAGTGGCCGGAGGAGAAAGCGCGCCTGCTGTCGCGGCCGGAGCTCGCCCGCTCCGCGGTGGAAGAGTTCCTGCGCTTCCAGAGCTCGAATCAGCTGGGCAATCGGATCACCACGTGCACGGTGGACATCGGCGGCGTGGCCATGCCCGCCGGCACGCAGATCACGCTTTGCATCGGCGCCGCCAACCGCGATCCGGAACAATTTCCGGACCCCGATCGCCTCGATGTCGCCCGCACACCCAACCGCCATCTCGCCTTCGGTTCCGGGCCGCATCAGTGCGCGGGCATGCACCTGGCGCGGTTGGAGGGACGCATCGCCATCTCCCGATTTCTGGCACGCTTTCCCGGCTACGCGCTGGCTGGCGAGCCTGTGCGCGGCGGGCGCGCACGGTTCCGAGGTTTTCTCAAGCTGCCGTGCCGGCTGCGTACATGAGCGTAGCGGCCGACCCCGTGCCAATGACAGTCCCTCGAAAACGCGGCAAGATGCCGCCTCGGAGACAAGACAGCGAATGCGCGATGCGACCAACGATCGGCGTGCACAGCCGGCTGTAGCGAACCGGTGGGTGCAGCTTGCGGTTGCGGTCGCTTGCATGTGCATGATCGCCAACCTGCAGTACGGCTGGACTTTGTTCGTCAATCCCATCGAGGAGAAGCACGGCTGGGGCAGAGCGGCAATCCAGGTCGCGTTCAGCATCTTCGTCATCCTGGAGACTTGGGCCGTGCCCGTCGAAGGCTGGTGCGTCGACCGATTCGGTCCGCGCGTGGTAGCCCTCGCAGGCGGCGTGTTGTGCGCGGCCGCCTGGGCCTTGAACTCGGTGGCAACGTCCCTCCCGATGCTCTACTTCGCCGCTGCGCTCGGCGGGATCGGTGCCGGCGCGGTGTACGGCACCTGCGTAGGCAACACGCTCAAGTGGTTCGCTCGTCGGCGCGGGCTTGCGGCGGGCCTCACCGCGGCGGGCTTCGGGGCTGGCTCGGCGCTCACCGTGATCCCGATCGCCGCGACGATCAAGGCACATGGCTACGAAGCCGCATTCTTGTATTTCGGGCTGGCGCAAGGAGCCGCTGTCGTGCTGCTGGCGCTGTTCCTCCAGTCACCGCCTCTCACCCCGGCCGGCGCGAGCCGAGGCAACGTCACGGAACTGGCAGCCGACAAGCACTTCACGCCGGCGCAGATGGTGGCAACTCCGGTGTTCTGGGTGATGTATCTGATGTTCATCATGATGGCGGCCGGCGGCCTCATGGCCACCGCACAGCTCGGGCCGATCGCGAAAGACTTCCGGATCGCGGACGTGCCGGTGACCTTGCTGGGATTGACGCTGCCCGCGCTCACCTTCGCCTTGTCTCTGGATCGGATCTTGAACGGCTTGACCCGGCCGTTCTTCGGCTGGGTGTCGGATCGGATCGGCCGCGAGCACACCATGTTCATTGCCTTCGCGCTGGAAGGCTTCGGGATCCTGCTGCTCGCGCGACTCGGACAGGACCCGCTGTGGTTCGTGGTGCTTTCCGCGTTGGTGTTTTTCGCCTGGGGCGAGATCTACAGCCTGTTTCCCGCCACGTGCGCCGACTCGTACGGCACGCGCTACGCTGCCGCCAACGCCGGTTTGCTGTATACCGCCAAGGGCACTGCGGCACTGCTGGTTCCGTTCACCAGCGTGATGGCCGCCGGCGGCGCCTGGCACAAGGTCTTCGCCTTCGCAGCCGTTCTCAACTTCGCGGCCGCGCTCCTGGCGCTGCTGGTGCTCAAGCCCATGCGCACGCGCATGAGCGTCCGGGCGATCTCGCCACCTGGCGCCCGGCGGCTGCGCCAAACGTGACGCGCTCGCGCGGGAGGAGACGATGAAATTCGCGGTAGTGGGGGCCGGTGCCATCGGCGGTTATCTCGGCGTGAGGCTAGCGCTGGCCGGTGAGCAGGTCAGCGTCATCGCACGTGGGCCCAACCTGGCCGCGATCCGGGCCCGCGGCATGAGACTGATCGCGGAGGACGGCACCGAGCAGGCCGCGCGCGACATCGGCGCTTCCGAGCGCACGTCCGAGGCCGGCAACCAGGATGTGGTCTTGCTAACGGTGAAGGCGCATCAGGTCGCCGCGCTCGCGCCCGATCTGAAAGCGCTGTGCCATCCGGACACCGCCATCGTCACCATGCAGAACGGGATCCCCTGGTGGTATTTCCACAAGCACGGCGGGGCGTTGGAAGGGCGCCAGCTGAGCTCGGTCGATCCGGGCGGCATCATCGGCGCTCACATCGACCCGAGCCGGATCATCGGCTCCGTGGTTTATCCTGCGGCGGAGCTCATCGAGCCCGGCGTGATTCGCGTGATCGAGGGCAATCGCTTCACGCTGGGCGAGCTGGACGGAACGAGCACGCCGCGCATCCAAGCGATCGCGGGAAGCTTCATCCGCGCAGGCCTGAAGGCGCCCATCAGCTCGGACATCCGCAGCGAGATCTGGCTCAAGCTGTGGGGCAACTTGAGCTTCAACCCCATCAGCGCGCTCAGCCACGCGACATTGGTGGACATCTGCCGCTTTCCGCTCACCCGCGACCTCGCTGCGGCGATGATGACGGAGGCGCAGGCCGTGGGCGAGAAGCTGGGCGCGAGCTTCCGCGTCTCGCTCGAGAAGCGTATCGCCGGCGCCGAGAAGGTGGGCGCGCACAAGACGTCCATGCTGCAGGACGTGGAGCAGGGCAAGGCGATCGAGATCGAGGCGCTGGTGGGCTCGGTCGCCGAGCTTGGACGCATGACTCAGACACCCACGCCGCACATCGACGCTGTCTATGCCTGCGTCAGCCTGCTCGCACGGACGCTGGCGGCGCAACGCGGCCGCCTGCGTGTGGAACCGCTCAGCTGAGATCGATCATCGGAGTTCATCATGAGCCAGGATGCACACAACCTGAAGGACCTCCTCGCCGCAGGCGCCGACTCGGTTGTGGCGATCAGCGCGCCGAATCGCAAACCGCTCAGTTTCGGCGCCCTGCGCGCCTTCATCGCGGAGACCGTGCAAGCGCTCAACGCGGTCGGCGTGGGGCGCAACGACCGGGTGGCGATCGTCCTGGACAACGGGCCCGAGATGGCGGTGTGCTTCCTCTGCTGCGCCTCCGGTTGCACCGCGGCGCCTCTGAACCCCGCCTATCGCGCGGAGGAGTTCGAGTTCTATCTGACCGATCTGCGGGCGAAGCTGCTCATCGTCGAGTCCGGCAAGGCCTCGCCGTCGATCGAAGTGGCGCACAAGCTCGACGTGCCCATCGCAGAGCTCACGCCCACGCCCGAAGCCGGCGCCGGGACCTTTCGTCTCACTCGGCGCGATGCAGCGATCTCGCGCGCCGCGACGCATACCGGATTCGCGACCTCCGATGATGTTGCACTCGTCCTGCACACCTCGGGCACCACGTCGCGGCCGAAGATCGTGCCGCTCACGCAACGCAACGTCTGCGCCTCCGCCGCGCACGTGCGTGCGACGCTCTCGTTGACGCCGGCCGACCGCGGGTTGAATGTCATGCCGCTGTTCCACATCCACGGGTTGATCGCCGGACTGCTCGCGCCGTTGTCCGCCGGCAGCGAAGTATTCTGCACACCGGGCTTCAACGCCCTGCTCTTCTTCCGCTGGATGGCGGAAGCCCACCCGACCTGGTACACGGCGGTGCCGACCATGCACCAGGCCATCCTGTCCCGCGCGCCGAAGAATCTGGACGTAATCCAGGCGAACCCGCTGCGCTTCATCCGCTCGTCTTCTTCCGCGCTCCCGCCGCAGGTGATCGCCGAGCTGGAGCAGAGCTTCGGCGCGCCGCTCATCGAGTCGTATGGCATGACCGAAGCAGCGCATCAGATGGCGAGCAATCCGCTGCCCCCGCGCGTGCGCAAGCCCGGCAGTGTCGGGCCGGCAGCCGGACCCGACGTAGCGATCATGGACGCCGCCGGCAAGCTGCTGGCGCGCGGAGCGACTGGGGAGATCGTGATCCGCGGGCCCAACGTAACCGCCGGCTACGAAAACAACGCTAAGGCAAACAGCGAGGCCTTCGCCGACGGCTGGTTTCGCACCGGCGATCAGGGGATCATGGACGAGGACGGTTACGTGTCGATCACCGGGCGGCTGAAGGAGATCATCAACCGCGGCGGTGAGAAGATCTCCCCGCGCGAGGTGGACGAAGTGCTGATGGACCACCCGGCCGTACAGCAGGTCGTCACCTTCGCCGTGCCGCACGACAAGCTCGGGGAGGACGTAGGCGCCGCGGTGGTGCTGCGCGAAGGCGCCAGCGTCACCGACAAGGAGCTGCGCGAATTCTGCGCGCAGCGACTGGCACCATTCAAAGTGCCGCGCACGATCCTGTTCCTCGCCGAGATTCCCAAAGGCGCCACGGGCAAATTGCAGCGCATCGGCCTCGCACAGAAGCTAGGGTTGGCCGCAGGCGGCAGGAGTGTGTAGCGCAGGTGCGGCTACGCGCCCGGCTGCGGTTGCGGATCGATCGGGTGCAACCAGTTTGCTCGTCGGCGCGTATCTGTCTTCGAGATCCCGCGTTGTCACCCCTTAGGAGCCGACCATGCCTGCGACTTGGAACCCAATCCCTTCGACTGGGCTGTATCACAGCAGGGGTGGCCGCGCTTTGGTGGCATTGCTCGCCTTGACGGCCATCGGTTTACTTTGGCACGTCTCAGGGAACACCGCCGAGGTGAGCATGGCGCTTCCGCCGCCTGAGATCGATGCTCCGAAGAATGCGAGCAGCGGACCTGAAACCGCCGTGCTGGCGGGCGGCTGCTTCTGGGGCGTACAGGGCGTGTTCCAGCACACCAGAGGCGTGAAGCGTGTGGTCTCAGGCTACGCGGGCGGGGAAACAGCGAGCCCCAGCTACGAGCAGGTCAGCAGCGGGGAGACCGGGCACGCCGAGTCGGTGCAGATCACCTTCGATCCGCGGGAGATCTCGTACGGCGAGATCTTGCGGATCTACTTCTCGGTCGCGCATGACCCGACTCAGCTCGATCGGCAGGGGCCCGACATCGGGTCCCAGTACCGTTCAGCGATCTTCTATGTCGACCCATCCCAGCAGCGCGTCGCGCAGGCCTACATCGCGCAGCTCGAGCGGGCGCACGCTTTCAAGCACCCCATCGTCACGCGCATCGATCCGCTCAAGGGGTTCTATCCCGCCGAGGCCTATCACCAGGATTTCCTCATCCGCCACCCCGAGCAGCCGTACATCGTGATCAACGACTTGCCGAAGATCTCGAGTCTGAAGCGGCTCTTTCCGCAGCACTATCGGGAACAGCCCGTCATGACCAATCCAAATTAGCTATCGTCAGTCATTCGAGAAGGCGGCAGACTGTCACCGAGGTCTGCCGCGCTCACGAGTGCGCGATAAAGTCGGTCCGGCCGCCGTCGACGGTCAGAACTTGGGCGGTGATAAATCCCGCCTGCTCGGAGACGAGGAAGGAAGCGGCGGCGGCGACGTCGTCCGGAGTGCCGACGCGACGCATCATGGCTTTCGCCGCGATGGCGTCGAAGTTGGCACCGCTTGCTGCGGCCATGTCAGTCGCGATAAAGCCCGGGGCGATGGCGTTGACGGTGATGCCGTCCGGGCCGAGATCGAGCGCGAAGCGACGCGTGAGGGTAATGACGGCGGCTTTGGTCGCGGCATAGAAGGTGGTACCGGCGGTGGCGGTGCCGATGCCCGCGATGGAGGCGATATTGACGATGCGACCCCAGCGCTTCGCTTTCATGTCACCGGCAACCGCTCGGGTGACGCGGATGAGGCCGTCGACGTTCACATTGCGAATGGCCTCCATTTGAGAGAGGTCGAAGTCGGCGAGATCGCCTTTGCCGAAGACGCCGGCGTTGTTCACGAGGATTTCGATCGGCCCGAGAGCCTGGCGCGCAGCATCCACGAGCCGGGTGCAGTCGCTGGCGCTGGCGACATCGCCCGGGATGGCAATGGCCCGGCCGCCGGCCCGGGTGATGGCCTCAACGACCTCCTCTGCGCGATCGCGGCGCTCGCGATAGTTGACCGCAACAGCAGCGCCATCACGAGCCAGCCGAAGCGCGATGGCGCGGCCGATGCCGCGGGATGAGCCGGTGACTAGAGCTACGCGCTGGGCCATAAGCAATCTCGACTGCTACGTTTGTCCAGAGCACCGTGTACGGCGCTCACCGATGGGTGTCTGCGATAGGCTCGTGCCTCGGTGCGCCATTGGAGTGCACGGCGCGCCTCGAGCCTGCCCGAACATACAGATGTTGCCGCAGAGCCTGCGTGGCCGCAAGTCAGCGTGCCGCCCGATCGGGTCTTGTTGCGGACCATCGGTACGGCGCATCGGGGTCCCGCATCATCCGCCTCGAGCGTAGGTGGTGAGAGCGGGTAAGCGGATGCTGCCTCGGAGCAGCCGAGAGTCAGTTCTTTGTGCCGTACAGCCGATCGCCCGCGTCGCCCAGCCCCGGCACGATGTAGGCGTGCTCGTCCAGATGGTCGTCGAGTGCGCCGACGAACATCGGCACGTCGGGGTGCTCGTCCTGGTAGGTCTGCATCCCTTCGGGTGCGGCCACCAGCGCAAGAAACAGGATGTCCTTGGCGGGGACACCCCGCTGCTTGAGCACGCGCACCGCATGGGCCGCCGAGTGCCCGGTGCCGATCATCGGATCGCAAAGGATGCAGGCCCGACGCCTCAGACACCGCTCAACGCGACCATGCCCCACGCATGGTGCGCCACCGGTTCGCGGCCAACTTCGGGCCGGCACCAAGCTCAGAATCCTGCGCCCAGTTAAAGCTACAACGGCTCGGGGGTTTCCCGCTGCAGCTGATCCGTGTCTGGACCCGCGAACCGGAGATTCTCACCGGCGTCCCCGACAGGACGCGAACCGTTTTCTACTCTCTGTGCGGCTGCGCGGCTCGTGGCGATCAGCCCGGCGTCACGCAGGGGACCACCTGGCGGCTGTGGCGACGATAGACACGGAAGTCTGCATCGGTGGTCAGAATGACAGGATCAGCCAGCGTCTCGGTCATCCTCACGAGGCACGCATCAGCGAGGCTCATCGGAACGTTCTCGTACTTCTGCATGAGGCTCAAGACCCGGTCCAACTCGTCGCCGAGCGCGAAGGCGGGCACCACTGCACCGCGACGAAGGAGCGCTGCAAGGGCGGGGCGGCCGCTCACCGCTAGCAGGTGGAAGGCTTCCGAGAGGACCGACTCGCAGGTCTTCCACGGCGGGGCAAGATGCGGCAATTGGGCGGCTGCCCATGGGTGGTGGCGATCGCGACGGCTCAGCAGCGCGATCAGAAAACCGGCATCAACGAGCACGCTTGCGGCCATAGCCGGTCGTCCGCAGATACGCCTTCTTGCGCTCGCTCAGGTCGACGGGCAACCCGTCTACCGCGCCGACGAGGTCCGCGACGGCCTCGGCAAGCGCACGTCGGGAGCGCGGTTTCGCCGCGAGGTGCAAGCGCTCCCGAACAATATCGGATTTGGAACGCCGGCGTTCGCGGCACTCGGCTTCGATCTCCGCGACCAGCGCTTCCGGGAGTCGTACCGTGAGCGTCTTCATATTCATGGGATTGTAATACGCATGTGACGGATGTGCAAGACACGATAGCGCCGAGGCCTCGACCGCGCCCGAAACCGGACAAGGGGTGAGTCGCGCGACTCGGCGCAGAAGCACCCCCAGCGATTGTTTCCACGCTGGATGATGTGTCAGAGCAGAGCGGCCAGGCAGAGGCGGGCGCGGCGGAGCATGCCATAGGCTCGGGGAGGAAGGGCGAGAAGATGCTGCCCGAAGACCGAGAGCGGCAGCCGGAGTATGTTCCGGGCTCCCCAGTATCACCCGCGGCTGTCTGATCACGCCGCGCCTGGATTGCTGCGCCATTGGCCCGCCGCAGAAGCCTCAGCACTAAGGGAAGGAGGTCACAACACACTGTCCTCTGTTCCCCGTCGCGACCGCCCGGGAGGAGCGTCTTAGAAAAAGCGGCTCTTCTGGAAAACGTGTGGGTAGATTTTAAGGTCAATCGGGCTGGAAGCCGCGCCAGTCCTCGGTTTCGCGGGTTCGGACAAGGCTGAGAATCTGGCATGATTTGTCCATGTCTACTCCGAAGAAGTCCAAGCGGCTGCTCGACGCATATCGGTTCGCCGGTTTTCGACCTCTGGCGCGGCTCGTGGGTGTGTTCGGTG
>DATJVI010000124.1:0-20838 GCA_035501875.1 Burkholderiales bacterium
CAGCTCGTTCGTGTTCCATGGGCTGAACCAGTCTTCGAGCGCGAGACTGGGGGCGAGCTTGATGAAGCTGTCGCTGAGCGACGGCGGACCGCCTAGTTGTGCGACGTTCACGTGGGAGGGCGTGTCGGTCCCGGTCCAGCCGAGATATGTCTCGCCTCTGAAGTCGACCAGTGCCGGGGCCGCGATCGATGTGTCCGAGTAGGTCTGCTTGCTCCCGAGCGCGCTCAACTGCGGACCGGTCATGAGGTTGAGCGAGCGGGCCGCATCGCGTCCTGTCCACGTCAGCCATAGCCCGGAGTGTTTCACCAGCGCGGGCGCATGATCGCTGCTGTCGCCCAACGTGACCTTGTTGGCGAAATGCACACCGTCGGTCGATTGCATGATGTTGAGGCTGCGGTTGGAGTCCGTTCCGCGCCACAGGAGGAACAGCGTCCCGTCGATGAAGGCCAAGCCCGGCGCGGACAGGCTGTTGTCTCCTAAGGTGACTTTGTTCGTGAAGTTCTGCCCGTCGGTTGAATACATGACGTTCAGCGAGTGGTTGGAATCCGTGCCGGTCCAGGCCAGGAACACACGGCCGTTGCCGAAGGCGAGCGCCGGCCCGAAGAAGCTGGTCTCTCCCAGGGTCACCTTGTTGCCGAACGAGTGCAAGTCGGTCGACGACATGACGTTCACGTGATGTTGAGCGTCGGTACCGGTCCATGCGAAGAACAGGCGCCCGTTGCCGGCGGCGAGCGCGGGCCCGTCCACGCTCGTGTCGCCGAGGGTCACCTTGTTGCCGAACGATCTGCCGTCGGTCGAGGTGTCGATGTTCAGATGATGGTCGGAGTCGGTTCCCGTCCACGCCACGACCAGGTGCTGGTCGCCGAAATTGGCCAGTGCCGGCGCCCCGATCGCGGTTTCGGGGAGGATCACTTTTCCGACGATCGAATCCACGCCGAACGTGCCGTTGCCGGTGATGAAGTAGATGTTGTTGTCGGAATCCGCGGTGGGACCCTGACCGGCTTGCCAGATTCCGCCGAGGCTGCCGTTGGGGGTCGCGTTGAACGCTTGCGGCAGCGGCTGCAGGCCGGCGGCGCTGTAACCCAGGACCCAGCCATGGTACGGCCCCTGGTCGCCCATGAAGCGAAGGCCATGTAGACCATGTCGTTGGCGAGCAGCAGCGCAGGGCGCTGGTTCTGCAGGTGGTTGACCAGGGACACGCTGCCATTGGCCGAGCCGCCTCCGGTGCCCGGAACGGTCGCTGCGATGTTGCGCGGGCCGCCGAACAGCTCCTGGCCGCTGCCCAGGTCGAGCGCATGCAAGTGGTGCGCGTACACGTTGCCGATCTTGGTCAGCGTCACGACGTAGATGGCGTTGTGCGCCCGCGAGATGACCGGCGTGGACGTGATCCCGACCTCCCCGGAAATGTCGTTGTACCCTCCCCCGCCGCCGATGTTCGGGTCGTGCAACGGTACGGACGGGCCAAGAGACGCCGTCCACAGCGGGCTCGAGGCGTGCGGATCGTCCGCGTCGAAGGCATACACGGTGTCGTGCATGGTCGCGACATAGATAACGTTGCGCACGCCGTGCGACGCCGTGTTGACGCCGGATGCGTACAGCGGCTGCGCGTAGATCGAACCGTCCACGCTGCGCTCGAACAGCTTGCCGAAGTGCTGCGCGTTGACGTTGGAGGCGTTGAGATGGGTCTCGTGAAGATTAGCGCCGGTGCGCGCGTTGTCGTTGTGCTGCGTGAGCACGTCTTGCGCATGCGCGGTGGCGAGGCCGATCCACGCGGCTAAGCCGAGTCCCCACGCCCGTATCGACAGCGATCGTTTCATTGGACCTCCCGGTCGGTAGTTCCTGCGTGAGCGGTGACGGTGTGCCGAGGAAGCCTGCGCTGCACGGCTCACTGTCCGAACACCGTCACGCCGGTCGATGTCGGCACGTACGCCCGGCCGTTCACGATCGTAGGCTCGAGAAACGCGCTGCCTTTGCTGTTGTTCCACGGTCCCGCCTCGCCGACAAACAGCACCTCGTTCAGGTTGTCCGCGCTCAGCGCCACGAGGCGCAGCGGATTGGTGCGCTCCAGCGCCCACACCACCGCCGAGGCGTCCTGCGCCGCGTTCGAGGTCACGGATGGCGTGCAGGGCCCGACCTGCCGCTGGCTCTGGCTGCGGTTCGTGAGCTGCGAATTGGTGAGCTGATAGGAGACGAGCTGGCCGAGGTTCTGCTGTGCGCTGCCGTGGCCACCGCAGATGAAGACGCGCTGGGCCGCCGCGCCGCCGAAGTAAGCCGGCCCTCCGAACATGCCGATGGTCTGCGCATCCACCCCGATGGGGTTGCCCGGTCCGATGCTGACCTGCCCGGGATACAGCTGCAGCTCCTGCGCCACATGGTCGGGCCCGTTGGCTGTATACCCACCGAGCGCGTCGCGGTCGAGCAGATACACGAAGCCTTGCTTGCCCGCGGCGACCGCCAGGTGGTGAGGCGTGGAGGATTGATCGGGAAGCACCAGCACGCCGCCCGAGCCGAGGTCCCAGTCCTTGGTATTGAGGTAGTCCCGCGTATACGGGGTGAACGAGCTCAGCAGACCCAGCTGCGGGCTCAGCTTGAGCACCGAGTTGGTCAAGTTGGCGTCGGGAGCGGAGTTGACCGGGCCATTGCCGGTCGCGAACAACACATTGCCGTCATAGTCCGCTGCCGGGCCGTGTCCGGATTGCCAGATGCCGGACCCGCCTTTGCGTTGGGTGTCGAACACCGAGAGCTGGTCCAGAGTCGCGGCATCGTAGGCCAGCACCCAACCCGACCAGCTCACGCCGTTGCGCGGGTCGGACCTGTCTTCGTGGCTGGCGAAGGCCACGTAGAGCACACCACGGGACAGCAGCAACGCGGCACGCTGATTGTTCGGCAGCGGATCGAACGCGGTACCCTGGTACGAGGCGGTGATCTCCACGGGGCTGTACAGATGATCCTGCAAGTGAGCGAGGCCCAGAGCATGTACGCGCTGGTGATATTGACCGGCCGCGTCCTTGGACTTGACCACGACATACAGCGCATCGGAGGCGCGGTCGATCACCGGCGTGCCGGTCACGCCGATCTTGGGATAGATGTTCAGCCAGGGCAGGCTGTAGATATCCATGGTGGGTACCGGATACTCGCCCGCGGGGATCAGGTTGCGCAGCGCGAGCAGCTCGCCCGAGTCCGCGTCGTACGCGTAGACCAACCCGCTCTCGCTCACCACGTAGAGCGCGTTGCGCGCGCCGGTGTGGCCCGGGAAGCCTATCTTCTCCACGTACAAGGGTTGCGCGTAGACCTGGTCGTCCGTGGGCAGCGTCCGGATCATGCGGAAGCCGCGCACGGCATTGCGAGTGAGCAGGGGCTCGTGGGGGTTCCACCCGGCGCGATGGCGATCGTAGTGCTGCGTCGGGTAGTTGTGGCCGACGGTTACGTTGTTGCTGGAGAGCGTCCCGGCGGCCGTGCTCGCCGACACCTGAACCGGAACGCCGGAGTCGATCGGGCGCGGCAGCGCGATGCGCGTGCGGTCGAACTGCCCCAGCCACCAGTTCCCATCGCCGGAAAAATAGAACAACAGATCCGTCTGGGAGAGGCTCCGATACTCGGCCGGCCAGAAGGCATGGCTTGCGTCCAAGAGATTGCCGAACCCGCGGGTGTTGCCGGCAAGATTCCACACCAGCTTCTGGTTCTGAATCGAGCCCCGCCACCAGTTGCCGTCGCCGCTGTAGTAGAAGACGAACTCCGCCGAGCCGGATCCGCCGAAATTTCCCACCCAGATGCGATGCGCATTATCGGTCACATCGCCAAAGCCGGCGGTGTCGCCCAGGTAGGTCCATTGCAGCTTGCCGTTCGGGTCAAGCGCACCGATGAACCAATGCTTGTCCCCGCGGTAATGAAACACGATGCCCGTCTTGCCGGGCGCGGCGAAGTCGCCGGTCCAGAAGAAGTGTGCGCCGTCCAGCACATTCCCGAAGTTGACTGGATTGCCCGCGGGTTGGCCCTTGGTGTTGCCGACCTGCATCCAGGCGAGCGGTCCCGTCGCGCCGATCTGCCCGCGCCACCAGTTGCCGTCGCCTTCGTAGTAGAAGAGCAGATCGGTCTTGCCGGGTGTGGTGAAGCTGCCGGTCCAGAACGGGTGCTTGCCGTCGAGCAGATCGCCGAATCCTTTGGTGTCTCCCAGATAGCGCCATTGCAGCTTGCCGTTGGCATCGAGGCTGCCGAGAAACCAATGGCTGTCGCCCCGGTAGTGGAACACCAACTCGGTCCGGCCCGAGCCACTGAAGGTGCCGCTCCAGAAGGGATGCGCCCCATCGAGCAGGTTGCCGAAGTTGACCGGGTTGCCGGCGGGCTGGCCCTTGGTGTTGCCCACCAACTTCCACTGCATCGGGCCGGTCGGGCCGATCTGTCCGAGCCACCAGTTGCCGTCGCCCTCGAAGTAGAACAGCACCTCCGAGCGGCCGGACCCGCTGAAGCTGCCGATCCAGATGGGATGCTGGCCGTCCAGCAGGTTGCCGAAACCGCTGCTGTCGCCGAGATAGCGCCACTCAAGCGTGTGAGACGAATCGAGCGTGCCCAGGAACCAGTGTCCGTCGCCTTTGTAGTAGAACAGCACCTCGCGCTGGCCGGACGCGCTGAAGCTTCCGGTCCAGAACTGATGCGCGCCATCCAGGAGGTTGCCGAAGCTGGGCGCGCCCGGGGCTTGGCCATCGGTATTGCCGGCTAGGTTCCAGTCGATTTCCAGTGCCGAGACGGTGGCATGGGTCAAAGCGCTGTTGCCCGCGAGCACCTGGGCGGCCGCGCCGGAAGGCAGCCCTGTGACGACCGCGTACTCGCTGCTCTGGTCCAAAGGCTGCAACACCGGAGGCGCGGCCGAGCACAACAGCGACAGTGCTAGCGCAAGGCCGAGCGCTATGCGCGAGGCAATTCCGATGGCATGCATGTTCGCCTCCCCTTTATCGTTGTTCGTTTGCGGACACCCGCAGCTGCGTTTCCCCGATCTATCCGAACGGCATAGCAGCGCCGCTACCTTGCCAGCGACAGCTTTCGCAGCGCTTACAGGATGCACGCGACGCTCGAGTTCGAACTTGCGGACAAGCTAGTCGAACTGCGGCGTCATTCCAATACACCGGGCGATCTATGGTGGCCCGGAGAAGATTGCTGTATACGGGGCCGCCGCTGAATGGGAGTGATCGAGCGACATCCACTACAATGCGGCGGCGGCCTCGGCAGGCTGTGGCGCGGATCCTCCACCCGCGGCCTGAGTACCGCGGATCCGCACCGGCTCGCGTCAACGCTCGCCTGCGAAAGTGCCCAAATCGCCGCTGCACCTGCTCGGCCTCATTGCGCTGCTCGCCGCGCTGATCGGCTTCGTCGAGCTGGGCGTGCTCACGGTCGCGTTCGACAAGCTGGGCTTGTCGCCGCGCTCGGCTTATCTGCTGCTGATGACGACGCTCGCCGGCAGCTTCCTCAACCTGCCGCTGTTTCGCATTCGCAGCGAGCCCCATCCTGCATCGTCGATCCCGCCACAGTTTCGCGAGTTCTATGGCCTTCCTCGCGGCGTGCCGCAGCCGGGGCGCACGACCGTCGCCGTGAACGTGGGCGGCTGCGTCGTACCGGTTGCGTTCTGCGCCTACCTCGTCGTGCATCACCCGCTCCCCGGCGTCGAGCTGGCCGCCTGCATCGCGGCGGTGACGCTGGTGGCCAGGGTATTCAGCCGGCCGATTCGTGGGCTCGGTATCGGCATCCCCATCCTGATCGCGCCGATCACCGCCGCCGCAATCGCGTATCTGGTGGATCGCGAACAGGCCGCGCCGCTGGCCTACATCGGGGGAACGCTGGGGGTGCTGATCGGGGCGGACCTGCTGCGTCTGCCCGACATCCGTAGACTGGGGGTGCCGTTCGCCTCGATCGGCGGTGCCGGCAGCTTCGACGGGATCTTCGTTACCGGGCTGCTGGCGGTGTTGCTGTCCTGACTTTCAGTCAGCGGGGATCGATCGCACGCACGATCCGCAGCGCCGCGCACGCCGCACCGAATCCGTTGTCGATGTTCGTGACGATGAGACCGGGCGCGCAGCTCGCAAGCATGGCGTGAAGCGCCGACTGGCCGCCTTGCGCGACTCCGTATCCGACCGACGTGGGCACGCCGATCACCACGCCGGGGACCAGTCCCGCCACGACGGTAGGCAAGGCGGCGTCCATTCCCGCCACCGCGATCACCACCGGCAGGCGCCCGATCTCCTCGACGCGCTCGAGCAAACGCCACAGACCCGCAACGCCTACGTCCGTGATCTCCACGCTGGACACGCCGTAATAGCGCAGCGTGCGTGCAGCCTCGCGGCTTACATTGGCGTCGGATGTGCCGGCCGCCACGACCGCGACCTGCGCTGCGCCTGAAACGGGAGGCGGCTCGCCGAAATATCCGGTGCGCGAGATCGGGTCGTAGTCGATGCGAGCGCGGTGTTCCTCGGTGAGCGCCGCGTACTGGTCCGGCCCAAGACGGGTGAGCAGCAGGCTCAGGCCGCCCTCTCGCGCCTGCTCCAGAATGTGGGACACGTGTGGGAGCGACTTGCTGGCGCAAAAGATCGCCTCGTCGAAGCCGAGGCGCTGCGCGCGCTGGAGATCCAGCTTTACGTCGCGGTCAACGGACAAGTTGGATGGGGTGCAGAAATGCGCTGCCCACCCGATAGGCGGCGAAGCTAACGGGTTTGGCGGGCGAGGACGTCGACTCGAAAAGGGCGCGCACTTGCTCCGCGAGGTCTCGCTTCCGCTCCTCGGATAGCGACTCCAGCGCGGCCTCGTCCAGCTCGATCACCACCGCCCGCGCGCGGACGCGGCAGCGCACGGTCTTGGGCCGCAGCGCCAGCGAGACGAGGCGCTCGGCGTCGTGCACGCTGGCCAGGACGACCGGATCGATCCCGATGCCGGTCTCGATCCGGCTCGACAGACAGGGCGATGCGGGCAGCTCCGCCAAAGCCTCGAGGCCCAGGTGTTGCGCGATGGCGCGCACGCCGCGCTTATCGATCCGCGCCTCGACCATGGGGTGCCGCACGCCGTGTTCCTTGGCCGCGAGCAGACCCGGACGATACTCGCCCAGGTCGTCCAGGTTCGTGCCGGCGACGATCTGTTCGGAGGTATGCGGTCGGATCGCGCTGTATAGGCTGGTCTTGCAGTAGAAGCAGCGGTCGAGCGGGTTACGCATGTACTCGTCGCGCTCGAACTCGCCGGCATCGATGACGCTGAGGTTCCAGCGCTCCCGCCCGGCCAGCTGCCGCGTGCGGTGGGTGGCCTCCTTGGGTACCGCGGGTGAGACCGCGTGAAACATCGCGGCACCCGGTCCCAGCGTCTTGTGCGCAACATAACCCAGAGTGAGGCTGTCGACTCCGCCGCTTACGGCCACCGCGACGCGGCCGATTCCGCGCAGCACCGCTTCCAATGCTGCAAGCTGGGTTGCAACATGCTCAGCGGGGAAGGCCGGCGCGTTCATTCACCCTCCTCGCCGGCACCGGGCTTCTCGGCAACGTGGCGGAGCCTGTCGCGTTCCTCTCGCCCGCCTTGTGCAGAGAGCAAGTCGTCGCTTTCAGCCTTGGCGGTGACGGCGCCGGGGCGGCGTGCGACCTTGACGCGGATGCTGCGGCCGCCGACTTCGACGGCAGACTGTGTCCGAGGCAGAACCCGGCGCTCCACGAGCTGCCAGCGCAACCCGAGCGTCGAGGTCTCGCTGAAGCAGGCATCGAATACACTCTCGATCGCGTCCGGCTCGGCCAAGATCTGGACCTGGGTGGTCACCCTGCCCTTTTTGCCGAATGCCGGTGCCTGCAACACGTCGAGCACCGCAGGATGAGCCCGCAAGTGCTCCAATCCGATGGCGAGGTCTTCGGCGGTCTGGTCGTCGATTTCGAAGGCGATATGGGCGACTCGGTCCCGCGTCGAGGCGGGCGTGACTTCCTCGAAGGCGAGCAAGCGCAGCACGTTGCTCAAACCCGGTAGCGTGCTCGTTCCGAAGCCGCAGCCGGTGCGCAGCAGACGCCGGACCTGCATTCCGGTTGCTGCATCGTGTTGCGCAGCATGGAGGTGCCGCAGAATCGCAGCTCCCGTAGGGGTGACCCGCTCGCCCGACAGTCCGTCGTCGATGAATTCGAACCCCTGGAGCAGCAACGCGGTGGCCGGGCTCGGCACAGGCAGCAGGCCATGCTCCGTCCGTACCCTGCCGCGCCCCTGAGGCAGCGCACTCACGGACCAGCGGGCCGTGCCGATGGCATCGATCAGAAACGCCGCACCCACCATATCCGCGATCGAGTCCCAGCCGCCCAGCTCGTGGAAGCTCACTTCGTCCACCGGCGCGCCGTGTACCCGGCTCTCGACCTCGGCCAGCAGCGTGAAGATGTGAATGGCGCGCTGCCTTACCCCCGGGCTCAAGGATGAACCCGACAACCTGCCCCGAATCTCCGCGAAGGGTGTGTGGCGATGGTCATGCGCGCCAACGAATCGGGGTGGCTGCGTCGGGATGTCGACCAGGAAGCGCAGCCCCGTGAGCACGGCATCCCGGTGCTCGACGATGCGGCAAGAAATCTCCTCCGGCAGTCCTGCGGCGCGGATTGCGCGCAGCATGCCGTCGCGAAGATCGGGGAACGCGTCGAGCACGGCGGCGATGAACATGTCGCCCGCCACCCCGCCAACCGCGTCGAGGTGAAGATGCATCGGCCGCCTCCAGCGTGCCTGCCGCGCTCGATGGCTAGCGTCGAGCCGGGGTTTGCGGTCTGCGCTCAGGCCGCATCCTGGGGCGAAGCCTCCATCAGCGCATGCGTGTGCTGCTGGGCGAGCATCGGATACAGCACGCCCTTGGCGTCGAACTTGAGCGGCTGCGGCTCGCCGACGACGTCGAACTGGGAGCGATTCGCGCGCACCAGCGGCAGCAGCGGCTCGGAGACTTGAATGTCCACCAGCTCCAGCGTGTTCCGGATGCGCACGATCCTGCAGTCCTGCGACTTGACCCGCACCACGGTCTTGACTGCGAGGCGGATCGCCTCCTCGTCGGTGTTCATGATCATGGGGATCACACCGCCGTCCAGATACGTGGAGGCGATGATGTTCGCGTAGGTGAACGGGATGTCGATCTCCTTGTACAGCCGCATCGTGATCACGTCGGCGTACCCGACTCCGCACGCGTTGCCATGCGTCTCGGGAGTCAAGCCCAGCGCGACGATCTTTTTCACCATCGGCTTGGCTTCCCACTCGATGAAGCGGTTGTTGCGCCCGGTGATGTTGGGATCCATGCCGGCGCCGCTGATGTTCTTGCCGATGCGTTCCACGATCAGCACGTCGATCTCGTCGAACTGCAGGCGCGGCATCAGCTCCTTGGCCTTCGCCTGCAGCACCGGCTCGCGCTCGAACAGTTGTTCCGCGGGCACCGCTTCGATGACGGCGGTCGCGTCGGCGGCGTTCTCCACCATGCCCACGCCGAACAGGAAGGTCTTCTTGGACATGATGAAGCGCGCAGCCTTGGGCAGCAGCTCGCCGAACATGTCCATCCCGTAGGTGTGCAGCTCGGTGGCGCCCACGATCTTGCCCATGCCGATGGTCATCATCTTGATGATGCCGCTCTCGATGGGCGCACGGAAGTTGGTGTGCGGCTTGATGCGGCAGACGAAGGCGAACGCGTCGGCCTCGGAAGCAAGCTTGTCCATATACACAGGCATTCCGTCCAGGCGGCCCAGCTCCACCACGTCCATGCTGGCTCGGATCGGGCAGCCTACGAAGCTCTCGGTGATGCCGTAGCCTTCCAGCACGCCGCGCTGACCCTCGGCGGTCGCGCCGCCATGGCTACCCATTGCGGGGAAGATGAACGGCTTGGCACCCAGCGACTTCAGCTCCGCGATGACTTGCTTGGCACACTCCGCGATGTTGGCGATGCCGCGGCTGCCGCAGCCGACCGCCACCGTCATGCCGGGCTTGATCTTCGCCCGCACTTCGGGCCGCTTGAACTGCTCGGCCACCGTCTGGCTCACGCTCGCGAGCTTGGGCGCCGCGAATTTCTGACGGACATGTACCATGCGAGGCAGTGGGATATCCAAGCCACCTGCGATGTTGACTTCGATGCGATCGCCGATCATGTTCTCTCCTCCATCCGGTGGGAGCTGTCGATTTTACCCTGAAAGCCCCGTCGGCCGCAGGCCGGTGCAGCATGGCTGTTCGGCGTGGACCCGCTCTACGCCTGCCCGTCGCTCACCGGTCGAGCAATGATTCGTACAACGAGATGTACCGCTGCGCCGAGGCATCCCAGCTGAAGTCGCGCGACATGCCGTTCTTTTGCAGCTGGCGCCAGATCTTCTTGTCGTGGTAGGCGGCCACCGCGCGCTGGACCGCGACCAGGAACGCGTCCTGCGTCATCGGCTCGAAGACGAAGCCGGTGGCGGTCTTGTCCGTGAGCGTGTCCGGCCCGCAGTCGACCACGGAATCGCGCAAGCCTCCGGTATCGTGCACGACCGGCGGCGTGCCGTAGCGCTGGCTGTACATCTGGTTCAGCCCACAAGGCTCGAACCGCGAAGGCATGAGGAAGATGTCGGCGCCCGCCTCGATCTGGTGCGCCAAGCCTTCGTCATAGCCCACTTGCACGGCCACCCGGCCCGGAAACGCGCGAGCCAGTGACAGGAACCCGTCTTGCAGCTTCGCGTCTCCGGAACCGAGCACCGCGAGCTGGGCCGGCAGGCGGACGATGTCGGCGGCGATCCCCAGCAGCAGATCCAGCCCTTTCTGATCGGTGAATCGCCCGATGCTCCCGAGCAGAGGGAGTTTTTCGTCCACCCCGAGGCCCATGCGCTCCTGCAGCGCGCGCTTGTTGTCGAGCTTTGCCAGCAGCCGTGAGGCGTTGTAGTAGCGGGCAATGTAGGGATCGGTCTCGGGATCCCAGGCGTCGGTGTCGATGCCGTTCAAGATGCCGGTGAGCGAGCCGGCGCGATGCGCGAGCAGGCCCTGCATCCCCATTCCGAGCGGCTCGCGCTGGATTTCTCGCGCGTAGTTGGGGCTGACGGTCGTGATGTGGTCGCAATAGTACAGCCCCGCCTTGAGAAACGACATGTTGCTGTAATACTCCACGCCTTCGGGACTCAGCGCCGAAGGCGGCAGCCCGAGGCGGCTCCCCATCTGCAGCGGGAAGATGCCCTGATAGGCGAGGTTGTGGATCGTCATGACGGTGCGCGCGGTCTCGCCCGGCATGAAGTGCAGGTAAGCGGGCGCGAGGCCCGACTGCCAATCGTTGCAGTGAACGATGCGCGGCCGCCAGCTCAATGGAGACGCGGGGCCGCCCAGCACGGCGCCCAGATACGAAAGCAGACCGAAGCGCTGCGCGTTGTCGCTCCAGTCGTTGCCCGAGTTGTCCTGATATGGGCCGCCCGGCCGATCGTAGAGCGCAGGGCAGTCGACGATGAGCAGCGGCACGCCACTCGGCAGTTTGCTCGCCAGGAGCTGACTCGCCGGCATCTCTCCGAGCGCGGGGAAGGAGGCGAGCTTGCCCTTGGACTTGACACCCTCGAGCACCGGCTTGTAACCGGGAACGAGCACGCGCACCTCCAGGCCGGCGTGCATCAACGCAGCGGGCAGCGAGCCCGATACGTCGGCGAGACCGCCGGTCTTGATGAGAGGGGCTACCTCCGGGGTGACGAACAGCACGGACAGTTTCTTCGCTGTGCTCATCCGCGTTGGCCTCGATCATTCATGACGGAGTCGGGGTCGCGCACACACCAGGTTGCAGCGGGGCTCCAGCGCGCCCGACCCGATCGGAGGGGTCAGCCGCGCTGCAGGATGATCCCCGCCAGCGGCGGCAGCGTGATCGCCGCGGAGCAGCCGAACCCCATCCACGGCAGCGTCTCCGCCTGCACCGACCCGTTGCCCATGTTCGAGCCGCCGTAGTAAGTCGAGTCGCTGTTGAAGATCTCACGATAGTCGCCCGCGGTCGGCAGTCCGATGCGGTACTGGTGGCGCGGGACTGGAGTGAAGTTGAGCGCGACGACCACGAACGACGCATCCCGTGCCCTGCGCACGAAGCTCAACGTGGATTGATCGGCGTCGTGGCAATCGATCCACTGGAACCCGTCCGGGGCGAAGTCGAGATCGTGCAGAGCCAGGATCTCGCGATGCAGCCGGTTCAGGTCGCGCAGCATGCGCTGCACCCCCTCGTGCCAGTGCACGGCCAGCAGATCCCAGTCCAGTTCCCAGCGCGCCTGCCACTCGCGGCCCTGAGCCAGCTCGCTGCCCATGAAGTTGAGCTTCTTGCCCGGGGTGGTGAACTGATAGGTGAACAGCAGCCGCAGGTTGGCGAACTCCTGCCAGGTGTCGCCGGGCACCTTGTCCAACAGCGCACCCTTACCGTGCACCACCTCGTCGTGCGACAGCGGCAGTAGAAAGTTCTCGCTGTACGCGTAGAGCTGGCCGAACGTGAGCTTGTCGTGGTGGAAGCGCCGGAACACCGGATCCAGATGCATATAGGACAGCGTATCGTTCATCCAGCCCATGTTCCACTTCAGCGAAAAGCCCAGCCCGCCCACGTACGTCGGGCGGGAAACCATCGGCCAGGAGGTGGATTCTTCGGCGCAGGTCAGCGCACCGGGGAATTCCTCGTGCACCATGACGTTCAGCTCGCGCAAGAACTCGATCGCCTCCAGGTTCTCGCGTCCCCCGTACTTGTTGGGCACCCACTCTCCTTCTTTTCGCGAATAGTCCAGATACAACATCGACGCCACGGCGTCCACGCGCAAACCATCGGCGTGGAACTGCGACAGCCAGAAATGCGCGCTCGACAGCAAGAAGCTGCGCACCTCGTTGCGCCCATAGTTGAAGATGTGCGTTCCCCAGTCCTGGTGGAAACCCAGCCGCGGGTCGGCGTGCTCGTACAGCGCCGTGCCGTCGAAGCGCCCGAGCGCGAAGGCGTCGGTTGGAAAGTGCGCCGGCACCCAATCCAGCAGCACGCCGATGCCGGCCCGATGGAACGCGTCGATGAGCTCGCGCAGCTCGTCGGGCGAGCCGTAGCGCGAGGTGGGGGCGAAGTACCCGGTCGCCTGGTATCCCCAGCTCTCGTCGAGCGGGTGCTCTGTCACCGGCAGCAGCTCCACGTGGGTGAACCCCATGTCCTTCACGTAGGTTACCAGCCGCTCCGCCAACTCCCGGTAGCCGTAGAAGCGCCCATCCGGGTGGCGCATCCAGGAACCCAGATGCACCTCGTAGATGCTCATCGGCGCGTGCAGCCAGTCGCACTGCGCGCGCGCCTGCATCCAGGTGTGATCGCTCCATTGGAAGGAGGATTCGCCCAGCACGCGCGATGCGGTTCCGGGCCGCCGCTCGAACGCACGCGCGTAGGGGTCGGTCTTGACCAGGATCTCGCCCGTGTCCCGATTGCGGATCTCGTACTTGTACAGCTCGCCCTCCCGCAGCCCCGGAAGGAACAGTTCCCAGACGCCGCTGGAGCCATGCGCTGCCATCGGGTGCAAGCGCCCGTCCCAGCGATTGAAGTCGCCAACGATGCTCACGCGCTCGGCGCTGGGCGCCCAGCAGGCGAAGCGTACGCCGCGCACGCCGTTGCGCTGCTCCGGATGGCTACCCAGTGTCCGCCATGCTTGCCGCAGCCGCCCCTCGTTGAACAGATACAGATCGTGACCGCTCAAAGCGGGCACGAAGCCATAGGGGTCGTGGCAATCGCGCACCACTCCCCCCTCGCTCACGCCCAGCAGGTAGGGCGCGGGCGGGGGTTGCTGCCCCTGCCAGACAAACAGCCCGGCCGAATGCACGCGTTCGAGCGGCGCCAGTCCGGAGGGCAGGTGCAACCAGACGGCATCGGCGTGCGGATTGAACACACGCAGCAGCCAACCGCCCGGAACATGGTGCAGGCCCAGATAGTGGAACGGGTCGTGCAACCGCGCGTGCAACAGCGCTTCCAGATCCGCGCCGAGGGCAGCTAACCGGTTGAGATCCACTTCGCGGTGGGCCGCGCTTCGTAGCCGGCCAGGGAGGTTGATATCATTGTTCTGTGCGGAGGTGGCGCAAGCCCGAACCTGGCCCTATTATAAGAACGGACGTACCGGAAACGCCAAATTCGTGTGGTGCGACGCGCGACCCGCGGGCGGCCTGCCCCGGACGGGCTCGAAAACCGCGGACCGGGGCATGCAGGCTCGGTAACCGACTGGCACCGGCGCAGCGTGCCGCACGCCGGGAAGCCCCGCAACGCTTACAGCAGCAGCGCGTGCGGATCTCTTGCCGGAGCGCCGACCGCCGGCGCGTAGGAATGACCGAATCATAGCTTGACTGGTGTCGCGATGACTGAGCCCCGACCCCCTGAACCGCTCCAGCACTCCGAGGCAGGGATGCGGTTTGTCAGCGTCATTACCAAGAACACCTATGCGATGATCCTCGCGGGGGGCCGCGGGAGTCGGCTCAAGCAGCTCACCGACTGGCGGGCCAAGCCGGCCGTGCCCTTCGGCGGCAAGTTCCGCATCATCGATTTTCCGTTGTCCAACTGCGTCAACTCCGGGATTCGCCGGATCGGCGTGGCTACCCAGTACAAGTCGCACAGCCTGATCCGTCACATCCAACGCGGCTGGAGCTTTCTCGACGGGCGCATGAAGGAATTCATCGATCTGATGCCGGCGCAGCAACGCGTCCAGGAACAGTGGTACCAGGGCACCGCCGACGCCGTATTCCAAAACCTGGACA
This sequence comes from Burkholderiales bacterium, assembly GCA_035501875.1. Taxonomy (GTDB): domain Bacteria; phylum Pseudomonadota; class Gammaproteobacteria; order Burkholderiales; family SHXO01; genus SHXO01. The sequence goes on from DATJVI010000124.1 coordinate 14,692, forward strand.
TCTTGAAGTCCAACGATCCCGATTACGTCATGATCCTCGCCGGCGACCATGTCTACAAGATGGACTATGGCCGCATGCTCGCGTATCACGTCTCGCGGCAGGCCGACATGACGGTGGGCTGCATCGAGGTCCCGCTGCAGGACGCCACCGCCTTCGGGGTGATGGGTGTGGACAGCGAGTGGCGCGTGCGCGCCTTCGACGAGAAACCGGCTCACCCTCAGCCGATTCCCGGCCAGCCGGACAAGGCGCTCGCCAGCATGGGGATTTACGTGTTCAACGCCAAGTTCCTGTACGAGCAGCTGCAGCGCGACACGGACGACCCGCGCTCCTCGCACGATTTCGGCAAGGACATTATCCCGCACCTGGTTCCGCGCTATCGCCTCTTTGCCCATCGCTTCCAGGACAGTTGCGTCGGGATGAACGACGACCGCCCGTACTGGCGGGACGTCGGCACCGTCGACGCCTACTGGGAGGCAAACATCGACCTCGTGCACGTGACGCCCGAGCTCAACCTATACGACGAGGACTGGCCGATCTGGACTTTCCAGGAGCAGCTGCCGCCGGCCAAGTTCGTGTTCGACGACGAAGGACGCCGCGGGATGGCGGTCGATTCCCTGGTCTCCGGCGGCTGCATCGTCAGCGGCTCGACCGTGCATCGCTCGCTGCTGTTCTCCAACGTGCGCGTGCACAGCTTCTGCACGATCGAGGACTCGGTCATCCTGCCGGACGTGACCATCAACCGCCATGTCCGGCTGCATCGCTGCGTGGTCGACAAGGGCTGCGTGCTGCCGGAAGGCTTCGCCGCCGGGTTCGACCCTCGGCAGGATGGCAAGCGCTTTCACGTCAGCGAACGCGGCGTCACTCTGATCACGCCCGAGATGCTGGGCCAGAAGGTATTCCTGACCCGTTGAGCCTCTCGTCTGTTTCTGCGTCGCTCGCGTTGCCGTAGTGTCGTGGTGCTGCGTTCCGCTCGCCGTAGGCTGCACACTGTGAGGGTTGAGCAGCCGCGGCGCAGGGCAGAGTTCTGACATGTCTGCCAAGCTTCCCCTGCGACTGGTGCTGGTCTGGCACATGCACCAGCCGGACTTCCGCGACTTCGCGACCGGCGAGTTCCGCCACCCTTGGGTCTACCTGCACGCGCTGAAGGATTATTCCGACATGGCTGCGCACCTCGAGCAGCACCCTTCCGTACATGCGGTGGTGAACCTGGTGCCGATCCTGCTGGAGCAACTCGAGGACTACGCGGATCAGATCGCCACCGGGCACCTGCGCGATCGGCTGCTGCGCCAGCTCACATGCCCCAACCTGGAGAGCATCGAGTCCTCCGAGCGCCAGTACCTGCTCGAGCAGGGCTTCCGCGCCAACCACACCAGAATGGTCGAACCGTTCACGCCCTACAAGCGGTTGCGGGACCTGTGGGCCTTCGTTCAAGCCCACGGCGGCGATGCGGCGCAGTATCTCTCGGGCCAGTACTTCGCGGACCTGGTGACCTGGTATCACCTCGCCTGGACCGGAGAGACCCTCCGACGCAAGGAAGAGATCGTCGTGCGCCTGCTGGCCAAGGGCGAGGGCTTCACCCATGCGGAGCGCATGCAGCTATTCGACGTGCTGGGCGCGGTGATCCGCGACATCGTGCCGCGCTATCGGCGGCTGGCGGACTCGGGGAGGGTGGAGCTGTCGACCACGCCGCAGTTCCACCCGATCGGCCCGCTGCTCATCGACTTCGCCTGCGCGCGGGAGGCGACGCCTGAAGCCCCGCTGCCGGAGGCGAACCACTACTCCGGCGGGCGCACGCGCGCGGCGTGGCATGTTCAGGAGGCGATCCGCACGCACGCCGAGCGCTTCGGGCGTCATCCCATCGGCATGTGGCCGGCAGAGGGCGCGGTGTCGCAAGCCTTCGTCCAGCTGCTGGCGGAGCACAAAGTGTCCTGGATCGCGAGCGGCGAGGCCGTGCTCGCGCATAGTTTGAGTCAGGCGAGGCAGCCGGCCGAGGACCGGAACGAGTTCCTGTATCGCGCCTACCGCCACGAAGGAAACGGGCATCGGATGCTGTGCCTGTTCCGCGACGACCGGTTGTCCGACCTGATCGGCTTCGAGTACAAGACCTGGAACGGCAAGGATGCGGCCGGCCACTTTGTCGCGCAGCTCGAGCAGATCCGCGCCCGGACGCCGCCCGAGTGCTCGCCGTTAGTGAGCGTCATCCTGGACGGCGAGAACGCCTGGGAGTACTACCCGTACAACGCCTACTACTTCCTCGACGAGCTGTATCGCGCCCTCGAATCCCATCCGGACATCCAGACTGTAACGGTCGAGGAAGTTCTGCGGGATCCTGCCGGCAACGGCGGCCGGGGCGAGGATCGATTCGTGCGTCCGCTGCCGAAGCTGGTCGCGGGCAGCTGGGTCTACGGCAACCTGTCCACCTGGATCGGCTCCGCGCCGAAGAATCACGCGTGGGATCTGCTGTGTTCGGCCAAGCAGAGCTACAACCTGGTGATGGCGAGCGGCCGGCTGAACGGATCCGACATGCGGGCGGCCACGCGCCAGCTCGCCATCTGCGAGGGCTCCGACTGGTTTTGGTGGTTCGGCGACTACAATCCGGCGCAGGCTGTATCCACGTTCGATCGACTGTTTCGCGGCAACCTCGCCAACCTGTATCGACTGCTGCATCTGCCCACGCCTGCGCAGCTCGCTGAGCCGATCAGCCACGGCGGAGGCACGCCGGAGTCGGGCGGTGCGATGCGGCGCGCGACATAGCAATTCGGCTCCTGCCTCGTCCTCGTATCCCCAGCTCGTCACGCCCCATGACCGACAAAGTCTCACTCCTGCTCGGCGTCCACGCGCACCAGCCGATCGGCAACTTCCCGCAGGTGTTGGAAGACGCGCATGCACGGTGCTACCGCCCGTTTCTGCAGACTCTGCACCGCTATCCCGAATTTCGTTTCGCCATGCACGTAAGCGGCTGGCTCCTGGAATTTCTGTTCGCGAGGTTCCCCGAGGACATGGCGCTGCTGCGCGAGATGGTGGAGCGCGGTCAGGTGGAGATGTTTGGCGGCGGGGACATGGAGCCCGTGCTTGCCGTGATCCCGAGCCGGGACCGCACCGGACAACTGTTGGCCTTGTCGGACCGGCTGGAGCGCCTCACTCACCGCCGCCCCCGCGGTGCATGGCTGACGGAGCGCGTGTGGGAAGCAACCGTGGTGCCGGCGCTGGTGGATGCGGGCATCGAGTATGTGACGGTGGACGATTATCACTTCCTGTGTGCGGGGCGGGTGGCGGAGGAGCTGGACGGCTATTACACGACCGAGGAAGACGGGCGCTCTCTCGACCTGTTCCCCATCTCCGAAGCGCTGCGCTATCGCATGCCGTTCGCGCCGGCCCACGAGGTGGTGGGCTTCATCGAGCGGATGGCGGGGCGCGACGCCGCCGCGGTGTACTTCGACGACATCGAGAAATTCGGCATCTGGCCGGAGACCTACCACTGGGTCTACGAGCGCAAGTGGCTCGAGCACTTCATCGAGGGCGTGCTCGCCTCCTCCACGATCCGCGTCCAGCACTTCGCCGATTTCCGCAGTGCCGTGGCGACGCGCGGTCCGATCTACCTGCCCACGACCTCCTACACCGAGATGAACGAATGGACCCTGCCGCCGCGGCGCGCGGCCGCGTACGCCGAGCTGGTCAAACGCGAAAAGGACCACGGCCGCTACGAGCGGGACAAGGCGTTCCTCCGCGGGGGCATCTGGAAGAACTTCCTGAGCCGCTACCCCGAATCGAACTGGATGCACAAGCGGATGCTGGCGCTGTCTGAGCGCCTCGCGGCCCTGCCGTCCAGCCAGCGCAGCACGGAGCTCACGCAGCTGCTCTACCAGGCGCAGGCGAACGACGCATACTGGCACGGGCTGTTCGGCGGCCTGTATCTGCCGCATCTGCGCCGCGCCGTCTACAGCGCGCTGATCGCGCTGGAGCAAGAGCTGGATCGGCTTGCCCCGCGCGCCTCAATCGAGCAGCGGGATGCGGACATCGACGGCGTCCCAGAGCGGTTTCTGCGCAACGCGATCCTGCAGGCCGTCGTGCGCTGCGACGCCGATGCCGCCGTCATCGAGCTGGACTCCTATTCGCTGCGCCACAACTTCGGCGATACGCTGCGCCGGGGCGAGGAGCACTACCACCACAAGCTCTCCCACGGCGAGCACTCTCAGGCACCCTCCGGCGGGATCGCCTCGGCGCACGACCGGGTACGCCTCAAGCAATCGATCACGCCGGCGGATCTCGAGCCGGACCGGCGCCCGCGCGCGCTCTTTCTGGACTCGTGGTCAGCGGACCCGGCCGGTCCGGGACACGCCCCGCGATACGAGCCGGAACCTGCAAGCGAAGGCATCATCGCCGCCTTCCGCGCGCATCTTCCCCAGGGGGTGCTGCACAAGCAGATCTCGCTCTCCGATAACCGGCTGGCGGTGCGCTACCGGTTCGCCAGCGCCATGGCCGGCCGCTTCGAGACTCAGCTCAATCTCTCCATGCCGAGCTGCGACGGTGTACTGGGCCGCTATGTGCACGAAGGAAACATCCCCGGCGGCTTCGGCCAGCGCCTGGAGCTGGAGTCGCTGACCGCGCTCGCACTGGAGGATGCGGTGCTTGGCGGCAGCCTGGAGGTCCTGTGCAGCCCGCCGGGTCGGCTGTTGGCGCAACCGCACCACACCGTGTCCCAGTCCGAGGACGGCTTCGAGAAGGTGATGCAGTCGGTCGCGCTCGATCTATCCTGGGCCGTGGGGGAGGGCACGGACGAGCTGGTGGTGGCGCTGGAGATCAGGCGGCAGACCGCCCAGAGGTGATCGCGACGCCGCGCGTTGCCTCAGCCTTTGACGCAGACCACTGGCGCCAGGCGCGCGACCGTGCGCGCAAGCCCTGCATGATCGGCCGAGCGCACCACGGCGCTTACATCCTTGTACGCACCGGGCGCTTCCTCGGCGACACCGCGCATCGACGGGCTGCGGATCAGGATCCCGCGCTCGGCGAGCTCGTCGACTACACTGCGTCCATGGTACCGCCGCAGCGCCTCGTGGCGGCTGATGGCGCGCCCGGCGCCGTGGCAAGCCGAGCTGAAGGCCCGGCGCTCGCTCTCCTCAGTACCGCACAACACATAAGAGCCGGTTCCCATGCTCCCGCCGATCAGCACCGGCTGGCCCACGTCCCGCAGCGCCTCCGGCAACTCAGGATGTCCTGGACCGAAGGCCCGCGTGGCGCCTTTGCGATGCACGAACAGCCGGCGCGGGCGTCCCGCGACATCATGTGTCTCCACCTTGCAGGTGTTATGCGAAACGTCGTACAACAGGCGCAGATCGGCCGCGGGCAGCACCTCGCGGAATGCCGCACGCGCGAGATGGGTGAGGATCTGTCGATTGGCCAAAGCGCAGTTGATGCCTGCACGCATGGCGCCAAGATAGCTGCGGCCCAGTTCCGACTCGAGCGGTGCACAGGCCAATTCGCGGTCTGGCAGCTCCAGGCCGCGGCTGCGTGCATCGAGCGCCATGTCTTTCAAGAACTCCGTTCCGATCTGATGGCCCAGCCCGCGCGAACCACAGTGGATGCTCACCAGCATATCCCCGGGCGCGAGCTGGAACGCCCGCGCGATGCCGGCGTCAAAGATCTCGGCCACCTCCTGCACTTCGAGGTAGTGGTTGCCCGAGCCCAGCGTGCCCATTTCGTCGCGCTGCCGCTTCTTCGCGTGGTCGGACACCTGACCGGGATCTGCGCCCGCCATGCGGCCGTGCTCTTCGACGCGCTCCAGGTCCTCCAGCCGTCCCCAGCCGCGCTCGACCGCCCACTGCGCGCCGCCGCTCAGCATGGCGTCCATCTCTGCGGCCGAAAGCCGGATCGACCCGGTGCTGCCCATCCCGGCCGGGATCTGCTCGAACAGGACGTCTGCCAGCCGCACCTTGAGCGGCTCCAGGTCCGCGCGCTTGAGGCCGGTATGCAGGGTCCGCACGCCGCAGGAGATGTCGAAACCCACGCCGCCGGCAGAGATCACCCCGCCCAGCTCGGGGTCGAAGGCGGCTACACCACCGATGGGAAACCCGTAACCCCAGTGCGCGTCGGGCATGGCATAGGAGGCGGTCACGATGCCCGGCAGGCGGGCGACGTTGACCACCTGCT
>DATJVI010000125.1:0-5091 GCA_035501875.1 Burkholderiales bacterium
GCACAGCAGCAGCGGACGTGGGCGACCGGGGACTTCGCGATCATCGGCTGGAACACGGTGTTCCCGGGTGAGCTGATGTGCGAGGCGGTGGAGCTGCGCGCCGGCGAGAAAGTGCTGGACGTGGCCACCGGCACCGGAAACTCAGCGCTGTCCGCGGCTCGGCGCGGCTGCGACGCCGTGGGCATCGACTACGTGCCGGCGCTGGTCGAGAGAGCGCGAGCGCGCGCGGCTGCCGAGCGGTTGCCCGCGCGATTCGAAGTCGCTGACTGCGAGGACATCCCGTTCCCCGACGAATCCTTCGATGTGGTGCTCTCGGTATTCGGTTCGATCTTCGCGCCGCGCCCGGAGACAGCCGCGCAGGAGCTGCTTCGCGTCTCTCGCCGTGGCGGCAGGATCGGCATGGGCAATTGGACCCCTGACGGGTTCTGGGGGCAGACGTTCGGCTTGGTGTCTCGGTACCTTCCTCCGGCGCCGGGTCTGCGGCCGCCGGCGGAATGGGGTACCGAGCGACGGCTCAACGAGCTTTTCGGGGATGCGATCTCGTCGATGCGCACCAGCAAGCGCAGCGCGCTGTTCCGCTATCGCAGCAGCGCACACTGGATCGAGGTCTTCAGCACTCACTTCGGTCCGATCATTCGGACGCTGGAAGCGTTGGACGAGCAACGCCGGCTGGCCTTCCTCGAAGAGCTCGATGACACACTGAACCGGTTCAATCGCTCCGGCGACGACACGCTGGTGGTATCTGCCGATTACCTGGAGGTCGTGATCCAGAAGAAGTAGCAGGCCTGGACGATCGGTGAGCGAAAGATGTCCGCGGTTGCGCGTACAGCCGCTGCCCGTCCTGGCACCAAGCTTACTCCGCCGCACTGGTCTCACGCCCAACATGACCGCACAGCGCCCGCTACGAGTCCCGTCTCCTGTGGCGCTGGTCGACGAATTCCTGCGCGGTGCGCGCACCTTGCCCGCGAGCGGAGCAGTGAAGTGACCGAGATCCTGCTCGAAGTCGCGGCGGTCACCAAGCGATTCGGCGGCTTTGCCGCGCTCTCGGACGTGAGCCTGGGCGTGCGACGGGGCGAGCGGCTCGGAATCATCGGACCCAACGGCTCCGGCAAGACCACGCTCATCAACTGCATCTGCGGATCGTTGCGCAACGACGCCGGGGCGATTCGCTTCGACGGCACGGACGTTACCCGGCTCCCCGCGTACCAGCGCACCCGGCTGGGCATTGCGCGTAGCTTTCAGATCCCACGCCCATTCGCGAGCATGACGCTGGCCGAGAATATCGCGGTGCCGCTCGAGTACGTTACGCACCGGCGATCGCGGCACTCCGCCGACGTGCGCGGCGAAGCGCTGGAGCTGCTCGCGCGCATGGGCCTCGCCGACAAGGCCGACGCGCGGACCAACGCGCTCACGCAGGTGGACCTGCGCAAGCTGGAGCTGGCTCGCGCCCTGGCTGCGCGGCCGCGTCTGCTGATCCTGGACGAGGTGATGGCGGGCCTGTCCTCGGTCGAGGTCGACGAGATGCTGAGCATCCTCTTCGGCGTGAACGAGCTGGGCGTCACGATCATCATGATCGAGCACATCATGCGTGCCATCATGCGCTTCTCCGAGCGCGTGATATGCTTCGATGCCGGCCGCATCATCGCCGAGGCGCCTCCGGAGCGAATTGCCAAGGACCCGGAGGTGGGCAGGGTCTACCTCGGTGGCTAGGCTCGCGAGAAAGCGGACCCATCGGAGCGGTTCAAGTGGGCGCTTCGGTTCACCTTCAGCGTAGAGGAACAGCACGATGGCATCTCTGCCCGTCATAGGTTGGATCGGCGCGGGACGTATGGGCGTGCCGATGGCCGGCTTCATTCTCAAGGCCGGGTATCCGGTGGTGGTGTTCTCGCGCAGCGCCGCCAATCGACAGAAGCTCGTTTCGCAGGGCGCGCGCGAGGCGGCGAGCGTTGCCGAATGTGCGCGCGCCGCCGGCGTGATCTTTTCGTCGATCCCCGATGACCGGGCGCTGCGCGAAGTCGCGCTCGGTCCTCAGGGTGTACTCGCCAACGCCAGGCCCGGTGCGATTTTCGTCGAGACGAGCACCGTCTCCACGGAGGTTTCCGCCGAAGTCGATCGCGAAGCCGCACAGCGTGGAATCGCCTATCTGCGCGTCCCGATCTCGGGCAACGCGGCTTCCGCGCAGAAAGGTGAGGTCACGGCAATGGTGTCGGGGCCGGAGGCCGCGTGGCATACCGTCAAACCCGTCGTCGAGAGCTTCAGCAAGGCGCAGGTGTACCTCGGCTCGGGGGAACAGGCGCGGTACATGAAGCTGGTGGTCAACCTGTTGGTCGTCACCACGGCTCAGGCGCTGGCGGAAGCGCTCGCGCTGGGCCGAAAATCCGGGCTCGAGTGGAACCTGCTGCTCGACACCATCTCGCAGAGCACGATGGCCTCGCCCTGGCTCAAGATGAAGCTAGGGCTGCTCAAGCAGCGCGACTTCACCCCCACGATGACCACACGCCTGCTCCTCAAGGATATCGACCTGATGCTTGCCGCAGCGCGCGCGAACGATGTCCCGGTGCCGCTCACCGCGATGACGCGCCAGCTCATGCAGATGCTGATCGGCGAGGGCTACGCCGAAGAGGACTACCTGTCCGCCATCAAGCTCGCGGAAAAGCAGTCCGGACTGTCCACGGAACACATGGACTGATCCAGAAGGAACACGAGCACATGGCAGATCACGCTGCATCTCCCCGCCCGCGCGTCCTGGTGATCGGCGGGTCGCTCGCCGGGCTGATCGCCGGCAATCTGTTTCACCGGATCGGCTGGGACGTCGAGGTGTTCGAGCGCACAGCCGGTGTCCTGGAGGGCCGCGGCGCGGGGATCACCATCCTCCCCGGGCTGATCGAGACGTTTCGCGCCGCTGGCGTGACCGAGGATGCCTACGGCATCGTGCTTCCCGTGCGGATCGCTCTCGACCGCGCCGGCCAGATTGTGGCGCAGCGCACTTTCTCGCAGGAGATGACCTCGTGGCGCCGCCTGTTCGAGTTCCTCAAGGCGGTGTTTCCCCAGGAACGCTATCACGCCGGGATGTCGGTGGAGCGGATCGAGCAAACCGACGACAAGGTGAGCGCATATTTCGCGGATGGGCAGCGCGTCGATGGCGATCTGCTCATCGGAGCCGACGGCCTTCGCTCCACCGTGCGCGCGCAATTCTTGCCGGAGGCGAGACCGTACTACCCCGGCTACGTCGCGTGGCGCTGCCTGACGGACGAAAGCGCGCTGTCCGCGCAGACGCACGCGACGCTGTTCGGTCGCTACGCGGTGTGTGTCGCGCCCGGGGAGCAAGGGATCGGTTACCCCGTCCCCGGCCCGGACCACAGCGTGGAGGCCGGCAAACGGCAGTACAACGTCGTCTGGTACCACCCGTTCCGCGAGTCGGACGAGTTGCCTCGCCTGATGACGGACGATTCCGGCCGTTATCACCCGAATGGCATCCCGCCGTCTTTGATCCGTGCCCGCGTTCGCGAAGAGATCGTCGAGATGGCGCAAGATCGCCTGGCGCCGCAATTCGCGGAAGCGATCCGGCAGGCAAGGTTGCACTTTTTCCAGCCCATCGTGGATCTCGAGTCGCCGCAACTCGTTTTTGGGCGCGTAGTCATCATCGGCGACGCCGCTTTCGTCGCCCGGCCGCATGTCGCGATGGGCGTCCCGAAGGCCGGCGGCGACCTGCTCGCGCTGGTGGAGGCGGTCAAGCGCGCCGGCAGCGACTACCTGGCCGGGGTTCGCGCCTTCGAAGCCGAGCGCCTGCGGATCAGCCGGGCCATCGTCGCGCGCGGAAAATATCTGGGCTCCTACATGGAAGCTCAGCTCAAGTCCGAAGACGAACGGCGGCGGGCGGAGCAGCAGCGCGTGCCGGAGCGCGTGATGATGGAAACGGCATACCCGACGGACTTCGGGTAATTCGTACGGACGCACCGTCCGCCGAAGGAGCCGAGCAGATGACAGCGGACCAGATCACCGATCCCTGGAGACGCGGGCTGCGCGTCGCTCACCGCGTGTGCGTCGACGCGTTGGAACAGGGCCACACCGGCGCGGACTGGATCGTCCGCCCTGGCGACCGGAAGATCCGCAAGCGGCGATGAACAAGGCACAGGCTCTCCAGGCAGAGTTCACCGCCATGTTCGGCGGCGCTGCCGCCGTGTACCGCGCGCCTGGGCGGGTGAATCTGATCGGCGAACATACCGACTACAACGAAGGCTTCGTCCTGCCCGCTGCGATCGATCTAGCATGCTGGGCAGCCGCGTCCCGGCGCGGCGACGACAGGTTGGTGCTGTACTCCAGCAACTTTGGCGAGTCCGTCGAGTGCGACCTGGGCGACCAAGGCCTGAGCCCTTCCGGGAAGTGGTCGGACTATCCCCTGGGTGTTGCACGGGAGCTGCAGCGCTCCGGATACCGGTTGCGCGGCGCGAACCTCTACGTTCGCGGCGAAGTGCCGCTCGGGGCGGGACTCAGCTCCTCCGCGGCCATCGAGGTGTGCGTCGGCTACGTGCTGCTGCACCTGTCGGGTCACCCGATCGACCGCGCCCGTCTCGCGTTGCTGTGCCAGCGCGCGGAAAACGAATTCGTGGGAATGCGCTGCGGGATCATGGATCAGTTCATCGCCTGCCACGGACAAGCGGGGCATGCGGTGTTGCTGGACTGCCGGTCGCTCGACCATCGCGCCGTGCGGATTCCCGATCCGATGCAGCTCGTGATCTGCAACACCATGGTCAAGCATGCGCTCGCCACGGGCGAATACAACACGCGGCGCGCACAGTGCGAAGAAGGCGTGCGCCTGCTGGCGCAGGCGCTGCCTCATGTCCGAGCTCTGCGCGATGTCACGGAGGCGGAGCTGGAACAGCACCGCGGCCGCCTTCCCGAGACGATCTACAAGCGCTGCCGGCATGTCGTCACGGAGAACGAGCGAGTGCACAAGCTGGCGTCGGCGTTGCAATCCGGTGAGGAGAACGCAGCCGGGGAGTTGATGGCCGAGTCTCATCGCAGTCTGCGCGATGACTACGAGGTCAGTTGCGCCGAGCTGGATCTGATGGTCGATCTCGCCGCTCGGCA
>DATJVI010000126.1:0-4995 GCA_035501875.1 Burkholderiales bacterium
TGCGAAGAGGAGCAGCGTTCCGGCGTTCAGGCCAAGCGCGATTCGGGTGCATCCGGCCCGATCACCGGCGATGGCAGCGCTCTCGCTGGCCTCGAGGGGCGAGGGCAACCCCTGCCCTCTGCGCTGCGCAGCGAGTTCGAACCGCGGTTCGGGCGTGACTTCGGTGACGTGCGGCTGCACACCGATGCGCAATCGGGCCACTCGGCGAGCGCCTTCGGGGCCCTGGCGTACACGTACGGCCGCCACGTCGTATTCGGGGCCGGCCAGTTCGATGCGTCATCGACGCCGGGCCGCCGTCTCATCGCTCATGAGCTCGCTCACGTAGTGCAGCAGTCGCACGGCGCGCGCCCCGCGCTGCAGCGGCAGACCATCGGCGGGCCGCTCGATCTCAAGTTGGACCCGTGCGTCACGCTCCCGGGAGTGGGAAAGCTTTGCGGCCAGGCTGCGGCGGACGCCTGCAAGAAAGCCTCTTGGATCCCCGGCTGCAGCCTGGTGTGCAAGGTGTTCGATTGCAGCAAGCCCAAGGAGCCGAAGACGATCTGCCCGCCGGGGTGGCGTGCTGCCACCTCGAAGGATTTCGAGGGACAGTGCTGCCAAGGGACCACCGACAGCGCCACCGCCTGCTGTGCCCCGAGCCGAATTGCTGCACTGGACTTCAGGTGCTGCAAGGACGATGAGGTCGTCTCCGAGAATCGCTGCAAGAAGAGCAAGGATCTGCCGCTCCCGCCCTTGCTGTGCCCGACGGGACAGCGCACGCTCAAAGGCGACTGCTGCTTCCCGCCGATGGTGTCCAACGGCTTGGAATGCGTGCTGCCCCAGGTCACTCCGCCGAAACCGCCGCCCAAGCCGCAACCCGTGGTGCCCACGCCGGTGGACATCTTCTTCAAGCTCGACCGGCCGCAGGATGGCGAGACGGCCGCATCGCTCACTTCCGCCACCACCGCCGAAGGCAAAGCGAACTTCGATCTGCTGGTGACGAACCTCAAGGCCGATCCCACCTTGAAGGTGCAGCTCGTCGGCCGCGCCTCGCCCGAGGGCACCGAAGCCTACAACGTCGATCTCGGTGCGCGGCGCGCGCGCATGGTCGCCGAAGCGCTGAAGGGCGCCGGGATCTCGGACGCCCGCATCGCGGATCCTCCCGACGGCGGGTTGCGCTCCGAATGCCAGCCGATCGATCCGGGCCTGGTGACCTGCGGCAAGGCCGGCGCCACTGGAGCCCGCGATCGCGAGGTGATGGCGCGGGTGTTCCAGGGCGGGGCGCCATAGTATCCGCCTGCCGTCCCGGAAGCGGCGGTCGCAGACCCCCGAGTTTGACCTGAGTCAAGCCGGGGCCGCCCCGCGAGCGGTAACTTGCAGGCGGGGCGGACATGCGGCCGATCGGAAAGCGAGCGGCGGAGCGCAAGGAAGCGCGGTCCGCCCGACTCGTGGTTCGTCTCCCTTGCCGCTTACCCAGTGGAGGAGCTCATGTTCAAGCACATCCTGCTGCCGACCGATGGCTCGCCGCTGTCGGAGGAGGCCATCCGCAAGGGCGTGCAGTTCGCCAAGAGCATCAACGCCAAGGTGACGGGCGTCTACGCCCTGCCCGAGTTTCACATCGTCACGTACCGCACCGACATGCTCGAGGATACCCGCGCGAGCTTCGCCAAGGACTCGCAGGCTCAAGCGCAGAAATACCTGGGAGTAATCGAGAAGCTCGCCAAGGAGGCGGGCGTCGCCTGTGAGATCGTGCAGGCGACGAGCGACCACCCGTACGAGGCGATCCTCGAGACGGCGCAGGAGAGGGGCTGCGATCTGATCATGATGGCCTCGCACGGCAGGCGCGGCGTGCGGGGCCTGCTGCTCGGCAGCGAGACGCAGAAGGTCCTCACGCACACCAAGCTGCCCGTGCTGGTGTGCGGCTGAGCTCATCCGAGCGGGAGCGCGGGCCGCGTTCGTGGCGCCGATGCGGCGTCGTGGACTGCGGGTCGCGTTCCGCAAGGCGTCCGGCACTGAATCTCCGAAGATTTCGATATGGATCAGCCCGTAGACAAACTCGCCATGGATGATGCGGCGCCGGCCACCGGCGCGGACGACCCGCGCGCCACCGCCGCGATCCTCGACGAGTTCGTCCACGAGCCGCACATCGCGTATTTCTCGATGGAGATCGCGCTGCGCGACGACATCCCGACCTATGCCGGCGGGTTGGGCGTGCTCGCTGGCGATACCGTACGCTCCGCCGCGGATCTGGGCGTGCCGCTGGTCGCGGTGAGCTTGGTCAGCCGAGCCGGGTATTTTCGGCAGGGGTTTGACGCCGAGGGGCGTCAGACGCAAACCGAGCAGCGCTGGGACCCGCAGCAATCCGCGCGGGCGCTCGGAGCCAAGATCGCGCTGCTGATCGAGGACCGCATCGTCTGGGTGCGCAGCTGGCTGTATCTGGCGCAGGGGCTCGGGGGACACCGCAGACCGGTGATCCTGCTCGATACCGACCTCGAAGAGAACCAGAAGGCCGATCGCGAGATCACGCATTATCTGTACGGCGGCGACGAGGCCTACCGGCTGAAGCAGGAGATCGTGTTGGGGATCGGCGGCGTGCGCACGCTCAACGCGCTCGGGTTCCAGATCCGGCAGTATCACCTCAACGAGGGTCACTCCGCGCTGCTGGCGCTGGAGCTGCTGCACCGCTACGCGCGCACCCCGGAGGAAGCGGGCGCGGCCCCGATCTACGACATCCCCCGGGTTCGGGAGCTGTGCAACTTCACCACGCATACCCCGGTGGAAGCCGGGCACGATCAATTCTCGTACGACCTGGTGCAGCGGATCCTGGGCGAATTCATCGCGCCGCAGGTGTTGAAGTCTCTGGCCGGCGAGGACAAACTGAACATGACCCGGCTGGCGCTAAACTTGAGCGAGTTCGTCAACGGTGTGGGCCGGCGCCACGCAGAAATGTCTCAGCGTGCATTTCCCGGCTATCACATCCATGCCGTCGCGAACGGCGTGCATCCGTGCACCTGGACTTGCGAGAGCTTCATGCAGCTGTACAACACCTGGCTGCGCGGGTGGCGGCACGAGCCCGAGCTTCTGGTCCGCGTGGACCAGGTTCCGGACGCTGCGCTCTGGGAGGCGCATCTGGCCGCGAAGCGCGCGTTGATCGAGAGGATCAAGGCGCTGACGGGCCGCGCCTTCGCCATCGACCTGCCGATCCTCGGCTTCGCCCGCCGCATGACCGCATACAAGCGGCCGGATCTGCTCTTCACAGACCTGCAGCGATTGAAGAACGTCGCACGCAAGCACCCGTTCCAGATCGTGCTGGCCGGCAAAGCGCATCCGCACGATGCGGGCGGCGCGCAGTTGATCGAGGCGCTGCACCGTCATCAGAAGGAGCTAGCCGGAGCGGTCCCGATGGTTTTTTTGCCCGACTACGGCATGCGGCTGGCGCTGGAGATCATCTCCGGTTGCGATGTCTGGCTCAACACTCCTCTGCCTCCGCAGGAGGCTTCGGGGACGAGCGGAATGAAAGCTGCGTTCAACGGCGTGCCGAGCTTCAGTGTGCTGGACGGCTGGTGGCTCGACGGCTGCATCGAAGGAATCACCGGCTGGGCCATCGGCGACGCTTCTCCGCGCAGCGAGGGCAACGACGCGGCGGCGCTCTACGACAAGCTGGAGGAGGTCGTCCTGCCGCTGTACGCAGGCGCACCGCACGGCTGGACTGTGGTGATGAAGGGCGCCATCGGCAAGAACGCGTCGTACTTCAACACCCACCGCATGATGCGCCGCTATGCAACCGAGGCGTATATTCGTTAACCTGAAGCGCGAAACCGACGCGCAGGCGACTTGAGGAGACTCAACAGCATGGAAAAGCCCTTGCAGATCACCGTTCGCGGCATGGAGCACTCGGCCGAGCTGGATGCCCACATCCGCGATAAGGCGCTCAAGCTCGAGGAGTTCTATCCGCGCATGATCGGCTGCCACGTCACCGTGGAAGCGCCGCACCGCCACCATCAACAGGGCAATCAATACGAGGTGCGCATCGATGTGCATGTCCCGGGGAAAGGCGAGGTCGTCGTGAACCGGCAGCACGCCGAGGACGTGTACGTCGCCTTGCGCGATGCGTTCGACGCCGCCAAGCGCAAGCTCGAGGACCACATCCGCGTGCAACGCGGCGATGCCAAGACCCACGCGCTGCCGGCGCACGGGCACATCACGCGCCTGTTCCCCGAGGAAGGGTACGGCTTCATCGAGACGGCGGACGGACGCGAGCTCTACTTCGCACGCGAGAACGTCGCCGAACCCCCCTTCGAGCATCTCGCGGTCGGCACCGAGGTCCAGTTCATCGAAGAGATGGCCCAGGAGGGCCCGCAGGCCAAGCGGGTCACCGCGGGCAAGCATCACTTCGGCTGAGATGCCGCTCCGGGCCGCCCGACGGCCCGCGCCAGAGTCTGGGGCGCCGCGCGGTGTCGTCGCGCTCCGGGCTCTGTGTCCGCTCAACTTTGGTGCGGATCGTCCGTTAGCGTTCTCATGGCCGACTCCGCAGGGCGCTGGATACCGCCTGAATCCCGCGCCGTGCGGAGTGCGGGTCCGACTCCTGCGGGGCGGCGAGATGCGCTATACCAAAAGCCTATTCTGCGAATTGCTGCTGAAAGACGACTGCTTCGACAGCGTTCGCAGGATCTTGGAAGACGATACGACTGCGTTCTCCAGCGGCGCGGTGCTGAACGAACGCGAAGACGTGTCTCGGCACAGAATCTCCGAGATACGCTGGATCGATAATCCGAACTTGAAAGCCCTCTTCGATCCGATCGTCGCCGACGTGAACCGGGCCAACGACTGGAACTTCGCGTTATCGCATTCGGAGCACTACCAGCACGCGCGCTACGGAGTCGGCAACAAATACGACTGGCACGTCGATCAGCACCCGCACCCGCACAAGCTGCAAGGCCTGGTGCGGAAGGTGAGCTTCACCTTATTCCTCAACGACGGGTACGAGGGCGGTGAGCTGGACCTGGAAGTCGGCTCGCC
>DATJVI010000127.1:0-83811 GCA_035501875.1 Burkholderiales bacterium
CGCGCCTCGCCCCGGTGCGTCCGCGCTGACCTCCCAGGCGGCGGCGTATACTCCTCGCAATGGAACTGAGTTACCTCGGGATCTTCACCGCTCTGCTCACGGCGGTCGCGCTCGTCGCCGTGCTTTGGACCGTGTTCCGGCTTGGTGCCGTCGTGCGCCGGCAAGAGGACCTTCCCGGCGAGCTCGGGCGCGTGCTGGACGACAAGCACCTGGCGATGATCAAGGACCTCAACAGCGGCTTGAACACGCTCGGTGATCGCGTGGCCGCCAACCAGGCGGAGCTCACCGAACGGCTGCGCGGCGCTCTGGCGCAAGACCTGAAGCAGACGCGCGATGCGCTGCTCGTGCTGCAGCTGTCGCAGACCGAGGAGTTATCCGCGAACCGGGAGACGCTGACGCAGCGCCTCACGACCTTGGCCGCGGATATGCGGCAGAAGCACGACGAGTTGCGTGCCGAGCTGCTCACCCGCGTGCTCGAGCGCCTGGCCGAGCAGGCTCGCGCCGACCAGGAGCTGATCCAGAGCACGCTGCGCAACATCTCCCAGCAGCTGGCCAACGCGATCGAATCGCTCAGCAAGACCACCGACACGCGCCTGGAGCAGATCAGCGGCCGAGTCGACGAGCGCCTCGAGGAGGGCTTCAAGAAGACCAACGAGACGTTCGCCAACGTCATGGCGCGCCTGGCCACGATCGACGAGGCGCAAAAGAAGATCGACGGACTGACCAGCAACGTGGTCAGCCTGCAGGAGCTGCTGGGCGACAAACGTTCGCGCGGGGCGTTCGGGGAGGTCCAGCTCGAGGCGCTGGTGCGAAACCTGCTGCCGCCGTCGGCTTACGTGTTTCAGCACACGCTGTCCACCGGCGTCCGGGCCGATTGCGCGCTCCTGCTGCCCGAGCCCACCGGCATGGTCGCGGTCGACTCCAAGTTTCCGCTGGAGAACTATCACCGCATGTTCGACAGCGCGCTATCGGAGGCGGACCGCCAGCAAGCGCAGCGGCAGTTCCGCGCCGATCTGCGCAAGCACGTGGAGGACATCAGCCGCAAGTACATCATCCCCGGCGAGACATCGGACGGCGCGGTGATGTTCGTGCCCGCGGAGGCCGTGTTCGCCGAGATCCACGCCTACCATTCCGAGATCGTGGATTTCGCCATGCAGCGGCGGGTGTGGATCGTGTCGCCTACCACCATGATGGCCGTGCTCAACACGGCACGCGCCGTGCTCAAGGACGTCGAGACGCGACGCCAGGTCCACATCATCAAGGACGAGCTGGCCAAGCTGGGCAAAGAGTTCGGGCGCTTCGATCAGCGCATGCGCAAACTCGCCGACCACATCCGGCAGGCGCACGAGGACGCCCAGGAGGTGCGCATCACGAGCGACAAGATCGCGCATCGTTTCCTGCAGATCGAGCGCGTGGAGCTGGAGCACCTCGACAGCGTCGCTCGGCTGGAGCAGAGGCTGGCGGAACCGGATCCCTCTACGCTGCCGGGCCAGGCGGGGTGAACGGGCGGCGCTGCGGGACGACGCATGTTCGGCAAGCTCAGGCGATGGCGACGCGGCCGCGTCCTGGCGCGTGCGCAGCTGGACGAGCGCACCTGGGCGGGCACGCTGCGCCGTTTCGAGTTCACGCGTGTCTTGTCGGCGGACGAGCGCGAGCGGTTGCGCGAGCTCACCATCCTGTTCCTGCACGAGAAGCAGTTTTCGACTGCCCACGGCCTTGCGCTCACCGAGCCGATGCGCGTCCACGTGGCGGCGCAGGCCTGCATGCTGATCCTCAACCTGGGCCTGGACTACTACCGCGGCTGGAGCGAGGTGCTGCTGTATCCGGCCCAGTTCGTTCCACGCCATCAGTACACCGACGAAATGGGGGTGGTGCACCAAGGCGACCAGCCTTACTCCGGCGAGGCGTGGCTGCACGGCCCCGTGATCCTGTCCTGGGAGGACGTGGCGAAGACCGAATATCCCGACGGCGTGAACGTGGTGATCCACGAGTTCGCACACAAGCTCGACATGCTCAACGGCACGGCCAACGGGTTCCCGCCGCTGCATCGGGACATGAGCCGGCAGGCGTGGGTGAAGGCGTTCACCGCGGCCTATCAAGACTTCTGCGCTCGGGTCGATGAGGGCGAGGACACGATCATCGATCCGTACGCGTCGGAAAGTCCGGGCGAGTTCTTCGCCGTCTTCAGCGAGGCCTTTTTCGAGCTGCCCGATGTCGTGCGCTCGGAGTACCCCGCGATCTACGAGCAGCTCGGGTACTTCTACCGGCAGGATCCGCTGGCGCGGCTGGAGCGGCGCCCGTCGATAACCGCACCGAGCTCGCACGGGAGCTGGATCCGGAGTGAAGGCTGAAGGGGTACTAGGGATGAATCGACGACATTGGATGCTTGCGTTGCTGTTGCCACTGCTGGCTGCGCCCGGCGTTCACGCCGAGCAGCAGGTGTTGGAAGTGATCACGCTGGGCTATCGGCAGGCCGACGAGCTGATCCCCGTGCTGCGTCCGTTGCTGGCGCCGGGCGGGACGCTCACCGGGATGAACAATCGCCTGATCGTGCGCACGACGCCGTCGAACCTGGCGGAGCTCAAGCAAGCACTGGCCGCACTCGACTCCGCGCCCAAACGGCTGCAGATCTCCGTGCGCCAGACGTCGTCGGCGGACCTCGCCGGTGAGTCGGCGTCCGTATCCGGCAGCGCGGATGTCGACGACGATGGGCATGTGTCGGTGTCCTCGCCCAGACGGGCGAACCGCACGCCCGGCGCCAGCGTGCAGAGTGGAAGCGTCGAGGCGGATGCGCACGCGGTCACCAGCCGCGCGGCGCGCGACAACGAGGTGACCCAAACCGTACAGGTGCTCGAGGGCAATGCTGCGTTCATCCAGGTCGGACACTCGTTCCCATTGCTGACGACGCAGATCGTCCATACTCCCGGAGCGATGCAGACGATGCAGAGCAGCGAGTACGTCGACGCCAACACCGGCTTCTATGTGACGCCGCACGTGAGCGGAGACCACGTGACGCTGGAGATCAGCACCGCCCGTGACCGGCTGCGCAACCCGAACACCGGCGCGATCAGCGTGCAGCATGTCGGTACAGTCGTCTCGGGCCGTCTGGGCGAGTGGTTGGAGATCGGGGGCTCCATGCAGAGCGCGGATCGTAGTGAGGGACAGCTCGCAGCCCGCAGCCGCGATGCGAGAACCACCGCCCGGCGCGTGTTGCTGATGGTGGAGCCGGTCGAATGAAGCAGAGCCAGGCAGGCCAAGGCCGGGCGCAGCCCGCCGATGCAGGCAGGAAGACGGTGCTCATCACCGGCGCGGCGGGCGGCGTTGCGACCCATCTGCGCCACGAGCTGGCGGGCAAGTATGCGTTGCGGCTATCCGACCTGAAGCCGGTCAAGTCCCGGAAAGCGGGAGAGAGCTTCATGCGGGGTGACGTGGCGAAGCTGTCCGACATGCTGCGCGCGACCAAAGGCGTCGACGCGATCGTGCATCTGGGCGCATGGGCGGTGGAGGGCGACTGGGAAACGATCCTGCGGGCGAACATCCGTGGGACCTACAACGTGTTCGAGGCCGCGCGACGCAACGGGGTCAAGCGTGTGCTGTTCGCCAGCTCCAACCACGCCGTGGGATATTACCGGCGCGACGAGACCATCGATCACCGCGTGTACCCGAAACCCGACAGCCGCTACGGCGTGTCCAAGGCGTTCGGCGAGGCGCTGGGCAGCTTGTACGCGGACAAGTACGGGTTGGAGGTGTTCAACATGCGCATCGGCAATGTCGCGCTCCAACCGGCCGACAAGCGCCGGTTGTCGATCTGGATCAGCCCGCGCGATTTGGCCCAGCTGGTCTCGATCGGCATCGACCACCCCGCGATCCGATTCGAGATCGTCTACGGCATCTCCAACAATCGCCGCGCGTGGTACGACAACGCGAACGCCCTCAGGCTGGGGTATCGGCCTGTGGATGATAGCGAGCTCTTCGCCGCCGAGATCCTCGCCAAGCACCGGGATAGCAATGACCCAGATGTGGAGCTGTACCAGGGCGGGACTTTCGTCGCCGCGGAGCTGGGAGGCGATCCCAGCCGTCCCAAGCCCAGACTGCCGGGCCGCCGCAGGGGAAGAGCCACCGGCAAGCGGTGATTGCGCCTGCAACGCCCGGTCCGTTCCGGGTGCGTGGCAGAGGGTGCGCCTGCCTCTGGTTACTGCGGCTCGAACCCGAGCTGCTTCCGAAACCGTAGTTTGAGGAACACGCCGTCCCGCGGCGGGAGAACGCGCGGGTCCTCTTCCGGCGAGACGCGGATGGAGGCGAACACAGGCCCGGGACCGCGATGGAGCAGCGCGCGTAGCGCCTCGACCTGTTGCATCGTGTGGATCTCCAGCGCCGTGCCGATCCCGCAGCCGCTGGCGACGGCCTGCAAGCTGGTGCCATAGCTGGTATGGCTCCGCTGCATCCCGGTCTCGGCGTAATGTCCGTTGTCGAGCACGGCCACGGCGAGGTTACCCGGGCGCTGTGCCCCGATGGTGGCCAGCGATCCCAGGCCCATCAGGATTTCCCCATCGCCGGTGATCACGAGCACGCGCCGATGTGGTTGAGCGAGGGCGAGCCCCAAGCCCACCATCCCGGCACTCCCCATTGCCCCCCAGAGGTAGAAATTGTGCGGATGGTCGCCGGCCGCCCCGGTGTCGTAGCAGGCCGACCCGAGCCCGGTGACCACCAACAGATCGCCGCGTTCCTTCAGCAGCTCGCGCACGACCTCCCGCCGTTTCAGCAGCGGCTCGGGCGATCCAGCGGGGCCGCGCGCGTTGTCGGGCGTCACTTGACCCATTGCTTCCTGCCGATCAAGCGCTGCGAGAGCAAGACCGCCACCGCCCGGTCGCCGTTGTACGCTAGATCCGCGGCGGCCTGCGTCAACTCCGCGATCTCGTGGGGCTGGTCCGCGCGGTAGGTGAGAACGCCGCACAGATTGAGCGCTTGCTCCGTGATGGAACCCATCGGGACCTGCCAAGGATTGAACTCCGCGAACTCGCCGCGCATCGTGACCAGCACCAGGAGCGGGATGCGGCAGGTCCGGATCAACGAGAGCTGGTTCACGCAATTGCCCACGCCGCTACTCTGCATCAACAGGGTCGAGCGCTGGCCGCCCAGCCAAGCGCCGGTCGCGAGCCCGATGCCTTCTTCTTCGGTGGTGAGCGGCACCGCGTGCATCTGCGGATCCGATCGGCACAGTTCGATCAGCTGCGCGTGGCCGGCGTCGGGAACATACCCGACCTGATGCACGTCGCTGCGCTTGAGCACGTCATACAGCTCGGCGGGCCACTGCGGCGTCGCGCTCACGATCCCCTCAGAGACCGATCGGCGGGAGCGTCCGGAGCCGATGGCGCCGCACGATAGCCGCGGCCGAAATCGGAGTGCGGCTGCGGACTAGCCATCGCGGCCGTCTCCTTGCGCTCTATCGCCGCCTGCGGGCCCGTAGAACACGACCCACAGGAGCACATCGTCGCTGAACTCCTCGAACCGATGCGTCACCCCGGCAGGCACGAACAGCGCATCCCCGGGGCCGAACGCGTGCCGGGCATTGCCATTGACAAACGTCCCTTGACCTCGCGCGACGATGTACAGCTCGTCCTGCGTGTGCGGTTGCTGCGGATCGATGCCACGCGGGGCGAACAGCTTGAGCAGCAGCGTGCCGTGCCGGTAGACGGCAGTGGAGCGCGGGTGAGTTCCCGCCGGCGGCAACAGCTGCGACGCCTGGACCAGCGTCCACGCGCGCGGCGTCGAGGCCTCGGGCAGGTAGTTGCGTTCGAACTCTTCCATGCACCTCTCCCGCATCACGCGCACCGGTAGCGGATCATCGCCCGGGCTTTCCGGCGGGGCGCTGGACCTCGCGCCACCGGAAGCAGTCCACGGTGTGATCATTGACCATGCCAACGGCCTGCATGAAGGCATAGCAGATGGTCGTTCCCACGAAACGAAACCCCCGTCGCTTGAGGTCCTTGCTCAGAGCGTCCGACTGCCCCGTGCTCGCCGGCACCTGCCGGGGCGCCGTCCAAGCGTTCTGGACCGGCCGTCCGTCCACGAACCGCCAGAGGTAGGCATCGAAGCTGCCGAATTCCCGTTGCACCTCGAGAAAGGCGGCGGCATTGGTGATCGCGGACTCGATCTTGAGGCGGTTGCGAACGATGCCCGCGTCGGCGAGCAGCGCCCGGCGCCGGCGGCTATCGTACCGCACGACCAGCGCGGGGTCGAACCCATCGAAAGCGCGCCGATACGCGTCGCGCTTCTTGAGGATCGTGGACCAGCTCAGCCCCGCCTGCGCCCCCTCCAGGACGAGGAACTCGAACAGGCGCCGATCTTCGTGCACCGGAACGCCCCATTCGTGATCGTGATATGCGATCTCGAGGCCTCCGGCTGCGGCCCAGCCACAGCGTCTGACCGTCTCGGTGCTGCCTGGAACGGGCGATTCCTCTTGCATAAGCGAGCGCATCGGGGCTAAATGTCGATGTCGTCCAGCCGAGCTTCGTGCCCGGGCCTCATCCGTCGAGGCCGCCCGGGCGGATGGACCGACGAGGGAGTGTTCAGCGCGCCAGGACGATGCGGCAGGATACCAGGCAGCTTTTCCGTCGGCACGGGGGCCGGCATAGAGCGTTCGACAGGGGACTTGACGGGCAGGTGATCGGCGCGTTGCCGGCGCTACCGCCGAGGGCAGCCGAGCCGGTGCAGGACGAGCCCTGCCGGGCGCCACGCCACGCTGGCCGCGTTGCCAGGACCCCGGCGAGCGCCACCGCTCCAGGCGCGGCCTGCAGCGATCGAGGTTGCGCAGGGCGAGACCATATCGGTTCCCACACCGCGGAACGCATTGGCGCGCATCCGGGCGCGCGAGTCTGATCGTCATGCTCGACATCCCTGCGGACAGCGCTCTGGCGCTCTGGCGCGCCGTGCTCCTCCCGATCGCGCTCCTCGCCGTTGCGGCGGCTCTCACGGGGACGCTCCTATATCGGCTGAAGCGAGATCGCGCCGACGCCGACGCCGCGCGTCGCAGCCAGGCGCTACTGACCGCGGTGGTCGAGACGACCGATGACGGCATCGTCGCCATCGATCGCGACTTGCGGATCACCATGATCAACGACTCCTTGCGCAGAGCAGTGCTCCGGCACCTGGGGTTCGAGCCCGCTGTGGGAATGGAAGCCACTCGCCTCGTAGCGCCCGAGCGCCAAGAGGAAGTGCGTCATCTGGTCTCGCAAGTGCTCACCGGTGAGCGCATGCGAATGGAGAGCACGTTTCACGCTACCGATGGGCGCCCGCATGATCTCGACGAACTGTACAACCCGATCGTGGACGCCGAGGGCCAGGTGGTGGGCGTATCGGTGTTCGTACGCGACGTGACGGAGCGGCGTCAGACGGAGCGGACGATCCGGGCCGTGGTGGCCGGGACGTCGACGACGTTAGGAGAGGACTTCTTCCGCTCTCTGGTGCGCGAGCTGGCGGCGGCGCTCGACACGCGGTACGCATTCGTCGCGGAACTGGTCGACGGCGTCCCCCCGCGCTTGAGAGCGATCGCGGTCTGCGCCCAGGCAGACATCGCCGGGAACTTCGAGTATGCCGCCGCCGGCACACCGTGCGCCGAGGTCCTGGACGCTGGCGGCGCCACGTATGCGAGCGAGGTTCAGCGCAAGTTCCCGGAAGACGCGCGGCTGCGTGAGATGCACGCCGAGAGCTATGTCGGCGTGCGTCTGGCTGCGGCTTCGGGCCGCGCTCTCGGCGTGCTCGCCGTGACGCACGACGCGCCGTTGGAGGAGTCCGCGCATGTCCAAGCTGCGCTCGCCATCCTTGCCGGCCGCGCGGGCGCAGAGCTCGAGCGCCTGCAGGCCGAAGCCGAGCGCACGCGCGTGCAGGCGATCCTGGACGAAGCCGCGGACTTCATCGGCTCCTCCGATCTCGACGGGCGCATCCTGTACCTCAACATGGCGGCGCGCCGGCTGTTCGGCATCGCCCCCGGGCAGGACGTCACGCGGCTGCACATCTCGCAGCTGCACCCTCCGCACGCGCTCCAGCTGGTCACCGGAGTGGGCATCCCCAGCGCCCTGCGGACAGGCTTGTGGGCCGGGGAGACCGCACTGCGGCCTGCCGGCGGCGGTGAAATCCCCGTCTCGCAGCTCATCATCGCCCATCGCTCCTCGAACGGGCCGGTGGAGTATCTGTCCACCATCATGCGCGATCTGAGCGAGCAGAAGCGCGCCGAGCAGGCGCTGCGAGAGCGGGAGCAGGGCCTGCGCATGGCGCAACAGGTCGGCAACCTGGGAAGCTGGGAGCGCGACCTCTTGCGCAACACGCTCACCTGGTCCGAGCAGATGTTTCGCATCACCGAGCGGGATCCCGCTCGGTTCGAGGTCACGCGCGCGAAGTGGCTCGAGATGGTCCACCCGGACGATGTCGCGGGCCTGCTCGCGATGGTCGAGGACGCTGTGGCCGGGCGGCGCCCGTTCGCTCTGGACCACCGCATCAGGCTTCCCGACGGGTCGGTGCGCTACGTTCACGAACGGGCCGAAGTGGTCCGTGACGAGACCGGCCGGCCGGTGCAACTGGTGGGCACCATGCAGGACATCACCGAGCGCAAGCAGGCGGAAGAGGCGCTGCGTGCGAGCGAGCAGCGCTTCCGCCGCCTGGTCGAGAGTGCGCATGTCATCCCGTGGGCCGCGAGCGAGGATCTGCGCGTCACGTACGTAGGGCCGCAATCGGTGAAGCTGCTCGGTTACCCCGTGGTGCAGTGGTACGAGGACGGGTTCTGGAGGCGTCGCCTGCACCCCGACGACCTCGATTTGGTACTGGGCGAATATCGGGGAGCGCTGCAGGAGGGGCGCGACACAGAGCTGGAACATCGCATGCTGACGGCCGACGGGCGCACCGTCTGGCTGCGGAACATGGTGAGCGTCGTGCCGGGCGAAGACGGGAGCGCCACGCTCTACGGGTATCTGTTCGACATCAGCGAGGAGAAGCGGGCCGAGGAGCAGCTGCGCCTGGCCGGTGAGGTGTTCCAGGGCAGCGGCGAGGCGATCGTGATCACCGACAGCGACCTGCGCATCGTGTCGGTGAATCCGGCGTTCACGACGATCACCGGATATTCCGCGGCGGAGGCCGTCGGCCAGAGGCTGTACAGCCTGAGCACCGGGGTGCGCAGCCAGGAGCGCGACAGCGAGATCTGGGAGCGGGTCTGGCAGCAGGGCCACTGGCAGGGGGAGGTCTGGGACCGCCGCCAGAACGGGGACGTGTATCCCAAGTGGGTCAGCGTGAGCGTGGTGCGCGACATCAACGGCAAGCCGCTCAACTACATCGAGATCTTCTCCGATATCTCGGAGCGCAAGGCGCGCGAGGAAACCGTGCGCCACCTGGCCCACCACGATTTCCTGACCGATCTGCCCAATCGAGTGCTGCTCAACGACCGCATCGCGCAAGCCATCTCGCACGCCGGACGCACGCGTACCCAGGTCGCCGTCCTGTTCCTCGACCTCGACCGGTTCAAGACCGTCAACGACTCGCTGGGGCACAGCGTCGGCGACAAGCTGCTGCAGGAGGTGGCGCGGCGCTTGCGCGGCAACATCCGCAGCAGCGATACCGTCAGCCGGCAGGGCGGCGACGAGTTCGTGGTCGTGATGCCGGACGCGACCGACGCGGCGGACGTGGCGCGCGCGGCGCAGAAGCTGCTGGACGCGGTTTCGGAAGTGTATTCTATCGACGGGCACGAGCTGATCACCACGCCGAGCATCGGCATCAGCGTCTATCCCCACGATGGCCATGACGTGGAGACCCTGCTCAAGAATGCCGACGCGGCCATGTATCACGCCAAGGAGTCGGGCCGCAACAACTACCAGTTTTTCACCCAGGACATGAACACGCGCGCCCTGGAGCGCCTGTCGCTGGAACGCAGCCTGCGCCGCGCGATCGAGCGCGGCGAGTTGCGCCTGCAGTACCAGCCGCAGTACGACGTGCGCACCGGGCGCATCGTGGGGGTGGAGGCGCTCACCCGCTGGGAGCACCCGGACCTGGGCCTGCTGCCCCCCGGCCGCTTCATGCCCTTTGCCGAAGAGACCGGGCTCGTGGTGCCGCTGGGCGAGTGGGTGCTACGGGAGGCTTGCAACCAGAACCGCACGTGGCAAAACCAAGGCCTGACGGCGGTCCGCGTCGCCGTGAACATCTCGGCGCTGCAGTTCCGTTACGCCGGATTTGCCAAGCTGGTGCAGAAAGCGCTGGCCGAGAGCGGCCTGGAGCCCCGATGGCTGGAGCTGGAGATGACCGAAAGCGTCATCATGCAGGATGCCGAGCGAGTGATCGAGTCGCTCGAGCAGCTCAAGAGCCTCGGGGTGGAGTTCGCGATCGACGACTTCGGGACCGGCTACTCCAGCCTCTCCTACCTCAAGCGCTTTCCGATCGACCGGCTCAAGATCGACCAATCGTTCGTGCGCGACATCACCTCGGACCGGGACGACGCCGCCATCACCGGCGCCATCATCGGACTCACGGGCAACCTCGGCCTGCACACCGTCGCAGAAGGCGTGGAGACCGTGGAGCAGCTGCGTTTTCTGGAGCAGCACGGCTGCGACGAGGTGCAGGGGTTCCTCTTCAGCAAGCCCCTGATGCCGCAGGAGTGCGCGGTGGTCATGCGCAACCAGTCCAGCCGCCAGCGACTGGGGATGGCTTGAGCGCTGAGCGCGGCGCGCCCGTCCCTCGCTTCACTCTCGCCGCTCTCTTCACCTTTGCACCGCTTCAGCCTGTCATTTCCTGAGCAGCCACAGGATCAGGCTGATGACGAGCGAGAGGATGAGCCCCGTGGCGAGCGGGAAGTAGAAGCCGAAGCCGTCCTTTTCGAAGCGGATGTCGCCGGGCAAGCGGCCGAGGCCGAGCTTCGCCAGCCAAGGCCACAGCAGCCCGGCCAGCAACAGGATAAGGCCGAGCACGATCAGCAGTCGCTGCACCGATCCGCTCCGGCTCAGGGGCGATGGCAGACGGCTTCGATGTTGTTGCCGTCCGGGTCGAAGACGAACGCGGCGTAGTAGCTCGGGTGGTAGTGCGTGCGTAGTCCCGGCGCGCCGTTGTCCTTTCCGCCCGCGCCCAGGGCCGCGCGGTGGAACGCCTCCACCGTCGGCCGGTCCGGGCTGGAGAAGGCGACGTGCAGCGGCGGCTTCGTGGCAGAACCCTGCGTGATCCAGAAGTCCGGCTTGCCGTCCCGCCCGAAGCCTGCGCTGGTGCCGAACTCCATGACGAGCTCGTAGCCGAGCGGCTTGAGCGCCAGTGCGTAGAACTGCTTGCTCTTCGCATAGCGACCCACCTGCAATCCGATATGGTCCAGCATGATTCCCTCCGCTTCCTCAGCAAGCCGTCAATGGTTGCCCCAGACCTCCCTCGCCGTCTCGACGACGAGCCGCAGCTTGGCCGCCTGCGCCTCGCGGGCGATGACGTTGCCATGGACCGTGCTCGAGAAGCCGCACTGGGGCGAGAGGCACAGCTGCTCGAGCGGCACGAACCGAGCGGCCTCTTCGATCCGCCTCTTGAGCGTTTCCTTGGATTCCATCACACCGACTTTGGTGCTGACCAGCCCGAGCACGACCGTCTTGCCCTTGGGCACGAAGCGCAGCGGCGCAAAATCGCCCGAACGCGCGTCGTCGTATTCGAGAAAGTAGCCGTCCACGTCGAGCTCGGTGAACAAGACCTCGGCCACCGGCTCGTAGCCTCCCTCGGCCGCCCATGCGCTGCGGAAGTTGCCGCGGCACAGGTGCACGCAAGCGGTCATGCCCGCAGGCCGCCCGGCGATCGCCGCGTTGATCAGCTTCGCGTAGCGGCGAGGCAGCTCGTTCGGGTCGTCTCCGCGCTGCCGCGCGCCCTCGCGCATCTTCGCATCGCACAAGTATGCGAGGTTGGTGTCGTCCATCTGCACGTAGATGAGCCCGGCGTCGCCCAACGCCTGCAGCTCGGCGCGATAACACGCGGCGACATCCGCATAGAACTGCTCTAGGTCCGGGTAGGCTTCTCGGCTGATGGCTTCGCGCCCGCCGCGAAAGTGCAGCATGGTCGGCGAAGGGATCGTGACCTTGGGCACGCCGCGCGTCACGGAGCGCAGAAACTTGAAATCGTCCAGCTGGATCGGCTTCAGATGCCGCAGCTTGCCGGTCACGTGCATGACCGGCGGCGCGAAGTCCACGTCGCCGGCCGCGCCGTGGAACTTCACCGCGATCCCGCCCCGTACCTCGACGCCTTCGAGCTGCTCGAGGAAGTCGATATGAAAGTAGGTGCGCCGGAACTCGCCGTCGGTGATGCCTTTCAGCCCGAGATCTTCCTGATACCGGACGATGTCGCGGATCGACCGATCCTCGGCCGCACGCAGCTGCTCGCGACTGATGCTGCCGGCTTTGTACTGATCGCGGGCTTCGAGCAGCTCGGGCGGGCGCAGGAAGCTGCCTACATGGTCGGCTCGAAACGGTGGCCGATCGCGTTGCGTCATCTTCGGTCTCCTTGGGGGTGGACCCGGGCCCAACCACGCGGTTCCCAGGCGTCAGCGGATATTGTCGCCGGGAACCTGCCGGCGTCAAACAGCCGCCGCGGATCCGCTCGTAAGCCCCGGCTTGGCGCGGAGGCTCTGTTGCGTCACTGGACGCGCTCGAGCTGCTCCCAGACCGTGGCACCGGCTCCGCGCGGGCTGACGGTCGGATTCTGAGACAGGAAATAGCTCCCGCTCGCCGATTCCCACGCCTGGCTATAGCCGGCGGGCAGCTGCACCTCGTGCGGATCGATCGGATTGCGGTAGAGCTGCAGGCCGCGCACATACCCGCCGAAACCCCGCAGCGCACGAGCGTCCGCGGAGAGCTTGCGCCGGTACGCCTGCGTCGCGGCTGGCGTCGCTTCATCGCTGAGCGCGGAGAGATACCGCGTCAACTCGGCCGGGTTGTGCAGTGGCTTGAGCCGCGTCTGGCCCCAGAACAGCCGGGCCCGGAAGTAGCGGTTGAACCACACCGGATCGTAACGGACCGAAGACAGGATCGTGTGCAGGAGCGGGGCCGCCCTTTCGAGATGCCCTTTGCGGGCTCGAAAGGAGTAGAGCCGCTCGGGGCTCCAATACACCGTGGCCGGCGCCGTGCGCGACTCAGCGAAGAGCAGGGCGCAGTACACGTCCTCCTGCATGACCACGCCCGCTTCCCGATACTCGAAGCGCACGCGTGCAGCGCGCGCCCGCAGCGTTCTGCCCAGTGTGCTCGTGCCTTGCTCCACTGCCCTCGCTGCACGCGGCAGCGCGATCCGCTCCACCACCTCCGCGTGGCGCAGCCGCGGCCGCAACTGTGGGGCCAGCTCTTCGATGAACGCCGCCGGATCGCTGATCACCGGCAGCACTCGGCTGCCCAAGAAGACGCTGCCCACAGTCACGTTCGGGATCCCGCCGTTGCTCCACACGAACGGCTCGATCGGCATCACCTCCAGCGACTCGCCGCCTTCCGGGTTCCAGGCGCGCAGGTCGATGGTGGCCACGTTGGACATCTCGGGACGCCACAGCACGCCGCCTTCGGACGCCCAACCAGCGGGAACGACGAGGCGGATCGCAGGCTGATTGCCGGTCGCGGGGTCGCGCAACACCATGGGCTTCAGCGTCAGGCTTTGCGCGGCGTGCGCCGATGCGCTGGCCAGAAGGGCAACGGCCAGTGCGCCAAGCAGCATGTGTTTGGCCTGCAATGCGAATCGTGACGACGCGGATTTCATCAGGCGGATTTACAGCGGGCGTACCTCGGGTCGGCAAGGAACATGCCCGTCCTGACTCGGCCACCCGTCGCAGCGCGAACATGCAATCACCCCTGAAGCCCGGCCGTTTGCAGCCGATGGAGCGCTGAGTATTCGCGTGTATCGGGCTGGGAAGCAGACGGTTGCGGCGATCCGTGCCGTCGGCCGGCTTCCCAAAGAACCTGCTGCGTCGCCGCGCAGTCCTAGGTTTCTACACTGGCAACAGGCGGTTGGAGGTGAGCAGATGGGCGGACCCAGCGTCTTGCACGGGTTGGAGGGGTCGATCGCGGAGATCGGTCGCTCGCTCCATGAGCGTGCGCTTCGAGCGAACCCGTCGCTGTTCGATGCCCGCGGCCTGCGGGGGCGCTTGGCGGCGCGTGCGCTATCCGATGAGCGGCTGCGATCCGCGCTGTTTCATTTCATCGACACACTGCCCCAGCTGGGCAGCGCGGCCGAAGTTGCAGGCCACTTCCGGGCCTATCTCGGGGCTTACGAGTTAGGCGGGCTGTGGGGGCGCGTGCTGCGGCTGGGATCACACCCCGCATTGGCGGGCGCGGTGCGCGCATCCGTCAAGCGCGTCGCGCGCGAGTTTCTCATCGAACCGCAGCCGAGCGCGATCCGCCGCGTGCTGCGCCGACTGGCACGGCTTCCGGCAACCGCCACGTTCGATGCGGTGGGCGAAGCGGTGCTCACCGATCAGGAGGCAGAGCGCTACCTGCAGCGCAACCTCGAGCTTTTCGAGCTGCTGGCGCGGGAGTCGAGCGAACCCCCGGCGATCTCCGTGAAGCTCAGCGCACTGACGGCCCGCTTCGATCCGCTCGATCGCTCTGGATCATGCCGTCGCGCCTTGGCGCGGCTGAATTGGTTTCTGACGCGCGCCGTGGAGCTGAAGGCGAACGTTACAGTCGACATGGAGCAGCACGAGCTGAAAGGGCTGATCCTGGACACCTTTTTCGAGGTGCTGGAGCAGTTCCCGCACGCGGGGTGGCTGCCCGGAATCGCGCTGCAGGCGTACGCGCCGGACGCACTGGTTCACGTCGAGCGAGTCATTGAGTTCGCGCGCACTCGCAGGCGCAGGATCGGGGTGCGGCTCGTCAAGGGCGCCTACTGGGACACGGAGGTCGCGTTGGCCGAGCAGCGTAACTGGCCCGTTCCCGTGTTCCTCGATAAGGCGCAGACCGATCAGCAGTACGAGCTGCTGACCGCGCGGCTGTTCGACCACCCGGATGTCATCTATCCCGCCATTGCCGGACACAATCTGCGCAGCCTGTCGCACGCCATCGCCGCCGCCCGCATGCGTGGGCTGCGCCGCGATGCGTGGGAGGTGCAGATGCTGCTGGGCATGGCCGACCCGCTCTCCAAGGCCGTGGCGAGCGAAGGGATCCAGCTTCGCGTGTACGTGCCCGTGGGCGACCTGCTCGCGGGAATCGCCTATCTGATCCGCCGACTGATGGAAAACACCGCGAACAATTCGATCCTGCGTCAGACTTATGCCGAACGCCGCCCGCTCACCGACTTGCTGGCGGCGCCCCATCCCGCTCCAATGCAAACGGAAGCCCGGGCGACAGGATTTCGCAACCTCCCGCTGATCGACTTCAGCGACCCGAAGTCGGCGGCCGCGTTTCGCCATGCGCTGGATGCGGTGAGAAGCCGCTTGGGATCCACGCTGCGCCTGAACGTCGACGGCACGACGGAGCGGGCCGCCGGCCACCACGTGTGCACGAACCCCGCATCGCGAGACGAGACGCTAGGCGTAGTGGAGATGGCGGGCGTAGCCCACGCGGACCGAGCGGTCGCCAATGCCGTCGGAGCGTTCGAGTCCTGGCGCGAGGTCGCCGTCGAGCGCCGCGTCGAGGTGTGCCGGCGCGCGGCCGATCTGATGCTGGCGCGCCGCGAGCGGCTCGCTGCGCTGGAAGTGCTCGAAGTCGGCAAGAACTGGCGCGAAGCCGATGCCGACGTGGCCGAAGCCGTCGACTACCTGCGTTTCTACGCGCAACAGATGGAAGCTTTGGATGGCTGGCGCCCGACCGCAGGTTTTCCCGGCGAGCGCAATGACCTCACGTACGAGCCGCGCGGCGTCGCTGCGATCATCGCACCGTGGAATTTCCCGCTCGCGATTCTGACCGGGATGGCATCCGCGGCGCTCGTCGCCGGCAATCCCGTGATTCTCAAGCCCGCCGAACAGGCGATGCTGATCGCGGCAGAGCTGCACGGGATCCTGCTCGAGGCGGGAGTTCCGCCCGCGGTCTGCCAATTCCTGCCGGGCGAGGGCGAGACTGTCGGACGCCATCTGGTGGAGCATCCGGACGTCGGCCTCATCGCGTTCACCGGATCCCGCGAGGTGGGGCTCGCGATCCTGGAGCGCGCCGGTCGCGTCGTGTCCGGTCAGCGCCAAGTGAAGCGGGTGGTGTGCGAGATGGGCGGCAAGAATGCCATCATCGTGGACGCGGACGCCGATCTCGACGAGGCCGTGCTGCATACCCTGCACTCGGCGTTCGGTTTTCAAGGTCAGAAGTGCTCGGCCGCCTCACGCGTGATCGCGCTCGAGTCCGTGCACGATCGTTTCGCGTCGCGCCTGGCGGATGCGCTGGACTGCTATCCCTATGGGCCGCCGGAGGACCCGCAATATGTCTTCGGGCCGGTGATCAGCGAGCAGGCGCGCGAGCGGATCGAGCGCTACATCGAGCTGGGAAAGAGCGAAGGCAAGCTCCACTATCGCGGCCGGGTCCCGCAGAGCGGGCACTATGTCGCCCCGGCGATCTTCACCGGCATCCTGCCACGTCATCGTCTTGCGCGCGAAGAGATCTTCGGACCCGTGCTCTCGATCCTGTGCGCGGAGAGCTTCGCGCAGGCGCTCGACATGGCGCTCGATAGCGAGTTCGCGCTTACCGGCGGAGTCTTCTCGCGCCTGCCCGAGCATATCGATCTGGCGCGGCGCCGTTTCCGGGTGGGGAATCTCTACATCAACCGGCGCATCACGGGCGCCCTCGTCAGTGCCCAGCCGTTCGGTGGAATCGCGATGTCGGGGACCGGCGTCCAAGCCGGCGGCCCCGACTACCTCAAGCAATTTCTCTGGACTCGTGTCGTCAGCGAGAACACGCTGCGCCATGGCTTTGTACCTCCGAGCCCCGGTACTTGAGCTCGCGGTGGCCATTAAAGCTCTGCGCCCGCCGGCCGTTATCGGAGCATGGGCTAGGGCCGGCGGGCGTGTAATCGGCGGGGAAGGCGCGTAGAATGAAGCCCGTTCGTGACCCCGCCGAGCAATGCATGTCCGCGTGGGATCTCGACGCACAACAACTGGGGAGTGGCCAAGCTGGTCTAAGGCGCCTGGCTCTGAACCAGGAGATCGTGGGTTCGAATCCCTCCTCCCCTGCCAGATTTCCGTGGCGGCGACCCGGACGCACCAGCGTCTGGATCGCCGCGCGAAGCTTCACGCTGTCGCCAGAATACAAACGCGATAGAGCTTTGGATGCAGGCTGGTAGCCCGCATCGCGAAAGCAGCTATTCAGGCTTGCCGCAGCGTCGCCCGCGCCTGCGGGCGCGTGCCGGTGCTCAGCGCAACGCCAGCCATGCCGCGAGCGCAAGCGCAACGGCCAGTGCGATCACGCTTACCCAAAGGCTCAGCATGGCACGGACACGCAGCGCGCCCAAGGCTTGCGTGAGTTGCGCGTTGGTCTGCGCCAGCGAGCGCAACAGTTCCGCCGCCTCCGCCTGGCGCCGTTCCAGATCCTGCAGTCGGGCGAGATCCCCCGCGTCGGCGGACGTCGCTCCGGCGCGCTCCGCGTCTGCCGGCTTGGCTTTGACGAGCGACGCTAGCTTTTTCGCGCCGTCGACGATGAGCGGCGCATTGGACATGATCGTCGACCAGGGTATGGCCTTCAGCCAAGCGGGACTCATTGCGATGTGGGTTGCCGCGGTTCTCGTACACCGGGAGCGGCCCCTGCCGTGGGGCCATCACCCGATGCTTCGCGAGCGAAGGATAGGGCTTTCGGCCTTCCACCGCTACCCTCCATGCACTGCGGTCGCAGGCCGCGCCGAAGTCGACCGCCGGGACGCAGCAGCACGTGCGTTCGCCGGGAAGCCGATGGCCGAGCGGCCGGGCTTCGCCTGGATCTGGCCCGGTTTGGCGATGCTCTTGCTGCTGCCCCTGGACTGCGCCGCCGCGCAGCTCCGTGGCGGGCTGCCGAGCGCGGCGCTCTGGGTCGTCGGCGCAGGGATCTCCGCTCTCTTGCTGATGGCGCTGGTGTCGCGCCGGCGACGCCGTCGGCAGCGACCGAGCTCGCGCCTTGCCACGATCCGCGCGGTCTCCGAAGGCGAGTTCTTGCGACGCCTCGCGCACGCGTTCCGGTCCCATGGATATGCCGTCGGCAGACCGGGCCCGGCTGCGCGCCGCGGAGGTGTACGCTTGGTCCTCACCAAGGCGGGTCGAACGTTCCTGGTGCATTGCCTCGCCTGGAACCAGGCGCACGTAGACGAGAACTCGGTGCTGGATCTGAGCCGAGCGTTGCATGACGAGGGCAGCGACGGCGGGCTGCTGGTGACTTGCGGCGTCTTTACGCCGGCCGCGCGCCTTCGTGCCGCGCACACCCGGATCGGCTTGATCGAAGGACCCGCTTTGGTCGAGCTCGTGGATCGCAGCCGCGCTACCCGGTCGGGCCGGCATGCCGAGCTCGAGCGCCGGGAACCGTATTTCGGTACGCCGCTGGCGCGCATTGCGCAGTGCCCGATCTGCGCCAGCCCCCTCATTCGGGTGGAGGGGAGCGGCGACGGCGCGGCAGGCGAGTGGATCTGCTCCATGCGTGGTTGTCGCGGAGAGCGAAGCGCCTGATCCGCCGGGTATGCGAGATCTCTTGTCACGCCCGAAATCGCGCCCGATCGTGATCGGCCATCGCGGCGCGTGCGGCTATGTGCCGGAGCACACGCTCGCGTCGTACTTCCTCGCTGCGGAGCAGGGGGCCGATTACATCGAGCCGGACTTGGTCATGACACGGGACGGCGTCCTGGTCGCACGCCACGAGAACGAGATCTCGGGCACGACGGACGTCGCGAAGCATCCGGAGTTCGCATCCCGTCACGCTACGAAGAGCATCGATGGCGTCGAGGTCACAGGCTGGTTCACGGAGGACTTCACGCTCCGCGAGCTGAAGACGCTGCGGGCGATCGAGCGGCTCCCCGGGCTGCGGCCCGGGAACACCCGCTTCGACCGGATGTTCGAGATCCCGACGTTGGAGGAGATCCTGCTGTTCGTGCGCTCGTTGGACGCCCAGCGTAAGGCATCGGCAGCTCGCCTGGCACGGTCGGCGCCCAGTGCACTCGGCGTCTATCCCGAGACCAAGCACCCCAGCTACTTTCAGGCGCTGGGGTTACCGATGGAGGAGGACCTGGTGCGCACGCTGCACGCGCACGGGTATCGCGGTGCCGACGCGCCGGTGTTCATCCAGTCGTTCGAAGTCGGCAACCTCAAACGGCTGCGGGGCATGACCGAGCTGCCGCTGCTGCAGTTGGTGAGCGAGGGCAAGCCCTACGACTTCGTGCTGTGCCGGGATCCGCGGAGCTACGCCGATCTGCTCACCCCGGCCGGCCTCTCCGAGACCGCGGGGTACGCAAAAGGCGTGGGCGCGGACAAGGAGTTGATCATTCCGCGCACGCAAGGCCGCCTGGGTTCCGCGACGCGCCTCGTGGCGGATGCCCACGCGGCCGGCCTGCTGGTCCACGGCTGGACATTCCGCGCGGAAAACGCTTTCTTGCCGGTCGACCTCCAGAGTGGCAGCAATCCCACAGTCCGAGGGGATCTGGAGGCCGAGTTACGCGCATATCTCGCCACCGGGATGGACGGGTTCTTTACCGATCAACCTGACCTCGGCGTCTCGATTCGCAACGCTTTCGTTGGGGACCTGGGGCGCTAGCCGCGCCGCCAGCGTCGGCGAACATTCCGCGAAGACCGTACCGCGCTGTTCCATCGGAGCGCGGTTTCCGGCGTCTCCGCATTGACGCCGGCGCCGCGTTACGATCATCCTTGCGAATCCAGTTGCAGGCCTCGAGGGGGCTCGACTCCCGTGAAGGCTGAGACCAGCTCGCGCCGATGTTGCCTAGCGCCGCCGCAGAGGTAACGTGGATCGCAGACTACGCGGCCGGCGGCGGTGCATCGTTTGGAGAGACCGAAGTGGACACGACGGACCGGTTCGAGCGGGTGCGGGAGCGGCTGCGACAGTTCGTGGCGGAGCGTGACTGGGATCAGTTCCACACGCCCAAGAATCTCGCTATGGCGCTGGTCGCTGAAGCCGGGGAGGTGGTCGAGCATTTCCAATGGCTCACACCGGAACAAAGCGCGTGCTTGCCTGCCGAGACGCTCGCCGAAGTGGAGCTGGAGATCGCCGATGTCCTGCTGTTCCTGTTTCGGCTGTGCGACAAGCTCGGGGTCGACGCCTTGGCGTCCGCCGAACGGAAGCTCGAGCTCAATGCGCTCAAATACCCGGTGGAAAAGGCGCGCGGCAAGGCGACGAAGTACGACAGGCTATAGCCGAGAGGCGCGCAGCGTGTCGGGGAGATCGACGCCAACTCGACAACCGGTTGCAACGACCCCATATCCGGAGTCGCCGATCACGCTCACATGCTCGCCTACCGCCACCAGTTCCACGCCGGTAACTTCGCCGACGTGTTCAAGCATGCGCTGCTCACGCGCCTGCTGATCCTGCTCGGGCGCAAGGACAAGCCCTACTTCTACCTCGACACCCACGCCGGCAGCGGCCGCTACGATCTGCAGCATCCATGGGCGGTGAAGAATGCCGAGCACGAGGAAGGCATCGCGCGCCTGTGGCGCCGTACGGACGTACCGGAGGTGCTGCAACCGTACCTGGAGGCGGTGCGAGCGGAGAATAGGGGTGAAGCGCTGCGTTTCTACCCGGGCTCCCCGTGCATCGCGCGGCGGCTGCTGCGACCCGGGGATCGAATGGTCTTGACCGAGCTGAACCGGGACGACTGCAGGGCCCTCATCACCCTGTTCCGGAGCGACCGCCAGGTCCACGTGCACCTCGAGGACGGCTACCAGGCGTTGAAGGCGTTCTTGCCGCCGATGGAACGGCGCGGACTGGTGCTGGTCGACTCGTCGTTCGATCGGTCCGGGGAATATGCCAGGCTCGCGCAGGGTTTGATCACAGCGCACCGCCGCTGGGCAAGCGGCGTGTTCGCGCTCTGGTACCCTTTGATGGAGCCTGCCGTCATGCACGGCTTCGACCGGGCGCTTGTCGAGACCGGCATCCGCAAGCTTCTTCAACTCGAGTTGTCGGTGCTCCCGGATAGCTGGAGCGTGAGCTTGCGCGGCAGCGGCCTGTTGGTGGCGAATCCGCCGTTTGGCTTCGCAGACGAGGCCCGACTGCTCATGCAGTGGCTCTGGCCGGCGCTCTCCCCAGCGCGCGTGGGCGGGATCCGCGTGCGCTGGCTGGTGCCGGAATAGCCCGAGAGGACCGCAAGGAGGACCGCAATGACCAAACGCAAGTCCGCACCGCCGCCGCCGCAGGCGAAGCCTGTGGGGCGTGGGACGCGCAACCCACAGCTCAACGCTCAGACGCGCAAGGTGCTGCGGAAGCACTACGCGGCCAAACACGGTGTGCGCTGAGTGAACGTTGCACATTGGCTCGCCCGGGCCGCGCGCATGTTCCCCGACAACGCGGCGGTGTCGCGCGGGGCGGCGGTCGTCGCAAACTACCGCGAACTCGCCCGCCGCGCGAGCGCGCTGGCCACGAGCTTGCGCGTGCGGGTCCAGCTCGCGCCGGGAGAGCGCGTGGCGCTCGTCATGTCGAACAGCGCCGAGTACGTGGAGCTGCTGTACTCGGCCTGGTGGGCCGGGCTGATCGCGGTGCCGGTGAACGCGAAGCTTCACCCGGAAGAAGTGGCCTATATCCTCGAGGATTCGGGTGCCTCGCTGTGCTTCGTCACCGACGAGCTGGCCGCCGGGATCGGCCCTCTCGTGGGGCGGGTGCCCGGACTGCGGCGCGTGATCGACGTGTGCAGTGCCGAGTACCGCGAGCTCCTCGGCGGAGCGGAAGCGGGCGAGCCGTACCCAGCGGCCGGCACCGACGTGGCCTGGCTGTTCTACACCAGCGGGACCACGGGGCGGCCCAAGGGCGTGATGATCACGCACCGCAACCTCGTCACTATGACATTGTGCTACCTGGCAGATGTCGACCGCGTCGCGCCGGGGGATTCCCTGCTGCACGCGGCGCCGATGTCGCACGGCTCGGGGCTGTACAACTTTCCCCATGTGCTGCTGGCGGCCAACCAGGTCGTTCCGGAAAGCCGGCAGTTCGATCCGGCGGAGATCTTCGCGCTGTGCCGGCGCTGGCCCGGCACGTCGTTGTTCGCGGCGCCGACCATGGTTCGCCGCCTCACGGCCTGGGCGCGCGAGCGACAGCCCGACATTCTCGGTCTGAAGACCGTGATCTACGGTGGCGGCCCGATGTACGTCGAGGACATGAAGCAGGCGCTCGAAGCCCTGGGCGAGCGCTTCGTGCAGATCTACGGACAGGGCGAGTGTCCGATGGGCATCACGGCGCTTTCCCGTACGCAGATCGCCGATCGCGCGCGTGCGCGCTGGGAGCAGCGCCTCGGTTCTGTCGGCGTGGCGCAGTCGGCTGTCGAAGTGGTGGTCGGCGATGGCCAAGAGCGGCCGCTGCCTCGGGGCGAGATCGGTGAAATCCTGGTGCGCGGCGACACGGTGATGCGCGGCTATTGGCGCAACCCGGATGCGACCGCCGAGACGCTGCGCGGCGGATGGCTGCACACCGGCGACCTGGGGTCCATGGACGAGGGCGGCTTCCTCACCTTGCACGACCGCTCGAAGGACATGGTCATTACCGGCGGTGCCAACGTGTATCCGCGAGAGGTCGAAGAGGTCCTGTTGCGCCACCCGCAGGTCAGTGAGGTCTCGGTGGTAGGCTGCCCGGACCCGGAATGGGGCGAGGTGGTGGTCGCGTTCGTGGCGCTGCAGCCGGGCTCGAGCGTAAGCTGCGAGGAGCTGGATGCGCTCTGTCTGGAGCACATCGCCCGATTCAAGCGCCCGCGTCTTTATCGGTTCGTGGACAGCTTGCCGAAGAACAACTACGGGAAAGTGCTGAAGACGGAGCTGCGCGCACGGCTCCTGGATGAGGCCGCAGGCGATTCAGGGAAGTGAGGCGAGGTCGCTCGCGTTGTCCACGTTCGAGGGTTCCCGCTCTGCTAAGGGTTGGGGTGCAGACTGCGCTTCGGCCGCTTCGACCCTGCCGCGCCCCGAACGCTTGGCGCGGAACATCGCACGGTCCGCGCGGTCGATGAGCTCTTCCTCTGTCTCGCCCTCGCACCACTGAGCTACTCCGGCGCTGAAGCGCAGGGTCAGCTCGGAACCCTGAACGCTCAGAGGCGCGTGCTCCAACCGGGACAGCAGACGGTTGAGGAGGAACTCGGCCCCTACCAATTCGGTGTCCGGGAGGATGAGCAGGAACTCCTCCCCGCCGTAGCGGCCAACCACGTCGGTTCCGCGCACGGCCGGTTTGAGGACTTCCCGGAAGTGGACCAAGGCGCGGTCCCCGGCGGCGTGGCCGAACTCGTCGTTGATCCGCTTGAAGTTATCGATATCGACCAGCGCCACGCACAGGCTGGTCTGGGCGCGGCGAGCGCGAGAAAACTCACGCGCCAGCACGATCCCGATGCCGCGCCGGTTCAGCAGCGAGGTCAGCGCATCGGTGACCGCCAGACCCTGCTGCCGCTCCAGCTCCGCGAGAGCATGACGCAACTGCTCGCGAGTAGAGGACAGCTCGCGCCGCGCCGAGTCCACTTGGCCCAGCAGCCAGGCCGAAGACGCCGTCATGGCCTTGAACAGCTCTTCCAGCGCCGAGGGATCGCTGCCGGCCTTCAGCTCGGCCATCAGGGAGCTGGACTGCTGGCTGAAGCGCGTCAGGTCGGCGTGCAGCCCCTCGTTCGCCTGGGTCATCACGCTGAGCAGCGCCCGCACCATTTCCAACATGCGGGCTGCCGTCGCCGGATCGAGGCGCGGCTCCTGCGCGGGTAGCCCGGCGATCGCACGGTATTGCACCTCGTAGTTCTCGGGTGTGGGCGGCAGGCCGAGCTCGGTGAGCAGGCGCAGCGCTTGACGGGCAGTGTCGACGGGAGTCATGGCGTGAGCACGAGGGGCTAAGTGCTTGGAGCCGAACGCGGTTCGCGTTCTCTACGGGTTCGGAAGCACTCCTCATACCAGTTGCTCCGGGATCCGGCCGGAGGAACCGCGCGGGCCGAGGGACCTAAGCGCGCGTGGCGAGCCGCTCCAAGGCCCAATCCAGGATCAACGCCAAGCGCGGGGGCAGGATGTCCTCGGCCTCTTCGGCAGTTACCCAGCGGTGCTCAAGAGGCGCCTCTGCACCAGCCCCGGCGCCGGCCGCGCGCGACACCTCGTCGGTCGTCGATTCGGCCAAGAAGTAGCGGCTGACGCGTCCGTCGTCGAAAGCGATCGTTTCGCGCCCATCCTCGCCCCACTTGAAGTCGAGTTTCCTCAGCCCCGTGGACTCGCGCGTTGCGCGCAGCGCCGCCTCCATCGGGTCCTCGCCCTCCGCTACGCGGGTCTTCGGGAAATCCCAGCCGCCGGACGTGCGCACACAGAGCAGTCGATAGCGGGATGCGTCGAGGTGTACGACAACCAAGCCCGCGGCCAGCACCTTTGTCGGACGTGGGGAGGATGGATCCATCGGAGCTCGACGCGCCGGCGGTCCTAACGCGGCTCCGACTCGGTGGTTGGCACAGGCGCTGCCCGACCGCGGCCCGAGGCATCGCACGAGATGGGTTTCCGTATGGCCGTCGACGACATGCTGACCCGCATCGGGGGAGGCCGCGGACCTACCCCTTTGTACGGGATCCGGCAGGACCCATCAGGATCCCAGCGCAATCGCGTTTAGGCATGTGTACGCGTACGCGGTTCGTCGCAGCAGGGCATGCAGAAACCCGGGCGGCGGGTTCAACGACGCTCCAGGATGGCCTGTCCATGCCCGTTCGGCCGAGCCTGCACGTGGTCGGGATGCGGCCGGCGAGGCTGGGATGGGTGCAGGCATCGCTGCGTGCAGGGCTTCGGGACGACATAGACCGGATACCCACCGTACAGGGGATAGCCAGCCGTAGCGTCCGCTTCCTGCGCGAGGATCGCAAGCCTTTGGTCCATCGCTTCGCGCCAGCGTAGCGCTTCGGCCTGGGCTCGCTCGCGCTCGTCCTCGATTGCTTGGGCGCGGCGCCTCTCCGTCAAGACCTCGAGCTGCGCTTTGTCTGCCCGCAAGCGCGCTCTGGCTTCATCCGCCTGCTGCTCGCGCGCTGCCTCACACTCGACTGTGCTGCACTCGCCGAGATTCGCGGTGATGTTCGACTGGCGCAACGAGTCCGAAGGGCACGCGCTATCGCTGTATAGGGTGTGGCCGTCGGGCCCGGTGCAGCGGAAGATGTCCGCCTGCGCGAGCGGCGCCAGCGCGGCGAAAGCGAAGAGCAGAGCGAGACGGCTGGCGGCCCTTGTCATGGCTCATCTTCCCATACCCCGGCACCGCCGATCAACGCCGCCACCGCCGGCTCGTCCCGAGGCGATGCAAGGGAGGCGCGAGGCCTGCCCCGCAGAGGCCTGGGCGCCCAGCGGCGCGCGCCCTTGCAGCGCAGGCGCTCGGGTCCCATATTGATGCCATGACCCTGCAAGCCTCGGCGAGCGGCGGTGTCGGCGCTCTCGCCACCTTTCGCTTCTACGAGGAGCTGAACGACTTTCTCCCGCGCGAGCGCCGCAAGCAAGCGTTCGACTACCGGTGCGCGCGTGCGGCGACGGTGAAAAACGCCGTCGAAGCGCTCGGCGTGCCGCATACCGAGGTCGAGCTGGTGTTGGCCAACGGCGAGTCGGTCGACTTCTCCTATCTCGTGTGCGACGGCGACTGCATCAGCGTCTATCCCAAGTTCGAGCGCTTCGATGTGCGCCCGCTGCTGCGGGTCCGCGAGCGGCCGCTGCGGGAGCTGCGTTTCGTCGCCGACGCTCATCTGGGCGGACTCGCGCGTCTGCTGCGGATGCTCGGGTTCGACACGCTGTATTCCAACACGCTCAGCGACGAACGAATCCGGGCCATCTCGGCGGTCGAGGGGCGCATCGTGCTCACGCGCGATCGCGAGCTGCTCAAATGTCGGGGGATCACGCATGGCTGCTATCTCCATGCGCTGCGGCCCCGCGATCAATTGCGCGAAGTCGCAGAGCGCCTCCAGCTCGTCGGCGATGCCAGGCCTTTCACGCTATGCCTGCACTGCAACCTGGGCCTCGCGCGCATCGACAAATCCGCGATCGCGGACCGGATCCCACCGCGGGTGTTCGAGCACTACGAGCGCTATTCGTGGTGCATAGGGTGCGACCGCGTGTACTGGGAGGGATCGCACTGGGAGCGCATGCGGACGCTGCTGTCGGAACTGCTGGCAGACGAGCAAACCTCGCTCAGGCAGGCCAGCTGACCTCCCGCAGCACCGCGATCGGACCGGACTCGCGCACGCGCTCGAGCTGCGCTTCGTCTTTGACGAAGATCGAGCCGGCGAAGGCGAGCGCATTGATCGAGATCGACTCGAACCGCTCGCGAGACCGCGGGACGACGAGCATCCACTCCCGCGTGAGCAGCAGGTTGTAGGGCGTGGACTGCCGGCGCTCGCCTCGCACCTGTACCTCCCCGACATCGACCGCCTTGCAGAGCTTCGCGTACAGCGCGAGCAGCAATTCGCCCGTCGTTCGGGCGTCCGACCACGCCCCCGAGGGCAGGTCGGCGTAGGCATGGCGAAAGGGCAGCAACGGCGCGACGCCCAGCCCATCGACGAGCTGGAGCTCGCGCAGCAGCGGTCGAATCGGAATCTCGTTGTCGGCCGCATCCAGCGGCAAGGGCACGAGCTGCAGATGCTTATGGTCCTGGCTGGCGCCCGCGGCACGGCCCGCGTTATAGAACGCCAAGCCGTCGCATTCGGCCATGCAGGCGGCGAGCGCCTGGAAATCGCCCAGACTGAGCAACTCCTCTTGATGCTCGAAAGCGCGTGTCACCACCAGCAGATGGCGGTCCAACACCGGGTACTTGTTGAGCAATACGCGGTGGGTCGAGGAGACGTCGCGCACCAACAGAGCCGGATCGTGCGGCAGGAATGGGTCGGCTGGCGCGGCATTCCCTTCACTCGGCGACCGCCGCGGCTTGCGCACGAGGCTGGACACGCGCCGTACCACGAACCGGACTCCACCATCGACCACGGCACGTGCCTCCGTGTCGATGCGCTCGAGCGCTCCGCTCGCCAATGCGCGCTCGATGGCGCGGTCAACCTCTGCGCAGAGAGTGCCGGAATGCGGGCTCAAGTCGCCGTTGGACATGCGATGGGAACGACACCGGGGCCTCGCGGCGCGAGCAACGAACAGCAGGGAGAGCCGAGACCTCGAAGTTGTTCGGCCGTCGGATCGCTCTGACGGTGCTCGCGAGGGGGCTCCAGCCCCGAGGGCCGGGCGCGTTCTCGGACGGCCGTGGCGAGAGCTAGCTCCCCGCTTTCATGCCGCGGGCCACGCCCGGCCGCGCAGCAAGTGCGGCGCCCCACCGTTGCAAGTTGGGAAAGCCGCCCGCTTGGTCGATGAGCGCCTTGCGCGCGGAGAAGTTGGGGTAGAGCATCAGATCTGCGACGGAGAGCTCGTCGGCGAAGAATTCGCGTC
This sequence comes from Burkholderiales bacterium, assembly GCA_035501875.1. Lineage (GTDB taxonomy): Bacteria > Pseudomonadota > Gammaproteobacteria > Burkholderiales > SHXO01 > SHXO01. Next base: position 27,452 of record DATJVI010000127.1, read on the forward strand.
CTTGCAGGTGCCGCTCACATACGCCAAAAAAGCCGAGGAGGCGTTTCTTGAAGTGCTCCGTGATCGCCGCGTTCTTCTCCGGGGACACGAACTCGAGCTGGAAGATGGCGCCGCTCGTGGGAGCCACGTCCGTGGCGCCCTGCATGAACCACTGCAGTGCCTGCGCATGCCGGGCCGGATCCTTGGGCAGAAACTTGCCCGTCTTCGTGGCGAGGTAGAGGATGATCGCGCCGGACTGGCATAACGTGAGCGGCTGGCCGCCGGGGCCGTCGCTGTCGACGATGACTGGGATCTGTCCGGCCGGGTTGAGCTTCAGGAACTCGGGGCTGCGCTGCTCGCCCTTCGCCAGATCGACCTTGTGCGCGCGGTAGGCGAGGCCACATTCCTCCAGAGCGATCGAGGCGCGCAGGCCGTTGGCGGTGGGTGCGAGGTACAGATCAATCATGACGGGCTCCTTGACTGTTGGCTGCGTTGGTCGAGGGCGCCGATTATAGCCGCTCACTTCGGACGTTTATCTGACTTCGAGCTGCTCCACCCACACCAGCTCGCACGCGCCCGCCCCCGTGTCCTCACGCGTGAGCGAGCTGCGCCAGGTGAACCCGTCCTGGCCCTGCACCTCCACGAGATAGCCCAGCAGCCGCACGATCTCGCCGCTCCGGACGGATTCCAAGTGCCGTTCGATGTCGGAGGTGGCGGGGATCATATGCATGTTGGCGCTGTGGGTCTCGATGTCGCGGCGCGGAATGGGGAACTCGTTCACGTGCCAGAAGTAGAAGCGGTGCCCCTGACTGATGTCGATGCGATCGAGGATCGCCTGGTCCGACATCGGTCCCCACCCCAGGGCGAGGTCGACCGGGGCAAGCTCGGCGCCGCGGTCGAACCGGTAGCGCTCGGCGCTCAGCACGCGAGCTTCGAGCGAGAACGATTGCAAGGGCGTGATCCGGTAGCCGGGCCGCTGAAGTGACGGCGCCGCGGGCACCGGCGTCTGCACCGGCTCCGTCGGTGCGAGCACTCCCGGGCCGTGCGACACGGGGCGGGAGGACCACTGCGACCAGGCGGCGTATCCAACGAGCAAGATCGCGATCCAGTGCCAGCGCATCGGGAAGTTCATCGCAGCCGATTCGACGGTGCAGCCCGCATCGATCGCGCCGAAGCGACATGAGCGCGGGCGATGACCCGGCCGGGGCGCCCACGCGGGCACCCGCGGTGCCTGCGCACTCGCATTCGAGCCTCGTGCAATCTGTCGGACTGAGGAGACGGATCCGAGCAAATCCGGTGCCGAGGGAACTCGGCCGAGTCTGGCCGCTCTATGGTTGAGAGGTAAAACCGGTCACTTCTGAGGAAGCTACGCTGCGCTCGCTGCTCAATGCGAACGACTCACACTACGCTCGCCCCATGGCCGCGACGCGCCGAGACAGGCAGGAAACCTTCGCGCACCGCGGCCCAGAGCGACCCAAACCGGTTAAGATTGGTCGATCCGCTGATCCCTTGCGTAGAGCGCCCGAAACTACCAGGAGTACCGTTCAAGATGACTAGTTGGAGATCGAGTGTGCAGATCGCTTCGTCGCCTTCATCGGTTGGACTCACCGCCTCCGGCGCGGTCGGAGCGGTTGCTCTGGCCCTCGTATTGGGGCTAGGAGGCTGTGCCACGAAGCCGCGCAGCCCGGCGCCGCCCGGGAACATCGAAGGCGCGAACGCGTCTGCAGGCACCGGCGCTCGCAGCAGCAAGCCGATCGCGACGCCCGCTGCGTCCACCGCCGATGCCACTCAACCCGGGGGCGCAAGCGCCGACTCGTCGTCGAGTCTCGCTGGCGAACGCAGCGAGCCCTCGGCCGCTTCCGCCAATGTTTCGGGCGAGCGCGGCGAGCCAGCTTCAGGCAACGCTTCCTCCTCTGCTTCCCCCAGCGTCTCCGGAGAGCACGGCGACCTGGCTACGGCCGAGGGCGCCTCTTCCGCATCCGGCGACATCTCGGGCGAGCGCGGGGCGCACAGCGGCGTCGGTGACAATGCGGCGCAGCCTGCACAGTCTGCCACGGCCGGCGAAGCCGGCGCTGCCACCACCCCCGTTGCCAGCCAGGACGGGGCAGCGTCGTCCCAGAGCGACGAAAAACAACCCGCTGGACAGGCTGCGGGATCCGTCACCGGCGAATCCGGAACCGGGACGCAGAGCGCCGCGGCCACGGGTAGCGCTCAAGGGGAAACGGGCGCGGAGGCGAGCACAGAGACCGAACGCGGCCACACGGTCGGAGCGGCGGCGGTTGCCCCCGGGACCTCTGGTGACAATGCCAAGGGCATGAGGGGCGCCGCCCCGGGCGATGCAACCACCTCCGCGGCTCCCGCCGGCGGCCAGGACGAAGGTTCCAGTGCGGCGGCGGGAGGCGCCGGAGCGCAGGTTCCCGGCGCTGTCGGCGGCGCGCCGGAGAGCCGCGGCGGTATCGGCGGCGGCGTGGCGGGATTGGAAGGCAGCGAGGGTGCCGGCGCCTCGGGCGAGCGCTTGGCCGCCGTGGACGTCCCCAGCAGCAAGGTGAACGTGGACGAGGAATACCGTCCGCAGACGCTGGGAGGCATGCTGCCTCTGGTCTTGGGCGTGAATGAGGACGGGCGCTTCGACTTCGACCAGTATGTGCTCCGCGACGAGGTCAAGACGGTCCTCGATCAGCTCGCGGTGAAGCTCACGTCGGCTGACTATGACCGGCTGGATATCATCGGCTATACGGACCACATCGGCACGCCGGAGTACAACCAGCGCCTATCCGAGCTGCGCGCGTGGTCCGTGGCTCAGTATCTGCTGAGCAAGGGCGTCCCGGAGAACAAGATCCACTACGAGGGACGGGGTGAGAAGAACCCGGTCACCCGCCCCGACGAGTGCACCGGGCTTGCTCGCGACGACCTGATCGCGTGCCTGCAGAAAGACCGGCGCGTGGAGATCGAAGCGTCGATCCGGCGCAAGCATGCCACTGTGACGCAGTAAGCGGAGTCCTCCTGCCGCGGGCGCAGCCCGCGGCGCATCCACCCGCGGATCGCCGGCGCCGCTCAGCGCAGGGAGGCGTTGATGCGCTCCAGGGCCGCGGAGCCCGGGCACAACTCGCGCTCGCCGAGCTGATTGAACGGCGCGTCCACCGTTCCTAGATGGGCGTGCAGATCTTCGGGCTCTGGATCGACGTACAGCAGCCCCGTCACGACCTCACCGCGTGCGTCGTGGTGCTGGAGGAAGTTCATGACGGAGGAGCGGTCGTTGGGCTCGTAGTCCGCAGCCAGCTTGCGCAGGCGGAGCACGGAGCCATCGTGCTGGACGACCTCCTCGCGAACGCCGGGCGCATAGTCCACCGTGATCGGCTGCCGCGGTAGGATCACGTCGAGCCGGTTGACCGCCTCGTTATGCTCGCGGACGTAATCGTAGCTCTTGGTGGATCCCTCGTGATTGTTGAACGCCACGCACGGCGAGATCACGTCGATGAACGCTGCCCCTTGATGCAGGATGGCGCCTTTGATGAGCGGCACGAGCTGTTGCTTATCCCCGGAGAAGCTGCGCGCGATGTAGGTCGCGCCCAGCTGAAGTGCAAGCATGACGAGGTCGACCGGTGCATCATGGTTGATCGCTCCCTTCTTGCTCTTGGAGCCCTTGTCCGCCGTGGCCGAGAACTGCCCTTTGGTGAGTCCGTATACGCCGTTGTTCTCGACGATGTAGACCATGTTCACGCCGCGGCGCATGCAGTGCGCGAACTGCCCCAGGCCGATAGAAGCCGAGTCCCCGTCGCCGGACACGCCCAGATAGATCAACTCCCGATTGGCCAGGTTGGCTCCCGTAAGCACGGAGGGCATGCGGCCGTGTACGCTGTTGAAGCCGTGGGAGCTGGCGAGGAAGTACGTCGGGGTCTTGGACGAGCAACCGATCCCCGAAAGCTTGGCGATGCGATGGGGCGGCAGCTGCAATTCGAAGCAGGCCTGGATGATGGCCGCGCTGATCGAGTCGTGCCCGCAACCGGCGCATAGCGTGGAGATCGCGCCCTCGTAGTCGCGGCGGGTGAGGCCCAGTGCATTCTTCTCGAGCGAGGGGTGGTGCAGCGTGGGTTTGGCCAGGTAGGTCATGATCGAGATGCCGAAAGCCTAAGAATCGAAATCCAGGAGCGAGGCGGCCTGCGCATCGCCCTCACTTCACCGCTCGCAACGGCACCGCCTTCAGGGCCGCTGCCTTCCCGAGGATCTCCGCTACGACGAACCGCGCCGTGATGGGCGTGCCGTCGTAGTGCAGCACCGAGATCAGCCGCGACGGGTCGGCGGCGCCCTCGTTGATCATCAGCATCCGCAGCTGCGCGTCGCGGTTCTGCTCTACCACGAAGGTCAAGTCATGCTCGGCGATGAAATCGTAGACCTCGTCCTGGAACGGGAAGGCGCGGACGCGCAGCGCGTCAAGGTACACGCTCTCGCGCTCCAACGCATCGAGCGCCTCCACCATGGCCGGGCTGGTGGAGCCCAAGTAGATCACCCCAAGGCGCGTGGGCTTCGCTGCGCGACGCAGCACGGGCCGAGGCACCAGCCCCTTGGCCGTCTCGAACTTGCGCAGCAAGCGCTGCATGTTGTCCACGTAGTCCGGCCCGGCCTCCGAGTAGCGGGCGAAGCGATCCTTGGTCGTGCCTCGAGTGAAGAACGCCCCGCGCGTGGGGTGAGTCCCGGGGTAGGTGCGGTAGGTGATGCCGTCCCCGTCCACGTCCAGGTAGCGTCCAAAGGGCGTGCCGGCCTCCAGCTGCTCCTGCGTCATCACTTTGCCGCGGTCGAAGCGGCGAGCGTCGTCCCAAGCGAGCGGCTCGCATAGCCGCTCATTCATGCCGATGTCCAAGTCCAGGAGCACGAAGATCGGTGTCTGCAGCCGATCGGCAAGATCGAACGAGAGGGCCGCGAACTCGAAGCATTCCTTGGGATCCTCGGGGAACAGCAGAACGTGCTTGGTGTCGCCGTGCGAAGCGTACGCGCAGCTGAGCAAATCGGCTTGCTGCGTGCGGGTGGGCATCCCCGTCGACGGTCCGCCCCTTTGCACGTCGAAGACAACGGCGGGGATCTCGGCGAAATAAGCGAGCCCGAGGAACTCCTGCATGAGCGAGATGCCGGGCCCCGAAGTGCAGGTGAAGGCGCGCGCGCCGTTCCATGCGGCGCCGATCACAATGCCGATCGAAGCGAGCTCGTCCTCCGCCTGGATTACGGCGTAGCGGGCCTTCCCGGTATCCGCGTCGTGGCGAAACCGGCGGCAGTGGCGCGAGAACGCTTCGGCGAGCGAGGAGGAGGGCGTGATCGGATACCACGCCGCCACGGTGGCGCCGCCATAGACGCAACCTAGCGCGGCGGCATTGTTCCCATCCAGGAAGATGGCGTTGCCCACCGCGTCGGCGCGCTTGACCTTGAGTCCGATCGAGGGGAGGTAACTCGCCGCATAGTCGCGCCCGAGGTGCAACGCGTGTACGTTGGGCTCGAGCAGCTTCTCCTTTCCTTTGTACTGCTCCCCGATCAGCTTCTCCACCTCGCGCAGATCGATGTCCAGCAGGGCGCACAGTGCGCCGACATAGAGGATGTTCTTGAACAGCTGGCGCTGGCGCGGATCGGTGTACTCCCGGTTGCAGATCTCCGTGAGCGGCATGCCGATGATGTGGACATCGTCGCGCAGCATCGACTGCAACAGCGGCTTGGTCGAATCGTAGAACAGGTAGCCGCCGGGTTCGAGCTCCGCGACGTCCTTGTCCCAGGTCTGCGGGTTCATCGCCACCATCAGGTCCACGCCGCCTCGGCGACCGTGATAACCCGCCTCGGACACGCGTACTTCGTACCAGGTGGGAAGCCCCTGGATGTTGGAGGGAAAGATATTGCGCACGCTCACCGGCACGCCCATGCGCAGCATGGACTTGGCGAATAGCGCGTTGGCAGAAGCCGATCCCGAACCGTTGACGTTGGCGAATTTGACTACGAAATCGTTGGTTCTTTGTGTTTGCTCCGGCATGCCGGCCCCGCGTGTGTCATGTCCAGGAAAAACTTCTGCATGTCCCAGGCCCCGGTCGGGCAGCGCTCCGCGCACAGCCCGCAATGCAGGCATAGATCTTCGTCTTTGACCATGATGCGCCCGGTCTTCAATGTGCCGGACACGTACAGGTCCTGGGTCGTATTCTTGGCCGGCGCCCGCAGCCGTGCCCGCAGCTGCCGTTCCTCGCCGTTGTCGGTGAAGTTGATGCAATCCATCGGACAGATGTCCACGCAGGCGTCGCACTCGATGCACAGCTTGTCCGCAAATACGGTCTGCACGTCGCAATTCAGGCAGCGCTGCGCCTCGGCGAAAGCCGCCTTCGGGTCGAAGCCCAGCTCGACCTCCACCTTGATGTCCTTCAAGGTGATCTTGATGTCCTTGAGCGGCACGCGGTTGCGTTTCTCGGTGGAGATATCGTTGTCATAGCTCCACTCGTGGATGCCCATCTTCTGCGACATGAGGTTCACGTGTGGGGCAGGGCGCCGGCGGACGTCTTCGCCGTGGCACAGACGGTCGATGGACACGGCCGCCTCATGGCCGTGCGCCACGGCCCAGATGATGTTTTTCGGGCCGTAGGCCGCGTCCCCGCCGAAGAAGACGCTGGGCAGCGTCGATTGCAGGGTGATGGGATCGAGCTTGGGCAGGCCTTGCCGGTCGAACTCGATGCCGATATCGCGCTCGATCCAGGGGAAGGCATTGTCCTGTCCGATCGCCACCAAGACGTCGTCGCACTCCATGTGCACAATCGGCTCGCCGGTGGGAACAAGTGCGCGCCGGCCATGCTCGTCGTGCACGGCTCTGACCTTCTCGAACGCCACACCCGTGAGCTTGCCACCGGCGTGCGTGAACGCTTTGGGCACGAGGTAGTTGAGGATGGGGATGCCCTCGTGCATGGCGTCTTCCTTCTCCCACGGGGAGGCCTTCATCTCGTCGAAGCCGCTGCGCACCACCACCCGCACGTCTTCGCCACCGAGGCGCTTGGAGGAGCGGCAACAGTCCATCGCCGTGTTGCCGCCGCCCAGGACGATCACCCGCTTCCCGATGCGTTCGACATGGCCGAAGGACACGCTCGAGAGCCAGTCGATGCCGATGTGAATGTTGGCCGCCGCCTCGGTGCGGCCGGGGAGCTGGAGGTCGCGCCCGCGCGGTGCGCCGCAGCCGACGAAGATCGCGTCGTAGCCCTCGGCGAGGAGCTCGCGCATGCTCGTCACCCGCTCGCCCACACGCAGCTCCGGCTCGAGGTTGAGGATGTAGCCGATCTCCTCGTCGATCACCATCTCGGGCAGCCGGAAGCGGGGAATCTGGGTGCGGATCATGCCGCCGGCGTACGGATCGGCCTCGTAGATCACGACGTGATAGCCCAAGGGGAGCAGGTCGCGAGCGACCGTCAGCGAGGCGGGGCCCGCCCCGATGCATGCGATGCGCCTGGCGTTCTTCTGCTTGGCCGGCTTGGGCAGTCGGTCGACGATGTCGTCCTTGTAGTCCGCCGCGACCCGTTTCAACCGGCAGATGGCGACCGGTTGCTCTTCGACACGCGCCCGCCGACAAGCCGGCTCACACGGGCGGTCGCACGTGCGGCCGAGGATGCCGGGGAAGACGTTCGACCTCCAGTTGATCAGATACGCTTCGCTGTAATGCCCGGCAGCGATCAATCGGATGTATTCGGGGACGGGCGTGTGGGCCGGACATGCCCACTGGCAGTCGACCACCTTGTGAAAGTAGTCCGGTCGACCGATGTCTGTCGGGTTCAATATTCCTCCTTCATAGCGCCCACTCTTGTTGTGCTGCCGGCCGGCGCGCTTGCGCCGCCGCGGTGAACGCCCCTGTCGGGAGCGCCAATGGTAACGCCTCGAGGCGGCCGAGAAAAGCCTTGCGAGACAACATGCTGCGGCCTGGGTTTAACCCTAGCGCGAGCAGGGATGTAAGGCACCGCAAGGCGAGCTGCGGGAGGAGGTATCGTCTCATCTTGCGCGGTCAAGCTCGGGCACGGGGTCGCGTTGATGCGGGCTCGACCGATCCGCGGCACTCCCGGCTCTGCCGTCTAACGCGATGCGGTGGAGTCGGTGCACGTGGCGTGCACCTGAGGCGCCGTCGCAGCCACACCGCAGGAATGGATGTTTGCAGCACCACTGCTCCGGGAGCCGGGAGTTGCCGGCGAGCGATGTTTCGATTACGGCTCCGAACCGACCCGGGCCGAGCGGGCGTCCTGCGGCTGCAACGCTGCCCGCTGCTTGGCCTGGTCGGGCAAGTCGGTTTTGAGCGCGTCGCCATGGACGTCCGACTTCACCAGGATGGAGTCGATCTTCCAGGCCTTGTCCTCGACGCGGTACACGATAACCGTGTAGCGGGCCATATCGTTCCGCGGCCAGCGATACAGCGCGCGGGCGGTGGCGGCGCTGCTGTCGATGCGGACGAAATTCAGCGTGTCCAGGGGCGGCAGCATGGTGGCAAACAACGGTAGCAGCTCGCGCGTCAGGTGGGGCGGGCGGTCCTTGGACGCGGCAGTGCGCAGCCGCCAGTAGGCATCGAGGTCGCCGGTGCGCGCCACTTGCATCGATTCGGCGTACAGCGCCTCGAGGCTCCGGACCAGAGGGTCGGATCGCTTGGTGATCTGCCGGGACGCCTGAGCGAGCGCCACCGCGGGCAGCAACAGCAGCATCAATGCGGCAATGAGCTTCCTGGTTCGACCCACATCACCTCCGTCTGCAGCGACCCGGACCGTGATCCCGGGCTTCGACGCGGCGATTTTCGCTGATCCCGGCCGCACAGGGTAGAGCGTTCCGGCGCGGACCATGCAACGTCCGCGCCAGATGGGACGCGGGTTTGACCCGGGTGGCCGGCGGGACGAGAGCGGCACCGAGGCCAAAAAAGAAAGAGCCCGCGACGCGGGCTCTTCCGTCAACGCAAGCACGCGATCAGTAGGCCATCTCACCGCCGTGCGGCGCCGGCGCCGGCTTCTCTTCTTTGGGAAGCTCGGCGACCATGGCGTCCGTGGTAAGGATCAGACCGGCGACCGAGGCTGCATTCTGCAGTGCATAGCGGGCCACTTTGGTCGGGTCGATCACGCCCATCGACACCAGGTCGCCGTACTCGCCGGTGGCGGCGTTCCAGCCGAAGCTGCCTTTGCCGTCGAGCACCTTCGCCAGGATAACGGACGGCTCATCACCGGTGTTCGCGACGATCTGCCGCAGCGGCTCTTCGAGGGCCCGCATCACGATCTTGATCCCGGCATCCTGGTCGTGGTTGGCGCCGTGGAGCTTGGCGATAGCCTGACGGGCGCGCACCAACGCTACACCGCCGCCGGGCACCACCCCCTCCTCGACGGCCGCACGAGTGGCGTGCAGAGCGTCCTCCACGCGGGCTTTCTTCTCCTTCATCTCGGTCTCGGTGGCCGCCCCAACCCTGACGACCGCCACGCCGCCGGCCAGCTTGGCCACGCGCTCCTGCAGCTTTTCCTTGTCATAGTCGGAGGTCGTCTCTTCGATCTGCTTGCGGATGGCCTGGATACGGCCCTCGATGGCCTTCCTGTCGCCGGCTCCGTCGATGATCGTGGTCTCCTCTTTGGCGATCTCGATACGCTTGGCACGGCCCAAATCGTTCAGCGAGGCGTTCTCCAGCTTGAAGCCGACCTCGTCGCTGATGACCGTGCCACCGGAAAGGATGGCCATATCTTCCAGCATCGCTTTGCGCCGATCGCCGAAGCCCGGCGCCTTCACGGCGCAGGTCTTGAGGATCCCGCGGATGTTGTTGACCACCAGGGTGGCCAGCGCCTCGCCTTCCACTTCCTCGGCCACGATCAGGAGCGGCTTGCCGGCCTTGGCGACCTGCTCGAGCACGGGCAGCAGATCCCGGATGGCAGAGATCTTCTTGTCGTGGAACAGGATGTAGCAGTCGTCCAGGACCGCGATCTGCTTGTCGGGATTGTTGATGAAGTAAGGAGACAGGTAGCCGCGGTCGAACTGCATGCCCTCGACCACTTCCAGCTCGTTGTTGAGGCTCGTGCCGTCTTCGACCGTGATGACGCCTTCCTTGCCGACCTTGTCCATCGCATCGGCGATGATCTTTCCGACGGCTTCGTCGGCGTTGGCCGAGATGGCGCCTACCTGGGCGATCTCCTTGGATGTGGAGCAGGGCTTGGAGATCTTCTTCAGCTCCTCGACCACCGCGTCCACTGCCTTCTCCATGCCGCGCTTCAAGTCCATCGGGTTCATCCCGGCGGCCACGTACTTCATGCCCTCCTGCACGATCGACTGCGCCAGCACGGTGGCGGTGGTGGTGCCATCGCCGGCCACATCCGACGTCTTGCTGGCGACCTCTTTGAGCATCTGTGCGCCCATGTTCTCGAACTTGTCCTTCAGCTCGATCTCTTTGGCGACCGAGACGCCGTCCTTCGTCACGGTGGGCGCTCCCCAGGACTTCTCCAGCACCACATTGCGCCCCTTGGGACCGAGGGTCACCTTGACCGCATCGGCCAGGATGTTCACGCCCGCGACGATCCGATTGCGGGCGGAATCATGAAACTTGACTTCCTTGGCTGCCATGTTGTCCTCCGGTATGGATCAACTGTTCTCGATTACGCCCATGATGTCGTCCTCGCGCACCACGAGCAGCTCCTCGCCTTTGACCTTCACGGTCTGGCCGGAATACTTGCCGAATAGGACCTTGTCCCCGACCTTCACCGACAGGGCGGACACCTTGCCGTCGCTGCCGACCTTGCCGCTCCCCACAGCGACCACCTCTCCGGTCTCCGGCTTTTCCGCGGCGGTGTCCGGGATCACGATGCCGGAGGCGGTCTTCCGCTCTGCATCCAGACGTTTGATTAGAACACGATCATGTATCGGACGAATCTTCATACCTCGAAACTCCCATTCACGAATGTGGCTGATCTGGTAAAACTCGTCGCTGGCGTGCGCACGCCAGCCGCGGTGAACTCTTGGGGTTGGGTCGGGGTTTTTCAAGGCCTACTTTGGCAGCCGGGCGGATAGCGTGCTCGCGCCGGCGGATGCGTGCATCGGGCGTATTAAGGCGCTGCGCTGACTCCGGTGTTCCGCGTCGTGATGCGCGGGCGGCCGAGCAGTTGCCCCGAATGGTTCCGCATCGAAGCCGCGCGACGGGCGGATTGGCCGGGGCTTCGGTCTGGACGCGCGCCCCCAACCAAGCGTCCTGCAGAGTACCATTGCGCATTGCCGCCGCCCCGAGCCCGATCTTACGGGAGCACACGCCATGAAAACCACCCTCTGTGACCTCTCGACATTGGCGGCGACCGTGCCGGACGGCGCCAAAGTGGCGGTGCCGGCGGATCGCAGCGGCGTCGCCATGACGTTCACCCGGGAACTGGTCCGTCGGCGCGTCCGAGATCTCCACCTGGTGTGCGTGCCCGTCAGCGGGCTGCAAGCCGAAGTGATGATCGGTGCTGGCCTCGTGGCTACGCTCGAGACCTCGGCGGTGACGCTGGATGAGTTCGGTCCGGCGCCGCGGTTCGTGGCGGCGGTTCGGGAGGGGGCCATCAAGCTGCTCGACGCAACCTGTCCAGCGATCCACGCCGCGCTGCAAGCCGGGCAAAAGGGCATCCCGTTCATACCGCTCCGCGGGCTGATCGGCACCGACGTGCTGGCCAACCGCCCCGATTGGAAGGTGATCGACAACCCGTTCCACACCGGCGACCCAATCGTGGTCCTGCCTGCCATCAGGCCGGACTTCGCGCTGTTCCACGCGCCGCTCGCAGATCGCTACGGCAATGTCTTCATCGGGCGCTCCCGCGAGCTGATGACGATGGCACACGCGGCACACCGGACCCTGGTGACGGTAGAAGAGGTGAGCGACGTCGACTTGATGCGCGACCCAGACCGCGCCCCCGGCGTGATCCCTTCGATCTACATCACCGCGCTAGCGGAAGCCCCACGGGGCGCCTGGCCGCTTCAACTCGCCGACGCCTATGGGATCGACGAGGCTGCGCTCCTCCAGTATGTGGAAGCCGCACAGACGGCGCGCGGATTCGAGCGATGGATCGCGGAGTGGCTTGCGCCGGCAGCGTCCGAGAAAGCCTTGGCGTGACCGTCTCGTATAGTTCTGCCGAGCTGCTGATCGCGGTCGTCGCCCGGCTGCTCGATGGCTGCCGCCATGTCGTGACGGGTGCCGCCTCGCCCATACCGGGTGCCGCGGCGTTGCTGGCACGCGAGATGTCGGGTGGCGCTCTGCGCGTCAGCCTGCTCGGATCGCTGCGAAACAGCAGCTTCACCAACGGCGGCGTGGAGCTCTTCGACCTGGCCGCCCAGGGGCGCATCGACGCGTTCTTCCTGGGCGGGGGACAGATCGACGGCGAGGCGAACATCAACCTCGTCGGTGTGGGAGGCTATCCGAAGAGCGAAGTCCGCTGGCCCGGCTCCTTCGGGTCTTCTTACCTCTACTTCCTGGTGCCGCGCGTGATCCTGTTCCGGGAAGAGCACAGCCGGCGCGTGCTGGTGCCCAAAGTGGACTTCATCAGCGCGCCGGGAGGCAGTCCGGCTGGGGTATACAGGCCGGGAGGGCCGTTCAAGCTGGTCACGGGGCGCGCGCTGTTCGGCTTCGACCGCGTTCGGCGCCGCTTTCGCCTCGAGAGCGTTCACCCGGGTCACACGGTCGAGGAGATCATCGAGAACACCGGATTCGATTTCGATCGTCCTGAGCATGTGCCGGTGACCCCACCGCCGCCGCCTGAAGTGCTGCATCTGCTCAGGGCGCGGGTTCGCCAATCGGTGGCGGAGGTCTATCCGCGCTTCGCGGCCGCACTGCCACAGTGAGCCGGGCCGCATCCCGTCAGGCTACTTGCCGGATGCACGCATGAGCGAACAGCTCTCGTTATTCGCGGATGCCCCCTCGCGCACCCGGCTGGACTCCCCACGAGAGGTCCGACCTGCCGACTTCCCCGGGCAACTGACTGAAACGGCCCGCAATCTGCCCGAGGGTCTGTTCATCGGTACGTCGTCGTGGTCGTTCCCTGGCTGGCACGGCTTGGTGTATGCGGAGAACTACGAGCCGGCCGAGCTGGCGCACGGCGGGCTTGCTGCGTACGCTCGTTTCCCGCTGTTTCGCAGCGTCGGCATCGACCGGACTTTCTACGCCCCGATTCCGCGCGAAGAGTATGAGCGCTACGCAGCGCAGGTCCCGACGGGATTCCGATTCGTTGTCAAGGCACCGGTGCAGTGTGTGAGCCCAAAGCTACGCGCCGACCCGGGCAACCGGGCGCTGGACAACCCGCACTTCCTCGATCCCGCCTGGGCCGTTCGGCACTTCATCGAGCCCGCGATGCAGGGATTGGGCCGCAACACCGGCCCGCTCGTCTTCCAGTTCTCGCCGCTGCCCCGCGCTCTCGCGCGCGAGCCGGCGGAGTTCGCATGGCGCGTGGGCACCTTCTTGCGTGCACTGCCAAAGGGACCGGTCTATGCCGTGGAGCTGCGCGATGAGGCGCTTCTGACCGACGAATATCTTCACGTGGTGGCGGACGCGGGAGCGCGCCACTGCGTCGGCCTGCACCCGCGCCAGCCGTCTGCGGCCGAGCAGGCGCGACTGCTGCGCAAACTGAGCCCCGGTCCGCTCGTGGTCCGATGGAACCTCCACCGCGACTATGCCCACGAGGAGGCACGTGTGCGCTATTTCCCCTTCTCGCAGCTGCGGGACGAGGACCTCCCGACGCGAGTAACGCTCGCCAGGTTGTGCCTTGAAGCGGCCGCTGCGCACCAGCCCGCTTTCGTCATCGTTAACAATAAAGCGGAAGGGTCGGCGCCGCTGACGATACTCAAGCTGGCTGAGCTGGTCGCCGCGGAAGCGGCTAGACATCATGGTCGCCTGTGGGTAGGCGACCATGATGTCTAGATCCCAGGCGGGAGAGAACGACCCTGCGCGCTGAAAATCGTGCGGCCTATCGCGTCGCGGCCGGGTGCCCGGATGCGGGCAGCGCCAGGGTCGGCCAGACTTCCAGCGCGAGGTAGGGCGCGGGGTCGATCATGACGACGGCCTTGTGCGCCAACTCGCGAGCCGAATGGCTTGCGCCGCCTTTCAGATAAGCCTGTAACGCGGCGACCGGATCGCTGCCCGGCTTGGCGTCGATCGAGCGGGCATGCAGCTCGACCCGGCGACCGACGTAAGTGTCCGGAGCCTCGGGGTCGGGGCCGAACTTAGGCTTGCCGAACCCCTGGCGACCGATGCGATAGTAGGGGAAGGCCGCCTCCGGATGCTCGGCGTAGAAGCTCCAGACGCTGAAGGCATGGACGCCGGTTCGCCCGTTGAGGAAATGCAACGCCGCATCGTCGCACAGCGCGGTGCACAGTACCCTTCGTCGATACAGGATGGCCCACTCCGAGTGCCGCGAAAAATAGTCCTCCCGATCCAGTTGTGCGATCCGAGCCAGGCGGCGCAGGTCGGCCCGCGTGATCCTGGCGTAAGAGCGCGTCGCGTCCATGCGTCAACTATAGGACGGACCACAGTACCCGGCAAAGCCCGGTGATATAGTCCTGCGCTATGCGCGCGGAGGCGGCGGTGGATGCCGAGGCGCCGCGGCCTACCGCGGCCACGGCGAGGACCCGTGTCGTCATCCTGGGTGCGGCAGGACGCGACTTCCACGACTTCAATCTGGTGTTCCGCGACGATCCTCGGTTCGAAGTAGTGGCGTTCACGGCGGCCCAGATCCCCAATATCGAGCATCGCGTCTATCCGCCCGAGCTCGCGGGGGCGCTGTATCCGCATGGCATTCCGATCGAACCGGAGGCGGAGCTCGCTCAGCTGATCCGCCGCCTGCGGGTCGAGCAAGTGGTGTTCGCATACAGCGACGTGTCGCACGAAGAGGTGATGCACAAGGCCTCTCTCGCCGTCGCCGAAGGCGCCGACTTCTTGTTGCTCGGCGCACGCCGCACCATGCTGAGATCACGCCGGCCCGTGATCTCAGTCTGCGCCGTGCGCACCGGCTGCGGCAAGAGCCCGGTGGCGCGTCATGTGGCTCGGCTGCTTGGCACAGCGGGACTACGCGTGGGCATCGTGAGGCATCCTATGCCCTACGGCGAGCTGCGCGAACAGGCGGCTCAGCGGTTCGAGCGGATCGAGGACCTGCAGCGTGCGCACTGCTCGCTCGAGGAGATGGAGGAGTACGAGCCGCATCTGCGCGCCGGGCGCGTGGTCTACGCGGGGGTAGATTACGGACGCATCTTGCGCCTGGCCGAAGAGCAAGCCGATGTGCTCTTGTGGGATGGTGGCAACAACGACCTCCCGTTCTTCCATTCGGATTGCGAGATCGTGCTGGCCGACCCGCACCGGGCGGGACACGAGCGCCGCTTCTACCCAGGCGAGGCCAACTTGCTGCGCGCCGACGTGGTCGTGCTGACGAAGGTGGACACGGCGCCTGCGGCCGCGGTTGCCGCGTTGCGCACGAGCGTGGGCGCGGTCAACCCGCGGGCGACCCTGGTCGAGGGTGGTTTCCCGGCACAGGTCGATGCGGGTGCATCCATCCGCGGTGCCCGGGTGCTCGTGGTCGAGGACGGGCCAACGCTCACCCATGGCGGCATGGCCTACGGGGCCGGAGTGTTGGCGGCGAGACGTCTGGGCGCGGCGCAACTGGTCGACCCGCGTCCTTACGCGATGGGCAGTCTGCGCGATGCTTTCGTGGCCTTTCCGCATATCGGGCCGGTTCTGCCCGCGCTCGGCTACGGGGCCGGCCAGATCGCAGAGTTGGAGCGGACCATAGCCGCGATCCCCTGCGACGTGGTGCTCGTCGCGACCCCGGTGGATCTGGGACGGGTCATTCGCATCCGGCAGGCGACCTGCCGCTTGACGTACGAGTACGGCGACATCGGGTCGCCTACGCTGCAGGAGGCCATCGAGCCGTTCCTAGCGAAGGTGCGCGGTGGATCGACCTAGGCGCTGGGCCCGACCGAACCGGGCCAGCTCGCGCTATGCTCGCGGTGGCCGCCGCTCCCCACGTCGTATCTACTCCGAGGCCGATCCCAGATGGCTGGTCCGCTGCTAGGAATCAGAGTACTCGACTTGTCGCGCGTCCTGGCCGGTCCGATGGCTGCACAGACGCTCGCGGACCTCGGTGCGGAGGTGATCAAGGTCGAACGGCCCGGCCGGGGCGACGACACGCGCGCTTGGGGTCCGCCTTTCTTGACCGACCGCGACGGGCGCGAGACCGCTGACAGCATCTACTTTGCATGCTGCAACCGGGGGAAGAAGTCGGTGACCGTGGACCTCTCCACACCGCGGGGGCAGAGCATCGTGCGCCGCTTGAGCGAGCTGTGCGACGTGGTGATCGAAAACTACAAGGTGGGCGATCTGGCGCGGTATGGACTCGACTTCGCCGGACTGCGTGCCGTCAACCCGCGCCTGGTGTACTGCTCCATCAGCGGCTATGGGCAGAGCGGACCGTACAGCACTCGGGCCGGCTACGATCCGATCGCTCAGGCCATGGGCGGGTTGATGAGTGTGACCGGCGAGCGCGATGAGCTGCCCGGGGGAGGACCTCAGAGAGTGGGCGTCGCCGTGACGGATCTGCTCACGGCGTCCCACGCCGTCTCGGCTATCCTCGCTGCGCTATGGGATCGGGAGCGCACCGGTGAGGGGCAGCATGTGGACCTGGCGCTGCTGGACGTTCAGGTCGCAGCCATGATCAACATCGCGCAGGCCTTTCTGTCCGCTGGCGTCATCGCTGCGCGCAACGGGAATGCCCACCCCAGCGTCGTGCCCTCCCAGGTTTTCGATTGCTCCGATGGAAAAGTCATGCTGGTAGCGGGGAACGATGGTCAGTTCGCAAAGCTGTGCGAGCTCATCGGCCAGCCCGAGCTGGCGCGGGACCCGAGATTCGCGACCAATGAAGCGCGCGTACGCAACCGAGAGCAGATTACCTCGGCCCTGCAGCAGTTGCTGGGCCGGAACACCGTTGCGTATTGGACCGATGCGCTGGCCAGGGCCGGCGTGCCATGCGGGCCGATCAACGACATCGCGAAAGTGTTCGCGGACCCCCAGGTCCAGCACCGCGGCATGCGCGTCGAGGTCGAGCATCCGCTGGTCGGCGCGTTGCCGCTCGTCGCGAGCCCGCTGCGGCTGTCGCGCACGCCGGTCGAGTATCGGTCGCCGCCGCCGCTGCTGGGCCAGCACACGGAGGAAGTGCTGAGTGGCCTGCTGAGAATGGACGCGAGCACGATCGCTTCGCTTCGCCGCGACGGCGTGGTCTGAAAACCCCTCGGCGGATGCGCATGCCCGTCCGCCTCGGCTGTGCACGGGAGGATGCGGGCGCCGGGACGAGGTGAGGATCTCCGAGTGCGGCCGGGAATTGCAAGCAGGCGGAGCGTGAACTCCCGACACGTCGCCGCGGCTTGTCTCGACCGGACTGCGACGCCCCTCAATACGCGCTGCGGTCGCGGAAGACCAGCAGGACCGTCCGCAGGAGAATTTTCAGATCGAGCCGCAACGACCAGTTGCGCAGATACGCGAGGTCGTACTCGATGCGCTCCCGCATCTTGTCGATCGTATTGGTTTCCCCGCGCAGGCCGTTCACTTGAGCCCATCCGGTGATCCCCGGCTTGACCTTGTGGCGCACCATGTAGCCGTTGATCAGCTTGCGGTACATCTCGTTGTGGGCCACCGCATGCGGGCGCGGTCCGACGACGCTCATGCGCCCTTGGAGCACGTTGATGAACTGCGGCAGCTCATCCAATGAGGTTCGCCGCAGGAACCGGCCGAAGGGCGTGATCCGGTCGTCGTCTCGCGTCGCCTGCCGGACCTGGTCCCCGTCCTCCATGACGGTCATGGTCCGGAATTTGTATACCGCGATCTCCTTGCCGTCCAGACCGTACCGCCGCTGTTTGAACAGCACCGGGCCGCGCGACGACAGTTTGACCCCGAGCGCGATGACGAGCAGGAGCGGCAAGATCAACACGAGACCCGCGGCGGCCAGCATGTAGTCGCTCAGCGACTTGAGCAGTCCGTTCACGCCGTAGAAAGGGGTCTCGCATACGGCGACCACGGGGATGCCGTCGATCGAGTCCATACGCGCCTGGATCAGGTCGAAGGTGAAGATGTCCGGGACGAAATAGATCGACGCGGTCGTGTCGCGCAGTTCGTTCAGCAGCTTGTGAATGCGCGGCTGGGATGCCATCGGCAGCGTGATGTAGATCAGTTCGACATGGTGCTCCTTGACATAGCCGGGCAGGCGGCTCAGCGTGCCGAGCAACGGGACACCGTCGATCTGTACGCGCCGTGCCTCGCTACGATCGTCGAATACACCGACCAAGCGCACCCCGAGCCCGCGCCCCGAGACGAGTTGCTTGGCGAGCTTCGCGCCTAGCTCGCCCGCGCCCGCGATCACGGCGTTGCGCTGAACTCCGTCCATGGCCAGCACCTTGGGCAGTAGCTGCCTCAGCATGGCGTGGCTGAGGAACAGGAAGACCGGCACGCCCATCGCCCAGGCTGCGACCATGCTGGGAGGGAACAATCGCACGTACCCGCTCGCGTAACCGAAGAACAGGAGGATCAGCAGGACGATAGACCAGTTGAGAATCACCTCGCGCGCCAGAACGGGCAACGAGCCGGCCGGGTAGACGGCCCCCGGGAATGTGAGCGAAAAGACGATCAGCGCCAGGATGAGGTAAGGCCCTTCGAAGGGCCGCCCGTAGAGATGCGCGACGACCAGCAGGAGCCCGAGCGCGATGATGGCGTCGAGCGAAGCGCGGACGATCGCCGACGCGGAAAGCTGGCGCCGCACGACCAGTGGACCGCCATCATCGGGGCCGATCCCGGTGCGGGTGTGGTCCGCTGCCAAGCGCTGTATCACGGCGGATCTCGTCGGAGGCTGCGTCAAATTGATGTCGCCCTCCCGCGGCGGCCCCACCACAAGAAGAGCCACCGGCGCGGACGCGTCAAGCGGGTTGCAAGGTGGACACCATAGGCCGCGGGGTCCCTGTTTGGCTCACTGACATCGACACACCGATCGCGGACGACGCCGTAGCGTTGACTCTGCCATTCAGGCGTGGGCGGATCGGGGCGCTCTAGACTCCCCTATGCAACATCGATGCCGGGCCGATTACAGCAGTGGCGGGTACGGTCAGGCACGCCGTCCGGCTTTGAGGGGGGCCGATCCGTCGCCAACTCCATGCTGGGTGGTGCTGGCGCCGACGGACCGCGCGGCGTGCAGGCGCGAGGTCGATGAGTGCGACTGCTGCGCAGGGACGTCGGCGCGAGGCAACGGCCACTGGACAGCATGCGGGATTGGGGATGGCTGTTGGCCCCAAGCGGGGCCGGATCCACCTCGTCCTACGCCTGCGTATAGACCATCCGATTGCTTGACGCCTCTAGAGGCGGGTGCTACAAGGCGATAACAGACATGTCAAGAGGAGGTCTTACACTGCTTCGCTGCTGGCACAGCCTTCGCAGTATTCCGACCAAATCAAGCGGTCTTCTGCAGAATGGCAATGGAGATGCAACGTCCTATGATGACGCAGGCGCAAACCTATTTCCGTGGTCGCAGTCGCGGCTTCACCCTGTTGGAGCTGCTGGTCGTCATCGTGATCATCGGATTGCTGGTGGGCTATGTGGCGCCACGCTACTTCGCTCAGGCGGGCAAGTCCAAGGTGCAGGTCACGCGCGCACAGATCGATTCCTTCGAGAAGGCGCTCGACCAATATCGTCTGGATACGGGTCACTACCCGACCACCGAGCAGGGGTTGAGCGCGCTGGTGACGCGACCCAACAATGAGCCCAAGTGGGACGGCCCGTACCTGCGCAAGGCGGTGCCCGTCGACCCCTGGGATCGCCCGTACATCTACCGCCAGCCGGGCGAGCACGGCGAGTACGATCTGGTCTCCTTGGGCAAGGACGGGCAGGCGGGAGGCACTGGCGAAGACGCTGATATCACCAATTACTGAAACGGGAGCGTACGCGGCGAGATCCAGGGAGGAGCGAAGTCGGGGAGTGGAAGGAGGCGCCTGGAATCGCTTCGAGCCCCCCTGTGCTCGACCCGGCCCAGAAATTGCGGTTATGGCAGACCCATGCGCTATCACGTGAAAGCCGTAAAGTCGGGCGGCGTCGTCTCCTTGTCGCTCGACGCCCGCGATGACCGGGACGCGAGTGAGCAGGCGCAGGCCCAGGGGTACATGGTCCTCGCAATCAAGCGCGTGCGGGCCCTGGCGTTGCCGCAGTTCGCGAGAACCACACGTTTCCCGCTCGTGCTGTTCACCCAGGAGCTGCTCGCGTTGCTGCGCTCCGGGATCAGCCTGATGGAGGCGCTGGAAACGCTGGCGGAGAAGGAAACTCGCGGTGCCACCGCGGTTCTTCTCGCCGGCCTGACGGAGCGGCTCAAGGAAGGGCAGTCGTTCTCGACGAGCCTGCAGTCGTTTCCGCATGCGTTCCCGGACCTGTACGTGGCGACGGTACGGGCCAGCGAGCGAACCGGCAGCCTTCCGGAGGCCCTCTCACGCTTCGTCGCGTACCAGACCCAACTGGACTCCGTGAAGAAGCACCTGGTGAGCGCCTCGATCTACCCCGCCATCCTGATCGTCGTCGGCGGGCTCGTCTGCTTGTTCCTGCTCGGCTACGTCGTCCCGCGCTTCGCACATATCTACCAGGACATCGGGGGGGATCTGCCGGGCCTCACGAAGCTGCTGATGGCCTGGGGCGCATTCGTCGAGGCGCATGGGTCGTGGCTGGTGGGGACATTGGCCGCTGTCGTGGTCGGGCTGGCGGTGTGGATGCGCCGGCCCGGGTTCAGGCAATGGATGAGCCGCCAGCTCCTACGCATCCCGGCCGTTGGTGAGCGGGTGAGGGTATATCAGCTGACGCGGTTCTATCGAACCGTGGGCATGCTGCTTTCGGGGGGCACCCCCGTGACCCAGGCTCTGACGCAGGTGTCTGGCCTGCTCGATCAGGAATTGCGCCAGCGGCTGTCGCTTGCGACGCGCAACATCCGGGAGGGCCAGACGATCTCCGCATCGCTCGACGGACAGTCTCTCACCACGCCGGTCGCGCTGCGCATGCTGCGCGTTGGAGAGCGGACCGGGCAGATGGGCGAGATGATGGAACGCATCGCCGCCTTCCATGAGGAGGAACTGGCGCGCTGGGTCGAGCGCTTCACGCGCGTGTTCGAGCCGCTGCTGATGGCGGCGATCGGCATCGTCATCGGCGGGATCGTGCTGCTCATGTACTTCCCGATCTTCGAACTGGCCGGCAGCATTCAATGAACCCGAAAGAGCTGTCTCGCGCGCCATTGATCCTCCCCGAGGAGATCGTGCGCGCCCGCGCGGCGGCTCAGGCAGCTGGCAAGCGCACGGTCGAGATCCTGGAAGAGCAATCGGGCCTGCCGCCCGAGGCGTACGCGGCCGCGTTGGGTGCGACGCTCGGGTACGCGGTCGCTTCGATGCGCGATCTCGACGGCCTGGAGCCGGCCTTCGATGTTCTGCCCTATACCGATGCGGTCTCGCGCGGATGCGTGCTGTTCCGCGGTGAGGCCGAGGCGCAGATCCTGGTCTTCGGCGATCCGTTCGATCCGACTCTGCGGCCCTGGGCGGAGGAGCACGTGCCCGACGCGCTGGAGTGGCGTTTGGCGCACCCGGCCGACGTGGCGGCATATCTGGCCCGGCACGGTGAAACCGTGCGCGCGATGGACTCGGTGCTCACGGAGGCCGCGCACGATGAAGGCAGCCGCAGCCGGCTCGAGGAGTTGTCGCTCAAGACGATCAGCGAGGCGGAAAGTCCAGTCGTCCGGCTGGTGCACTCGACGCTATACGATGCGTTGCGGGGCGGCGCCAGCGATATTCACCTCGAGACCAGCGCCACGCAGCTCGTGATCAAGTACCGGCTCGATGGCGTTCTGAGCGCTGTGGGCACGGCGCAAGGCCTGGATATGGCCGAGCAGGTGATCTCGCGCATCAAGGTGATGGCCGAGCTCGACATCGCCGAGCGTCGTATCCCGCAGGACGGCCGCTTCAAGGTTCTCGCTCAGGGCCGCGAGATCGACTTCCGCGTGTCCGTGATGCCGAGCATCTTCGGCGAGGATGCCGTGTTGCGTATCCTCGACAAGCAGAGCCTGACGGACCACGTGAAGGGGCTGAGCCTGGATGCGCTCGGCTTCGACCGGCCATCGGTATCCACGTTGCGGCGGCTGTCGAGCGAGCCCTACGGCATGCTGCTGGTGACCGGGCCCACGGGCAGCGGGAAGACCACGACGCTGTATGCGGCCATCACCGAGATCAACCACGGTTCGGACAAGCTGATCACGATCGAAGACCCGGTCGAATATCAGCTACCCGGGGTGCTGCAGATTCCGGTGAACGAGAAGAAGGGCCTCACTTTCGCTCGGGGCCTGCGGTCGATCCTGCGGCATGATCCCGACAAGATCATGGTGGGCGAGATCCGCGACCCGGAGACCGCACAGATCGCCGTGCAGGCGGCGCTGACCGGACATCTCGTGTTCACGACCGTGCACGCGAACAATGTGTTCGACGTCATCGGGCGTTTCACGCACATGGGCGTGGACCCCTACAGTTTCGTGTCCGCCCTCAACGGCATCGCTGCGCAGCGGCTGGTGCGCGTCAGCTGTACTCACTGCGCCCAGGACGTCAAAGCGGATGCCCAACTCCTGGCCGAGTCAGGTCTGACCGCTGACCAGGTGCAGGGATGGACGCTGCGCGCAGGCCGCGGCTGTGGGCACTGCCGCGGCACCGGTTTCCGGGGACGCAAGGCCATCTCGGAGATCATGGTGCTCAACGATGAGATCCGCGAGTTGATCGTGGCCCGGGAGCCGATCCGGCGCGTGAAAGAGGCCGCGCGCAAACAAGGCACCCGCTTCCTGCGCGAGGCCGCGCTGGAAGTGGTCCGCCTCGGGGAGAGCACGCTGCAGGAGATCAACCGTGTCACGCTGGTTGGCTGAGCTCCCGGTCGGCGAGACTCTGCACGTCGAGCTGCGCCCGGGCGAGGTGAACATTGCCCGACGCCCGGCGCTGTGGTGGCGCGCGGCGCCGCCGGCCCGCTCGATCAAAGTTGCAGCCGACGCCTCCTCCGGACCGCAGGCTCGCGCGAGCGTCGAGCCCTGGCGGCCCACGCTCGAGACCCTGGCACTGGGCTTGCGTGGGGCCGGCCGCCGTGCCGGACCGGTCGCCGTTGTGCTGTCAGACCACTTCGTGCGCTACGTGCTGCTGCCCTGGAGCGAGAGCTTGGTGGCTGACGCGGAGCGCCTGGCGTTTGCCCGTCACAGCTTCCGCGAAGTGTATGGCCAGGCGTCTGAAGGCTGGGAAGTGTGTCTCGACGAGCAGCCCGCGGGACGGGCGTCCTTCGCTGCGGCTGTCGACAGGGACCTGCTGAGTCATCTGCGCGAAGTCGTGTCACAGTCCCGCGGGCAACTGGTCTCGGTGACGCCGGCGCTCGCGGACTGCATCAACCGGCATCGGCGCGTTCTGAGGGAGCCGGAGTTCTGTCTAGCCACGGTTGAGCCCGGGCGCATCACCTTCGCGTTCCGGACCGGCGGGGGATGGACAGCAGTGCGCGGTCGCCGCATGGACGGCGCCCTGCCCGAGGTGCTGCCGACGCTGCTCAAGCAAGAGGCCATCGCCAGCTCGGTCGCGGACGCGGGAACGATTTACCTGTGTGCAGCCGACCTGGAGGACGTGCCGCCGTTCGGCGTGCCGGGCTGGAAGCTTCTGCGTTTGCCCCAGAAGCGATCCCCCGCGCGCAGCGTGAGTGTAAGCGCCCTCCCGTTCCTCTCTCGCCTCGGCATGAAAGGCTAGTACGGCGACGCGGGCACACGACGCAAATGGCCATCCATCGCATCGAACTGGATTTCCTTCACCCCGCGGGCAGGGCGTTCGCGCTGAGCCGCCTGCTGCTTGCTGTGGGGGTGATCGCCTTGCTGACCGCTGTCGGCTATCAGCGCGAGCTGGGCCGCCAAGTGACCGTGCGCCAGACGGAACTGGAGCAGCTGCGCGGGATGGCGAGCCGTTCGCTGCCCCGACTCGCCGAACGCGATACCGACACGCCCGAGTTGAGAGACCAGATCAAGAAAGCGAACGGTGTGCTGCAGCAGATGAACGTGCCCTGGGGAGACCTGTTCTCCGCCATTGAATCGGCTGAGGATGCCCAAGTCGCGCTGCTCGCTGTGCAGCCGGATCCGCGCAGCAGCAGCGTCCTCATCGGCGGCGCTGCACGCACGCTCCCCGCGATATTCGACTATATGGCGCACTTGGAGCGCACCGGCCGCCTCCGCGACGTGGTACTGATCAGCCACGAGGTGAAGACCAAAGAGCCGGGCCAGCCGGTCGCCTTCACTCTCAACGCCGTGTGGCAGGACGCTCGATGAATCTTCCCACCGCGGCTGCGGCGTCGTGGACGTTCAGGCGATGGCTGATCCGGCTGCGATGGCCGGGTCTGGCGGGCGTCGTGTTGCTCGTGTGCGCGGCTGGCGTCGCTGGCTTCTCGATTCAATCCACTCGGCACCGCTTGCATGCGCTGGGCCAAGAGGCCGCCGCGATGGCATCGCGCCTCGGCGGCCGGGGCACAGCAGCCGCGCCGACGAGTGGGCGGACTCAGCTTTCCAACTTCTATGCGTTTTTCCCGCTGACCGTGAACCTGCCCGAGTTGCTGGGCCGCATTCACCGCTCTGCTCGCCAGCACGGCCTGCTGCTGGAGAAGGGAGAATACCGCCTCGCCCGTGAGCTCGATTTCCGGCTCGCGCGGTATCAGGTTACGCTGCCGGTCCGCGGCGACTATGCGGATGTGCGCGGGTTCGTCGACGACGTGCTGGAGGCCGTGCCCGCTTCCGCCCTCGACGAATTGACGATGAAGCGCGAGGGTGTCGAGCAGCCGGACCTGGAGGCAAGAGTGCGCTTCACGCTGTTCTTGGCGACCGAGTGATGAGCCGCGACCACCAACGATCGGGGCGCGAGGAGCTGCGATGAACCCCAAAGTGCGCGTGGGATTGCTGGTCGGCGCGCTGTCGCTCACCTTGGGGGCGGTGCGTTGGTCCGACAGTCTGACCGACGTGCCCGAGGCGAGCGCCGGCGCCGTGGTGGAGAGTGCGCCGCGCACGCGTTCCACCGAAGTGCCAGCCCGGTCGGCTGCGCCGGCGACGCCGGCACTCGATCTGAAAAGGCTCCAGCGCCACCGCGCCGCGAGCCCGGATGCAGATCCGTTCGGCGCGCGTAGTTTTCGGCCGGCTCCACCTAAACCCACTGCACCTTCCCCAGCTGCCCTCGCAGCGGCCGCCGCCGCTCCACCACCGCCACCTACACCACCGCCCGCCCCGCCGTTGCCCTTCGTGTACATGGGGCACCTGTCCGAGGGCGCCGATACCACGGTATTCCTGACCAGCGGCGAGCGCAACCTGGTGGTGAAACCGGGTGACGTGATCGACAACACGTACAAGCTGGAAGAGGTCAACGACCGGGCCTTGGTGCTGACCTATCTGCCGCTCAGCCAACGGCAAACCCTTCCGATCGGAGCTCAGTGATGGCCCGTCTCTCGCGCTTATTGCTCGTGATCTCATCTCTACTGCTGAGCTCGTGCGCCGGATATCGGGCATACACGCAAGGCGAAGAGCTGATGGCTGGGGGCGACACCGCCGGTGCCATAGCCAAGTATGAAGAGGCCGTGAAGGAGGCACCCAACAACTATCTGTACCGCAAGAACTACGAGCAGGCGAAAAGACTGTTCGTCGCACGCATGGTTGCCGAAGGCGACATGTTCCGGGCTTCGCGCGAGTTGGACAAAGCTGAGGCGGACTATCGGCGAGCCCTGCAGTACGACCCCAACAATCGGCCGGCGCAAACGGGCCTCGCCCTGATCGACCAGAGGCGCAAGAACCTCGCCGCAGTGCGGGCTGCGCAAGTGGACCTAGACGCGGGGGCGCTGGACAAGGCGGAGTCCGCCCTGCGCGCGGTACTCGCGCAGGAATCCAACCTGCTCGAGGCGCGCGAACTACTCGACCGCATCTACGAGCAGCGCGCTGCGGTTGCAGCGGAAACGCGCCAGCCGGTGCTGAAGTCGGCTTTCACCAAGCCCATCACACTCGAATTCCGCGACGCGAGCTTGAAGTCGGTGTTCGAGGTCATCTCCCGCACTTCGGGCATCAACTTCGTCTTCGACCGCGATGTCCGCGCCGACACCAAGATCAACATCTTCGTGCGCAACACCTCCTTGAATGACGTGGTCAGGCTGATCCTCGCCACCAATCAGCTCGACCGCGTCCTGCTCAACGAGAACTCGGTGCTGATCTACCCCAACACGCCGGCCAAGCAGAAGGAGTATCGCGAGCTGGTCGTGCGCAGCTTTTATCTGGCCAATGCCGACGTGAAGCAGGCGGTCAACCTGGTCAAGGGGATGGTGAAGACGCAGGACGTGTTCATCGACGAGAAGCTGAACATGATGGTCGTAAAGGACACTCCCGAGGCGATGAGCGTTGTCGCAAAACTGGTGCGCGCGCTCGACCTGGCCGAGCCGGAGGTGGTGCTGGCCCTCGAGGTGCTGGAGGTTTCGCGCAGTAGGCTGCAGACGATAGGGATCCAATGGCCGACGAGCATCAGCTACGGCGCCCCCGGCCTTCCCACCGGCGGCGGCACGGACTCGAACGGGAACGCGATCCCACCCGCCAACATCCCGTTGAACAGTACAAGAGGCCTCATGGCGTTCACCGCCAACCCGCCGATCGTCGCCACCCTCACGGGGTCGGATGGCGATGCCAAGCTGCTGGCCAACCCCAGCGTCCGCGTGAAGAACCATGAGAAGGCGAAAGTCCATGTGGGTCAAAAGGTCCCCGTGATCACGACCACATCCACGGCGAATGTCGGCGTCTCATCCTCGGTCAGCTACCTCGACACAGGGCTTAAGCTGGATGTGGAGCCCACGATCTACCTGCGCGACGACGTTGCCATCAAGATCGGGCTGGAGGTTACTAACATCATCAACCAGGTGAAGGTGGCCGGGGGGACCTCGGGCGGCGCCACCATCGCGTACCAGCTCGGGACGCGCAATGCGGCGACGGTGCTTCAAATCAAGGACGGCGAGACGCAAATCCTCGCCGGGCTGATCCAAGACGACGATCGCGTCGCCGACACGAACGTGCCCGGTCTCGCCAGCATCCCCATCGTGGGCCGGCTGTTCAGGAACCAATCGACCGACCGGGAAAGGACCGAAATCGTCCTGCTCATCACCCCGCACATCGTGCGCACCATCAACTGGCCGCAAAGCGCAGTGCTCGAGACATCCGTGGGCACCGATTCGGCGATCGGCAGCCCAGTCCTGCGAATCGGTCAGACGGCTCCCGGTGCGCTCGCCTTGGCCTCAGCGCAGGGCCCCGGCGGGCCGCAGCGCTTGTTCCCGCAAGGTGTGACAGCGCCTCCTCCCCCGCCACCTGTTGCGCCCGTGGCGCCGCCTGGCGCTGGGGCTCCGCCGACGGGGCCGACGGGGCCCGTCGCCATTGCGCAGCCGCCGGACGTGACCCAGCCGCCGCCGGCGTTGCTGATGGCGGCGCCGCTCGCGGTGCGCAGTGGCAACGAGGTCCTGGTCTCGATTGGCCTGCCGCCCGGGACGGCGGCGGTAAGCGCGCGGCTGGAGCTTGCCTACGATCCCTCGCAGCTCGAGCCGGTGGGGTCGGCGGTGTCCGCACCAGGCCGGTTGCCGCTGAAGGTGGACGGCAGCATATCCGTGCGCTTCAAGGTGCTGGCCGGGTCGGGCAAGGCGCAGGTCAGCGCCGAGAACGTCGTCGGCTTGGATGCCACAGGGGCCAACGTTGCCATGCTGCCCCCGCCTCCTGTGGAGATCGCCATCACGCAGTAGCCGTGGTTGCACGGCGCGCGAGAGCAAGTCACTTGGGTGGGTAACGGCGTGTCGTCCTCGTCTCCAAGGCCTTCGCGTGGACGTAAAGTCGGCTCGCGCGGACGGTTGCGTTGTGGCCGCGACCTTCCGCCTCGCGCCCGGCGCGCTCGGCATTCTCTCTCGCCCATAGACCGAGCCGGCTTCACCCTCATCGAGCTGATCGTCGTCGTCGCGGTCATCGGCATCTTGGCGTCCGGGCTGCTTGCCTTGTCAGAGCTGGCCGCACAGCGCTCCCGAGAGCAGGACCTTCGTGTCTCCCTGCGGGAGATTCGTACCGCCATCGACGCCTACAAGCAGGCGACCGACGAGGGCAGGGTGACGAAACAGATCGATCAGTCAGGCTATCCCCCGTCGCTGGATGTGCTGGTGTCGGGGGTGCCGGACGAGAAGACTCCGGACAAACGAAAGATCTATTTCCTGCGCCGCTTGCCCCGAGATCCGTTTGTCGACGATCCCAACGTAGCCGCGCAAAAGACCTGGGGACTGCGTAGCTACGAGAGCTCACCCGACGACCCGCACGAGGGTGACGACGTGTTCGACGTCTACTCGAAATCCACCAAGAAGGGCTTGAACGGGACGCCCTACAATCAGTGGTGAACGAAGCCAAGCTGGATAGACCCCGCCTCAGGCGCAGGGTGCGGGCGTCGCGGTTCGCCCCAGCGCAACGTTGCTCCCGAGCCGTCGCGCGCGCGGCAGAACGCCCTGGGCGCATAACCGGCCGCATAGGGAGGGCGGGTGCCGGCTTTACGCTCATCGAGCTGATCATCGTGCTCGCCATCTTGTCCCTGCTGCTGACGATTGCGGTGCCCCGCTACTTTACGCACGTGGAACGGACCAAAGAGGCGACGCTCAAGCAAGATCTCAACGTGATGCGCGATGCCATCGACAAGTTCTACGGCGACAAGGGACGCTATCCCGACTCGCTGGATGAGCTGGTGAGCCAGCGGTACATCCGCAACATCCCGGTAGATCCGATTACCGATGCCTCCGCCACGTGGAAGGTGATTGCTCCTCCCGACCCGGATACCAAGGGAGCGGTATACGACGTCAAAAGCGGCGCCGAAGGGAACTCTTTGGACGGTAAGCCGTACTCGGAGTGGTAGTGCCCGCCGCCCCTGGCAGGGGCGGCGTTCCAGCGCGGCGTGCAACCCCTCTCGGGGTGGAGGCTTGCTCCCCAGGGCCGCGCTGTCTTACGACACACGCACCTCACTCGAACCCCAAGCGGACCAAGCTCGCCCCGCGAGCACTGCCGGCAGGCGCCTGGTCGCGCGGAGCACCGCCGCCTACTCGCACGGCGCGGATCACCCCGCTGCCATGCATCTGACATGGTTCCGAAATGTTCCGTGGTCATGATGACTGCGTGTCGTCGTGCTCGACCATGCCGCGCCAAGCCGTCGACGGCACACCGATCGGTTGCTGAAGCGAGCCGTCGAGATGCCAGACGAACCCAGGATCCGTTCCCGCACAGAGCTCGACATGCTGCTCGTGAACATCGAGACGGCGGTTGCGGTCGCGAAGCGCTCCGACTTCTTCTCGTGGGTGC
Source organism: Burkholderiales bacterium (assembly GCA_035501875.1). GTDB lineage: Bacteria > Pseudomonadota > Gammaproteobacteria > Burkholderiales > SHXO01 > SHXO01. Next base: position 56,821 of record DATJVI010000127.1, read on the forward strand.
AGGGGGTGTTTCAAGGCATGTTGGCGCATGAGGTGCTGGTGTGCGGCATGCCCTTTCCTCCCGTCCAGCGATGGCGCTTCGAGTGGCTCGGAAGCTACCCCATCCCGGAGCACCGGCTCTCCGAGCTGTGTCGCTCCGACCGGGGGGTGATGCACTCGCTGCTGGCGTTATGGGAGGACGGCGGGGGTGTCCCGCTCCTGCTGAGCGCGGAGCCACCGGCGCAGGCGCGGGGGTTGGCTTTGTCCGTCACCGAGGAGCTCCAGCGGCTGGATCTCGGAAACGGAATCGCACATGGCGTCGCCAGCCTGGATGGAAGCGCGGCCTGCTTCTTTGCCTTCTTCAAGCTAAGGGATGTGGCAGGCGAGCGGGAGGCCCGGATGCTCCATTTGCTCGCTCCCTATCTGTATGCAGGCTGGCTACGGGCCAATCTTGAGCGGGTCGGAGCGCCGGGTACGCAGCGAGCGACGTCAGCGGTCATCCTGACTTCCCGCGAGGCCGAAATTCTCAATTGGGTGGAACATGGCAAGAGCAACAGCGAGATCGCTCAGATCCTCAGCATCAGTCATCTGACGGTCAAGAACCACATCCAGAAGATCCTGCGCAAGCTCGAAGTCAGAAACCGCGCGCAGGCGGTGGCCAAAGGCATCACGCTCAACTTGATACGCCTGCGCGGCATGCAGGGACGCAGCTAAGGTCACCACGGCGGGCCGGCCGACCGACGTTTATCGCGCCGGCCGACTGCGGTCGCCGGAGAACGGTTCCGAATCCCAGCGCGTCCGGCCGATTGCGGCCGGGGCCAACCGCGCCGTCCTGAGCCACGAGAAAGCAGTCGTGCTCCCGCGGCCTCTGTGCCAGCGTCCGCGGCCGATGTCTGGCCGGGCCACTACAGGCCGCATCCATCGCGCAGATCCATCCCGCGCGTGATTCACGCGACGCGAGCTGCATCTCCTGACCAGCGTTCCAGGCCGTAGTTCGCATGCCGGTGCGGTTTGGCCGGCGTTTTGCTTTCCGTTCCCGCGCGCCCGCCGGAGAGCCGGGCCCCCTCCCTGGGGTGGGCGATGAAGGATGCCCGTGCCCGCTCAATGGGTGCCGAGCGCACTGCGATCGGAGGCCGATGGCGCTGGCTCTCGACGGTGCTCCCGTCGGATTGGTCCGTCCAGGAATCTGCACCCTTGCAGGCGGCATGCGGCGTGCGATCGATGCCCTCGCTGTCACCGACGCGATGCAGCGGCGGTGGGTGCTCCATTCAGGGATTGGGAAACGGCGTGAAGTTTATGGCGCAACCTTCTGATTTCCTGAAACGTTGACGTCACTCAACCGTCAACGCTGGAACGTGGGCTCGCGCCTGGCCGCCCGGCTAGCCCTTCTCGCGCTCGCCCTCCCTTCGTCGCCGGTGTTCGCCATGGACGGCGACACCTGGTTTCTACGCGGGTTCGGCAGCCTTGCCTATGACAGCAACGTGTTCCGCGTGTCTGACGAGCTGGATCCGAACGTCGTGCTCGGCGAGCCGTACGAGAGCGATATGATCCTGGGCTACGGTGTGGGCGCCCGGCTCAATCTGCCGGTGAGCCGCCAGCTGTTCCGGGCGGACGCGTCGGTTACTCAATATCGCTACGAGCGCTTCGACCAGCTCGATTTCACCGGCTATGCGGTGAGCGGCTCCTGGGACTGGCGGGCGGGAGATGACTGGTTTGGGCAGCTGGCGTTCGATACCCAACGAGAGCGGCAGCCCTACTCGAGCGCAGTGCGGATCTCCACACCGTTCCTTCTCGACTCGTACCGGGGCCGCGCCGATGCGCGCTACGCCCTAACCCCGCGCTGGGAATTGGAGGCAGGGATCGGTTATTACTCCTATCGTTACCCCACCCCCGCACTGAAGGTAGGCGACTTCTCGTCCTGGACACAGGAGCTTGCCGCGAACTACAAGTCGCCACAGGGCAACTCTACGGGTGCACGTTTGCGCTATGAAGAAGGCGAATGGCCCAACCGCCCGGCAAGCACCGCACTGCTGTTCGACAACCAGTACAGTCAGACCACGCTTTCCGCGGTGATCAACTGGCAGCTGACCGGCCGCTCGCAGCTGTCAGGCGACATCGGGTACACCCGGCGTACGCATCCCACGGCGAGCGACCGCGACTTCGCGGGCTTATCCGGGCTGCTCAACTATGACTACCTCGTCTCGGGCAAGCTCACGATCCGCGCAACGGCCTTTCAGACCATCGGCCCGATCGAGGATGTGGTCGCGAGCTACGTGCGCCAGCGGGGGGTCGGGATTACACCGTCGTACCAGCTGACGAGCAAGACCACGCTGCAGTTGAACGCCGGGTGGCGGCGGGATTACTACCTCGGCAACTCGCTCGGCGTCGGGGATCCGCAGAGGCAAGACATCATCTGGTCGATCGGCCCGGCTGCCGCATCGCAACTGACCAGGCTGTTTTCGGTCTCGACCGGGCTGCGCTATGAGCAGCGGCGTTCCAACGTTCCGTATGGCGACTACACCGACCTCACCGCATACGTCAATGCCCAGGTCGAGTTCTGACGCGTCGTGATGGAGTGCCAGATGCCTTTCCGGGGCTCACGTGTCCGATCGGCAGAAATCGAGGCAGCGCGCGCTGCTGAGAGCGGCAATCTTTTCTGAGGGCGGCTACCGCCTGCTCGCTGGAAGACTCTGCTTGCCTGGTCCGTTCTGAGCCGCTGCGCACAACCGGCGCGTCCGATATCGCCGGTGAAGCGCATCCATCGTGGCTCGGAGAATCCTCGGCCTTCCCCTGTAAGACCGCCCACTCCTTGTGCCGAGTCACCCGACGGCGGTGGTGGACAGCGCAGGTTCGGCACGAGATGCCGGGCACAGGCCGGGAAGGAAAGCTTCTTGCTCTCATGGCGCTGTGCTACTGGCGCCGAACGCGCGTGAAGCTCGGCTTGTCCCCTGGCAGTCGACACCGGTGCGCTCCGACTGGGGGATACGCCCCGTGCGTCGTGCGGGAACCTATCCCCTGGAGGGCCATAGGGCACTTCCGACGATTGTGCGACGCAGCAGCACGCTCCGGCTCGCAAGCCGGTGTCCTCGAACCCACGACCGAGGCTTTATGCCAAACATTTTCAGTGAGTTACGGTTTCACCGCCGAATCCGCAAGCAGGTGAGCGGCGCAGCGCGAGCTCTGCCCTTGCACAGGGCTGCCGTCACAGCCGTCGCGGCCGGAGACCGCTTCCCCCGCGAGACGCAACGCTCGGCACCGCTCGCGAGCCGGCTCCCCCTGGCATTGCTCCTGGCGATGGGGGCGGCCGTGCTGGCAGGGTGCGGCCGGAGCGCCGAAGAGAAGAACGTCACTCAAGTCGCGGCGAAGGTCAACCGCGATGAGATTACGGTCCACCAAATCAACCAGGCACTGACAAGGCTGGGGTCGATTCCGGAGTCACAGCAGAAGCAGGCGCAACAGCAAGTGTTGGAGCGACTGATCGACCAGCAGCTCCTCATCCAACAGGCAGTGCAGCGGAAACTGGACCGCGACCCCCGGGTGCTCGGGGCGATCGAAGCCGCCAAGCGCCAGCTGCTGGCCCAGGCATATCTCGAGCAAGCGGGGAAGGCGGGGCTCAGCGTCACTCCGCACGACGTCGAGGAGTTCTATGCGCAGAATCTCGGTCTGTTCCAGCACCGCCGCATCTACCGCCTGCGGGAGATCGGGTTGTCTGCGCCGCCCGAGTTCAAGGCGCAACTTAGGGCGGAGCTGGATCGCCTCGACAAGCTCAAAGACAAGAGCAAAGTGATCCCGGAGCTGGCCGACTGGCTGCAATCGCAGAACGTGAAGTTCACGATGAACACCACGACCCAGGCAACCGAAATGCTCCCCAGCGAGGTCATCGACCGGATCCAGAAACTGAAGGACGGTGACCTGTTGTTGCTGCCACGGGGCAACACCTTCGTCGTGTCTCAGATCGAGCGATCGGAGCCCGCGCCGCTCACCCGAGAACAGGCCGCGCACGACATCGAGCAGTTCCTCGAGAGCCGCAAGAAAGCCGAGTTCTCCAGCCAGGAGGTGAAGCGTCTGCGCGCAGCCGCAACCGTCGAATACATCGGGGAATTTGCGAGCAAGGAGGCGGCTGCCCCGGCGGCCGCATCAGCACCTGCGGCTTTGCCCGCGGTCCCTGCGACACCGGCGACCAGCCCCCAAGACGTTGCCGGTTTGACGAAGTAAGCGAGAGGATGCGTACACCCGTGGACGTGAGCGCTGCCGGACTTCGCGCTCGCGGCATCAGCCGAATCATCGTCGCGGTCGCACTCGCTGCCGTGGCTCGACCGATGGCTGCCCAACAGTCGGAGCCAGTACGGGCGGTGGAGCCAGGCAGGTCCTACCTGCTGGGAACCGGGGATCTGGTACACGTCACCGTATTCCAGCAACCGGATATGACAACGGACACGAGGGTTGCCGAAACCGGCGCGATCACGTTCCCGCTGGTGGGTGCCGTCGAAGTCGGAGGCGGAACGGCAAAACAGGCCGAGGAGCGCATCGCTCGCCTGCTGAAGGGCAGAGGGTTCATGAAGGACCCGCAAGTGAACGTGACCGTCGTCCAGTTCAACAGCCAGCAGGTCTCCGTCTTGGGCCATGTCAACCGGCCCGGCCGCTTCCCGCTGCAGGAAGGTACGTACTACCTGACCGATCTCATCGCGCTGGCGGGCGGGACCGCTCCAGACGCGGCCGACACGGTCACCTTGGTCCGCTTGCGCGCCGGCAAGCTGGTGGAGCTCAGGATCGACCTGCCGGGCTTGTTCCGCTCCGGGGGCTCGGTGGCGAACCCCGAGGTGATGGCTGGGGACACGATCTTCGTCGACCGTTGCCCGTACTTCTACGTCTACGGGGAGGTTCAGCGTCCCGGTGCGTATCGGCTCGAGAAGGACATGACCGTGATGCAAGCGGTCTCCGTGGGCGGCGGGCTCACGCTGCGCGCCTCGAAGAAGGACATCCAGGTGAGCCGACGCGATGCGAATGGCAAGGCGAGCACCTTCGCCGCGCCGCTGATGGAGGTGCTCTTGCCCGACGATGTCATTTTTGTCCGGGAGAGTCTCTTCTAACCCGGCGCTGCGCCATGTCCTTCACTCAGCTTCTGCTCGTCTTCCGAGCTCGATGGAAGACGGCGGTCGGCAGCCTGCTGATCGTGCTCCTGCTCGCGCTGGCGCTTAGCGTCGAGCTGCCCAAGAAGTACACGGCGACCGCGACCGTGGTGGTCGACTTCAAGGGGACGGACCCGATCCTGGGCATCGTGCTGCCGGCGCAGATGGTGCCGGGGTACATGGCGACCCAGGTGGACATCGTGCAGAGCCATAAGGTCGCCGTGGACGTCGTCCGAGCTCTCAAGCTGACCAACGATCCGACGGTGCGGCAGAAGTGGGAAGAGGAGACCGGCGGTGCCGGGACGCCCGACGACTGGCTCGCCGACCTGATCGCGAAAAAGCTCGACGTCAAGCCCTCGCGTGAAAGCAGCGTGATCGACATCGCGTGGACCGGCGTCAACCCGCAAGACGCTGCGGCGGTCGCCAACGCCTACGCAGATGCGTACATCAAGACCAATCTCGAGCTTCGCGTCGATCCGGCCCGGCAGTCGGCGTCGTTCTTCGACGAGCAACTCAAAGCTTTGCGCGAGAAGCTCGAGCAGGCACAGACCCGCCTCAACCAGTATCAGCGACGCAAGGAGTTCACTACGACAGACGAGCGGCTCGACCTCGACAATGCCCGCCTGGCAGAGCTCTCGGGCCAGTACACGGCGGCACAGGCCCAGGCGGCGGATGCATCGTCGCGGCAGCGACAGCTGCGCGAATTCCTGGCGCGCGGCGCCAATCCCGACAGTCTGCCCGACGTGCTGGCCAATCCGCTGATTCAGAACCTCAAGGCCTCGCTCGCCGCGAGCGAGGCCAAGCTGGAGCAGGTCTCCTCGCAGCTGGGCGCGAACCATCCGGAGGTGCTGCGCCTGAAGGCGGATATCGAACAGCAGGGAATCAGGCTGAAGGCGGAGATCGCAACCGCAGCGAATGCGATCGACAACACGGCGCGCATCGCCGATCGCCGTGCCACGGAGTTGCGGGAGGCGGTTGCCGAACAGAAAGCGCGGGTGCTCCGCTTGAGTGAAGGACGCGACGAGATGGCGGTCCTGCTCAAAGAAGTCGATTCCGCGCAAAAGGCCTATGACGCGGCGTCGCAGCGCTTCACTCAGACCAGCTTCGAGAGTCAGACGAGTCAAACCAACATCTCCATCCTGAATCGGGCCATCGCGCCGTTGGAGCCGTCCTTTCCCAAGCCCATACTCAACTGCGCCTTGGGGCTCGTGTTCGGAACGCTGCTGGGGCTCGGCCTCGCGCTGCTCCGAGAAGTGCTCGACAAACGGGTGCGCTCGCTGGAGGATCTGGTCACCGGCTTCGATTTCCCCGTTTTGGCCGCGCTGGACAAGGGGCGTGTCCAGAAGCGCCGGCGCTGGCCGTGGCGGCGCCGGGCAAGCGATGGGTTACGCGCCGCGGGCTGACGATCGCGTCCCGATGATGACTGCATTACGCGACGGCACCAAGCTCTGGCCGGTGGCCGCGGCAAGCCGTTCCGGCGAGCGCTCTATCGGCGCGTTGCTGATCGACGCGGGCAAGCTCACGCCCGCGGATGCGGAGCGAGTACTGCGGCTACAGCGGGAACATGGTCTGAAGTTCGGGGAAGCGGCCGTTCAGCTCGGCCTGGTTTCCGAACAGGACATCCAGCAGATGCTCTCCGCGCAGTTCGAATATCCCTACCTGCATGGCCAAGACAACGGGCTAGGCCCGGAGGTGATCGCCGCCTATCAACCGTTCAGCAGGCAGGTGGAACAGCTGCGGGCGCTGCGCAGTCAGCTCATGCTGCGGTGGTTCTCTCCTGAGCGCAAAGTCCTTGCGATCATCAGCCCGGGCCGGGGCGAAGGGCGGAGCTATCTGGCCGCGAACCTGGCGGTGGTGTGCTCGCAGCTGGGCGAGCGCACGCTCCTGGTGGATGCCGACATGCGTCATCCGCGCCAGCACAGGCTATTCGACCTCAGCGACAAGCTTGGCTTGTCCACGATGCTCTCGGGTCGCAGAGGCCACGAAGAGTTGCACCGGGTGCCCGGTCTGCTCGACATGTCCGTCCTTCCGGCCGGCCCATCGCCTCCGAACCCGCAGGAACTACTGGGCCGGGCCGCACTCGCGGACCTCACCCGCGAGCTGAGTGCCGCGTTCGACATCGTGATCGTCGACACTCCGGCGGCCGAGCTCAGCGCCGATGCGCAGGTGATCGCGGTGCGGTCGGGCGGCGCCTTACTCGTCGTGCGCAAGGATCGGACTTGCCTGCGCGCGGTTCAGGATCTGGCGGCATCGGTCACCGACACCGGCGGTCGAGTCGTCGGCTCCGTGCTGAACGACTTCTGATCCGATGCTGCCTGCTCCCCAATCTCGCGCTGCGGACGTGACCCGCACGCATGCCGCGTGCAGACGCCATGACGAGCGCAGACCTCGCTAGGCAAGCGACGCTGGAGCGCGCCGCTTGGTGGTCCTGGGCCCCGATCCTGGTCGGGCTCGGGGCGCTGTACGTCCCGACCTACCTCGACCTGGCACGCACGAGCTGGCGGACCGAGGAGCAGAGTCATGGGCCGCTCATCCTCGCGGTGTCGCTGTTCTTGATGTGGCGCAGCCGCCGGGCGCTCACGATGCCAGCTCAGCATCCGCAGGGCGCTCCCGGCGGGATCCTGCTTGCGGTGGGCTTGCTGAGCTACACGCTCGGTCGCTCGCAGGACATTCCGATCCTGGAAGTGGGCTCCCAGATCCCGGTGATGCTGGGCGTGCTGCTGATCGCATCGGGTTGGCGCGCGTTGCGCGATGCATGGTTCCCGGTCCTGTTCCTACTGTTCCTGGTTCCGCTGCCGGGCATCCTGGTGGACTCGCTCACCTTGCCGCTCAAGCAGTCCGTTTCGGTGGCGGCGGAGCAGTTGCTCTACGCAGCGGGCTACCCGGTTGCGCGCAACGGCGTAGTGCTCACTGTCGGTCAGTATGAGCTGCTGGTGGCCGATGCCTGCTCCGGGCTGCACTCGCTGTTCTCGCTCTCCGCGCTCGGGCTGCTCTACCTGTATCTGGTCCGTCACACGAGCTGGATCCGCAACGCTGTGTTGGCGCTGAGCATCCTTCCGATCGGCTTCGCCGCGAACCTCCTGCGAGTGCTCGTGCTGGTGCTCATCACCTATCACCTCGGAGACGCAGCCGGTCAGGGCTTCTTGCACGGGTTCGCCGGCATCGTGCTGTTCGTGGCTGCCCTGGTGATGCTCGTCGTGGTGGATCAAGGCTTGGGCCGCGTCAAGCGGCTCAGGAGCGACGTTGTCGGGTAGGCGCGGATTCGATCTGAGCATGAAGCAGTGGCTGTCTTTTCGGTTGCGGTCGCCTTGGTGTGCTGAGCGTTGGCACGCATGAGCTCGTGGAACGATGTATTCCCGGTCCGTAACGCGATCGTCGGCATCGTGATGGTCACGACTGCGTGGGCAGCATTCGCAGCGAGACCCGTGCACCGACTGGCGGATGGGACGCCTCGGATCTCTCTCGAGCGGTCGATTCCGATGCAATTCGGCGACTGGCGGTTCGACGCTTCGATGGCTCCGATCGCGGTGAGCCCCGTAGTGCAGGCACGCATCGACAAGCTCTACGACCAGGTGCTCGCGCGGACGTACGTGAACGGCCATGGCAAGCGCGTGATGCTCTCCATCGCCTATGGCGGAGATCAAAGAGGCGAGACGACCCAGGTGCATCGGCCCGAGTACTGCTACGCCTCGCAAGGATTCGAAGTGGCGCGCTCCACACAGGACTCGATCGACACCCGTTTCGGTGCGTTGCAAGTCCAGCGACTGGTCGCGGTCCAGGGGGCGCGGCATGAGCCCATCACCTACTGGGTCACGGTGGGCGACCGTGCGACCCTTCCGGGGATCCGCCGCAAGCTTGCGCAACTGGCCTACGGCCTCAAGGGTGTGATTGCCGACGGCATGGTGGTGCGGATCTCCTCGATCGATCGGAACGAGCGAGACGCCTACAGGCTGCAGGACGATTTCTTGGTGAGCCTGCTGGCCTCGCTCGAGCCTGACTTCAGGGTCCGGATGGTCGGATCGGCCCGAGCTTGACCGCGCACGCGGCAGGTCGATGGTGGGCGAGAGGTAGCATGGGAACTCGTGACACGGATGGCGAGCCAGCAGACGCAGCCCTCGGCGCGCGGCGTACCCATCAGGTGCACAGCGCCGCGTGGCGTCGCTTCCGATACCTGATCCCGCTGTGCGGACAGGCGGGGAGCAGTCTGGCGAGCCTGGCCGTTGGGCTGCTGCTCATCCGGGCGACGGCCCCGTCCGAGTACGGATTGTATGTCCTCGGCATGTCACTGGCATTGTACTCGTCCAGCATCCAGGATGGACTCGTCTCCGGCCCGCTCATCGTCAGAGCGTCGGCTCTGGCCCCCGGCGGCCGGGCCCGCTATCTGCAGTGGAACGCGCGTGCGGCGATCGCTTGGTGGTTGGGGCTTGCAGCGGCGGGCGCGCTGTTGTGGGAGGCGCTCGAGCTGCGTTCACCGAGCTTGGGCCCGCGCGGCTTCGGTTTCGCTACGGCCTTCGCGGCGGTCGGGTGGATCGCATGGGATCTGCAGAGAGCGCAGGCGTTCGCTTTGGAGCGTCTCGATCGGCTGCTCTGGGTCGATCTGACCTATATCGCTGGCATCGCGAGCGGGTGCGCGGTCCTGTGGACCGCCGATTCGCTGTCGGCTTCCGCGGCTCTGATCTGCGTCGGCGTTGCGGGGATCTGCGCGTGGATCGCTGTTGCCCCGGTGGCGGCGTCGATCGAGACGAAGGTGAGCCGCCTGCGTCGCGCTCTGGTCTACTGGTGGGCGCGCGGGAGATGGTCGCTCGCTTCCAGTCAGATCACCTGGCTCCAGAGCCAGGGGTATATCTACCTGGTCTCTGCGCTGCTGGGTCTGGAAGCGCTCGCGAAGGTGTCGGCCGTGCGCCTGCTGTTCGCTCCGCTGGCGACGCTCCTGGCCGCATGGACCAAGAGCGCGCTGCCTCGTCTATCGCAGTGCGCTGCGGCGGGACAGGGACCAGAGATCAGAGCACTGCTCCAGCGCGCATCCATGCTCCTGCTCGGAACCCTGGTGCTCTGGGCGTGCGCCGTTGTGGCGCTGAGTGGTTGGGTTGCGCAGCGCCTGTTTGCCGGTAAGTACGCCGATCTTCCCGTGCTGTCGCTGTGCTGGGGCGTGGCATTTGCAGCGAGCTTGCTACGCGGGATCTGGCAGACGGGGTTGCGAGCTTTCGGCGGTTTCGCGGTGGCGTCGCGCATCGCCGCCGTCGCGTTCCTCGTCTCGGCGTCGGCGACCTGCCTCGGCGCACTGGTGTTTCGAGAACGCGGAGCGGTGCTCGGCGTGGCCGTGGCCGAGCTCACCGCAGGCGTCCTGCTCGCTCGAACGGTGCTCGGTCATTGCCAAGAGCAGAGTTAGGTGCGCGCGATGAAGCTCGAGAGTGCGGCGAGCACGACGCGTTGGCCCGACGCTGTGGAGGTTCGCGCCCGCAACGCGCTCGCGGTGCTATGTGTATTCACGCTGGCGGCCATCACCGGGATTGTTTGGATCGCGCTGCAAACGCCGATCCTGCCGCTCGTAGCACCGCTGACGCTGGTGTCTCTGGCAGTGGTGGGAATCGCTCTGCTGAGCTACCTCAGGGACAGCGGCGCAACCACGGGAGCCCTGCTGCTCGGCATCACGTACTTCCTGGTGGACTTCACCTTGAAGCAGGCCGGCAACGCGGCGGCATCGGGATTCGATGCGCAGTCGCTGATGAAGATGCTGATGTACCTGGTGTTGCTCGCTTACGCGTCGCTGCACGGTGCGCGTTCCGCGTTCCATCACCGCAGCACTGGACTGTTCCTCGCCTATGCGGTGTTCGCTTTGATGAGCGCCGGCTACTCGACTACCCGCGTCCTTGCGCTGGGTGGGGGATTGGCGCTGCTGGGGACCGCGCTGACTGCGGCGACGATGGCCACGTGGACGGACCGAGAGTTACAGCGCGCATGGATCGTGCTCTTCGTGCTTGCCGGTGCGATCCTTGTGGGGTCGCTGGCGTTATACATCGTGGCGCCCGGATTCGCCGTCGCGACGCACGTTGCGGGCGAAGGCAGGCTTCGGGGCCTGACCGGGGCGCCGAACAGCCTCGGGCAGATCGCTGCGATGGCGTGCATCGGCGCGGTCTATACCGCAAAGACGAGCGAGCAGCGGGCGCTGCGCGCGCTGGCCGTCATCGGCTTCCTTCTCTCCACTGGGATGCTGCTGCTGACGGGGAGTCGCACGGCTTTGCTCGGATTGGGCGCGAGCCTGCTGCTGCCTGCGCTGATGCGCGGAGCCGCGGGATTGACGGTACTCGCTATCGTCATGGCCGGTTCACTGGTTGTGGTTGCCTATCCCGACCTGATTCATGCGTCGATCGCGGCCATCGCAGCGGTGTTCTCCCGTACCGGGCATGCGGCCGAGATCATGACCTTTACCGGCCGGATTGAGATTTGGCGCGCCTGCGTGGCGATCTGGTGGGCAGCGCCTTGGTTCGGTTATGGGCTGGGCAGCCCGCGTACCGTCATCCCGGAGGCGTGGAGCTTCCGTTGGGGTGGATCGACGGGATCCGCTCACAACTTCCTGCTCGAGAGTCTGCTGAGCTTCGGCGTAGTCGGCACCGCGCTGCTGCTCGCTTTTATCGCAGCCCTGTCCTGGACCACGTTGCGCAACTGGTCGCAAGCGCAAGGCGCAGGAAGGTGGCTGCCGTGGGCCGCGCTCAGCGCATTGCTGTTCGCGCTCACCAACGGGCTCATGGAGAAATCCTTCGCCGGCATGCTCGGGCCGAACACGGTGGTGCTCGCGCTGGTGTGCGGGACCGGTGCGGCGCTCCAGCGCCGTGCCGGCGCAGCAGATCCGCGGGGCGGATGACAGCGGCTAGAGCAATGGCTGGAACATGCAGACGTCGCGTCTTGATCGTTCAGCGCCGGCTCACGAGCTATCGCGTTGCGCTGTTCGAGAAGTTGAGGGAAGCGCTCGTGGTGCAGGCCATCGACTTGCATCTGGCGACGGGGCAAGCAACGCCGGACGAAGAGGCGAAACGCGACGGCGGCCGCTTGGACTGGGCTCATCCGCTGCGGACGCGCTACTACATGGGGTCGCGGCTGTGTTGGCAGCCCCTGGGACCCGTCCTCGATGGTGCCGATCTCGTCATCGTCGCGCACGAGAACAAGCTGATCTACAACCACTGGCTGGTGGTTCGGCCCAGGCGCTTCCGCCTGGCGTTTTGGGGGCATGGACGAAATTGGCAGGCTCGGGAAGGCGGCTGGCTCCGAGAGCGGTTCAAGCGCTGGGAGGCGCGACGCGTCGACTGGTGGTTCGCTTACACGCAACGCAGCGTGCGCGCGATCGAGGAGAGCGGCTTTCCGCAGGGACGCATCACGAATCTCAACAACGCGATCGACACGCGCGCACTGACGGCTCTAGGGAACTCGGTCTCACAGGAGGAGCTCGATTCGACACGACGCGATGTCGGCTTGGCGGAATCGCCGGTAGGGGTGTACCTCGGCTCCCTGTATCGCGAGAAGCGGCTGGGCTTTCTGCTCGAGGCGGCCGGGCACATCCGCAACCTGCTTCCCAACTTTCGCCTGCTGATCATCGGGGATGGGCCGGAACGCGAAACCGTGGCGCGGTTTGCCGCCGCCCATGATTGGGTCCTCTGGCGGGGCGCACTGTCTGGCCGCGAGAAGGCGCTGCACCTGCTGCTGGGAGACGTATTGCTCATGCCCGGACTGGTGGGGCTGTCGATCCTGGACGCTTTCGCACTGGAGCGCCCGATGGTCACCACGGCGTGGAGGTTTCACTCCCCGGAGATCGAGTATCTGGAGGATGGCACCAACGGGTTGATCACGCCCGACAATCCGGTGGCATACGCGCAGAGCGTCGCGGCGCTGGTGATCGACCGGGAGCGGCTCATGCGCCTGCGTGCGGGCTGCCGAGAGAGCGCGGCGGTCTATACGCTGGATGCGATGGTCTCGCGTTTTGCGGACGGCATCCGGAGCGCGCTGGAGTCGCGATGAGAACGCGGCTGGTCGCCGGTGCGCTCGTCGTGGCGCTCTTTGCGAGCGGGCTCTGGGCGGCAACGGACACCGCGGGCGGTGTCGCGCACGGGCCCGTGATCTCTCGCAGCTATTTCGGACTGCACATCCATCGCGCCGACACGACGACTGCATGGCCACGAGTGCCGTTCGGCAGCTGGCGGCTGTGGGACGCACATGCATCCTGGCCGCATCTCGAGCCCGAGCTCAGCAAGTGGGATTTCCGGCGCCTGGATCGATACGTCGAAATGGCGCAAGCCAAGGGGGTCGAGATCCTGCTGCCGCTCGGCCTGTCCCCGACTTGGGCATCGGCGAGACCGCAAGAGGCCTCGGCGTACAACACTCCCGGCTGGGCGGCCGAGCCGCGGAACCTGGCGACGTGGCGCGAATATGTCCGGACCGTGGCGGCGCGGTACAAGGGCCGCATCCGCCAGTACGAGATCTGGAATGAGCCGAACCTGACGCGCTTCTTCACCGGCTCGCCGGAGGCGATGCGCACGCTTACCTGCGAGGCGTATCGGACCATCAAGGAAGTGGACCCCGCAGCGAGAGTCGTCTCCCCGTCCGCGACGGAGAAGGAGAAAGGGATCGCGTGGTTGAGATCTTTCCTCGCCGCCGGTGGCGGGCGATGCGTCGACATCGTCGGGTTTCATTTCTATGTGTATGCCCACGAGGCTCCGGAGCGGTTGGGAGGCTTGGCGCGCGACCTGCGTGCGCTGATGGAGCAATACGGGCTGTCCGGGCGCGAGCTCTGGAATACCGAGACAGGATGGTATTTCGCGAATCGGCGCGTGCCCAACGCAAGCCGATATCGCGTTCTGGACGAGGAGCTGTCGGCCGGTTACCTGGCACGAGCGCTGATCGTCGCCGCCGATGCTGGCGTGAGCCGGTTCTACTGGTACGCGTGGGACAACGCCACCATGGGCGGCCTGATCGAGCCGGACTCCGGGGACATCAAGCCGGCCGCGACTGCCTATGCCGCTGTCTTCGGCTGGCTCGTTGGCGGCCGTCTGGAGGGTTGTCAGCAGGCCGAGAGCGTGTGGGAATGCAGGTTGCTGGACGCCGATGCACGTCCTGCGCGGATCCTGTGGTCAACGGCGGGAGCGCATCCCTGGAACCTGCCCGCCGAATTCGACATCACCACGATCGAGCGGGTCGACGGCCGCTCGGCTGCGCGCAAGGATGGGGCACAGGGGCGCGAGATCGTCTTGGACGAGTTGCCGGTGTTGGTCCGAGGAGGGCCGCAGGTCCGGGGTGTCAGAGCAGGAGCTAGATAACGGTGCAGAGCGATCCTGAGCCGGGCGGTCCACTTGTGTGCGGGAAAGGGCGCGGATGGAGCGGCGGCCTCCGAGAGTATTGATCGCGCATAACGCATATCAGCGCCGTGGTGGCGAGGACAGCGTGGTCGAAGCGGAGATCGGTCTGCTGCGCAGTCACGGCCATGAGGTTCGCCTGTATCAGCGGCACAACGACGAGATCGGTGCCTCGGGCCGGCTGAGGACCGCCGGTGCCGCGTTCTGGTCCCGCCGCACCATGCGTGAGATGCAAGCGATAGGGCGCGAGTTCGAGCCGGCCGTGATCCATGTGCACAACACGTTTCCGCTGTTGTCGCCCTCGGTGTATTGGCTCGCGTCGAGGATCGGCGTGCCGGTGGTGCAGACGGTGCATAACTTCCGCCTGTTGTGCCCCCAGGCGATGCTATTGCGAGACGGCCATGTCTGTGAGGACTGCGTAGGCCGCGTCCCATGGCGTGCCGTGCTCCACCGCTGTTACCGGGGCTCCTTGCCCGGGTCGGCGGCGGCGGCCGGTGTGCTCGCCGCACACCGAGTGCTCGGGACCTATCAGCACAAGGTTACGCGCTACATCGCGCTCAGTGAATTCAGCCGCGCGAAGCTCATCGAAGGGGGGCTGCCGGAGCGCCGCGTCTCGGTCAAGCCGAACTTCGTCGATCTGCCGCGGCCGGCAGCCGGCGAGCGGAACGGGGCTTTGTACGTGGGCAGGCTTTCGCCCGAGAAGGGCGTGGATGTGCTCGGCGAAGCGCTTCGCGCGGTGCCCGGCGTGCGGCTGCGCGTGATCGGAAGCGGCGATGCCGGAGCTGCTCTCCGCGCAGCGCGGAACGCCGAGCTGTGCGGCTGGCGGCCGCAGCAGGCAGTGTATGCCGAGATGCGTTCCGCGTCCTATCTGATCTTGCCGAGCATCTGTTACGAGAGCTTCCCGGTCGTGCTGGTCGAGGCTCTCGCCTGTGGGTTGCCGGTGATCGCGAGCCGGCTAGGGGCGATGCGAGAGCTGGTGGAGGAGGGGCGAACCGGCCTGCTGTTCGAGCCGGCTTCCGCATCCGACTTGGCGCGCAAGATCTCGTGGGCGGAACAGCACCCGGATCTGCTCCGGCGAATGGGGCAGGCAGCCCGCGAAGCATACGAGGCGAGATACGCGCCGGACACGAACTACGGGCAACTGATGAGCGTCTACGAAGCGGCGATCGCGGAGTCACGTGCGTGTGCATCCGTCAGCTAGAGCGCTGCGCCGAGCCCAGGCCGGCATCGAGTAACGGAAGGCCGCCGCTTCGAGAAGGCGGTCCCTCTCCGTTGTACCGGCGCTCGATGTCTCCGGCATGCGCGCCTACACGGCCACTTCGCCGCGGAAACCAGCCTCAGTCCGCTCCGGCGTAGAGAGAACCCTCGATGCACATCCCCCCGCCCAATGCCGACGTCCTAGGCGTGCGAGTGCATGCTCTGTCTTGGGCGAGCGCGATAGAGCTGATCGCAGCCTGGGCGTCTCGCCGGGAGGCGCGCTACGTGTGTCTCTGCAATGTGCACTCGGTCGTAACGGCCGGCCGTGACACGACGCTTCTGGATGCCATCAACGGCGCCGATCTGGCAACTCCGGACGGCATGCCCGTCGCCTGGCTGCTTCGCCGCGCTGGTCACTGCGGGCAGGAGCGGATCGATGGGCCGGACTTGATGTGGAATCTGTGCGCGACCGCAGAGGAGCGCGGCCTGAGCGTGTTCCTGTACGGGAGTACCGCCGATACGCTCGCACGGCTCACGGCAAACCTCTTGCAGCAATTCCCGCGGCTGCGGCTGGCCGGGATGCACGCGCCTCCGTTCCGCCCGCTCACTGAGCAGGAAACTGCGCAGATGGTGGAGCGCATCCGGAGCGCTCAACCGCATCTGGTCTTCGTCGGGTTGGGATGCCCGAAACAGGAGCTATGGATGTCCGCGAACCGCAGCCAACTGCAGGCTGTGCTCCTGGGTGTGGGAGCTGCGTTCGACTTCCACGCGGCCCGCATGCGGCGGGCGCCGCCGTGGATGCGCCGGGCGGGGCTCGAATGGTGCTTTCGGCTGCTGAGCGAGCCGCGCCGGCTGTGGAAGCGCTATCTGATCACGAACTCCTTGTTCATGGTGCGTGTCGCCCGCCGACTCCTGTTCGGGAGCACCAACGCGTGACCCACAGGGGCCCGCGGCGGTCGAGAGGGCTGTGCTGCACGCGTGCGGCATATGGCGTTCACGGCTGGCGCTCCGGGCCTGCTGCCCAGTGCGGGTGACGAATGGATCCACTGGAACCGTACCTTTCGGGAGAGAAGCTCTACGGAGATGACTTCGACCCGGCGCAGATCGCGCAGTGGGTTGCCGAGGAGCGAAACGGGTATGCCGATCTGGGCGCGAGGGATCACGAGTCGTACCGCTATGCGTATCACGCGTTGAATCGGCTGCACGGGTACAGGCATCTGACAAACCGAGATTTCGAGCACGTCCTGGGGTTTGGGAGCGCCTACGGCGACGAGCTCCTTCCGATCATCCAGCGGGTGAAGTCGGTGACGATCGTCGATCCGTCGGATGCGTTCGTCCGCGCCGAAGTTCACGGTGTCCCGGCGAAGTACGTGAAGCCGCGCTCGGACGGGCGGCTTGCCTTTCCGGCTGCAACATTCGATCTGGTGACCTGCCTTGGCGTGTTGCATCACATCCCCAACGTGACATGCGTTGTGCGTGAGCTCGCACGCGTGCTCAGGCCGGGAGGACATCTGCTCCTGCGCGAGCCCATCGTGTCCATGGGGGATTGGCGCAAGCCGAGACGCGGTCTCACCAAGAGCGAGCGCGGCATCCCGCTTTCGCTCTTAGTTTCGATGTTGGACGGAAGCGGGTTGGACACCATTTCGAAGCAGCTGTGTGCGTTCCCGTTAACGGAGCGGGTGTTCCGCCGATGGCGTGTGGATTTCTACAACAGCTCTGTCGCGGCCAGGATCGACAGCATGCTCTCGACGCTGTTCGCGTGGAACGTCAACTACCATCCACGCAATCCATTGCAGCGCCTGCGGCCCACGGCTGCGTTCTTCGTGCTGCGCAAACGCATCTCCGAACGGGCTGCCGCGGAGAGCGCGGCGGAACCGGCGAAACACGGCTGCGGCACAGGCTCGGCGACGCCCAGCGATGCTGGACTACCGCTCGGCCGCTTCGCAGAGGCGTGCACACAAGCGGACCGCTCCGAGAGGCTGCCGTTACTGCTAACATGCGCGCACGCTCTCGGATAGCGCAGGCACATGAGGCAACCAGAGGACTATCGTCTCGAGGGGAAGCGCGTCTGGGTCGCTGGCCATCGCGGCATGGCCGGTGCGGCCATTGTCCGTCGCCTTGCCGGAGAGGGATGCGAAGTTCTGACCGTCTCGCGACGGGAGGTCGATCTTCGGCGCCAGCAAGACGTAGAGAGCTGGATGGCGGCGAGCAGGCCGCATGCGGTGTTCGTTGCCGCCGCCACCGTCGGCGGCATCCTGGCCAACGCGAGCCGACCCGCCGAGTTCCTCTACGACAACCTGGCGATCGAGACCAACATCATCCATGCGGCCTGGAAGGCCGGCGTGGAGAAGCTGCTGTTCCTGGGTTCCTCGTGCGTGTACCCCAAGCTCGCGCCGCAGCCGATGTCCGAGGAAGTGCTGCTCACCGCTGCGTTGGAACCGACCAACGAGTGGTATGCGATCGCGAAGATCGCAGGCATCAAGCTGTGTCAGGCGTACCGCAAGCAATACGGGTGCGACTTCATCTCGGCCATGCCGACGAACCTGTACGGCCCTGGAGACAACTACGACGTGCTACAAGGCCATGTAGTGGCGGCGCTCCAGGTGAAGATCCACGCGGCCAAGGCCAACGCCAGCCCGACGGTGGAGCTATGGGGTACCGGGACGCCCCGACGCGAGTTCCTGTTCGTCGACGACCTGGCCGATGCGCTCGTATTCATGATGCGGCATTACTCGGGTGAGCTCCATTTGAATGTGGGCACCGGCCGGGACATGACGATCCTGGAGCTGGCGCAGGCGATTGCTAGGATTGCGGGCTACGAGGGCGAGTTCGTGTTCGACCGGACCAAGCCCGACGGAACCCCGCGCAAGGTCTTGGACGTGTCGCGCCTGACGGCGCTCGGCTGGCGGGCAAAGACGTCGTTCGAGCATGGCCTGCGCCAAGCCTACGACTGGTACATCCGCCGCGTCGTAGGCGAGCCGGTCGCCTGAGCCTGCGCGTCGGTCCTTCCACCGGAGACGGTCTTCGTGATCGCCTGACGTCGAGCGCCGACAAAAGACCGGGATCTCAACGACTCGCTTGAGCGGGCGCAACCCCGGGTCCCGTTCGAGATCGCCCAAGTGCGGTGCCTTTCCCTAGCTCCGGTACCATATCGCGGCTGTGGCCGATGCGCGATAATGCCGGCGCCCAACAAGGAGAAGGACCATCGTGATCGTTCGGATGATTGGAACGTTTTGTCTGACTAGCCTCTCACTGGCAGGCATCGCGCTCGCGCAACAGCCTGATGCCGCGGATCCGGTGCTGGGGAAAATGGGGAACGTCGAGGTCAGGACATCGGAGATACGCCGTCTGCTCGACGCTCAGCCGGAAGAGATCCGCAAGCAGATCAGTGGCGCGCGTGAGTTGGATCGGCTGGTCCGCAACGAACTGATCCGCCAAGCCCTGCTTGCAGAAGCCAAGTCCAAGGGTTGGGACAAGAGGCCGGAAGTCGTGTTGTCGATGGAGCGGGCGCGGGAGGGCGCGCTGTTGCAGTTCTACATGAGCGACGTCGCCCGTCCGCCTGCGAGCTTCCCGTCCGAGGAGGATGTCAAGCGCGCGTACGAAGCCAGCAAGGCCGCGTTCACCATCCCCGCGCAATATCAGCTCGCCCAGATCTTCATCGCGTCGCCAGAGACCGCGGACAGAGAAACCGCTGGCGCGGCACAGAAGAAAGCCGCTGACCTGGCCGCCAAGGCACAGGCCAAGGGCGCCGACTTCGCGAAACTGGCGAGCGCCAACTCGGACCAGAAGGACGCTGCCTCGAAAGGTGGGGATCTGGGATGGTTGCCGGAGACGCAGTTGCTGCCAGAGATCCGCGCTGCGGTCATCAAGATGGACAAGGGAGAGGTTGTCGGCCCGATCCATTCCGCCAGCGGGTGGCACGTGGTGAAGCTGGTAGACAAGAAGCCCTCACAATATCGGCCGCTGTCGGAGGTGCGCGACACCATCGTGTCGGAGCTGCGCGTGCGCCGCGCACAGGAGATCGAGCGGAGCTACATCGAGACCATGGTTGGCCGCACCCAGATCACCGTGAACCAGATCGAGCTATCCAGGTTCCAGAGCAGCAAGAAGTAACGGCGCGCTCGAATCCGGGCGGCGAGTCGAAGGCTGCCGAAGGATAGACCACACGACCGCGACCACGCCCGACACGCCGGCGCGCCGCCGGCAGCTCTTTGCACGATCCGGATGCAGGCGGCAACACCCTCGCCGATCGTTTGGCAGTGTCACAATCAGGACGGTGCTGGATCAAATACTTGCAGCTCCGTTTGACGTGCCTAGGCCGGATGGCTAGGATGCGCGCACGCCCAGAAAACAAACGGAGACCGTATGGACGCCATGCAGGAGGCCCTGAAGAAGATCCGTTCCGACCCCACTGAAGCCACTTCATCCACACTCCGCGACTTGATCAAATCGCTTGATTCGGGCGAGTCCTTCGATCTGAGCAAGCTCTATGTATTGAACTATTCGGATTTTTCGCTGGCGCTTGGCATCCTCAAGCAATGGCGCCTTGACAGCTATCGGTACGAGCCAGGCGTGCTGCGCAAGGCGATCGACGATCCGACCGTCAAGCTCGATGTCGCGACGCTGCGCTACGGGCGCTGGGGGCAAGGTCTGCCTGCATAGGAACGCCGGCACGAGTCCCAGCCGCCAAAGCCTAGGGCTCGCTCGGGTCGGTATCCGCTGTTTGAGACGCGCGTCGCGCGGACTTCGACGCATCGAGGACAATCCGCAAAGCTCCCGCCGCTATTGGGATTGCGGGTTTCCGAGGCGGTGGATTATGCACATCGGTTAGCCTAGCTCTTGAAAAACCACGGAAAACTTATCCCCCGCCCGGCTCTCTCCGCTAATAGATTGATTTGGAAGGCTAATCGAGCAAATTTCGGGCGCTAAGCGGCGCCTCGGCCAACGGCTCGGTAGAACAAACCGGAGCGGAGCCGGCGTCGTTACTCACAGACTTATCCACAGAGGGCTGGACATCGGCGCCCGAATCCGCTAAGCACTGCGACCGAAGGAATCCAGGCAGCGAGAGCGTTCATGCCGACTGCATAGGGCGCGAGGCTCTCCTCCGAGGTTTCGATTCCGCGCCGTGCTACCGTCGTCACGACAGCAGGCGGGAGTTCTCGCCTACCCTCGATCCGTCGTGCACGCTCACGCTGGCGCGGCCTTGAACTTGTAGACCGGACGCGGGGTCTGGTCTTCGTAATAGGGCATCATCTGCGGTACGAGCTGCGCGAGCGCCGCCATCCGCTTCTCGCTGGCCGGATGCGTGCTCAGCCAATCCGAGTGCCCCGTGCCGCCGGTCGCAGCGATCATCTTCGTCCACAGTGCAGGCGCGGCGCGAGGGTCGAAGCCGGCTTTCGCCGCCAGCTCGATGCCGATGCGGTCCGCCTCCGCCTCTTGCTCACGGCTGTTCGGCAGTTGCACGCCGACCGTCGTGGCCACCGCGGCGGCCTGTAGCGCCGCTTGGCGGCTCGTGCTGCCGGTCCCGAGCAAGACCGCTCCTACCTGCAGCGCCGTCTGCGAGGCGACTGCAACGGACATGCGCTCCGCGGTGTGCTTAGCCAGCGCATGCGCGATCTCGTGGCCCATGACCTGCGCGATCTCATCGTCGGTGAGGTTGAGCTGCTGGATGATGCCGGAATAGATGGCCATGCGCCCGCCGGCCATGCACCAGGCATTGAGTGTCTTGGGGTCGTCGATCACGTTGACCTGCCACTCCCAGGCCGCCGTCTCGGGACGGTATGCGATCGCCTGCGGAATGAGCCGTGCCGTGATGCTGTCGACGCGCGCTTTGAGCGCCGGGTCGTCGTTGAGCTTGCCTTTCTGCTTGATCGGCCCGAGCGTCTGTGCGTAGGCTTGCTTGGAGGCCTCGATGGCCTGGGACTCGGAGACGATCATGAGCTGCTTGCGTCCCGTCACCGGAGCCTGGGCGCACGCGGTGAGACCTGCGACGGCTGCTACGACGACAAGCGTACGCAGCGCGTTCACGGTTCGGGTCTCCTGTCGACAGAATGTTTTGTGCGGAGCAAGTTCGGACTCATGGCGCGAAGAGGCCGATTATAATTCACCATGACAGAGCGGCTTATGGAGCACACAGCGGGGCTGGCGCGACGGCTGATCGTGACGCGTGACAACATCGTCACGCTCGAGGTGGACGCGATCGTCAATGCGGCGAACTCGAGTTTGCTCGGTGGCGGCGGCGTCGATGGAGCGATTCACCGGGCTGCGGGGCCGGAATTGCTGGGGGAATGCCGGCTGCTCAATGGCTGCGCGCCCGGAGAGGCCAAGCTGACGCGAGGATATCGGCTCCCGGCGCGCTACGTAATCCATACCGTCGGTCCGATCTGGTCCGGCGGCACGCGTGGAGAAGCCGAGACGCTGGCGCGCTGCTATCGGAACTCGCTCACCCTCGCGGTCCAGAATGGCATCCGCACGCTGGCATTCCCCGCCATCAGTTGCGGCATCTACGGGTACCCGGTCGACCGCGCGGCGCGAATTGCCGTCGATGAGACGGCCGATTTTGTGGAACAGGATGCACGCTTGGACAAGGTGTTGCTCGTCTGTTTTAGCGAAGCGGTGTACGCGGCCTACACACAGGCGTATGCGCGCCGTGTCGCGGCTCTCAGGTAGGCGATCGCGGCAAGGCGGCCGCGAGCACTGATGTGTCGCAGCACCACTCCGAGTCTCTCCGATCCAGCGCGGCGCCTGTCCCCTTGGAGCGTGTTCCGGGACCTTGCCGCATGGACGACTTCCCGCCCGCTGCGCCGATCGCCGGCCGCGGATTCAAAGGATAGCCATGGACCGTCTTGAGGCGATGCAGATGTTCGTGCGCATCGTGGAAACCGGCAGTTTCTCCGCGGTGGCACAAGAGCTGGGTACCACCCAACCGACCATCAGCAAGCAGCTCACAGCCCTGGAGAAACGCTTCAAGACCCGCCTGCTGAACCGCTCCACCCGCAGCCTTACTCTGACGCAGCCGGGCGCCTCATTCTACGAGCGCTGCAAGCAGATCGTCGGCGAAGTGCGCGAGGCGGAGGGCGCGCTCGGCCGGCTCCAAGCCACCTTGACCGGTACGCTGCACGTGAACGGGTCGATCGCCCTGGGGCAGATCTTCCTCACGCCGATGATGCTGAAGTTCCAGCACCTGTACCCCGAATTGACCGTGGAGCTCTCGCTCAACGATCGCTTCATCGATTTGGTGGACGAGGGTGTGGACGTCGCGGTGAGGTTGGGGCGTTTGGCCGACTCGAGCCTCGTGGCTCGTTTCCTCGGCCGGACTCGGCGCGTGCTCTGCGCCACACCGGGCTACCTCGGCACGCACGGAGCGCCGGAGAAGCCCGAAGACCTCGCACAGCATAACTGCCTGCTGTACGCGTACCTGTCCACCGGAAACGAGTGGGCGTTCAAGGCTGCAGACGAAGAGATCCGGGTGCGTGTGCAGGGCAACTTCAAGGCCAACAACGGTCACGCGATTCGCGAAGCGCTGCTCGTGGGGGCGGGTGTGGCGTTGATGCCCGACTGGCTGATCCACGATCAACTCGAGCGTGGCGAGTTGACCGTGCTGCTGCCGGAGTTCGCCACCGAGCCGCTGGAGATCAACGCGGTCTACCCGTCCAGCCGGCACCTGTCAGCAAAGGTGCGCACGTTGATCGACTTCCTCCAAGCGGAGTTCGCTGCGACCCCCGCATTCGCCGCGCGGTGAGACGCTCGGCCGCGCCGGTGCGCGTTAGGCGCCCGGCGTAGGCTCGCCGGCGTCGAAATCCAACTCGACGCGCGCGCCGCTCGGATCGAAGCAGAAGAGCTGCCAGATTCCGGAGTCGGGCTGCCGGCGCAGGTCGTATGCGATGCCTTCGGCCTTCAGCGTGGTCACCGTGGCGCGCAAGTCCTTCGCGCTGAATGCCATGTGATCGAGCACACCGCGCGGCTCGGACGGAAGCGGGCGCCCCGCGATGATATGCAAGACGGCTTGGTTACCCGCGTACAGCCAAGCCCCAGGAAATCCAAGGTCCGGCCGGTAACCCTCCCTCAAGCCGAGGAGGCCGACATAGAAGCGCCGGGTCGCCTCGAGATCGTGGGTCAGTACGGTGAAGTGGTTCATCGCCTCGATCGGCATACATCCTCCGGGGAAGGAAGGTCCTCAGCGCACAACTCCGCTTGCGGGAGAAGCAGGCCCAGCGGTGCCGAGTGCAGGTGCTCGGCCGTTTCGCCCAGCTGCTGCATTACTGATCGTCGACTCCGCCGATCGGCCTGCGATTCGGCGAGATCTGCTCTCCCAGCGACCCGCCCTCCACGCTGATCACCCACGCGATGACGTTGCCTTTTTCTTGCACGGTGCACTCGCGCTTCAAGAGCAAGAGGCAGTTGAGCCTGAGGAACGTCTCCACGCGGTGCGCGTCGGTCAAGCGCATGGGGTTGGCCGAAGGCGCGAACGGGTCGATTACCCGCTTCTTCGCCGTTGCCGGCTCGGGGTGCTCCCAGTCGTTGATGACGTGGCAAGCGCGGCATGGGATGTCCGTCTTATGGGCCCGAATCGCATAGCGCGGGTTTTTCAGATGGCAGGAGGAGCAGCTCCAGACCCCAGCGCCCTTGACGACGTGCGGCTCCTTGTAGAAGGCCTCTCCCTCCTGCGCAGAGAAACCGGTGAACGATGGATCGGCAGCGCGCGCCTGAGCGGCGTAGCCTTCGAGGATCTCCTCCGGCGTGTCGGCACAGACCTGGGTCGCCGCCAGCAGCGCGCAAGCGAGCACTACCGTCTTCAGCACTCTTGCCCTCCCGTCAGCGCCGATCGATCTTTCCGCCGCTCACGTGCGCGGCCGGCTATGGACGTGCCCATGGCCGTGGCCGTGCTCGTGGTCGTGATCGTGGTGCTGATCCAGGTCCACCGGTACCAGGTGGAGCCGGCCGTGGCGAACCTGCGATTCGGCCATGAGCTGGTTGGCGAAGGTGGTCACCTCCGGCGTTGCTCCGCGCAAGATCAGCGTCTCCAAGCAGTTCTCGTGGTCGAGGTGCACGTGCATGGTGGACAGCACGAGATGATGGTGCTCGTGCTGCAAGTTGGTCAGGCGCTCGGCCAGGTCACGCGCGTGATGGTTATAGACGTAGCTGAGCGCCGCCACGCAGTACGGCGCCTCCTGCCGCTGGAGCCGGAAGTTTTCGAGCTCGGCGCGCACCAGGTCGCGCACGGCTTCGGAGCGGTTTTCGTAGCCCTTGCGATGGATCAGCTCGTCGAACTGCCGCGCCAGGCTTTCACTCAGCGAGATTGTGAACCGCTCCATACGGATATCGCGTGTTGTTGTCGCCAGATGGTATCGCAAACCCGCGCCGGCCGCTGAGACCGCAAGCCCGGCGTGCTGGGTCTCGGCAGCCTGCCGCCGCTCGCTCTCAGTGGCTCATATCGGTTCGACTGGGGCCGCCAGCAAGCGCCGAAGCGATGCGGTCCAATGCCTTCACGAGCAGTGAACGCGGGCAGCCGAAGTTGAGCCGTACGTAGCCCTCGGCGCCGAACGCGCGGCCGTCATACAGGCCCACACCCGCGCGTTCGAAGAACGCGACCGGTTCCGTGATTCGCGCCGCGCTGACCCCGATCCAGGCGAGATAGGTCGCCTCGATCGGTGTGATCGACAGGCCTGGGATCTGACGGATGTGCTCGATGACCAGATCACGGTTGCCCCGCAGGTAGGCGACGAGAGCACGCTGCCAGTCCTTGCTGTCGCGGTAGGCCGCGAGCGTGGCGGCAAGTCCCATGGCGTTCACGCGCGGCACAAGCCCAGCCGCTGCCGCCGCGAGCAGACCCCGGAGCTGCGGGTTCGGTACCACCGCGAAAGCGCAGCCCAACCCCGGCAGGTTGAAAGTCTTGCTTGCGGCCATCAGGGTGATGGTCCGCGCAGCGATGTCCTCGCCCAGCGTTGCCAGAGGTCTGTGCGGCTTGTCCTCGTCCAATACCAGGCCGCAGTGGATTTCATCCGAGGACACGATCAGATCGTGCTTCTCGGCGATGCGGGCGAGCTCCCGCAGCTCTTCGCGCGAGAACACACGCCCCACGGGATTATGTGGATTGCATAACAGCAGCAGCCGCGCGCGCGGTGTGATCGCGGCCTCCAGCCGTTCGACATCCCATCGCCAG
This sequence comes from Burkholderiales bacterium, assembly GCA_035501875.1. Lineage (GTDB taxonomy): Bacteria > Pseudomonadota > Gammaproteobacteria > Burkholderiales > SHXO01 > SHXO01. The sequence goes on from DATJVI010000127.1 coordinate 82,628, forward strand.
CGCTCGCCGTCGAGTCGCATCGGAACGCGCACCACGTTGCGCCCCTGATTGACCGGCCCCGACAGGAAGGGAGGGTAAACGGGCACGGCTGTGATCACATCGTCACCGTCTTCGCCGATCGCGCGGCACACCAGGTTGATTCCCGTGACCAGCCCCGGCAGCCACATCAGCCACTCCGGACGGATGCTCCAGCCGTGATCGCGCGCCAGCGCCCCGACGATGGCCTGGGCGAGCTCCTCGGTGGGATCGGTGTATCCGAACACGCCGTGGGCGACTCGGCGCTCGAGCGCGTCACAGATGGCGGGCGCGGAGCGAAAGTCCATGTCCGCTACCCACATTGGGATCACGTCCCGGCCGGCGTATTTGTCCCACTTGAGCGCACCGGTGCGGCGACGGTCGATGATGTCGTCGAAGTCGAAGTTCATAGGCTGGATCCGGAAGATCCCATTGAACCACAGACAGCGGCAGGGAGCAGCCGGGGTCAGTGAGACTACCGCGAGCGCGCGGCGAGCCTACCGAGAAGGTGGCTGTGATCGACGAGCCGGCCGGCGATCGGGTGAGCTGGCCATCAGACTGGACCCTGCCGACACCGGCCGGCCGAGCGCAGCGTTCAACTCGCCCGGCAGAAGACGTCAGCCGCGCTTGGTCGTCATCTTGGGGGAGAGGGTCACCGGTTTACGTGGACTCGCTCGTGAAAACGCCTCTGGTTCAGCGCAACCAGCGTTCGACTTCTCCTCGTTGCACCTTACCCGTCGTGCTACGCGGGAATTGATCGAAGGGCACGAAGTGAATCTCCTTGGGTCGCTTGTAACCGGCGAGCTGGCCGCGGCACAGCGCGAGGAGCGCGTCGGCAGTGAGCGCGTCGTCGCTGCGCGCGACGAACGCGATCGGAACCTCACCCCACTGCGGGTCGGGTTTGCGCACAACTACGGCTTCCGTGACTCGCGGGTCGGCGAGCAGCACGCGTTCGATCTCGGCAGGGTAGACATTCTCACCGCCGGTCTTGATCAGGTACTTGAGGCGGTCGACATACGTCAGGGTTCCGTCCTCATGACGGACGAGCACGTCGCCTGTATGCAACCAGCCGCCACGGAAGACCTCGGCCGTGGCAGTCGGATTGCCGATGTAGCCGGACATCACGCTTGGGCCCCGCACGACACACTCCCCGGGTACATCTACCGGGA
>DATJVI010000128.1:0-13951 GCA_035501875.1 Burkholderiales bacterium
CAGTATCCCGATCGATTCCTGTTCGGGAGCGATGCCGTTGCGCCCAAGACACAGGCGGACTATCTCAAGGCGTTTAACGCCTATCAGCGCCTGTGGGAACGCCTGGATGCGCAAACGGCAAACAAAGTGCAATCGCAGAACTTCGAGCGCATCTTCGATGTGGCTCGGAAGAAGGTGAGGGCATGGGAAGCGAGTCAGATTCGACAGTGAGGACTGGCGGGGCGGCCCATCGCAGGTCAACCCCGCAAACGATGGGGTCAGGCCTGTATATATGTATAATCACGGGTCTGGAATGGGGTCAGGCCTGCATAATTGCATAATCGCTAGCGTCGAAGCACGCATGTCTGTTGCGGATCGCTGAGACCGACGCTCTCCCCTCTCTCTTGAGGCCCTGGACGCCGCGTAGTGATCGCAAGCGTGCCAGGGAGCGGCGCCGCCGGCGCCGGCCACATTCCGCATCTCACGATGGTGCATGCGACAGCTCGTGAACCCCAACTGCACAGCCACCGTCAGACGTTGCGGTGTTGTCCGCGACCGCAGCGCGAAGGTTCGACGCGTCCCATCGCCGACGCGGGACCGCTGCACTTGATACCGCCATCGCTTCGCGCCAACATACGCCGATGACCGACCCCCCACCAAACATCGCCGAGCGGCTGGAATCGTATCGGCGTCTATTCGACCTCAGCGGGAAGACGGCTCTGGTGCTGGGCGCGGCTTCCGGCATCGGCAGGGCGTCGGCGGAGGCGCTCGCGGCCATGGGGGCGACGGTCATCTGCGCCGACAAGAACAAAGACGGTGTGGAAGCGACCGCGGCCGAGCTGCGTATGCATGGCCGTGCCGAGGCGCATGTCGTGGACGCCGGCAGGCCGGCCGACGTCCGCGAGCTCGCATCCAGCATCGAAGCGTCTCATCCGCGCTTGCATATCGCGCTCACCACGCCTGCTGTCCACGTGCGTAAGCTCATGTGCGATTACACCGACGAAGAGTACGACCGGGTGGTCGATCTCAATCTTCGCGGCACTTTTTATTTCCTTCGCGCGTTCGCTCGCATGATGATGGCGCAAGGCGGCGGCAGCCTCATCGCCAGCTCGTCGGTGCGGGCCACGACGCTCGAACCGGGACTGGCCATCTACGGCGCCACCAAGGCCGGCATCATCCAGATGGTGCGCGGGCTGGCCTCCGAGGTCGGTCGCTTCGGAGTCCGCGTCAACGCGATCGTGCCCAGCATCGTCGAAACGCCGCTGGTCGAACCGCTCAAGGCGCGGCCGAAGATCTTCGATGCGCTGGCTGCACACACGGTGTTCAACCGCTGGAGCCAGCCCAGCGAAGTCGCGGGCGCGGTGGCGTTCCTCGCCTCGGACGCAGCGAGCTACATCACCGGCACCGCTCTTCTGGTAGACGGCGGCTGGACCGCGATCGATGGTCCGCCGACGGGTCTCACCGCGACGCACAGCGAGTGACGCTTACCCCTAGCTCGGTGGAACGTCGCGCGGCATCGAGTCGTAAGGATACTCCCAGCCCGCCAGGGCGGAGATGCGCTCGCCCCAGACTCGATGTTAGGTTTCTGCGCGCGGTCGGCCTAGTGCTTCTCGACGATCACATAGGCGCTGCGCACGCGACGTCGCAGGCTTGCTTGAAGGAAAAGGGCATGTGATCTTCTGATCTCCCGGGGCGATCTTTTGCGTGACGACCACCTCGTCTATTACTCGCCCAGGCCCTCGAGGCCGATGGAAGCATGCGACTGTGCCTTACGAAGCTGCAAGTGATCGAGCGGCCACCGCGCCGATGCCGGCCCAAGCCTACACCGCCCTCACGGGGTGCTCGCACCGGGGGCGCCACTGCGGGCTTGTGTCTCACCACTTTGGCCTCCACCGAGCCCGGCGCTCGCAGCTGCCCATCCCGCGCACGTCAAGCCGACAGCATCCTGATGCCACTCCATGACACTTGATACGGTTAGATCTCCTGCGTCCCGTTGCGAGCCGGGCTCTGCGCTTCGAGACGCAAGTATTCTTCCTCAGCAGAAACCTGAGCGTATCCGCAGGTGAGGACTTACCGTGTTCGTGGCTGCTGCCATGGACCCGCGACGGGGATAACTGCGTGCGCTAGTGATCTGCGCGGTTTGACGCTTGGCGTCCCCAGACGGCGTAGATCCGCGACAGCGCATCCAGCTTCCCGCTGTCGGTGTCAAGCATGTCCGTCATGGACGTGGCCAGCTGCCGACGATCGAGCGATGCCGCGATCGCAGCGCATCGCACTAGATCAGAATCGGCGACGAGTTTCGCGCCGAAGCGTTGTCGTGCGGCCGCCAGCGACTCGATGCTCGTTACCGCTCTAGCCCGGTCTCCCAACTGCAGAGCCGTCTCCGCGAGGGCAGCCTCAGCGTGGGCCTTGGCGGCATCGGTGGGGACGCTCTCCGTCTCTTGCGCTGCTGCGTTCAACAGTGTGTGAGCGAGAGCCAGATCGCCCAGGCTCGCCGCAGCCTTGGAGAGCGCAAGATAGAGAGCGGCCAACTCGGCTTCACCACTTGCGCCTCTCGCAGCTGAGATCACGCCTTCCAACACCGCGCGACCTTGGGCGGGGTCGCCGAGCTGCCCTGCCGCCTGCCCAACGCTGATCAGCACTCGTGGTCTAAGCGAAGCATCTGCGACCTTGCTCGTCTCCTGCACCACCCGAGCCAGCAGCGCACGCGCTTGGACAGCATCGTTGAGCTTTCCAGCCCCCAGCGCGACGCTGTCGAGAACTCGGATTCGGGCGAAGTCGGTGTCTACGATGTCTGCGGTACGCAGAGCTCGCTCAACCAGGTCCCGCGCCTGCACCTCATTCCCGAGCTTGACCTGCGCTTGGACCACCGTGACGAGAAGCCATCGCACCTTGGTAAACTCTGCGCCAATCGTGTCCGACGCGAGGACCACTTCGGCGAGCACGCTGCGCCCTTGAATGGGATCGCTCAGGGCGGTGGCAGAAGTGGAGACGCTTGCAAGGACGCGTGCCTTTCCGAGGTCGCTCCCAATGGTGCTCGTCGCCTCGATAATGGTTTGCAGGATCGCGCGTCCTTGCGCGGGATCGCCTAGCGCGGTGGCGCCTTGTGCGACCACATCAAGGACCGCCGCCCTTGCCAGATCGTCGTTTATGTTGTCGGCCGCGCGCACCGCTTGAGCCAGTAAACTGGTTGCGCGCCTTGCGTCGCCCAGCCCGGCCGCGGCTGTCGCCAGGCGGGTGAGTACCAACACCGCTGTCGCGTCGTCGCCGATCGTGCCCGTCGCCTTCACGGCCTCGTCCAGAAAGGCGAGCGCTTCGTCCCTGCTGCCGAGCTTGGTCTCGGTCTCCGCGAGATCGGCAAGAACGCGCGCCCTCGACGATGGGTCGGAGATCCGGCGCGCTGAATCCAGTGCCCGGGCGACGATCTCTCTCGCCTTGGCCGCGTCACCCAGCTTCTCGGCAACCCGCGCACAACTGGCGAGAACGCGCGCCTTGGCCGCGTCGTGGCCCATTGCAGCAGCCACTGCCGCAACGCGGAGCAGCACTGTACGCGACTGGATTCGATCTTGCAGCTCGCCGGCCTTGCTGACTACGGCGACAAGTGCGTTGGCGCGGCTTCGCTCTTCACCGAGTTCGCTCGCGAACTCGAGGCTGAAGTCCCAGTCTTCGGCAGCGAGGACGGCGAGGACGGGTTGAGGTGGTGCCTCGGGTCTCTGTCCCGGCGGCGGTCCCACACTCTTCGCGAGGCCGAGAAGCTCGCGCTTGAGCACATCGAGTTGGCCTTCGGGCGCGGCTGCCAGGCCATTCGCGCCTAGAGTGGACCACAGCAGCCCCGTCAGGCCAATGATCAAACCGCCCACGAGTGATTGCGCGCTCATGTGACCTGCCAGCGCGCGTCAACGCGTCGCTACCTTGACGCTAATGACGACGGGGAGGGTGGCCGGGAACAGACAGTGGCTGTCGTTACAGGCCTGGTAACGCAAGCTCCCCTTCAAAGGGATCGTAGTGCCGGCGGTGGCATCCCGTCCGACTTTCACCGGGAGCGCGATCGCAAAGGCACCGTCGTAGACCACCAGGTCATGACTGTCTCCCGGGAGCCTCAGGCGCTTTGCGGCGGGATAGAGGGGTTCCCCCACGGAAACCGGTCCAGCCCCGTCGATCTTGAGCGTGATCGGGATGAGGCTCGGGTTCTCCACCGGATTCGCCTGCACGTGGTATCCGGGCTTCACGACGACTTGGATGGCGATCCGCGCTACGACGCCGGGTTTCACTTCCACGTTGGGCGGTGGAAGCACCGATACGACCTCTAACGCCAGCACGTCCGCCGGCGCTGCGCCAAGCATTACGAGGACGGCGAGCGCAGCGAGACGCCCAGACATCTATTGCTTCGGCAGCAGCCTGTCCAACGCTGCTCGGAGCTTGATCAGTCTCGCGTCGAAGCTGGCCACGTCTTCGTTCAGCGCGAGAAAACGTATCGTGCCTTCAGGGTCGATGATCATGAACGACGCGATCATCACCTCTTCGCGCTTGAGATCGGGCACAAAGTCCGGTGGCGGAGCATAGCTGGTGGTCACCGCTCCCGTACTATCGAGCAGGACCGGGCAAGTGAGCTTCTGCTTTGCAACCCAGCCGGAGACGATGTCGGGTTTCTCGGAGACGTCGACGATCAGGGCCTTCACACCGAGCTTCCCATATTCCTGATTCAGTTTTTCGAAGTGGGGTGCAGCCGCGTTGCAGAACGGGCACCAGCTTGTCATGAAACTGACCACCACCCACTTCCCTTTGAGCTCCGCCGAACGGTAGACGTTGCCGTCCAGCGCTTCGAGCTGGAATTCGGGCGCGAGCTCGCCGATGCGGTAGTTCCAACCTGCAGCGGCTGGCAGCGACCACGCGAGCAGCATCGCGAGCAAGAAGAGAGGAAGGCGAGCGGGCCGTGGCATACCGATTTAGCTGGCCCGCTTCTGGAAAAGCTTATGCGGACAGAGTAGGAACATGAGGTACGGCAGCCGGGAGACTGCCGTACGCCCGTGGCACGAGCAGATCAGCGAGCTGGAGTCAACCCGCGAAGATGTAGACACAGCCGCGCGAGGCGGCCCCGTTGCAGGCCACCACGCCAGACGGGACGAGCTGGATACCGGGAAACACAGCATCGGTCCAGTCCTTTTTCACGTCATCGTGCTTCAGGCCCATCTGCTGAGCGACCATGCCACTATAGAAAGTGAGCGCGAGGTTGCATGCGGCCACTCTCATGTTTGGCCGACCGACCAGCTTCTGGAGCGCCGCATCCGGGACCGGGAGCGCGCCCGGCTTGAGGTAGAACGGGTTGCGGACTGCAGGCGCCTTGGTGTCCGGGTCGTCGATCTTGAATGTTTCGCCGAGCTTGTACTTGGCCCAGACCGAGTCGTTGAACGCCAAGGGCAGTGCATTATGGCGCAGCACCATTACTACCCCGAGATCGCTCTCGGGGAGGCCATAGGCTTGCGCGCCGGTGAGAAAGAATGCCCACGACCACACCAACCCCATTCCGTGGTTGACCTCGGGCATGTCATAAAGCTGCTTGTAGGTACCGGGTATGCTGTCGAGCCAGCGCGTGAAGTCGGTGCTGGGGCTTTCGCTTGCGGCCACGGCACCCGTGACGGGCACGATGGCTCCGAGCCCTGCGGCGGCAGCGGTGGCTGCCAGACCCAGGAACTCGCGGCGATTCCCATGAAGCTTCGCGTCATCCATTTCGGCCTCCTGAAGTTTTATCGTATGAGGCTCCCCACGGAAAGTCCGGATTGATGCCTCCGCGGGAAGCGACCGGGTCGCGCACACTGGTACGCTATAGCCTATGCGCTGCTGGTTGGAGCGTCAAACGGTTTCGCGCGCCGCCATGCGCGCCCCGAGCGAGCGTCGTTCAGTTCACCTGAACGGTTCCCAAGTGTCATGGTTATCGCGCCGCCATGTTGGAGTGGTTGATCATCTATCTGCTGATGGGGCTGGCCGTGGGCTTCCTTGCCGGTATGCTTGGGCTTGGGGGTGGCGTGCTGTTGGTGCCGCTGATGGTCTTCCTGTTCACGGCCCAGCACTTTCCCTCAGACCGTGTCCTGCAGCTCGCACTCGGTACCTCGTTAGCCAGCATCGTCTTCACTTCGATCTCCGGCCTGCGCGCACACCAGAAGCGCGGTGCCGTGAGATGGGACATCGTGCGCGACGCCAGTCCAGGCCTCGTGATCGGGACGCTGCTCGGCACGCTCGTGGCTGAAAGACTACCGTCGCATTACCTGGCGATCGTCTTTGTGCTCTTCGTTTCGTACGCCGCGACGCAGCTCCTCAGGAATATTGAACCAACACCGTCTCGCAAGCTGCCCAAAGGCGTGCGTATGTGGCTTGCATCCGGGGCTATAGGGCTGATCTCGAGCCTCGCCGGTGCAGGCGGGGGAATTCTCACGATCCCGCTCATGATCATGTGCAACGTGCCGATACGCAACGCCATCGGTACCTCTTCCGCCTTGTTACTGCCGATCGCGGCTGCGGGCGCGGCGGGCTATATCTGGACTGGGCTGGGCAAAGAACACCTGCCTGCGTTCAGCCTCGGTTATGTATATCTACCCGCGCTGCTGGGCATCGTTGTAGGGACGTTCATCACCGTGCCTTGGGGCGCGATCGCGGCCCATCGCATGCCGGTTCCACGCTTAAAGAAAATCTTCGCCGTGATCCTTCTCGCTCTCGCTACCAAGATGCTCTTCGATCTGCGTTGAGGGGTGTAAGCAACAACCGCAGCATCATGCCCGGTTCGTCTTGCGGGGACCTCAAGCCCCAGGCGGACCTTACTTCCTAGCGTTCCCGGATCTCGGGTATAGGTCGGCAAGGAGTTACGGTGATCGGGCGGCTGCGTTGCATGCAAGCGACCGAGCGCAAGCCCACCGTGCCCTGGACAGCTGCCGAGTGCGGTGTTTCCCTACAATTACCTTACAGACCTCGGGATGCTGACCGGCGTCAGCTGCCGCATATCGACAGAGACTTGGACGGCTGCATTTCTGGGAGTCGCACTCCGGCACTTCCCCCACGCGGCGCGCGGCGCGCCGAGGGTGCCAACCGCCATGAAGCGGAGGAAAAGCACGAGCCGCCGGTAGGTCGCGGTGCCGAGCCCGTGGATGTCGCACCTAGACCGGGCCGCCGCACTTCTGTAAGCAGCAGGACAAGCTCCGCGCCGACCGTCCGGCCGATGCGTATCGCGCTCAGCACGCCCGCCGTCCACGTGTGCAGGCTGATGTGCGATGACGTCGACGAAGCCTACGACCGCGTGGGCGACCTTAGTGTTCGCGGCTCATTGCTGGCAGCCCGTCCCCCACTGGGTGGTCGTCGCCTGTCGCTTGGCGCGCGCTAGTCGACCTTCGCGCCTTTCGTGCAATAGGCCGAAGGCAGCGAAACCCCGCTCACCTCGTAGTTGGCGTCCGGAACGAGGATGTACTCGGACGCGCCGATCCCGCGCGACCCGTGCGCCCAATCGTAGGTGTAGCCCAGTCTGGTCCACGGGGCACCGTCGGTCCGGTACGATTTTTCGTGGAGAGCCAGGAGAAACTGCGCGTAGTTCGGGATGTTTCTGACGGTGGGCGGCGGATCTGCGGTCTGCAGCGAGCAGACAGAGTCGTTCACCTCGGGATCGGGACATGGACGGAACAAGTCGTCCCGCGCGACCCACATTTCCACCAGCAGATTGTTCTGGCTGGCCGGGTTGAGACCCAAATACTGCTTCAAGCGCTCGGTGGGGTCCGCGATGCCGAGCCGCTGGCAAAAGCGCTGCAACTCCGGCACAAGGGTGACCCAGACGCGGGGCGCATCCTTGGGGGTTGACCCCTTTCGTCCGGTGCCGTCCGGGTTACGGTAAAACCTGTTGGCGACCTCGGTGGTGACGAACGTCACTACGAGCAACTCCTTCCGATCCGCCGTTCTCCATCTCAGGAATTCGTTGTCAGGCCTGACCGCCACCAGTCCGCCGTAGACGTTGCGCTCATCCATGACGGCCGCATCAGAGATCGCCGCATGGAAGGCGGTAGCCGGATCGGCGGCCTCGTGCTCCGGCGCCCTTGCAGTGAACCCGTTGACCAGCAGCGCGAGGACTCCGGCAAGCGGGAGCAGCGGTTGCAGCGCATCGAGCAGTGTCTTGGATGGATCGCGCATAGTTAAGTCCCGCTGCCGTTCTTGCCCTGTTCAGGCTTATCCCCAGTGCCGTTACTCTTCTTCTCATCCTCTAGCTTATCGCCGCGCTCCTTGTCCCCCCCTTTCGAGACGGGAAACGCGTGCTCGAACATATCGCGCAGCTTGTCGACCGTCTGCTTCGAGAACAGCCCCGCTAAACCACTTACCGCGCTGACGCCGAACGGGTTCACTGCGTCCGCCGCGTTCGAGGTCACGAATCCGGCCCGGACGATGAGGTAGAAGAGCAGCCCCAGAATCATCCCGATCAACGGGCGCAGAGCGAACCACGGTATCCATGATCGGTCGAATTTACGGTTCCCGAGGTAGCTGGTGAACGACGTCGTGACGTGCACGAGCGCTCCGAGCATGCCGGCCAGCATGCTCAGGATCAGAAGTCTGGCGTCGGCGTCGTTCTTGAAATCGATCAGCAGACCGAACACCCGCACGCTCGTACTGGCGCCCTTGTACGGCCAGATCGTCCACAGGGCATAGGCAGTCGCGACACCGAGCAGCAGAAAGTAGGCCTCGAACGCGAGGACGACGAGCGGGCCAGCCGGCTCGAGCGGCGGCTTACCCTGCGAGCCTGCGGCGGCCGCGTTGGCCGGCGTGCCTGGGTTGCCGTGGTCATCCGCCATGTCTCTCCCTCCTATCGATGGCGACTGGATATGATGGCTCAACTATGACGCGATTGCCTCGCGCCGAGCCCGGCTTTCCCTGGCCTGCACGACGGCGCCGAGGATCCCCTTCGGCATGAAGATGATGAACAGCACGAGCAGCAGCCCGTAGATCGTGGTGTCGAGGCCGTGGATGTCGTGACCGAGCGCGAGGCGCAGCACTTCCGCCAGCAGCAGCGTGAACACCGCGCCCACCGTGGGGCCGAGGCGTACGAACATCCCGCCGGCGATCGCGCCGAAGACCATCTGCAGGCTCACGCCGACTCCCGATACCGTCTCCGGGTTCACGTAGAGCTGATATTGCGCGTAGAGCACGCCGCCGATGCAGGTCATCAAGGCCGAGATGAGCGTGATGCCGAGCTTGAGCCTGGTGACGCCGATGCCGATCGAGGCGGCCGCATCTTCCTCCTGGCTGATCGCTTCCAGCGCGAGGCGCGCCATGGAGCGATCCACGCGTGTCCAGATCCATAAGCCCCCGAGCCAGACCGCGAGGATGATGTAGAACCAGGCGAGCTTCGACGAGAACTGCAGCGCGGCGAGAGACCAGGACGTGTCGGCGAGCGCGGTCGTGGGCGTTGCGCCGAGCGACCCTCCGGTGTGGTCTCGCAGCGCCACGATGATCATGCGCGCGACCTCCGCGAGCGCCAGCGTCACCAGCGCGAAGTAGTGCCCGACGATCTTCAAGCGGAAGCAGGGAATCCCGACGAGGAGCGCGACCAGCGCCGTGAGCGCCAGTGCGATGAGCGTGCCGAGCCAGGGCGAGAGCCCGAAGTGGTTCCAGCCCATGACGACCACATAGGCGCCGATGCCGAGGAACGCACCGTGCCCGATGCTCACCATGCCCAGCCGGCCCATCAGCGCCCAGCCGGTGTACACGAAACCCCAGAGCAGGCAAAGGATGATCAGGTGCAACGGGTAGCTCCCGAGGCCCGCGAGCGGCGCGAGCGCCAGGGCCACGAGCCCGATCCAAGCCAGCGCTCGCATCAGGCCTTGCCCCCGAACAGACCGCGCGGGCGGAAGAACATCACGGCGATGAAGAACAGGAACGCGATCACATAGCCCCAATCGAGGTCGAGGAAATACCCTCCGATCGAAATGAATTCCGCGAAGATGAAGGCGGCGGCGAAGCCGCCGATCATGTTGCCCAGCCCGCCGAGCACGCAGACCAGGAACGCAACAGGTCCGAAGGAGAGCCCGATCGCCGGATGGATGTCGTACTGCAGGACCAGCAGGCAGGCCGCGAGGCCGGCGAGCGCGCCGCCCAGTGCGGAGGTGGTCAGGAAGATGCGCCGCGGATCCACGCCCATGAGCGGCATCACGGCGCGGTCCTGCGAGATGGCCCGGATCGCGGTGCCGAGATAGGTGCGCTTGAGGAACAGGTACATCGCGACCATGCCGCCGAGCGCCACCGCGAATGCGATCAGTCGAGCGGAGCTGAGATAAAGCTCGCCCAGGTGCAACGGCGGAAGCTGCACGCCCAGGTTCTTGAACTCGACGCCGAACGCCAGCGTGGCCACGCCTTGCAGGAAGAACAGCACCCCGCCGGTCACGAGCAGTTGATTGATCGGCTCCGCGGAGAGCACCGGCCGAATGACGAGCTGATGCAGGGCCGTGCCCAGCACCGCGACCAGCGCGACACTTGCAGGGAACGCCAGCCACAGGGGCCAGCCGAACATGGTGTGCAGGTAGTACACCGCGTACATCCCGACCATGATGAGCTCGGCGTAGCAGATCCACACCACGTCGATGACGCCGAAGATGAGGTTCAACCCGAGTGCGAGCAGCGCCAGGATGCCCCCCAGCAGCACCCCGTTGACCACCGCCTCGAGCAGGAAGAGATCAAAGATCTGCATGGCTCACATCCCGAGGTACGCCTGCTTCACCGCACCCGTTGCGAGCAACTGCTCCGAGGTCCCGGTTGCGTGGATGCGCCCGGTTTCGAGCAGGTAGCCGCGCTGCGCCACGCGCAGAACCTGGCGGATGTTCTGCTCCACGATCAGCACGGTGTAGCCCTCGGCGCTCATCTTTCTCACCGCTTCGAAGATCGACTGCACAACCACCGGGGCAAGCCCCGCCGAGGGCTCGTCGAGCAGCAGCAGCTTCGGTCCGGACATGAGCGCACGGCCGATGGCGCACATCTGCTGCTCGCCGCCCGAGAGCGTGCCCGCGAGCTGGCGGCGGCGCTCCTGCATGCGCGGGAAGAGCTGATAGACGAGCTCGAGGCGCCGCTTGAATTGCGCGCGCGCCGGTGCGATGAAGGCGCCCATGCGCAGGTTGTCCTCGACGCTCAGGCGTGGGAAGAGGCGGCGGTGCTCAGGCACATGGGCGATGCCGCGGCTGATCACCTCGTGTGGCGGTACCCGGTCGAGCGGCTCCCCTTCCATCGTCATCTGACCCGACGTCGCGTCGATCAAACGGGAGATCACCCGCAGCAGAGTGGTCTTCCCGGCCCCGTTCGGACCGATGACTGCGACGGTCTCGCCGGCTTTCACCTCAAGGCTCACGTCGAACAGCGCGCGAAAGCTGCCGTACCCCGCGTTCACGTTGCGCATCGCGAGCATCACGCGCTCCTCGCGGCTACCGTCGCCTGCACGTCCTGCGCATCGGTGCCCAGGTATACCTCGATTACTTTGCGGTCGTGAGCCACCGCTTGAGGCTTGCCTTCGGCGATGACCACTCCGTGATCGAGCACCACACAGCGATCCACGATCCGCATCAGCACGCCCATGATGTGCTCGACCCAGATGATCGTGATGCCGCGCCGCGAGCGGATATCGGCGAGCATGGCAGCGGCCTGCTCCATCTCCGTTTCGTCGAGACCTCCGAGCGACTCGTCCGCCAGCAGAAGCTTGGGCTGCGTGGCGAGCGCCCGCGCAAGCTCGAGCTTCTTCAGCGCCGCGGCGCCCAGTCCGTCCACACGCACGCCCTCATGGGACGGCAGGTTGACCAGCTCGAGCGCCTCCTTCGCCTGCGCGAGCGCCGCTTCGCGCGACGGGCGCTGCTGCTGACCGTAGAAGGCGGCGAGCGCGACGTTCTCGATCAGCGAGAGCCGCCGGAAGGGACGCGGGATCTGATACGTGCGTGCGATTCCATAGTGGGCGACGCGATTGGCCGGCAGCCCTCCGATCTCGCGCCCCAGAAACCGGATGGAGCCGCCGCTGGGGACGAGCGCGCCGGCCAGCAGGTTGAAGGTCGTGCTCTTGCCGGAGCCGTTCGGACCGATCAGGCCGAGGATCTCGCCTTGCGTCAGCTCGAACGAGACGTGGTCGACGGCCGTGAAGCCGCCGAACACCTTGGTGAGCCCTTGAACCGACAGCATGGCAACCGTTCCCCCTGCGTGCGTCCCCTGAGCACGGGACGATCGGCGGTCACTGGTTGGAGTAGCTGTGGCTCTTCGGCCAAGGCAGCACCGGGTCGGCGGTGCGCAGCCTGTCCGGCCACACGACCTCGGTCTTGCCGTGGATGTATTGCATGACCACCGGCGAGCAGCGCTCGTTCTGTCCCGACATCTCGGTCCCCGGGGGGAAGAACTTCACGCCGTAGCCCTGGATCGTTCCCCCGTCCGGGATGTCGGTGTCGAGCGCGGCCTTGCGCAGCGCCTCGGGATCTACGCCTCCGTATTTCTTGATGGCGCGCGGCAGCACGTCGGTCAGGAAGATCCACGCCTGGTTGAACCCCATCGAGACATGCGGAGGCACCTGGTCGGCGTGTGTCTCGGCTTTGTAGCGCTTCACCATTTCCTGGGTGAGCTGGGCCAGACCGGGTGCGAGCGTCTTCGGGTTCAATAGTTGTGCAGGCACCGGATCGACCGACGCGATGAATTCCGAGTCCGGACCCAGCGCCTCGCGCAGCTTGTCGTACTGGCTGTAGCCGGCGCCGTGGCCGATCAGGGCCGCCCACTTCAGCCCCTGCTCGCGGGACTGGCGCCAGAACAGCGTGATGTCCGGGTTGTAGCCCGCGTGCAAGATGACATCGGCACGCGCGCGGCGCAGTTTCGTCACCAGGCTGGAAAGGTCCGGCGCGGTCGCGGTGTAGCCTTCCTTGAGCACCACCTGGATTCCGAGCTTCTTGCACGTCTCCTCGTTGCCGGCGGCAACGCCGGTGCCGTACGGGCCGTCCTCGTAGATGATGGCGACCTTGACCTCCTTCGGATCCTTGTGCAGCTTGGCTTTCGCGTACTCGTTGAGGTACAGGCAGGAAGCCGCTCCGAACTGATCCGAGTGCACCTGCGGGCGGAACACGTAGCGCAGGTTCTTGCCTTTGAACACGCTCGAGGCCGTGCACACGTTCGCCCACATGAACTGCTTGGCGGCGTCGACCTTCTGCGCCATCGGCACGCACTGAGCGCTGGAATACACCCCCATCACCAGGTTCACCTTCTCCTGGTCGAGCAGGCGCGTGGCCTCGTTGATCGCGACGTCGGCCTTGGACTGCGCGTCGGCGTAGATCGCGCTGATCTTGTAGCCCTCGACCCCGCCGCGCTCGTTGACCATGTCGATGGCGATCTTGGTGCCGAGCGCCGCGGCTTGCGATCCGCCCGCTGCGAACGGCCCGGTGTAGTCGTAGATCACGCCGATCTTGACTTCTTTGGCCTGCGCGTGCGGGACCAAAGCGAAGAGCGCAGCAGCTGTCGCTGCCGCGATAGCGCGAACCGCGCTGGATTGCGCAGGCATGGTCTCCTCCTTCGGCCGGATCGGCCGGTTCGTTGTATCGGCGGGCTTTGCGTGACCCGCTCGGCGCCGGCGCGCGTTGATCCTCGCCGGCAGCAGTGCGCACCACAGCGCTAGCGTATCATCTGTGGGCGCCGGCTGCGTCCAGCCGGTGGAGCAGGGGTCGGCCCTGCCGGTATCCCCGGAACCCAAGGAACGTGTCCATGCGAGTCGGCATCGTCGGCGGCGGCACCATCGCTCGCTTGTTGCTGCAGCATCTCCGCGCCGGCGAGCTCGGTGCGATCGAAGTCGTCGCCGTCGTCGGTCGCAGCGACGCCTCGCGCGGCAAGGCGCTGGCCGGCGAGTTCCGCGTGCCATTCGTGCTCGGAGTCCAGGCCTTGCTGGCGCGCAAACCGGACGTCGTGGTAGAGGCGGCCTCGCACGAGGCGGTGCATGCGTTCGGGCCGG
>DATJVI010000129.1:0-2614 GCA_035501875.1 Burkholderiales bacterium
TGTGCAGGGTGAGCCGATGGGGCCTCGGTTCGTAGCGCCAGACGCCGTCCGCCGTCGCTGCGAGGATCTCGATCTCGATGGCATGGCGCCACGATGGTGCGGTGCGGTCCCCACTCTCCGGACGATTGATTCCGAACGCCGTCCACAGAAGGTCGGACAGCACCTGTGGTGGCAGCGGCTGGCTCGAGTAGTCGCGAACGGAACGCCGCTTGCTCAGCGCTCGGAGCAACGGCTGGCCCCCGTCGGACCTCGGCAGCGGCAGGTCGATCTTTTGTGTCTCTTGCCCCGCCGCCAAGCCGGGTGCTACTACGAGCGCGGCGCCGGATAACAGTGCCAGGTTGGCGTCTCGTCGATTCATCGTGGCGGCCCCTCGTGGCGGACTGCTAACGGACCCGGAAGCGCTTGTCGAGTACGCCGAGCTTCTCCATGATCCCGGTGTACTCCAGCTCCGACATCGGGAGCATGGCGGCGCCGAAGAATCCCTGACGGCGCATGTCGACCGCCTTGCTGCCAACCTTGTCGCGCACCTGGTTCCAGAACGGGTGAGCAAAGGCATCCCATGCTTCGGTCAGCTTACCGGCATGCATGGCGAAGGCCGCGCAGCTCACCAGAGGCGGCCCGTCGAAGTAGCTGGTTCCGCAATTGAGCGGCACCGGCATGATCGGCATCTGGTGCGAGCCGCGCATGCATCCCGCCACGTAATGACCGATGGCATAGGGCGCGAGCACCTCACCCGTGGCAGGGAAGTTCATCTGCACGCGCACGAGCATCACCGGATCGTCCTTGCCGGTGTATTTCCCGGCGATATTGTGCAGCCGCGAAGTCGCCACCACCGCCGCCTGTTCCCCGGTGGCGCGCGACCACACCGACTCGATGACGTAGCGCTCGGTGTCGCGCAGCAGCGCCGCGAGATCGTACATCTCCTCGGGCGCGTTGAGCTCGATGACCCGATCGCCCTCGGTGTGATTGACGTCCATGATGACGAAGCGGAAGCCCTTCGACAGGTTGGGCGACAGGATGAGGCCGGGCGTGTTCATCACGTCGGCGAATGCGAGATACAGCGGCAGGTTGAACGCACCGGGGTCGGTCTTGTCCGCAGCGAAGAATAGAAATGGCTCGTTGGGCCGCTCCTCGAACTCCATCTCGGCCACCGCGGGCCCCATCCCGTGGACATTGCCCGTGAAGGCATCCTTGAGCAGGTCCTGCCCCGCGCCGTAGAGTCCCTGCTCTTTCGCCGCGTTGGTCCCAGCCACGAACGCGTCCCACGCCAGACGGTGAATGGCCTCGTGTTTGACGCCGTTCGTATGGGCCATCAGGATCGCGATGTCGTCGCCGGTATGGCTGACGTAAGCATCGGCGAGCAGCTTCTGCCCGTTGCGCTGTACATGGCTGGTCACCGTCTCCAACAGCTTGCGGGAAGGAGCGATATGACCGCCGATCGAGCCGATATCGGCTTTGATGACGCTCAGCGTGATTTTCATCTTAGGGTGGCCTTTTCCTTACAAAACGAAAGCCTAGACCAGACTGGCGGTCGAGCACTTGACGTGGATCAATGAGGCTCGTCTACGCCGAGGAGATCCCCCCGGCCGCGAGCTGCGTTACAGCCCCATGACCCACGTGATGATCTGCTTCGCGACGAAGCCGAGCATCCCGAAGGCGAGCACGAAGAAAAGCACGAAGGTACCGAGCCGACCCGCCTTCGCTTTCCGCGCGAGGTCCCAGATGATGAACAGCATGAACAGCATCAGGCCTCCGAGGCCGAACGTCATCCCGAACTCGGAGATCTGCTGCTCGGTGAGCGTGAACATGGGAAAAGTGCGGTCACGCCCGCGGCGGCAGGGCATCGGCCTGCACCACGTCTCGATAGGCGTGCCAGGTCGCGTGTCCGATCCAGGGCACGACCAGTACGAACCCCAGCATCAGCGTGAGCATCGCGAAGCCGGTGGCGAGCATGATCAGCGTGGCCCACAGCGCCATCGCCAGCGGGTTCTCGCCCACCGCAACGACGCTGGTCAGCAGCGCACTTGCCATGTCCACGTCGCGATCGAGCAGCATCGGCGCCGAGACCACGGTCACAGCGAACACGAGCGAAGCGCCCACGCCACCGAGCGCGATCCAGATTGGAAACAGGTTGGAGCCCTCGGAGAGAACGACGTGGCGCACGAGGCTCTCCAATCCCGTGATCGGCGCCTGTACGAAGAGCGCGAACAGCACCGCCGACACCAGCACCCAGAGCGTTCCGGCGAGCACGAGCAGCAGCCCCAGCCACACGAGAGGCCGCGTGCCGCGCCTCCAGGCCGCGACAACATCCTTGACGGTGGGCTTGTCGCCGGACTCCAGCCGCCGGCTAAGCTCGTACATCCCGGTGGCGAGGATCGGTCCGAGCAGCAGGAACCCGGAGAAGGCTCCCGGCAGCAGATACCAGTAGCGAAGCGTGATGGCCAGGATGGCCCATCCGCCTGCGGCGACGAGTACGCCGTGGAGCAGGCTGGGGAAAGGCGCACGGGTCAAGTCGCACCAGCCCAAGCGGAGCCAGTGGAACGGCCGAGTGATGGGAACGCGCCTGACGGGTGCAGGCGTCAGCTCGGCTGCGGCATGGGATGGCGTGGGCATG
>DATJVI010000130.1:0-6216 GCA_035501875.1 Burkholderiales bacterium
CGGGGAGCCTCCCGCGTGGGGCGAATGGCTGCCGCGCGCGCAGGGCGAAGCAGTAGTGTCGGGCCAGCGCACGCCGCAGCCGCTCGGCGTGCTGCGCGACCAACTGCCGGACGTACACGGCGAGCTCATGCATGCCACGGCTACACTCGAAGCCGATGCACGCGACATCGTGGACATCGAGTTCACCGTCGAGGCGGGACGGCTATGGCTGTTGCAGTCGCGAGTGGCCAAGCGCTCGCCGCAGGCGGCGGTGCACTCCGCCGTGGCCTTCGCCGAGGAGGGGCTGATCTCGAAAGAAGAGGCGCTGAGCCGACTCGACGTCGACCAGGCGCGGCGCCTGTCTCTCCTCCGACTCGCGCCGCAGGCGGAGCAGCGGCGACCCTTAATCGTCGGCCATGCGGCATGCCCAGGCGTTGCCAGCGGCGTGGTCGTGACCGATCCGCAAGAGGCCGAAGCACGCGCACGGCGCGGGGAAAACGTGATGCTCGCGCGTGCAACCACCAGTCCCGAGGATCTACCCGGGATCATCGCCGCGCGCGGCGTGATGACCGAGCAGGGCGGCTCGACCTCGCATGCCGCGGTGGTGAGCCGAGAGCTCGGCCGTCCCTGCGTCGTGGGCTGCGGAGAAAACACGGTCACAGCGCTCGCCGGACAACCTGTCACCCTGGACGGCGGGAGCGGCCGAGTGTGGGCCGGCGACCTGGCGGTAGAGCAAAGCGACGAAGCATCGATCGGCGATGTGCGCAAGCTGCTCGAGTGGGGCATGCCGCTGATTCCGATCGAGCTGTCAAGCACCCGTTGCCCGCCTCCGGACGCGGTCGATCTCGACGCACTCGGTGAGGGGTGGCGCACGGCGCTCAAGCAGGACATCACGGTTCGCGGACGCGTGCTCGACACCGACGCGGGCATCCGGGCCGCCCTGGCTGCGCGCGTTCGCGCGGCCGTCGTCCGCTATCCGTTGGCCGCGCTGCTTGCCTGCCTGGAACCGGCGCAGCGCGAAGCGGCTGCAGAGCCAGCGTGGGGTTCGGCACGCGTTACCCGCTCTGGCGCCATCTCGGAGTTGTCGTTGCTGCGCCTGGCGGGGCTGAAGGGCCGCGCGAGCGCCGATGTGCTGGCCGACTCTCTGGCGCTGACCCGGGATGCAACGCTTGCCTCGTACGCGCCGCTGTGCGAGCGCGGCCTGTGCATCCAGGACGGTGGCATCGTGCGACTGACACCGGCGGGGCGGGAACGCGCCACCGCGCTGCTTGCCGAGGAACGCGCCCACATCCACATCCCCGCTGTTGCTGCGCTGTACGAAGACTTCCGCATCTTCAATGCCGAGCTGAAGCAGATCATGACCGCCTGGCAGCTCAAGCCCGACGGGACGACGAACGATCACGGGGACGCAGGCTACGACGCTGCCGTGTTGCAACGGCTTGCGGATCTGCACACCCATGTCGGTCCGCTGCTCGAACGACTGGCGCGGCTAACGCCACGTCTGCAGTCGTATCGTGCCCGCCTCGGCCGGGCGGCCGCACGCATCGCTGCAGGCGACGGCGGCTATGTCGCGCAGGTCATCGCCGATAGCTACCACACCGTGTGGTTCGAGCTGCACGAGGATCTGCTGTCGCTCGCCGGATTGACGCGCCAGGGGCACGCGCCGGCTGTCACGCCGGCGCGCGAAGGCGCTGGGTGACCGCATCCTCGGTGGTCGGTCTGGCTATTTCTTCTTGGACGGCAACCGGATCGTCCTTCCGGAGACCATGAAGGCGCCTCGGCCGAGATGATGGATGGTCCGCGGCCGCTTCCGGGAGCGGTCGATCCAGGCCTTGAGCACCTCGAGGACGAAAAAACCGTACGTGGGCACCATCCTCGTATCCACGACTTTGCATTCGAGGTTCGCGTAGCATTCGTCGATCAGCGGGGCGACGATGTGCGAGGCGAGTGTCGGCGTGAGCCCGAATGCCTCGAACTTGTCGATCCGCCGGCCGGATGTGTTTCCGCAGCGCACGGCCTTCGCCGCCAACTCCACCGTCGGGATGTTGATCGCACACTGCTTGGTCGCCTTCAGGATGCCGAAGGTGAAGTTGCGATCGCTCACCACGCAGCCGACGATGGGCGGCTCGAAATCGATCATCGTGTGCCACGACTGGGTCATGATATTGGTCCGCCCGTTCTGCGCCGTGGTCAACATGACGACCGGTCCCGGTTCCAGCAGACCATAGACCTGTGAGAGCGGAAGGGATTGCTTCGGCATCTTGGAGCCCTCCTGATCGATGGTTGTTGCGAGGTTGCATTGTCCGCGGGATCGGCGCTGCCCGAGGGATGCGGTGCGCCGCTACTTCACGAGCCGCCCGTACATCGATCGACGCGCATACGCGACCAAGACCAGGAGCCAGGCGGCCAGAATAGGGACCGACTGCACTTGAAACGGAAGCCCGAGCGTCAGCGTTCGCATGAGCGAGTTGACCGAAGTGAGTGGAAGCACCCACGCGAACCACTGCAGCACCGCGGGCAGCTGCTCAATTGGATAGAACACCCCGCAGAAAAGGAACATGGGGAAGACCAGGAGGTACTGAGGGTACGAGATCTCGTCGATCGAGCGCGAACGTGCAGCCACGGTGAGCCCCATGCCGGCGAACAAGAGCGAGCTCACAAAGGCGACAGGCAGCACGGCGAGTAGCGCAACCGGCGGGAAGTCCCGGGTGGCGACGCCAATCAGCACCACCACCTCCGCCGCCACGGTGGATTTGGTCGCGTCCCAGAGCAGCTCGCCCCATAGCACTTCGGACAGAGTGATCGGCGTCACCGCCATCGCGGTGAAGATCTTCTGATAGTACATCCGCACGAAACCTCCGTAGGAGGCCTCGTAGAATCCCTGGAACAGGACCGTTTGGCCGAGGATCCCGGCGAATACGAAGCTGCGGTAGCTGAGCACGGTGCCGTTCACCTTCAACGCCCCGATCAGGCTTCCTACGCCCAGCCCGAAGGCCAGCAGATACAGGACCGGCTCGGAGAACGTCGTGACGAGGTAGTACGTCAGGCTCTTGCGGAAGACGTCGAAGTATCGGAGCCACACACAGCGCACGCCCCACACGGAGTCCAGGGTCCTCATCCTGCCTCGCTTGGCGCATGCAGCTTCGTGCCCGCCAGCTTCAGGTAGACGTCTTCAAGGTTGGGCCCGCGCTTCCAGACCACGCCAGGCCGGACCTCCTCGTCGATGGAGTCCGCGCCGATGTGGCGCTCGATCAGTACCCGTGGCGAATCGACGTCGAGCAGCTTCCCGCTCGCCATGATGCCGACCCGGTCGCACAGGCGCTGGGCTTCTTCCATGTAGTGCGTGCAAAGCAGGATGGCGACTCCCGCGGCTCTCTCCTCCATCAGGATCTCCCATAGCGTCCGGCGCATCTCCGGATCGAGGCCGGTGGTGGGCTCGTCGAGGACCAAGAGCTTGGGCGCCGAGATCAGGGCGCGCGCCACCTGCAGGCGCCGCTTCATTCCACCGGATAGGCTTTCGACCTGCTCGTTCGCCTTGTCGGCGATGCCGAAGCGTGCGAGCAGCGCGTGTGCTCTGGGCAGGCCCTCCGCGACAGGGATGCGAAAGAAGGTCGCATAGCGCACGAGCTGGTCGAGTACACGGAAGTCGCTGTCGAGCGTGTCGTCCTGCGCACAGACGCCGAGGATCTGGCGCGCGCGCTTCGGGTCTGCGTGTACGTCGAACCCTCCGATGAACACCTGGCCGGAGCTCGCCGGGTAGAAGCCGGAGATGCAATGGATGGCGGTTGTCTTGCCGGCGCCGTTCGGCCCGAGCAGGCCGAAGCACTCGCCCGCTCGCACCTCGAAGGAGACATCCGCGACCGCCTCGAGCCAACCATCCGACTGCACGTGGTAGCGCTTGGTGAGCCGCGTCACGCGCAGGGGCACCGGGTCAGTCATGTCAGCATCGTAGGCGATCTGTGCTGGCACTGCACAACCGAGCGAGAGAACACCCGTGCTCGCCAAGCATTGGCGCAGGCGTGCGCTGCGCCGCACGTAGAGTCGCCCGGCAGGCGGTCCGACGACGGCTCGTGATCCACGACGGCGCGTCGGCTTGGAGACCGCGGGGAATCGGGGCGCCGCGCCGATCCTGGTGTCGCGGGTCTGTTCGAAGCACTCAACGCCCGGCCTCCGCGAACCGGCCAGTGCGCGACGCTGCCTAAGCGTCAACCGAAGGTGTCCTGTCGGGACGTGGCAGCCACGACCGCGGACTGGAGACCAAAGCCACCTCGGTCGTTGCGTGCAGTCGTCGAACCGACACGTTGCCCGTCACCTCTACCAGTGCGCGTTCGCCCATCGACGTCGCCACTCCGCCGCCATACATGCGTCTGGGGTCACGAGGCACGCATCGCGCATCAGCCGCTTTGCCCCAACCGCTTCACGAGCTTGCCGTAGTACTCGTTCTCGAGTCTGAGGTCGGTGCGTCGACCGCGCGATTCGTCGAGCTTGAGACTCAGAAGCTGCAGCTTGCGCACGGCCCGAGCACGCTCCGCCCCAGCGCTAAGACTCTCCACGAGCCGCTCCAGGTCGTGAATCTCCTTGGCAAGTTGCAGCTCAGCAGGGACGAACCCAGCGTTTTTGAGGATACGGTAAGCGACCCGCATGTCTTCGGGGATCAGCGGATCCTCGATCAGGTCCAGCGGCTTTCCGGCTCCGGGGAGGTTGTCGAGCTCCCCGCGCTCGATCGCGTCGCGGATCTTCTGCTCTGCCAGCGTCTCGAACAACAGCATGACCGACTCCCATCCTCGCGTGCAACGCTCAGGCCCATCCGGAGGTCATCATCGAACGACTCGCTGCTGCGGGCATCGCGTCGCTCGCGACCAAGACGTATCACCTCGCCCAGCCACCGCGTCGCCGGCCCTGTTTATAATAGCAGTCACAGGCACTTGACGCGGCGCCAGCGGCGCTCGCTCAGTGACAAAGCCAGACTTCACCATGACGGTAACGTCGAGTAGCCGAGCGGCGGCCAGCGGGATGTCGAAGCCGTGCATGGCTTGGAACGCCACGGGAGCGCGCCGCGCGATTTGGCTTCGGCGCCTCGGCTGGCGCACGCTGCAGCTCGCGCTGCCCGCGTCGCTGTTGCTGGCGTGCCAGCAGAGCGGAGTACGAGCACCCGAGCCCGCGCCTGAAGTGCAAAGCCCGGTGCGGTTTCTGCTCACGTTCGACGACGGGCCCAGCACCTGGGAGCCGTATAACCCCACGCGCGCGATTCTCGACCAGCTTGCCGGCAACACATTGGAGCCGCGCATCAAGGCGGTGTTTTTCGTCCAGACGCGGGACCCGCGCGCCGGCGGAGGTCCGGCGGGAGTCGCGCTGCTCGAGCGGGAGGAGCGCGAAAGCCATGTCCTCGCCTTGCACACCGCCACCGCGTCGGGTCACCGCAGCCACGTGCGGCTAGGCGCAGCGCAGCTGGACCATTCCCTGGCCGACGGCGTCCAGGATCTGTCTAGCATCACGGGCGAGGTCCCGCGTCTGGTGCGCCCGCCGTTCTGGTCCTATAACGAGGCCGTCTTGACCGCCTATCACGCGCATCAACTCGACATGCTGCTCACGGATGTGAGCGCCCGCGACGGCGTGATCTACGGGTGGAACATGAGCCTGCGCCGGCGTAGCCATATGCACTCCGCTCTGGCCCAAGCAAAGGCCGCGATCCTGCAAGGGCGTCTGCCGGTGGTCGACGGCGTGGTCCCGGTGATCGTCACTTTTCACGACACGAACACATTCACCGCACGCCACATGACCGAGTACCTGCACATCCTGGTCGAGGAGGCGGAGAGCGAGCACCTGCCTCTGGCCGAGCCACCTTTCTACAACGACAAACAGGCGCTCCTGCGTGCGGCGATGGTGCGTGCGCAAGCCGGTGCCTACTCACCGGGTCCCTGAATCTCGGACCAACTCCATGCGTACCGGACCGGAGACGAGCGGGCAATCGAACCTCGTGCACGCGGAACCTCCGGCGCGCGATCGTCAATCGGTCGTTTCGACCTCCGCTCTCGAAGCGCCCGGTGCAGACCGGTGAAGGATGCCGGCACCTTCGACAACGCACCTCGTCCTGATCCCGAGCTACAACACGGGCGAGCGCCTATTCGAGACGGTGCGCGAAGCGCGCCGCCGGTGGGATCCTGTGTGGGTGGTGGTCGACGGCAGCACGGATGGCAGCGCGGAGCGTTTGAGCGCGGCCGCGGACAGCGATCCGGG
>DATJVI010000131.1:0-27444 GCA_035501875.1 Burkholderiales bacterium
CTGTCGGAGGCCGAGCGGCCGCGCATCGACCCGGAGTTCGAGGAGGCCACTGAAGGCGAGGAGGTCGAGCGCAAGGAGAAGCTCAAGAGCAAATGGGCGCAGCTCGAAGCGGTGGTCGGGGCGGACCAGCGGCTCGAGCGCGTGGCGCGCGATCTTGTGGAGCACTACGAGCGGCGCTGCGAGGCCATGGACGGCAAAGCCATGATCGTCGTGATGAGCCGGCGTATCGCGGTGGAGCTCTACAAGAAGCTTGTGGCGCTTCGGCCGGCATGGCACGCGGACGAGGACGACCGCGGGGTGCTCAAGGTGGTGATGACGGGGTCCGCGACGGACCCGCTCGACTGGCAGTCGCACATCCGCAACAAGCCGCGGCGCGAGGCGCTGGCGCAGCGCTTTCGCGAGCCCGCAGATCCGTTCCGCGTCGTGATCGTGCGCGACATGTGGCTCACAGGCTTCGACGCGCCGAGCCTCGCGACGATGTACGTGGACAAGCCGATGCGCGGGCACGGCCTCATGCAGGCCATCGCGCGGGTGAACCGCGTCTTCAAGGACAAGCCCGGCGGTCTCGTCGTCGACTACCTGGGGCTCGCCGACGAGCTGAAGCAGGCGCTGGCGACATATACAGAGGCTGGCGGAACCGGCGAGACGGCGCTCGACCAGAGCGAAGCGGTGGCGGTGATGCTGGAGAAGCACGAGGTGTGCTGCGGCCTCTTCCACGGCTTCGACTGGCGCGCGTGGATCACGGGCACGCCGCAGGCGCGCCTGTCGCTTTTGCCCGCGGCGCAGGAGCATATCCTCTCGGTCGAGGACGGAAAGAGCCGGCTGCTCACCGCCGTCACTGAGCTGTCGCAGGCGTTCGCGCTCGCTGTGCCGCACGAGGAGGCGCTCCGGATCCGCGACGACGTGGGCTTTTTCCAGGCCGTGCGGGCCGTGCTGGCCAAGGGCGCGCCGGGCGAGCGCAAGACGGACGAGGAGCTGGAGCGCGCGATCCGGCAAATCGTCTCCAAGGCCATCGTTTCGGACGAGGTGGTGGACATCTTCGCCGCAGCGGGGCTCAAGAAGCCCGACATCTCGATCCTGTCCGACGAGTTTCTCGCCGAGGTGCGAGGCATGCCGCAGAAGAATCTCGCCGTCGAGCTGCTCCAGAAGCTACTCAGGGGCGAGATCCGCACGCGCTCGCGGCGCAATGTCGTGCAGGCGCGCTCCTTCGCGGAATTGCTGGAGCAGGCGATCCGCAAATACCAGAACCGGGCGATCGAGGCCGCAAAGGTCATCGAGGAGCTGATCCAGCTCGCGAAGGACATGCGCGCCGCTGAAGCGCGCGGCGAGAACCTGGGGCTCTCCGACGACGAACTTGCCTTCTATGATGCCTTGGAGACCAACGACAGCGCGGTCAAGGTGCTGGGTGATGAGACGCTGCGCACGATTGCGCGCGAGCTCGTCGCGACGGTGCGCAAGAACGTCACCATCGACTGGACGATCAGGGACAGCGTGCGCGCCCAGCTTCGCGTCCTCGTGAAGCGGATCCTGCGGAAATACGGGTATCCGCCCGACAAGCAGGAGAAGGCCACGCAGACGGTGCTGGAGCAAGCGGCGTTGCTGTCAGCGGAGTGGGTTGGAGCGTAGCTTAGTTGTCTGGCCGTTCGGTTTCGCAACGCGCATGAGGGGAGACGCCGATGGAGCAGCAATTCACTGTGCTGCTGAAAGATCAGATCGAGGACATTAGCCATAGGTATCCGGCACTGAAGGAGGATCAGTTATTCGCGCTGTGGTTCCTGCGTGCATATCTCACAGAGAGTGAAGAGGCCGCCAGAGATGCGCTGACTGGTGGCCCCGGAGACAAGGGAATCGATGCCGTACTTATCGATGACGGAGCGCGGGTCGTCTTCCTGGTGCAAACCAAATACCGCCTACGGTCGCCTGGGAAGCCGGAGGGGCGGTCGGAGGTGCTGGCCTTTGCGAACACCGCAGCGCTACTGGCAGGCGACAAGGCGGAGGACCTTAAGGCATTCCTTCGCAGCGCCAACGGAGCAACGCAAGAGCTGCTCGGCTCGGCGCGAAAGCGTATCCAGAACAACCGGTACAGGCTGCGACTTAACTTTGTCTCATTAGGAAGCTTCAGCAATACCCTCGAGCGTGACGCGCGCCAATGCATACGAGGCATCGCCAGTGACGTTGCGTTGGAGCTCATCGGCGAAAAGCGGCTTGAGCTTCTCCTTCGCGATTACCTGGACGGTGCCGCCCCGCCCATTCCTTCAGTTGATCTCGAGATGGAGCGCGGGCAAGGCGTTCGTGTGAACGGCGTTCTGCAGCGGTTCGACACTGGCAATGAGATCGAGTCTTGGGTGTTTTCTATTAGGGGGAACGCCGTTGCGGAACTCGTCGAAACGTCGGGGAAACGGGTCTTCGCCAGAAATATCCGCGGCTTCTTGGGCGAAAGCGTGCCGGTCAATCGCGACATGTGGCGAACGCTCCGAGACGAGCCCGACCATTTCTTCTACTTCAACAATGGAATCACCATCGCCTGTGACAGGGCTGAGAGGCTGAGCCACCGAGGAACCGACGTCCTCCGGATCAGCAACCCACAGATCATCAACGGACAACAGACCTCCCGGGTTCTGGCCCAGCACCCAGACCTGAGCGCCAAAGCGACAGTGCTGGTTAAGGTGATCCAGATACCGAGGCGGGGAGACCGAGACGACGGCGGCTTTGAGCACCTGGTTTCAAAGATCGTTCAGGGGACGAATTGGCAAACCGCCATTCGGGCGTCCGACCTTGTTTCGAATGATCGACGACAGATCGACTTGGAACGCGCTTTTCGCCGTTTGGGCTATGGGTATCTGCGGAAAAGGCAGACAAAGGGGGAGGCGGTTCGATCCGATGGAGCGAAGGCACGCTACCTCATCAAGAAAGAAGACCTTGCACAGGCCGTCGCCGGCTGCGATCTTGATCCCGTTGTGGCGCGGTCCGGCAAGGACAATCTATTTGGTCATGATCTTTACGGAACCGTCTTTCCAACGAGCGATCCGGATTACTACCTGACTCGCCATTGGTTGGCCCATACGGTGTCGGCTGGATCAAGGGGTTTCCCGCAGCGCGGATACATGAAATGGCTGGCTCTCCGCTTCTTGTGGACGCAAGTCGGGCCGAAGCTTCGCTCTGCACGGTCCGCGCGAGCTTTTCGTATCTTGAACGAACGAAGAGCGGATGACCTGATCCGTCCCCTCTCAAGGGCGGTCGACGCCCTCTATCGCGACATACAGCGCTACTACAAGAACAACAAGGGCGGCGGTGAGACCGCAGTTGACGTGTCGACGTTTTTCCGGAACCGACGAGGCAGGGACAGGGATTTCGCAGAGTTCTGGGCTCGCCGGCGAAACCCGTCCGCTCGCATCTTTCGCGCAGGCATATCCCGCGCGATCGGGGTACTGGAGTCTTACGAAGACTGAGAGGCCACGATGTTCCTCAACGTGGCCGAGGCGGCTTCGCGCTCCCCACTCACAAGCCAGATGAGCCAACCGAGCCTCGTCCCCGCCGACTACGCTTGGCCCACGCTGCTGGCGCGCGATGGAGATGCGCTCTTCGACCACTGCCACCACACGCTCGAAGCCGTTCGCAACGAGAAGGGCCCGCTTGGGCTGATCTTCGGAAAGGCACAGAACAAGTTCCAGGATCCGGCCGAGCTGCGGCGCGTGATCGTCGAGCTGATCAACGAGGAAGAGTGGTCCCCGATGAGTGCCGACGTGAAGGGCGAGGCCTACGAGGGCCTGCTGGAGAAGACCGCGCAGGACACCAACTCCGGCGCCGGCCAATACCCCGCCCCGCGTTGATCCAGGGCGTAGTCGACCGCATAGAGCCCCCGATTAGGCGCGACGATCTGTGATTCAGCCTGCGGCCCAGGTGGCTTTCGGTTCACCGCGCACGACTACATCGTCCATCATTACCCGAACGTCAGCAAGGACGAGAAACGCTACCTCGAGCAGGGTGCGTTTCGCGGCTGGGAACTGGTGCGGGCCACCGCGCGCGTTTGCGCGGTGAACCTGCTCCTGCACGGCATCGGCTCGGACGAGCACGCGGCCATCGTGGTGGCCGACGCGCTGGCGGCGGACCCCGGTGAACGCTTCGACATGGTGCTGGCCAGTCCGCGGTTCAGCAAGAAGTCGAGCACGATGATCCTCGGCGAGGATGGGAAGACCCCCACCTCTGTCGTTGTCGTCTCCCCGTGACTCAGCTCCACACCGGGGCCAACCTAGGCTTTCGTATGTGATCGATCGTTCCCGAAAGATGGGGGATAGTGATCTGTCCAAGCTGTTAGCCTGTCCACGTTTCTTGGACAGGTCATCGGGCTGGACACGAGGATGGCGGACCGCGTCAGTTGTCGTAGAGGGTTGTCCAATATATACTCATGTCCACGTAACGTGGACACGGTATAGAAATGGACAAGACCCTCCTCCCGAACGACCGCCTGCTGCTTGAGGCCGCGTTGAACGCTGTCCGAGGCATGGGCTTGACGGCTCAGCTCGTCGAGGAAAAGCCGGCCCTTGGCCGCACTCACGCCGATGCCCTGGTTCGTCTCGCGAACGAAGGCGAGGCCAATCTCTATGCCGTCGAGCTGAAGCGCGCCATCAAGCCGGCCACTCTCGGCGCACTCGTTCACCAGGTAGAGCGTCTGGGCAAGCAGGCTCTGGTCGCAACCGACTACGTAACGCCCCAAGTTGCGGACGCGCTGAAGGCGCGAGGAATCCCGTTCATCGACACAGCCGGCAACGCCTATCTGAATCACCCAGGTCTGTTCATCTGGGTCAAAGGACAAAAGCCCGAGACCAAGCCCCTGCCTCCCCAAGTTGGCCGCGCCTTCCAGCCGACTGGCCTACAAGTGGTATTCACCCTCCTGTGCGATCCGCAGGCCATCAATCGGCCCTATCGCACTCTAGCCAACATGGCCGGCGTCGCACACGGCACCGTCGGCTGGGTCATCCAGGATCTTCAGCAGCTGGGATTTGTCGCTGACATCAAACGCAAACACAAGGCTCGCCGCCTCTTGGAAATACCACGGCTGCTTGCACAGTGGACCGATGTGTATGCCCGACTGCTTCGTCCCCGCACTCTGATCGGTCGCCTCTACGCACCGACATTGGAGGGCTGGCGAGACTGGCCACTCGAACGATACAAGGCGCTGTGGGGTGGTGAGCCCGCTGCAGCGCTGCTTACCGACTATCTTCGTCCCGGCGAGCTGACGATCTACGCCGAGAAGCTACCCGGCATCCTCGTCGCGCGGCAAAAGCTCCTGAGAACGCCGGAGCCCGGACATACCGCACCCGTGGACATCCGCCGGCAATTCTGGAATTTCCCTGTCGATGGTGCACATCCGGACGTCGTGCCCCCGCTGTTAATTTATGCGGATCTTCTCGCCACAGGAGATGGCCGCTGCATTGAAACAGCGAAAATGGTCTATGACGGCTATGTCGCTCGACTTCTCGAACATACCTGATCTCGCGCCTCTCTCACGCACAATACGTGCGCTGCAAGCCGTCGCCCAACCACTGAACATCGATTGCTTCTTGATGGGGGCGACTGCCCGGGATCTGATGACCCACTACGCCCACGGGATCACGATCGTCCGAGCGACGCAAGACGTCGATCTTGCCGTGACGGTGAAGGACTGGCGGGCCTACGAGACGCTTCGCGTCGCATTGATCACGAGCGGCGAATTTGCATCCTCACCGACGGCAGCGCACAGATTCCGCCACATCAAGAGTGGACTGCCGCTGGACATTGTTCCATTTGGAGGCGTCGAGCGTGCAGATCGCACGGTCGCATGGCCGCCAGATGGCAATCCCGTGTTTGACTGCTTCGGCATGCGAGAAGCATCGGCGACCACCATCCATGTCGAGCTGCCAGAGGGTGTCTCCACGCGAGCACCCGCGATCCCCGCTCTGGTGATTCTGAAGATCGTAGCCTGGCAAGATCGCAAGCAAACCCATCCTGGACGCGATG
Organism: Burkholderiales bacterium; assembly: GCA_035501875.1. Classification (GTDB taxonomy): domain Bacteria; phylum Pseudomonadota; class Gammaproteobacteria; order Burkholderiales; family SHXO01; genus SHXO01. The sequence continues at coordinate 5,998 of DATJVI010000131.1, forward strand.
CGCGAGATCTGCTGCTCTATTTCCGCCATTACATGGACTGCGGAAATCTGGACCGCGCATCCGCAGAGCACGGAGACCTCTTCGAAGCAGATGACTTCGACTACGTAGAGGCCGGCGTTCGTCTGCTTGCGCGAGACGTTGCGGCATTGCTCGACCATTCCGCGACCGAGCGTCTCCTGACCACGCTCGTCCCCGAGACCGATGAAAATGGCCGATTGCTTCTTGCACAGCAGTCGGGGGGCGACCTCGAAGGAGTACGTCGGCTCTTGGAGGTGTTCTGTGATGAGCTCGCAGCCAACCTTTAAGCATCGGGATTGCGCAGGGCGCCCTGTAATTCAAACTTGCACCGGGCTGCAGGCCGGCAGAGAAGAGAATCGGTTGGCTGCTTCGAGTCCACCCGGATACCCCTGCTCATTGTCTCGCACTACCCCGTCTGCTGCGCATCCACCCCTCCTCGGGCAGGCTACGACCACCGCGTCACGCGATGCGTGTCGCCCCTCCTCGGGCAGGCTCGCACCACCCCGCCCACTGCGCAGGCACGCCTCGTTGAGCAACGGGGAAGCACTTCTTCTGCGGTTGCGCTCACCCACTCCTTTGGCCCTCTGATGTATTGCGGTTCAGCCCTCTTGCTCTTGGTAGACTCGCAGCCGGCCCACCTCGACGATCCAAAGTCGGCCACCCAAGGGCTCACGCGCGAGCGCACCAACTAGCGTGCGCACGAGTTCAGCTAAGACTTTGGTGGTCGGCTCAACGGGGAGTCTTGGGCCGGCGATCCCGTCGTAATCGGCCGAATTGAATCGAAAGGGGGTTGGCGAAGTGCAGATTCAACGTGACATGTCTGCGCCATTCGCGTCTGCACTGAAGGATCGACTCGTCGTCGAGTGCAGCTCGCGGCTGCTGCTGCGGAACGGTGCAGACATCGTGGCCCGCCGCTTCCAACGTGACGCGAGCGTCGTTGCCCAGGTTCTCGTCGAGCTTGAGCTTCAGGCAACATCTTCAATCGGGATCGGCACGTAGCGCTCCCGAGCCATCTCAGACCCATACGCAATGCACGCCCGGATGTCGTCCCGTGTCAGGCCCGGGTAGTCAGCAAGGATCTCGTCGAAAGATGCACCATCCGCCAGCAGATCGAGAATCAGCGACACCCATATCCGGTGGCCACGAATGCACGGCTTACCGCCGCACCGACGTGGGTCGATCCAGATGCGTTTGAGTAGTTCGTCTCTGTCCATCGCTGCTTCCCTCTGCCCTGTAGCACGCCGGAGTCCAAACGTGTATCGGTGCCGCGGTAAGGATGCGCGCCCAGAGCTTACATGAGCTCAACGTTGATGGAGTCTGCCCGGAGCTCCCGGTAATGCTCCATCCCGTCGGCGTAGGACATGGAGCCCTGCCGCTTGCTGGGTGCATTGGCCTCGAGTCGCCACGCGGATCTTGCCTCGAACACCTCCAACCGCCCCGCCTGAGACGCAGGCAGGCAAGGGCCTAGTCGTCGGCTCTGGCCAGCGGCAGTTCCGGGCTCTTACACGTAGTGCGGACTTGCGGGCGCGTTTCCGGGGTGCGGCCGCTCTGGGCGGGTACAAGCTCCGGGGGGGCGGCTGCGGAGCGCCCTCGCTTAGGCCCAGGAAGTCCTTGACCGAGCCAACCTTCCAGCCGGCGGCCTCGAGGCTTCCGGGTTTTCCAGCGCCCATATCCGCAGTTCCCATTCGGTTCGATTCATCTTGATCGCTGCTGTGCATACCTCCAGGACCCCCATCGGGTACGCTGCGTACGCGTTGCGAAGGCATCCGGGATCGCATGCGCGTCTGTGTCGACACAATACGCGATGCGCCAGCTCCGATTCCGGTTCTGTATGCGCGACGCGGCGCTGGCTAAAGCGAGTAGGACAGCTGTCGCTGATGCTTGACGGCAAGCAAATGGACGGACTCACGGCTTGCTGCGTAAAGGAGCACGTACTCATGCAGCACGTACTCGCGGAGTTCGCCTGCGCGCAGTGCACGCATGCGAGAAGCCAGATGCTTCCATGCAAGGGCACTCTTGGAATTTGGAGACCCGCCTGATTGCATCGGTCGGCCGATACTGGGGTACTGAGAAAGCAGCCCCGCAACAGCAGCGATCTCTTGAAGAAGCGCCTGGAACTGATCAACGGCGATATCAGGCGAGCGTGCGAGTAGAAATTCTTGGATGGCGCCGAGGTTGTCCTCGAAGTTCTGCGTGAAGCGGACCTCGGCGGCCATCGAACCGCTCAGCGCAGCCCGTGACGCTTCTTGAATTCCTTCAGCGAGGTTGTGCGTCCCGCCTCGATGTCGTTCAACCCCTTGTGGGCTTCTAGCATCAGAACGAGCTGTGCGTGTTCCGCGGCCAAGGCGTGGTATTCGTCAAGCCGGCGCGCATCGATCAGCGCGACGTAGCCCACGCCGTTCTTGGTGAGAACTTTCTCGGTTCCCTGCGAGACGACCTCTTCTGCGAGATCGGTGAGACGGGCGCGGGCTTCGCTAATCGGGACGATATCGGACGTACGAATGGCCATAATGAGGTGAAGGATCTAGTAACAGATTTTGTAAGGTTTACTGGACAATATTGTGCCACAAACAGATCCAAGACATACACCAAGCTGCCAGGAGAAATGTGGGCGGCGAGTGAGTCAGTGCCTCTTGAATGGGTGCTGCTTTGCCCGTCCCGTATGGCGGCGACCGCGTTTAAGCGGCGGTCTCCAGGATTCGGGTTCGGCCGCGCCGCCCGGGAATGGCGGCGGCCGGGAAATCCCTTACGCGCTCAACCTGAACCCCTCGTAGTTCTTGGCGGCAACCTCGGCGCAGATCTTCCGGTAATGCGCCATCCCGCCGGCGTACGGCATGAAAACGCGCGGCTTCCCAGGAATGTTCGCGCCGAGATACCACGAGTGCTTTGCCTGCGGCAGCAGCGTCGCGTCGGCGGCTGCGTTCGCATGCGCGACCCACGAGTCCACTGCCTCGCTGCTGGGCTCGATCCGCTTCAAGCCGCGGTTGCGCATGTGCGCGATGCAGTCGGTGATCCACTCGACATGCTGCTCGATTGCAACCGGCATGTTGCACAACACGGACGGGCTGCCGGGGCCGGTGACGGTGAACAGGTTCGGGAAGCCGGCAACCTGCAGGCCGAGATAGGTGCGCGGTCCTGCCTCCCATGCCTTCGCGAGAGACAAACCGTCGCGCCCGTGGATGTCCATGCGCAACAGCGAGCCGGTCATGCCGTCGAATCCGGTGGCGAACACGATGATGTCCAACGGATACTCGGCATCGCGCGTGCGAATTCCTTTCGGCGTGATCCGCTCGATGGGGTCGGCGCGGACATCGACCAGCTCGACGTTGTCGCGGTTGAAGGTCTCGAAGTAGTCGGTGTCGATCGGCGGGCGCTTGGCCGCGTACGGATGGTCGAAATTCGATAGCTTGGCCGCCGTCGCCGGGTCTTTCACGATTTCGCGGATCTTGGCGCGAATGAAATCTGCTGCCGTGTCGTTCGCCGCCTTGTCGGTGAGCAGATCGCGGAAGGCCGCACGGAATCGCAGGCCGCCTGTTTCCCAGGCCGCTTCATAGATGGCTTTGCGTTCCTCCGGCGCTGTCTTCAGCGCCGAGCGCTCCTCGATGAGCCACGGATGGCCGTTGACGCTCGAGGTCATCACGCGCCGGATCTCTGTTGCGTTTTCTTTCACGTAGCGCTGGAAATGGGGTGTGAGCGGACCGTTGCGGGCCGGCACGCTGTAGTTCGCGGTGCGCTGGAACACGGTGAGATGCGCGGCCGTCTCGGCGATCACAGGCGCGGCCTGGATGCCGGTGGAGCCGGTGCCGATCATCCCGACCCGCTTGCCCCTGAAATCGACGCCCTCGTGCGGCCATTGTCCGGTGTGGTACCAGCGCCCCTCGAAGGTATCCAGTCCCGGGAAGTTCGGGAGATTCGTCGACGACAGGCAGCCCACGGCGGTGATCAGGAACTGTGCCGTGAACACCTCGCCCGCCTCCGTGCTCACTCGCCAGAGATTTGCCGTGTCGTCGTAGTGCGCGGCAGTTACGCGCGTGTTGAAGCGGATGTCCCGCTTGAGGTCGAAGCGGTCGGCGACGTGGTTGAGGTAGCGCAGGATCTCCGGCGGTCCGGGGTAGCGCTCCGACCACTCCCACTCCTGGGTCAGCTCCTTGGAGAACGAGTAGCAATAGGAGTGGCTTTCCGAATCGCAGCGCGCGCCGGGATAGCGATTCCAGTACCAGGTGCCTCCCACACCCGAGGCCGCCTCCAGCACTTGGGCGGAGAGTCCCAGCCGGTCGCGCAGGCAGAGCAACTGATACAGCCCGGAAAACCCGGCGCCGATGACCAACGCGTCGAACGCGCGCGCCCGATGCGGTTCGCTTTTCGCAGCTGCGATGGCGGTGCTTGCCGCTTCCATCCCGATCCTCGACTCGTCCCTTCCAGGCCGAGGCGTATTATCGCGCAGCATCGGCATTGATGTGGGTAGACGCGACGTCGGCTCAGGATACCTCTTTCCGCGTCCTGCCATGCGTAGGAGAAGTGCACGAACTCAGTGCTACAGTTTGACCGCCAGAGGGGTCCCATGAAGACCATCACTATCACGCTCGACGAAAACACCGCTGCCTGGGCGCGGGCATACGCCGCCAGGCACAACACCAGCGTTTCGCGCATGATCGGGGAAATGCTGCAACAGCGTATGCGCGAGACGCACGAATACGAGGAGGCGATGCGCCGGTTCCTGGCAAAGACGCCCGTCAAGCTCAATCGGTCTGGCACGCGCTATCCGAAGCGACAAGATCTGCATCCTCGGGGTAGGCCGTAGAGCGCGAAACGTAACCTCTCTGTTTGAAGCTGGAGTCCAGCATGCAATACCGAATCCGTCCCGGCACGGAGAAGAAGAATCCTTCCCCCCACGCTCTGAGGCCGGTGTCCGCGCAGTCGGCGGGGTAGTTCGAGTTGCGGAGCACCGCGGACGCCAGCGTATACTATGCCTACCAACGCATCTGGCTTCATCAAGAATCATGGGAAATATCACTACTCCTGAAGCATTGACGCTTCGCTGGGCGGAAGTCATGCGCGACTCTACGCTGCGGGACCTTCCTTACAAGATCGAGTTGAATGCGCGGGGGAAGATCGAGATGGGCCCAGCAAGCAACCTACACGGACGTCTGCAGGCACGTCTTGCCACCGAGCTCGCGACTCAGTTGGATGCTGGTGAAGCGATAACGGAGTGCTCGGTCCTCACGGAGATCGGTGTTCGAGTCCCCGATGTAGCATGGGCGTCCGCCGCGTTTCTCGAAGCGCATGGAAATTCCACACCGTTTCCCAGAGCGCCGGAGATCTGCGTGGAGATCAAGTCTCCATCCAACGCGGACGAGGAGATAGAGGAAAAGATTCAAGCTTATCTCGCAGCCGGTGCAACCGAGGTGTGGATCGTCGGGGAGGACGGCATCATCGTATGCCACGATCGCACCGGCCGGTTGGACAGAAGCTCTTTCAAGGTGAGCATGTCGCTGCCCAACCTCGGGAAATAGGTTCACGTCAGGACCGTAGCGAACGAGCGACCTCGCCCTTCGCACTCGTCAGGTGCTTCGCGAGCCCTACGATGCAGCTTAGGATCTACTCCGCTGCCCCGTACGGCGAGCCGGAGCATGAACAGGGCGACGCTCTGAGCTGATGCGGGGCTCTGCGGTGCCGCACTCATGCCGAGAAGTCGCCAATCGCCGTGGCGGGAATAACCTCGATTCGATTCGCCCATGAAATCCTAACATTGGGTGTCGGGATTTCATGGTGGCGGACAGGCGCCAAATACGAAACTTGACGGTTGAGAGAGCCCACCCCCGCTTCGGGGAGGAGCGGCGCCCGGAGGAAAACTCTTCGCGTCTTTTCCGTTACGCTATCGCCTCCGCTTTGAACCTGGAGCCCATCATGCAATACCGAATCCTTCCCGGCACGGAGATGAACGTCTCCAAAGTCTGCCTCGGCACCATGACGTGGGGCCAGCAGAACAGCGAAGCCGAGGCGCACGAGCAGCTCGACTACGCGGTCGCGCAGGGCATCAACTTCATGGACACCGCGGAGATGTATCCGGTGCCGCCCAACGCGCAGACGCAGGGGCGCACCGAGAAGCATCTCGGTACTTGGCTCGTGCGGCAAAAGCGGGACCGACTGTACATCGCGACGAAAGTCGCGGGGCCGGGCCGGCGCGACTGGATCCGGGGCGGGCGCACCGACCTCACCAAAGACGTGATCGCCGAAGCGGTGGACACCAGCCTCGCGCGCCTGCAGACCGACTACATCGACCTGTACCAGATCCACTGGCCGCAGCGCAATGTGCCGATGTTCGGCGCAACCGAGTTCGATCCCGCGAAGGAGAAAGGCGGTCCCTCGATTGCCGAGCAGGTCGAGGGCATGGCCGCGATGATCAAGGCCGGGAAGATCCGCTACTACGGCCTGTCCAACGATACGGCCTGGGGCGTGTGCCAATTTCGAGAGGCAGCCAGGAAGTTGGGCGTGCCCGGGCCCGTGACGTTGCAGAACAGCTACAGCCTGATCTCGCGCAACGTCGACAACGATCTCGCCGAGACGCTTTTCCGCGAGCAGATGTCGTTGCTTGCGTATAGCCCGCTCGCGGCAGGGATTCTCTCCGGGAAATATCTGGGCGGTGCAAAGCCGGCGGGTGCGCGCTTCACTCTGTTCGATACGCTCGGCATCCGGTTCCGCAAGCCGATGGTCCCCGAAGCGGTGGAAGCCTACGCGGCGCTCGCGAAGCGGCGCGGAATCACGCTGGTGCAGCTCGCGTTGGGATATGTTGCGAGCCGCTGGTTCCTCGGTGCATCGATCATCGGCGCCACCTCGATGGCGCAGCTCAAAGAAGACATCGCCGCGGCGCAGTTCGCGCTCGACGCGGAGACGCTGGAAGAGATCGGACGCATCCAGCAGCGGTATCCGAATCCGGCGGCTTGAGCCGGCCGTGAGCGGCATCGGCGACCTCCCCGAGAGCCTGCAGAAGCAAGTCCAGAGACGATCGCAGCTCATAGAGGTTCGCCCGGAGTGGTTCGTTCGCGGCGCATCGACCGGGCACGTAAGGCGGTTTACAGCGGATCAAAGTCAAGCGTCGATCTACAAGGAGTGAGGAGTTTTCCAAGGCGGTAGGCAGTGCGCTTCGGCGAGCGGCCAAGCGCGCACGGGAAACGGCGCGTCTCCATGGCACGCCCATCTACGTTTGGAAGAACGGCAAAGTCGTCGCGGAGAAGCCGTAGGGTTGGAACGCTAGCCGATCTCGCCGGTCCGTTGGCGTGCCGCCGGCTGGCTGGTCTAGTACGGCTGACACGAGACGACCAACGCTGACCGGCAACCGACTCGTCGACGCGTTGCCGGCGCCGCTCAGAACGCCTCCTCCCACGGCACGCTCAGGCGCACCGCCGAGTTGATCAGACCGACCATGCTGTAGGTCTGTACGAAATTGCCCCACAGCTCGCGCGTGCGCGGGTCGATGTGCTCGGCGAGCAGTCCGTGCGCGTTGCGGCAGTCGAGCATAGTCTGGAACAGTGCGCGCGCTTCGTCTTTGCGGCCCAGAGCGGCGAGCGCGTCGATGTACCAGAACGTGCAGACGACGAACGCGTTGTGAGGTGCGCCGAAGTCGTCGGGCTCGCTGTACCGGAACACGAAGTCGCCCTGCTTGAGCTCGCGCTCGACCTGCGCCACCGTGGCGGAGAAGCGTGGATCCTGGGCCGGCAGAAAGCGCAGCTCGGGCAGCAGCAGAAGGCTCGCATCCAGGCTCTCTCCCTCGAACGTCGCCACGAAGCTGCGCCGGCGCTCGCTCCACGCGCGCTGACAGATCACTCGGTGCATCTCGTCGGCCCGCGTGCGCCACTGAGCACTGCGGTCGGCGAGCCCGAGCTGCACCGCGATGCGGGCGAGCCGATCGCAGGCCACCCAGCACATGACGCTGGAAAACGTGTGCACGCGCGGCTTGCCTCGCAGCTCCCACAGACCGGCGTCCGGCTGCGCGTACACTCGATATGCGATTTCCCCGACGCGCTCCAGGCGCTGGAACAGCTCCTCGTTCCCGGGCCGGTACAGCCGGCGATCGAAGAACACGTGCGTTGCGGCCAGTACGGCGGAACCGTACACGTCGTTTTGCACCTGCAGATAGGCTTGATTGCCCACGCGCACCGGCCCCATGCCGCGGTAGCCGGCGAGCGAGGGGACTTCGTGCTCGTCCAGATGCGCAATCCCGTCGATGCGGTAAACGGGTTGCAGCCGGCCATTGGGCGCCCCGGCGGACACGTTGATGATGTAGCTCAGGTAGCGTTCCATCGTGCGCGTCGCGCTCAGCCGGTTCAGCGCGTTGACCACGAAATAGGCATCGCGCAGCCAGCAGTATCGATAGTCCCAGTTGCGGCCGCTGTCTGCCGCTTCGGGGATCGAGGTGGTCACCGCCGCGATGATGGCACCGGTGTCGTCGAAGGCGTTGAGCTTCAGGCTGATGGCGGCGCGGATCACGGCCTCCTGCCATTCGAACGGGATGGCGAGATAGCGCACCCGCTCGCGCCAGTACGCCAGCGTCTCGACCTCGAAGCGATGCCCCACCGCTTCCACGGCGTCCTGGACGGTCTCGTCCGGCCCCAGCAGCAAAGTCACCTGATCTTCGAGGAAGAACGGCGTCTCCTGGAGCAGCGCGGTGATGGAGACATCGGTCGTCAGGCGCAGCACCACATCCGGGGTGACGAACCGGATGTGGTTGCTGCCGTAGGTGAGGGCCGCGCGCTGCGCGCCCCAGCTGTGCGCCGGACGCACGCGCATGCGAATCCGAGGGCTCCCAGCGAGCCTGCGCACGCGGCGCACGATCATCATCGGGCAGAACATGCGCCCGTACTGCCGGAAGCGCGGAGCGAAGTCGGTGATCTCCACTGCGCTTCCGTCGCGAGCGTACAAGCGCGTCGCCAGCACGGGGGTGTTGGTCACGTACGCTTGCTCGCTGCGTACGCTGTCCAACAAGTCGATCGCCCAGAAACCCGCATCGTCGGGCTTCCGCTGCCCGCGGAGCAGCGAGCAGAACAGCGCATCGGAGTCGAAGCGCGGAAAGCACCCCCAGACGATCTCCGCGTTTGCATCGACCAGTGCGGCGATGCTGGAGTTGCCGATCAGCGCGAGGTTCAAGTCGGTCATGCGGTGGGCTCCCGATCGAGGTAGTCGGCATAGTCGCCCAGCCATGGGCGCACGGTATCGGCTCCGCGCGCACGCCACCGGGCGGCGGAGGCGCCCGGCCCGACCTTCACGGAGAGCCCGCGCATCGCGTTGACCACCGCGAACCCGTCCTCGTCGGTGACGTCGTCGCCGACGAACACGGGCAGGCGCTGTGCAAAAGGCGGTTCGCGCATGAACTCGGTGATCGCGACGCCCTTGTCCTTGCCGCTCGGCTTGATCTCGAACACCATCTTGCCCTCGATGGCGCGGAACTCGCTGCCCAACTGCGCGAGCGCCTCGCGCGTGACAGCAGACGCCCACCCCTCTAGCTGGGGCGCCAGCCGGTAGTGGATCGCCAGCGTCAGGCCTTTGTGCTCGATCAGTACACCGTCGATTCCCGTTGCTTGTTGCCGGATCCGGCGTGCCGCTGCGGCTACCTGTTTGGTAGCGCCTCCAACGCGGGTCACGTTTCCACGAGCATCTCTACGTTCCAGGCCGTGTTGGCCTGCGGCGGGATAGCGCACGTCCCGGAATAGCCGGTCCAGATCGATCAACGGACGCCCGCTCACCAGCGCGAGCGCGCCGCCGTTGCGCTCATAGATGCGCTGGAGCGTCTCGCGCAGCGGAACGGGTACCGCGACCGCGTCGGGACGATCCGCGATGTCGAGCAACGTACCGTCGACGTCCAGGAACAAGGCCCAGTTGCTGCCGAAGCAGGGCAGTCTTTCGTCGGTCTGGGCGCTTGGGGGCGTGTGGTTGGCGGTCACAGAGCGGCGATCCGGTCCGATGCTACTCTGCCGTTGACGGCCACTTCACGCGTGCCGAGCACGCGCGTGCGCCGCCGCATCTGCGCCGCGTCGAGCAGCATGCGTCCAGCCCAGCGGTAGACGTTGAACTCCCGGATCAGGCCGCGCATGCTGCGCATTCGATCGCGCTGCTCGCGCGCGGGCATGGTGAGCGCCGCTCTCAGCGCGGCGGCGCACTGATCCAGGTGATAGGGGTTGATGAGGAGAGCTTCGGCGAGCTCGCGCGATGCGCCGGTGAACTCGCTCAGGATCAGCACGCCCTGCTCGTCGTCGCGCGCGGCCACGAACTCTTTGGCCACCAGGTTCATGCCGTCGTGCAGGCTGCTCACCATGCAGGCGTCCGCGGCGCGGTAGTAAGCGTAGACCTCCGGCGGGTCCACATGCTCGAGCCTCAGGAGGATCGGCTCGCGGCCATCTCGTGCGAAGCGCTGGTTGATGCGCTCGGCTTGCGCGCGAACGCGTTGCTCGAAGTCGCGGTACTCCGGAATACGCGAGCGGCTGGGTGCGCCGATCTGGATGAACGTCAGCCGCTCCGCCCAGGAAGGATCGAGCTCGAGCAAGCGTTCCACGGCGAGGAAGCGTTCTACGATGCCTTTGGTGTAATCCAGTCGGTCGATGCCGACGACGATCTTGGTGTCCGGCGCAAGTCCGTGGCGCTCGCGCACTTGCCGGCGGCATGTCTCGACCGAGGGCAAGCCCTTCAGGTTCGAAGGCGGCCACTCGATGGAGATCGGATAACGCTTCACGGCGGTGCGCGCGCCCTGGTGGGTGACGGTGTTGGTCTCGCGGTCCACGCGTGCTTCGAGGAAGCGATCGACCGTGTCCAGGAAGTTGTTGCAGTGGAAGCGCGTGTGGAAGCCCAGGATGCTGCTGCCCAGCATGCCGGCGAGGATCTGCTCGGCCCAGGGGCAGATGCCGAAGGCCTCGGGGTTGGGCCAGGGGATGTGCCAGAACGTGATGATGGTCGCATCGGGCCGCTCGCGACGGATCAGCGCTGGAAGCAGTGCGAAGTGGTAGTCCTGCACCAACACGACGGGGTCGGCCGTGTTGGCCTCCTCGAGCACGATGGCTGCGAACTTGCGGTTGACCTCCACGTACTGCTCCCAGTCGGCGGGGCGGAAGACGGGGCGCGTGTGCGCGATGTGGCACAGGGGCCAGAGGCCCTCGTTGGACAAGCCATAGTAGTACCCTTCCTCCTCTTCCTGGGTCAGCCAGACGCGCCGGAGGTCGTAGGCAGGCCGCTCCGGCGGCACCGAGATGTGATCGCGCGCATCCACGACCTCTCGGTCGGCTGAGCCGCTTCCGTGCGCGACCCACGTGCCCGAGCATGCGAGCATGACCGGCTCGAGCGCGGTGACCACGCCGCTCGCCGGCCGCTGGACCTGAATCTGGCCGTCTCTGCGGTTATGCAGGTAGGGTTCGCGGTTGGACACGATCAGGATCTCGTCGCCGCGAAGGTCTTCGCGGAGGATGGCTCGGAGCGCTTCCGGGGTCCAGCTGACTTGGCTCTCGTCGCGGCTGCGCCGGTCGCGCTCCAGGTCGCGGATGAGCGCGCGGAGGTCCTTGACGACCGGCTGCAGCTCCGGCGGGCCGGGAACGGGCGCGGGCTTCATCAGCCAGTCGCCCGAGAGCATCACCCGCAGGCCGCGTACCCAGCCCCACCAGCTGATCTGCGCGATGGCGACTGTGATGAGGGAGATCACGGCACCGAGCGCGACGAAAAGATAGAACACGTAGCGGCGCGTGTCCTCGCTGCGGCGTTCGATGAAGCTCATGTCGTGCAGCAGGACCAGCTCGCCGAGGCTCGCGCCGGCCGCGTCGTGCACCGGGATCTCCGCGGCATGGAGAGAGCCCTGGGGCAGCCGCAGGACTTTGCCGCGAGCCGGCTTGAGGTCCTCGAACTCGCGACAGCTCAGCCCGGCCGGAAAGGTCACGGTCTTGTAGACGAACTGATGGCGCGTGTCGCAGAACCCGATCGCGTAGAGACGCTCGTCCTGCAGCATGCGATTGAACAGGTCCACGATGCGTGCGCGCTGGCCGGAGACGATCAGCTCGCGCAGCGAATCCTCCACCGTGCTCGCGATCAGGGAGGTGCGGATGTCGAGGTCGCGCACGAACCAGCGCAGCGTCAGGCGGTCGGCGAGCTGCGTCACCCCGTAGGCGATCGCGGCGAGGACAAGCAGCAGCGGAAGTACGAAACGCAGCGACAATCGCATGGTTCTGCGCGTGATGGCGATGACGGTCGTACTGGATTGGAGGGCGCGCGAGGCGGCTCAAGTCCCGCGACGTTCGCTCACCTCGATGGTCCCCTCAAGTAAGACTGGGCGCGGATGCGCCCTCGTGGCCCTCGTTGTCCAGGGCATCCTCTAACGAAGACATCGGAATGCCGCCCCGAGTTCCGTTTGCTGCGCACCCCCAAGGTGGCCCGGGTTGTCCGAATCGGCCTGCTGGAACAGGAAAAGAGGCGACGCCACTACCCGAGCCGCGTTGCGCTGATTAGTTCGCCGAGGAAGTCCGTTCTGCGGTCAGGATTCACGATTCAAGATCTGACCCTCTGCTCATGACCCTCTGCTCGTTCACGCACGATTCAAGATCTGACCCTCCAAGTGCACTTGACCCTCCAAGTGCACTCGTTCACGATTCAAGATCTGACCCCCAAGTGGGGGCTCGTTCACGATTCAAGATCTGACCCCCAAGTGGGGGCGCAAGTGGGGGTGACCCCCAAGTGGGGGCGGCGTCGAGTTGAGGCGAGCGTCAGATGTCGCGCGTTACTTCGGCGGCGATCCATTCGTCTACCTGCGCCGCGAGCGCGCGCACGCCGTCGGATACGCCGACGCGATAGGTCGGTTCGGCGTCGAGAGCCTTGAGCGATGCGGGCAGAGCCTCCAGTTCGTGGCGCAGGCGCTCGCGGGCCTGCTCCAGCGAAGCACGTGCGTCGATCCGCACACCGCTTGCCATGAACTGCTGCAGCAACGGCTCGCCGTCGCCGCGCTCGTCCGCGAGCGCGACGAGGTCGCCCTCCATCTGCCCGCGCTCGTCGCGGGTGCGGAACACCTGCTTGCGCCCCGGCCAGTTGGCCTTGCCTTCCGAATGCTTGCGGCGAGGCAGGCCGGCATACTCCATGAGCTTGTAGGCGCAATCCAGGCAGGGCGAGTCGGCCGCGGTGTCCAGCTTGCTGCCGATGCCGAAGCCGTCGACCGGCGCCCCGGCCTGCAGGATCCGCTGCACTTTGTATTCGTCCAGACCGCTGCTCGCGAAGATGCCGACGTCTTCGAGTCCCCCTTCGTCGAGGATGCGCCGGACCTTGAATGCGTGATCGGCGAGGTCGCCGCTGTCCAGCCGCACCGACTTGATAGCGATGCCCTCGGCGCGCAGGCGGGGCGCCAGCGGGATCAGCTTGCGCGCGGCGGCTTCCGTGTCGTACGTGTCGATGAGCAGCACCACGTTGCCCGGCTGGGCGTGCGCGAACGTCTCGAAGGCCTGCACCTCGTGGTCGTGCGCCTCGACGAAGGAGTGCGCCATGGTGCCGAACACAGGGATGCCGAATAGCGGCGCGGCCACCGTCGCGGCGGTGCCGGAAAATCCGCCCAGGTAGCTTGCGCGAGAGGACAGCAGCCCCGCCTCGGCGCCGTGCGCGCGCCTCAAGCCGAAGTCCACCAGCAGCTTGCCGGGCGCGACGCTCGCGCAGCGCGAAGCCTTGGTGGCGACCAGAGTCTGGTACTGCAGCAGATTGACGATGCGCGTCTCCACGAGCTGCGCCTGGGGGAGCGGCGCGGTGACACGGAGAATGGGCTCGTCCGGGAAGAACACGGTGCCCTCCGGCATGGCGTGCACCTCGCCCGTGAAGCGGAAGTTACGCAGCGAATCGACGAACTCCGGCTGGAACCTGCCGCTGCCTGCGAGCCACCGCAGCTCGTCGTCGGTGAAGCGCGCTCGCTCCAGGTAGTCGAGCACTTGCTCCAGCCCCGCCGCGACCAGATACCCCCAGCCTTGCGGAAGCTTGCGCACGAAGAACTCGAACACCGCAGGCTGCGTCATCTTCTGGTTGTAGTAGCCCTGCAGCATGGTGAGCTGATAGAAGTCGGTGAGCAGTATGCCGTCCGGCGGGATCATGCTGGCCCCTCATGCAGTGGACGGGCTCGAAACGCCGACGCTGTCGGCTCGCTCCGGGAGACGCGACATGGCCCTCGCCCGATGACGAGCCAGATACAGCGGCGTGCGCGAGCGCGGCACCTTGCACACGAAGTTGTAGCGTGCCACGTGAAAGCTCGGGTCGAAGCCCCAGAAGTTGCGCTTCATGTGCTCCAGCTCTTCCGCGCGGTAGGCTTGCAGCGGTTTGGCTGCTTCGTCTTGCAATCGCCGCTCGCGCTTGCGCGCGACCAGGCTCGGGTATTCGGGGCTAGTCGCTAGCTGCTCGGCCAGCGCTCGCACCTGCTCGACGAAGCCCGCCCGGTCCTCGCCGAAGCATCCGTCGATCAGCCCCATGTCGCAGGCTTGCTGCGCGCCGAGCGGAAGGCGGTTCTGTGTGATCGAGCGTGCGGCATCCGGCCCCACTCGCTTCGGCAGCAGGTAGGTCCAGTATTCCGATCCGTACAGGTTGCCCATGCTCTTGTAATGCGGGTTGAGGATCGCGCCGCGGCGCGCCACCACGCGGTCCGCCGCCAAAGCGAGGAACACGCCGCCGGCCCCGGCATTGCCCTGCAACGCGGCCATCGTGAGCTGGCCGTCGGTACACAAGATCTCGCGGGCGAGATCGTTCATGGCGTTGATGTTGCGCCAGGATTCCTCGGCCGGATCGGCAGAGGCTTCGATCAGGTTCAGATGGATGCCGTTGGACCAGAAGTCGGGGCCGCCCATGAGCACGAGCACCCGAGTCGGGCGCGCGCGCGCCGCAACCAACGCCTCGCGCAGGCGTTCGCATTGGCGCGTGCCCATGGCGCCGTTGTAGAACTCGAAGTGCAGATAGCCGACCGCACCGCTGCGCTCGTACCAGCTGTCGCGATACGTGCTGCGCGTGGACTCTTGCAACGCAGGCATCGGCGACTCGGGCACATCGTCGACGGCAGTGCCGAGCGCCAGAGTGGCGGGTAGCTTGAAGCTGGGCCTGCCCTCGGCGATCGGCTCGAGATGGCCAATCCAGACCGCACCGTCGATGGTGGCCCTACAGATCGCGTTCTCGCGCTTCGCGATGACTGCGCCGGGCGTCGCGCCGCGCAGCTCCTCTTCCGCGTGCGCATCGAACACGCGATAGGGATGGCCGAACAGCTCGTCGCGAACGCCGGGGGATCCGTCTGCCGCGCGGATCGTTCGGAGCACGACGTCGGTGCCGTCGCGCGCCCAGTCGATGCGGCGGTCGCTTTGGCGCATGAGCGCATGCGGCCGCCCGCGCACCTCTGGCCGGGAATAGTCGAGCGGCTGCGGACGAAAGCCCGGTTCGCGCAGCCGCTCCAGCGTTTCCAGCAGCGCCTGCACGGCGGCTTCGGTGACTTCGTTGCGGTACAGGCTGCTCTTGGTCGCCGCGCGCATGGGGAAGCTCGCGCTCGCCCAGACGTCGCCGCCGTCCATGACTGCGTTGGCCTGCAGCGCAGTGACGCCCCACATCGATTCCCCGTCGGCGATCGCCCAGTCGAGCGCGGAGGGACCGCGGTCGCCTACGATGCCCGGATGAATGACGATGCAGCGGTGCGTGCGCCAGATCGCTTCGGGGATGGCGCGCTTGAGGTACGGCGCGACGATGAGATCGGGCCGGAACAGCGCGACCGCTTCCTGCGTGATCGGGTCGTTGATGTCGAACTCCACCGAGACTTCGTGGCCGCGCGCGCTCAGCTCGACCCAGAAGCGCTGGGCCAGGCTGTTGAAGCTGTGGGTGAGGAGCAGGATGCGCATCGTCTCGGGTGAGATGCCGGTGCTAGCAGATGCGAGGAAGTTGCTCGCCGGTCAGCCAGTCCACGATGCGGCGCCCGCCGAACGCGGTTTCCATCTGCACGAAGTGGTGCACGTCGTCTTGCACCTCGCCGATGATCTCGGCCTGCCTGCCGAGCGGATGCCGGCGCATCGCTTCGAGAAGCCGCTGCGCGTCTTCGGGTGCGCAGATGGCGACGAGCTTGCCCTCGTTGGCGACGTACAGCGGATCCAGGCCCAGGAACTCGCAGGCTGCGCTCACCTCGGGGCGGATCGGCACGCACTGCTCCGAGATCAGCATCCCCACGCCGGATTGCTCGGCGATCTCGTTCAGGGTCGTGGCCAGTCCGCCGCGCGTCGGATCTCTCAGGCAATGGATGCCGGGAACCGCTTCCACCATCGCCGCGACGAGCCGGTGCAACGCAGCCGTGTCCGACTGGACGGTGGTGGCGAAGCTCAGATTCTCGCGCAGCGACAGGATCGCCACGCCATGGTCGCCGATGGTGCCGCTGGCGATGATCTTGTCTCCGGGCCGGGCGCGATCGACGGAGATGTCCACGCCGGCGGGCACGATCCCAACGCCCGTGGTGGTGATGAACACGCCGTCGCCCTTGCCTCGTTCCACGACCTTGGTGTCGCCGGTGACCACCGGCACGCCGGCGTGCAATGCGGCCTCGGCCATCGACTCGACGACGCGTTTCAGATCCGCCAGCGCAAAGCCTTCCTCGAGGATGAAGCTCGCCGCCAGGTACAACGGGTGCGCGCCCGACATCGCCACGTCGTTGATGGTGCCGTGTACCGCCAGGCAGCCGATGTCGCCGCCGGGAAAGAAGAGCGGCGAGACGACGTGGCTGTCGGTGGCGAGCACCATCCGACCTCGGGGCACGGCGAAGCACGCCTGATCGTTGAGCTGGCGCAGCCATTCATTGTCGAGCGAGCGCAGGAACAGCTCGTCGATGAGCTGCGCCATCGCCTTGCCACCGCTGCCGTGGCTCAGCTCGACGCGGCCGTGCTTGAAGTCCAGCGGCCGCACGTAGCCCTTCTTCACGCTGCCTGTCATCCGGCGACGACCTCGACGTCTTTGAATCTTCCGTAGGTGTAATGCGCCGCGCACGCGCCTTCGCTCGACACCATGCAGGATCCGATGGGAGTCTCCGGCGTGCACACGGTGCCGAACAGCTTGCAGTCGCGCGGCTGCTTGACTCCGCGCAGAATGGCGCCGCACTCGCAGGATTTCGCGTCGGGCACCGAGCGGTACTCGATGCCGAACCGGACCTCGGCATCGAACCGGCTGTATCTGCTCTTGATGCGCAGCGCGCTGTAAGGCACTTCGCCCAGCCCGCGCCATTCGAAGCTGCGGCGCAGCGCGAACACTTCCGCCACCAGCGCTTGGGCCTTGAGGTTGCCTTCGCGCGTCACCGCCCGCGAGAACTCGTTCTCGACCTCGGCACGGCCATCGTTCACCTGGCGCACCAGCATCAAGATGGCCTGCATGACATCCAGCGGCTCGAATCCGGCGATGACCACCGGCTTGGCGTACTCCTGCGCGAAGTACTCGTAGGGACGGCTGCCGATCACGGTGCTCACGTGCGCCGGGCCGATGAAGCCATCCAGTTGCACGGCGCCCAGACTGCGCACCTGCGGCGATTCGAGGATATTGGCGATCGCCGAAGGCGTGAGCACATGGTTGCAGAACACGCTGAAGTTGCCGAGCTCGAGCGCCTCCGCCCGCTGGACCGCCACCGCCGTGGGCGGCGTGGTGGTCTCGAAGCCGATGGCGAAGAACACGACCTGCGCGCCGGGATTCTCGGTCGCAATGCGTATGGCATCCAGGCTCGAGTAGATCATGCGGATGTCGGCCCCGCTGGCCTTGGCT
The DNA here is from genome assembly GCA_035501875.1 of Burkholderiales bacterium. Classification (GTDB taxonomy): domain Bacteria; phylum Pseudomonadota; class Gammaproteobacteria; order Burkholderiales; family SHXO01; genus SHXO01. The sequence goes on from DATJVI010000131.1 coordinate 23,770, forward strand.
TTGAGCAGGCTCATGTGCTGGGAAGCCGGTACGCGCAGCGTGTCCGCATAGGTGCACAGAACCACACCACGGCCGCAGGCGAGCTCGATGGCATTGTCGATGCGCCCGATGGGCAGCACGCACACCGGACAGCCCGGCCCGTGGATCAAGCGCACGTTGCCGGGCAGCAGGTCCTGGATGCCGTAGCGCGAGATGGCGTGCGTGTGCCCGCCGCAGAACTCCATGAAACGGTAGGACCGCTCGCAGCGGACCTCGCGGGCAATGTTGGCCGCGAGGACGCGCGCGAGCTTGCCGTCGCGAAACTCGTCGATGTACTTCACGCTGCATCCCCGGCGGATGGGCGCTCCATCTGCGCGAAGAGCTGAAGCGTTCGTTCCGCTTCGGCCGGGTCGAGCTTCTGCAGCGCATAGCCCACGTGCACGATCACGTAGTCGCCCACCTCGATCCCGTCGACCAGGGCGAGCGAGATCTCCTTGCGGACTCCGCTCAGCTCCACGGTCGCCATCTCGTCGGGCAGCAGCGTGACGACTTGTGCGGGAATGGCCAGGCACATGCGTCCAGCCTCCTCAAGCCGCCTCGAGCAGCGTCGCCCATGCCTGGCCCAGGCACAGGCCGCCGTCGTTAGGCGGGAGCTGCCGCGCTTCGTAGACGTTCAGCCCGAGCTTCGGAAGCTCCCGCCGCAGATGGCTGCTCAGCAGCTCGTTGGCGAAGCAGCCGCCGGCGAGCACGATGTCCGCGACACCGCTCTGCGCCGACGCGCATGCAACCCACTGCGTGAGTGCCGCCGACAGCGTCGCGTGGAACAGCGCGGCCCCGGCGGCGGCATCGTGCATGTCCGCAAGGCACCCCAGCAGCGGCAGCAGATCGAGCGTGCCGTCCATGCCGATCGTGTAGCCATCGGCAAGCGGTGCCGTAGGGCCGGCGCGTTGCGCCAGAGATTCCAGCAGCATCGCGGCCTGTGCCTCGAAGGCGCAGCGCTCGGCGACACCGAGCAGCGAAGCAGCGGCATCGAACCAGCGCCCCGCGCTGCTGGTGAGCGGCGTGTGGAGCGCCTGCGCGAGCATCTGTTTGACGTGCGGCGCAGCCGGCAGCGCAAAACGCCGTTCGATTTCGTCGGCGCGCCCGAGCAGGTGCAATGCACCCGCCGCCATGCGCCAGGGCTCGCGCGCCGCGCGATCGCCGCCCGGCAGCGGCAGCTCGCGCAGATGTCCGAGCCGAGCGGCTCCGCACGCGTCCACCCGCACCAGTTCGCCTCCCCAGATGCCGCCGTCCCAACCCAGGCCGACGCCATCGAGCGCGAGGCCCAGCACGGGGCCGCGGAGCCCGTGCTCCGCCATTACCGCAGCGACGTGCGCGTGATGATGCTGCACGCCTCGGATCGGCAGCGAGTGTTGCTCTGAGAACTGGGCCGCAAAGCGCGTGCTGAAGAAGTCCGGGTGCAGGTCGTGCGCCACGATCTGCGGTTCGATCTCCAGCAGCTGCATCAGGTGATGCGCCGCTTGCTGCAGCGCTTCGCAGCTCGCTGCACTGTCCAGATCGCCGATGTGCTGCGAGACGAAGGCCTGGTCGCCGCGTGTGAAGCAGACGCTGTTCTTGAGCCAGCCGCCGCACGCCAATATCGATGGCCCGCCGCGAGCCAGCTTGATCGGCTGCGGGGCATAGCCGCGGGCCCGGCGGAGGAATTGGATCGAGAACTTCGCGCTGCTCTCCTCCCCGTTCAAGGGGAACGTTGGGAGGGGGATGAGGGCAGATGCACGTCGGACCCCATCCCCACCCTGGCCCTCCCCTTGAAGGGGAGGCAAGCTGCGCTGGCCGCGCTCCGAGATCACTTGCGCCACGCTGTCGTCGCAGCGAACCAAGATGTCGCGGTCGTGCAGCACGAAGGCGTCGGCGATGCCGGCCAAGCGCGCGAGCGCCTCGCCGTTGCCGGTGACCAGCGGCTCGCCGCCCGGGTTGGCGCTGGTCATGACCAGCACGAGCGGCTGCGGCTCGCGCAGCCAGTCGAGCCCGCCCGGGCGTCCTGCGGCTTCGTGGAACAGCAAATAGTGCAGCGGCGTGTAGGGAAGCATGGCGCCCAGCCACGCCATGCCCGGCGCGATGCGCTGCAAGCTGGAGTCGCAGTGGGCTGTTTTGGTGAGGAGCACGATGGGACGCTCGGGAGATTCGAGCAACGCTCGCTCCGGCTCTCCCGTCTGCGCGAACGGCGCGATGGATTCGACATTGGCGAACATCACGGCGAACGGCTTGGCCTCGCGTTGCTTCGCGTCACGCAGCCGGGCGACAGTGCCCGGATTGCGCGCATCGCACACGAGATGGAAACCACCGAGCCCCTTGAGCGCCAAGATCTGGCCCGCGGCGATGCGCTCCAGCGCCTCGGCGACGACATCCGGGGCAGGCAGCGTCGTTCCGTTCGAGTCGCACAGCCACAGTCGTGGACCGCAATCGGGACAGGCGTTCGGCTGGGCGTGGAAGCGACGATCGGCCGGGAGGTGGTATTCCAGGTTGCAGGCGGCGCACATGCGAAAGTCCGCCATGCTCGTGCGCGGGCGGTCGTAGGGCAGCGCGGCGCTGATGGTATAGCGCGGCCCGCAATGGGTGCAGTTGACGAAGGCATACCGGTAGCGGCGGTCGGAGGGATCGAACAGTTCTTCGAGGCAGCGCAAGCAGACGCAGGAATCCGGCGTCGCGCTGCCCGTCGGACCTCCGCGCCGGCTGGGCTCGATCCTGAACTGCCGAGAAGAAGGATCTGCGGTCCCGGCGCGCTCGAGAACGGTGTCGATGCGGGCGGCAGCCGGCGCTTCGCAGCGCATGCGCTCCACGAACTGTGCGATGCGCGGCGGCTCGCCTTGCACTTCGATCTCCACGCCGGCCGGGTCGTTTCTTACCCACCCGGTCAAGCCCAGGTCGGTCGCCAGGCGGTAGACGAACGGGCGGAATCCCACGCCCTGAACCTGGCCGCGCACGCGCACGTGCCGGCGGACCGGATCGGTGGTTGGGTGGGAGATCAGATGCACGGCCCAGTTCATTCCACGCGGCATCGGCCGCGTCGCGATCGATATCCGGCTTGTCCACGTCAAAGCGCAATGTTTTCAATAGATGACGCGCTCGTGTTTGACTGAGATCAAACGCGGGCGGGTTAAGTGCATGGCGTCGAGCCGGTCGGCCGAGCCGAGGGCGCGGAAGCGACGAAGAGGTTCGCGCGATGTGGCGCCGGATTGACTTTAGTCAATCGCCCGTCGCACGACGCCTCGCATACTGCGGCGATCCGGACTCTCTCACGCCCGCTCGGCCATGGATCTCGCGCGTATCGTCGAACACGCCGTTGCACGTCATGCCGGCGATCGCACGCGGCTGCTGGCGATCCTGCGCGAAGTGCAGCGGGACGCCGGCAGTCTATCCGCGGAGGCGATCGACCGCGTCGCGGCGGCGCTGAGGCGCCCGCGCGTGGAAGTCGAGTCGACCGCCACGTTCTATCACCTCCTGCACGCCTCGCCCCACGGCACCTACGAGATCCTCTTCTCGGACAATGTCGTCGACCAGATGGCCGGCAAGCAGGAGCTGATGGACTACTTCTGCGCCGAGCTGCTGATCCAGCCGGGCAAGCTCTCCGACGACGGTTTGATCTACGTGGGCAGCACCTCGGACATCGGTCTGGGCGATCAGGCGCCCGCCGCG
>DATJVI010000132.1:0-49399 GCA_035501875.1 Burkholderiales bacterium
CGGCTCACCCTGGAGAGCGGGGAAGCGTACGAGGCGATCGAGGAGCACAACCGGGGCTCGGCGGAGAACCCGATGACCCGCGACGAGCTGCAGGCGAAGTTCGACGAGAACGCAGCGGCGCTGCTGAGCCGCGAGCGCCGCAGGCGCCTCATCGATGCCGTATCCAACCTCGAGACTGCGGCCGACGCCGCAGCGCTGGTACAGCTCGCCGTCGCCGACTGAGACATGCAGACCCAGGCGATGGTCGAGGACTTCTTCCAGGCGCTCACGGCTGGAATTCTGGACGGCAGCATCTACGGTTTGATGTGCGTAGGCCTGGGGTTGATCTTCGGGGTCATGCGCGTCATCAACTTCGCCCAGGGCGAGTTCCTGATGCTGGGCATGTACTTCACGCTCTACATCGCAACCGGTCTCGCACTCACGGCACTGCTCGGGCCTTACGCGGGCCCGTTCGCCGGCGTGGCGCTGGCCGGGCTCGCGCTATACGCCGGCGGTTACCTGTTGCACCGGTATCTGGTCTCGCGCGTCACCGGCACCCGCGCCGTCGGGGCGGAGGGAGAAGGACACTATGCCCAGTTGATCCTCACCCTGGGCGTGGCGCTGATCCTGCAGAACGGCGGCCTGATCGTCTTCGGTTCCACTCCGCAGTCGCTGCGCACGCCGCTCTCCGCCAGCGCGTGGGAGATCGGTTTGCCCTTCGGCGACTCGGCGGCCGTGCTCGTGAACAAAGCGCGCGCGGTGGCGTGCCTGGTCTCGATCGCAACCACGGCCGGGCTGTTCTGGTTCATCCACCGCTCGCACTTGGGAAAGGCGCTGCGCGCCGCGGCCGACAACCCGGAGGCCGCGATCTACATGGGCATCGACGTCGATCGCGCGCACCGCATCGCGTTCGGGATCGGCACCGGCGTGACCGCCGTGGCCGGCGGCCTGGTCGCCACCTACTACCCGTTTCAGCCCTACGTGGGGCTCGAGTTCGTGATCATCATGTATGCGGGCGTCGTGCTCGGCGGGATGGGGAGCATCCTCGGCGCCTTCTGGGGTGGCATGACGATCGGCTTGGTCCAGCAGCTCTCCGCACTGGTGCTGCCGTTCCAGCTGCAGAACGTCGCCATCTTCGCGGTGTTTTTGCTGGTCGTGCTGGTGCGGCCGCAAGGCCTGTACGGCCGCAGCGTGGACCGGACGTGAGCGGCCTGGGCGCTCGAGGGCGCATCACGATCCCGCTCGCGGCGATCGGGATCTTTGCGGTGGCGTACGCGCTTGCGTCGGCGTACGTGACGGACCAGTACTACCAGCTCATGCTCACTCTGGTGTTGATCTGGGCGGTGATGGGCTCGTCGTGGAACCTCCTGAGCGGCTATGCCGGACTGATCTCGTTCGGCCACGCGGCGTTCTTCGGGCTGGGTGCCTACACCGTGACGCTGCTGCTCACGCAGTTCGACGTGAGCCCGTGGTTCGGGATCCCGGGGGGGGCGTTGGTCGGAGCGGTGGCTGCGATGGTCATCGGCTACCCGACGTTTCGCCTGCGGGGACATTATTTCGCGCTGGCCATGCTCGCCTATCCGCTGGCTCTGCTCTACGTCTTCGAGTGGCTGGGCTACCAGGAAATCGCGCTGCCGATGAAGCGCGTCGATCCCGCGCGGTATATGCAGTTCTCCGACAATCACGTGTACACGATGCTTGCGTTGAGTCTGCTCGTCGCCGCGCTGCTCATCTCGTTGGCCGTGGAGCGTTCGCGCTTCGGGATGTCGCTGCTCGCGATCAAGCAGAACGAACCGGCGGCCGAAGCCGCGGGCATCGACACGCTGCGCTGGAAGATGCGTGCCCTGGTGTTGAGCGGCGCGGTGGCCGCTTTGGCCGGCGGTCTCTACGCGGTGGTGCTGCTCGTGATCACGCCGCAGACCGTGTTCGGGATGCTCACCTCGGCGCAGGCGCTCGTGGTGACGCTGGTGGGTGGGGTAGGGACGATGTGGGGGCCGGTGATCGGCGCGGCGATTCTGGTGCCGTTGAGCGAGACGCTGCAGGCCCGTCTCGGCAACGTGGTCCCCGGGATCCAGGGGGTGGTGTACGGCGTCGCGATCATCCTGGTGATCCTGTTGGCCCCGGAAGGCGTGTTCTGGCGCATCCGCGATCGTCTCGCCGCTCGCAAAAGACCGGGTGCGAGAGAGCCCGCACCTGCGCCGATGCGTCCGATCGGCGAGGTGGCGGTAAGCGCGCATGCTGCCGCGGATCGTGCGCCGATCCTCGAGGTGAGCGACCTTTCGCGATCGTTCGGTGGCCTGCAGGCGGTGGAGGGCGTGAGCTTCGCGGTCCGGCGCGGTGCGATCCTCGGCATCATCGGTCCGAACGGCGCCGGCAAGACCACGCTGTTCAACCTGCTCAACGGGTTTTTGCCACCCGATCGTGGCCGAGTGGTCTGCGAGGGTCGCGATCTGATCGGACTCAAACCGAACCAGATCTGCCGGCTGGGCGTGGGGCGCACGTTCCAGGTGGTGCGATCCTTCTCGCGCATGTCCGTGCTGCAGAATGTCGTGGTCGGGGCGCTCGCCGCTGCCCGCTCCGACTCCGAAGCGGTGGAGATGGCTCGCGTCGCGCTTGCGCGCGTGGGCCTGACCGATCGTGCCAGTGCCACGGCGGGGACCCTGAGCAACCAGGGGCTGCGCCTCATGGAGCTGGCGCGCGCGGTGGCGGCGCGGCCCAAACTGCTGCTGCTGGACGAGACGCTCGCCGGGCTTGGCCGTCAGGAGGTCGAGGAGATGATCGCGACCATCCGCTCGCTGGCGGCGGACGGCACGACCATCGTGATCATCGAACACACGATGCATGCAATGGTGCGTTTGGCGGAGGAGCTGCTCGTGCTCGACCACGGCCGTCGTTTGACGGTGGGGAGCCCGGCGGAGGTGACGCGCGATCCCGTCGTGATCGAGGCCTATCTCGGCCGGAAATGGGTGACTGCAGGTGTTGCAGGTTGAAGCGCTGAGCGTAGCGTATGGCGGGTTGCGGGCGCTGAACGACGTCTCACTGACGGTCGCCGAGGGCGAGTTCGTCGCCATTGTCGGTCCGAACGGTGCCGGCAAGACCACTCTGTTCAAGACGATCTCCGGCACCGTGGCACCGCTCAAGGGACGGATTCGGTTTGGCGGCCGCGATCTGCTGGCGGTGCCACCGGCAGAGCGTGCGCGGCTCGGCATCGCCCATGTGCCCGAAGGCCGCCAGGTGTTCAAGAGCATGACCGTCATGGAGAACCTCGAGCTGGGTGCGTATCGGCCCGATGCGCGCGCCGCGTGGCGGCGCAATCGCGAGCGCATCTTTGGCCTGTTCCCGGTGCTAGCGGACCGGCAGGACCAGCTGGCCGGCACCTTGTCCGGCGGAGAGCAACAGATGCTCGCGATCGGGCGGGGCCTCGCGTCGTCGCCCAAGCTCCTGCTGCTGGACGAACCGTCGCTCGGACTGGCGCCCACCGTTGCCGATCTCATCTTCGAGAGCATCGAGCAGATCCACCGCCAGGACAAGCTGACAACTCTGCTCGTGGAGCAGCGCGTGGTGGAGGCGCTGCAATCGTGCGACAGCGGCTATGTGCTGGAAACCGGGCGGGTCGTGCTGCAGGGACCGCATGACAAGCTGCTCGCGGACGACCGGGTCAGGAAGGCGTATTTGGGGATGTGAAACCTGTGGTGGAGCGCCGCGTCGGAACGCTCGCCACGAACGAAGAGGAGGCTACGGTGATGCAAGGGGATTTCGGCATGCGAGTTGGAGCCGTGTGGGTCGCTGGCGCTATGGCGTTGGCCGTGGCGGCGTTGCCGGCGCCGGCAGCGGCCCAGACCAAGGAGGTGAAGGTCGCGCTCATCGCGCCCTTCTCGGGTCCGTGGGCGCGTCAGGGCGATCTCATGCTCAAAGGCGCGCAGATGGCGGTGGACGACATCAACGCTCAGGGCGGGGTGAAGGCCCTCGGCGGGGCGAAGATCAAGCTCGTCGTGGTGGATGCCGGCGACAGCATCGAGAAGGCCAAGAATGCCGCGCAGCGGATGGTGGCTCAGGAGACCGATCTGGTCGGCTGTACCGGCGCGTGGCTCAGCTCGTTCACGCTGGCGGTGACCGAAGTCACCGAACGTGCCGAGCTGCCCTGCCTGACGCTGTCGTATTCCGACCTCATCACCTCCCGCGGCTTCCAGTACATCTTCCAGACTTCGCCCACGGGGAACGAGCAGGCGACGCAGGCGCTGCCCACCATCATCAAGCTGGCCGAAACCGCCACCGGGCGCGCACCCAAGACGGTTGCAATCGTCATGGACAATACAGCCGCCTCGGTGAGCTTCGCCAAACCAATGCGCGAAGGAGGACTCGCGAAGTATGGGCTCAAGGTGCTCGTCGACGAGACGTTCACGCCGCCGCTCTCGGACGCCACACCGCTGGTGCAAAAGGTGCGCTCGGCGCGTCCCGATCTACTGTTCCTGCTGCCTACCGCGCTGCCCGACGACAAGCTCCTGGTCGAGAAGCTGAACGAATTCGGGCTCGGACATGGACGTGTGCCGGTGGTCTCCAACGGCGCGCACATCGCGGCCCCCGAGATGCTGAGCGCGCTCGGGAAGGACATGGTGGACGGCATCATGACGGTCGTGGGCAACTGGCGTATCCAAGGCGAGGAGGCGCTCGCCGCGGAATATAAGAAGCGCACCGGCGAGCCCTGGATGACGCAGGAGACCGTGAGCACCTACGGCGACATCTGGATCTTCAAGGAGGCGCTGGAACGCGCCCGGGCAGCGGATCGCAAGAAGGTGGCCGGCGCGATCCGTACGATGGACCTCACCGACGGCCCGGCCCGGTACTATCCCGGCGGGCGCGTGAAGTTCGACGACAAGGGGCGGCGCGTCGGCGCCCAGCTTCTGATCGTGCAGTGGCAGAACGGCGTGCCCGAGACGGTGTTCCCGCCGGCGGCTGCGGTCGCCCAGCCGATCTGGCCGAAACAGTGAACGGCGCGGGCCAAACCGTCGGGATCAACCCGACAGGGATGCGAGCGCGACCTTGGCCGCCTGTTGGATATGGTTGAGCGAGGCGTCGTAGGCGGCCTGCGGGTCGCGCCGCTTGATGGCGTTCAGCACGGCGCGGATCTCGCGAATGCTGGCCGGCGCACGCTTGGGCGAGGACAGCGAAACCCGACGCAACATCGTGATCCGTGCGTTCATGGTGTTGAGGATCGACGCGATCATGCTGTTGCCCGAACCCTCGAACAAGATGTCGTAGAAGCGCCGCTTGGCTTCAACGATACGATCCACATCGCGCGCCTTGTACGCTTGGTCCAGCACGCGGACCGCCGCCTCCAGCTCGGCGACCTGCTGATCGCTCGCCTGCGTGGCGAACAGTTGCGCCGCGAGGGCCTCGAGCGCACCGCGCACTTGGTAGATGCTGGCCGCATCCTGCGCGGAGAGGCGGGAGACGAGGGGACCTCGGTTGGGAAGCGTCTCGATCAGGCCTTCGGTCTCGAGCTGTCGCAGCGCCTCGCGCACCGAGGCGCGGCTGACGCCAGTCAGCTCGCAGAGATCCTTCTCGACCAATCGCTGGCCGGGCGTGAAGCGCCCGCTCGTGATCGCAGAGCGCAGCACTTCCGCCACCTGTTGCCGCACGGGCGCAGCAACCGTCGCTACGCGCATCGACAGGTCGGTCGTCATGTTGGCTTCGGCGGCGGCCATGTCGCCCAGGATACAAGCGGAGCACTGGCCAGCACAAGCCGCATGGGACTCGAGCGTGTCCCGTCAGCTGCGCGGGACCGCCGCGTCGATCAGCTCCCGCATGTCGCTCAGGTCGCCTGCTCTCCAGCACAGTGCGATGAGATCGGTCACCTGGTGGGCCGGCAATACCCGGGCAGCCTGGTCCCGGAATTTCTCCTCGAGGTCGCGGTCGCTCATCGGGCGCGCGAGGTTGCCGATCGCGTGATCGACCTGCTGGCCGATCCGCCCACCGCGGCTCAGCTCGACTTCCACGCGAACGGCATCCTCGGGCAGCCCAGGGTCGGCGGTGGCGCTCACTCGCTCGCGCACCGCGCGCACCTGCGGGTCGTTCACCGTCTCGTCGGTGAACTCCGACAGGCCTGCTTTGCCGCGCACCAGGCCGATCGCCGCGGCGTGATACACGGAGAACTTGCCCTCCAGGCCGCGGCTGATGTCCTTCTTGTTGCATAGATCGAGCACGAGCGGAGCAACCCGCAGCCGAACGGCCGTGATCTCATCGGCTTTGATCGCATGCGCACGGGCGATCTGGATGCAGGCGTCGATCGTCGGATGGATCACGATCCCGCACGGGAACGGCTTGTACGTGTTCTCGCGCAGGTCGAAATCGACCCCAAGTTTGTCGGACACCTTGGACAGATCGTAGCTCGCCGCCTGCACCGGTGCGAACCCGCGCGGCCCTTCGATGCCGTGCTCGCCGCTGGTGAAGCCCTCGCGCGCCAGCAGCGCCGCGACATACCCGTTCTGGGCCGAACGCCCGGGATGGAATGCCTTGCCCATCGATCCGAACATCTCGCGCAGCCCGGCCGCCTGCGTGGCGGCCAGACCGAGCGCCCAGACCATGTTCTGGACCGGAAGTCGCAGCAGTCTTCCGACCGCCGCGGCGGCCCCGAAGACGCCCGCCGTCCCGGTGATATGCCACCCTGCATCGTAATGCGCCGGGTACACGGCGTTGCCCACGCGAGATTCCGCCTCGAAGCCGAGGATGAAGGCCAGGAGGAACTCGCTGCCCGCCACCGGGTTGTCGCTGGCGTATGCGAGCAGCGCTGATGCCACGGGCGATGTCGGATGGATATAGTTCTTGGGCGTGGTGTCGTCGTAATCGTGGACGTGCGAGCTGATGCCGTTCATCAACGCGGCGTGGAGGGGGTCGAGCCGTTCCGCGCGGCCGAGCACGACGGCGCTTCGCGTCCCCGAGAAGGGAGCAAGGGCGCGAAGCGCAAGCTCGACGGCCGGCTCGAGGCTGCCCCCGATCGCGCAGCCGACGTAGTTGAGCAGCGCTCGATGCGCCTCATGCGCGACGTCCGCGGGGATAGCGTCGCGGCGAGCGGCCACGAGATACGACGCGAGATCCAGCGTTGCTCCCATTCTCTTTTCCTCCGGGCGTCGAATTCAGCGGGTGGGTGATGGACTGGGTGACCGACGCGATGGGCGACCGCTCGAGCGGTGCGATGCCGATCTCCTGGACCCCTCGCGATCGGACGGCGGGCGGATTATAGGGCCGAGCTGATTGACGGACAAGATGATTGTCGGGTGAAGCTCCACGCTACAGGCGGGGATCCGCTTCGAGGATGGCGGGGCTCGGCAGCGGACGCTGCCAGCCCGTTCGCATACCCGCTGGCTTCCCGGCGCATACGTCCGCGCCGCTTGCACATGGACCCGCAAATCGGGCATCGTCGCGGTTGCGGCTACCAGCCTGCGGCACGTCGGCGCTCCGCCTGCGGTTGCCGCGACCTGCCCGCCGAGTCGGAGATTGCCCGATGAAGAACTGGAACCTGATCGTAACCATCGTGCCTGGACCCGGTCATGTGCACGAGGCGCTCGAGCATTTGCGTGCGCTCGGGCGCTTCGCGCTGTCGTCGTTCAAGGACGTGTGCGTGGGCCAGGTGCAGGACGTGACGGCCTTCCTCGACGGGCTGCATGCCGCTCGCGCCAGCGGCGAGAGCTGGGTCGACTTCATCGGCCGCGTGCTGCCCATCCAGCGCACGTTCGCCTTCACTCCCGAATCCCTGCAGGAGAGGATCAAGGAGGCGGTTACGCCGTTGCTCGCCGAGATGCGCAGCGGATCCTTCCACGTGCGCCTCGAGCGCCGCGGACTCGCGGGCAGGATTCCCACCCAGGAGATCGAGCGTGCCGTGGCCGATCACGTCTTCACGCTGGCGCAGGCGCAAGGCGTGCAGCTGGAGACGGACTTCGCGGATCCCGATTACGTGGTCGTGATCGAGACGCTCGGCGAGCAGGGCGGCGTCGCGCTGATCCCGCGCGAGGTGCGCAACCGCTACCCTTGGGTGCATGTGCGCTGAAGGCCTGAGCATCTCGCGGCCCCGTCTCTGAGGTCGTGCCACACCGCGGTTGCCGGCGCGTGGCGACATCAGCTTGCCGGCGAAGTTCCGATCTCGCTCCGATTCCCTGTTGATCTCGATCGGCACGGATCTTGCCACGTTAGGTTCAAGACCAACAGACGCCGGCGGCGAGCGTCAGGTTGCTTCCCGCGTTCGAGCATGAGGACCAGGGAGGATATTCTCGGCCTGTGAAGGAGAGTATCCATGATACGCAAGTCGATCGTTGCGGCGGCAGGGTGGGTGGCCCTTTCCTGCTCCGCTCTGGCCCACGACGTGGACCCCGTGATGGATGAGACGCCGGAGCTGGCCGCGATGCGCTACTGCCAGACGGTGGGCGTGCGCGCTGCCTGGGGCGCACAAGCACGGTTCCTCGGCGCTCCAAGCACCTTCAAATACATCGGACGAGATCCGCTCAAGAGAATGTTCATGGGCGAGGCGACCGATATCCCGAACGACGCGATCTACGTCCTCGACGAGATGAACCTGGACCAGCGACGCGAGTACGAGGAAACGGCGTTCTACGGCTGGAAGCAGGCAGACAAATGGGTGCGCGAAGGACGCGAACGCCCCGAATACGAGGTCCTGGCGGCGGTCTTTTATGACGGCTGCAAGAAGGCGCTGACGGCCGCGGCGCCCGGTGAGCCCGGCGGGACGCCGAGCAAAGCCGCCGACATGCAGGACGAGGACCAGTAGCAGCACGGGACATCCGTGCATCGACCGCGGCGCCGATCCGAACCGGGCCCGGCGCCCTCCCCTTCCCGATTGACGCTCGTCCCGAGCCAAGCCCGGAGCAGCCAACCGCCCGTGCCGCTGGCGTAGCGAGGGGCACCGGGCGCTTCGCTCGGCGTTCTCGTCCGAGAAGAGCAGCCTCGACGCGCAGGCGCTACGCGATGATCGCGACGAGGTGCCGCACGCTTTCCCGGGTCGTGTCGCCGTTGGGCCAGCTCACGTGAGCGATGCCGCGCCTCACGTTGAGCACCAGTCCATCGATGCGCTCGGGGCCCGTGATCGTGTGAATGCGGTTCACCCGCGCACGAACACCGATCTCGTCGCGCGGCGAAAACAGGATCTTCAGCAAGGCAAGCATCGACAGCTCCTGGAGCATGGAATGGGTGGGTAGGGCCGCCCAGCGTGTCCTGTAGAAACGGATCCAACGCCACGCTGACAGAGCGACCATCGCGCCTTCGATCCGCCGGCAGCAGATCGTCGTTGGTGCGACGCAATATGCGTGCCCGCAGCAAATTCTCCAGCGGGCGGCGGAGAGGTGCCGCTTAGCCCGTTGCGGTCTGGCCCCAGTTTCCGGAAACTGGGACGGGTGATCCTCGACAGCTCAGAACGTAGTTGCCGCAGCCCGCGCAGGTAGTCCCCGCCGAACCCACCTGGCTGGAGGACGGCACCCTCTACTCCCGCCGCTACGGGGACGTCTACGCCTCGGCCGAGGGCGCCGTGGCGGAAGCCGAGCATGTGTTTCTGCGCGGGAACGGTTTGCCGCACAGGTGGCAGCGGCGCGAGAGCTTCGCCATCGTCGAGATCGGCTTCGGTGCCGGCCTCAACTTCCTGGTCACCTGGGCCGCATGGCGCGCGCATGCGCCCGCAGGAGCGCGGCTGCATTACCTCTCGGCCGAAAAGCATCCGTTCCGCACGCAGGACCTGGCGCGAGTGCAGGCACCATGGGGGCAGCTCGCGGAGCTCGCAGAGCAGGTGCGCGAGCGTTATCCTCCGCTGGTGCCGGGGTTCTATCGGCTGCGCTTCGACGCCGGGCGTGTGTCGTTGACGCTGCTCTTCGGCGACGCTTTGGAGATGCTTCGGGAGGTCGGTGCGCGGGCTGACGCGTTCTACCTCGACGGCTTCGCGCCGGCCCGGAACCCGGAGGTCTGGAGCCCAGAGATCTTCGCCGAGCTCGCACGGATCGCGCAGCCGGACGCGACCGCGGCCACCTACAGCGTCGCTGGTGTCGTGCGTCGGGGGCTGAGCGCCGCCGGATTCCGCGTCGAGCGCTGCGCGGGCTTCGGGCGCAAGAAGCAGATGCTCGCGGCGCGGCTTGCGAAGCCGATCGACCCACTGCATGTGCCGACGCACCGCCGCGCGGCAGTGATCGGTGCCGGTCTCGCCGGCAGCTCCTGTGCCGCACAGCTCGCGGAGCGCGGCTGGACTGTCGACTTGATCGAACGTCATTCCGAACCGGCACGCGAGGCTTCCGGGAATCCGGCGGGCCTGCTGATGCCGGCGTTCTCGGTCGATTGGAATCCGCCCACGCGCCTCACGGTCCATGCGTGGAGCTACGCGCGCTGGTGGTTCGCGGACCTCAGCCGCTCCGTGGGCACGCGCGTGTGGCAACCGCAAGGCGTGCTGCAGCTTGCCCGCGATGCGGCGCACCTGGAGCGCCAGCGGCGGATCTGCGAGATCTTCGCGCTTCCCGATTCGCTGGTCCGGATCGTCGACGCAGGCGAGGGCGGCGCGATCGCAGGGTGGCCGGTGGCCGGCGCGGGTTGGTGGTTGCCCTCGGCCGGGTGGGTGGATCCGCGCGAGGGATGTCGAGCGATGCTCGCTGCCTGCGCCGGCCGGGTGCGAGCCTTATTCGGGCGCGATGTGATCCAGATGCGCCGCGCCGGCGAAGACTGGGAGCTCCTCGGCCGCGACGGCACAGCGCTCACGCGCGTGCAGGTCGTGGTGTTCGCCAACGCGCGGGATGCGAAATCGGTCGAGGGCTGCGAGCAGCTCCCGCTCGCCGGTGTGCGCGGCCAGGTGAGCCTGATCCCCGAGCACCCTGCGCGCACGCTCCGCGTCGCCGTCTGCCGCGAAGGCTATATCGCTCCCGCGGTGGGAGGGTTCCATTGCTTGGGTGCGAGCTACAACGCGGGCAGTGACGAGAAGCGCGAAACGCTTGTCGATCATGCGGACAACCTGCAACGCCTCGACCGGCTGCTGCCGGGGTTCGGAGGTGGCCTCGAGCCGGGGAGGCTCACCGGCCGGGTCGGGTTTCGGAGCGTAACGCCCGACCGCATGCCCCTGGTCGGAGCGCTGCATTGGCATGGACAGCCGCAGCCCGGAGTGTTCGTCTGCCTTGGCCTCGCTTCCCGCGGGCTCGCCTGGGCGCCGCTGCTCGCCGACACCGTGGCTAGTCTCGCCTCTGGAGAGCCGCTGCCGCTGGAGCGTGCTCTGCTCCGATTCATCGCGCCGGAACGCTTCGTGTCACGGCCGTGACGACCACACTTCTATCGCGACGCACAAGCTGGTAGCATCGCGCACCTGTCCACCTCGCGTTTCAGGAGAGCATCAACATGGGCAAAGGCGACATCCGCACGCGCCGCGGCAAGATCTACGCAGGCAGTTACGGCAACACTCGTCCCCACAAGAAGAAGCGCCCGGCGCCGAAGGCCGCTGGGCCCGCCAAGCCGGCGGGCGCGCGCTGAGCGGCGACAACGCGCTTCGGGAACGGCTCGCCTGTGCGGGCCGTTTTCGTTTGCCGGGCGGTGACGGCCCGTGCCTCGGATCGGCTTCGATACCTACTACCGCTACGCGGATCTCACGCGCATCCTCGAGCAGCTGGCGCGCGAATACCCGGAGCTGTTGCGGCTCGAGAGCATCGGCCGCAGCTTCGAAGGCCGGGAGATCTGGCTCGCCACGCTGACTCATCGTTCCAGCGGCGCGGCGGAGGACAAACCCGCGCTATGGGTGGACGGGAACATCCACGCGACGGAGCTCGCCGGTTCGATGGCCTGTCTGTATCTGCTCGAGCACCTGCTGACCCGCTACGGCGCCGATCCCGATGTCACACATTGTCTCGACACGCGTGCGTTCTACGTGTGTCCCCGGGTCAATCCGGACGGTGCGGAATGGGCGCTTGCCGACGTGCCGCGCCTGATTCGCTCGAGCACGCGCCCCTACCCGTACGAGGAGGAGCCGCTCGGCGGCCTCAAGCGCCAGGACCTCGACGGCGACGGCCGCGTGCTCACCATGCGCATCCGCGACCCGAACGGGCCGTGGAAAATCTGCGACCGCGACGCGCGCCTGCTCGTGCGTCGCGAGCCCTCCGAGAGAGGCGGCCAATATTACCGGCTGCTTCCCGAAGGCCGGCTGGAAGACTACGACGGCAGCATGATCAAGCTGCAGCCACGCAAAGAGCAGCTCGATCTGAACCGCAATTTTCCCGCCGGCTGGCGCCAGGAGCACGAGCAGTCCGGGGCCGGTCCCTTCCCCGCATCCGAGCCTGAGGTGCATGCGGTGGCGCGCTTCGTCACCTCGCATCCCAACATCACCGGTGCAGTAGCGTTTCATACGTACAGCGGCGTACTGCTGCGGCCCTACTCGCACCGCGCCGACGACACAATGCCGGCCGAGGACCTGTGGACCTATCAGAAGATCGGCGCGCGTGGCACCGAGCTCACCGGCTATCCCAACATCTCGGTGTTCCACGAGTTCCGCTACCACCCGCGCGAGGTGATCACCGGCGCGTTCGACGACTGGATGTACGATCATTGCGGCGTGTTCGCCTGGACGGTGGAGATCTGGAGCCCGCAGCGCGAGGCCGGGATCGCCGATTACAAGTTCGTCGACTGGTACCGCGAGCACCCCGTCGAAGACGACCTGTTGCTGCTCAAGTGGAACGACGAAGCCCTGGGTGGGCAGGGGTTCGTGGACTGGTACCCGTTCGAGCATCCGCAGCTCGGGCCCGTGGAGCTGGGCGGCTGGGACGCGCTGTACACCTGGAGCAATCCGCCGCGGACGAAGCTCGCGCGGGAGCTGGCGCGTTTCCCGGATTGGTTGGTGTGGCATGCGCTGATCTCGCCCCGGTTGGAGATCCTCGAAAGCGGCGCGACGCCACTGGGCGGCGACAGTTGGCGCGTGCGCGTGGTCGTGCACAACACCGGCTGGCTGCCGACATACGTGACGAAGCATGCATTGAGCGGCAAGCTGATCCGGGGCGTCGTCTGCGAGATCGAGTTGCCCGAGGGCGCCCGGCTGGAAACGGGCCAGGCGCGCGAGGAGCTCGGTCAGCTGGAGGGGCGGGCATACAAGCCGGCCACGCCGAGCAGCTGGGCCGGCTGGAGCGCGGATGCGACCGACGAACGCGCGAAGGTGGAGTGGGTGGTCCATGCGCCCCAAGGCGGATCGGTGAAGGTACGCGCACGTCAGGCGCGTGCAGGCGCGGCGCGTACGGAGATCTCGCTCCGTCGGCGTACCTGATCGCGAGCCCGCTCAAGCCGACGGGTCGGACGCGGCGTCGGGGATCACCGTACACACGATCCGGCGGTCGCGGCGCGGTCCGTCGAACTCGCAGAAGAACACGCCCTGCCAGCGCGACAGCCCGAGCGCGCCGTCGATCACCGGAATCGTCTCCGACGGGCCGACCAGTCCGGCCTTGATGTGGGCGTCGCCGTTATCGTCTTGACGGTCGTGCAGCCAGACGCCAGGTGGGACCAGGCGGCGCAGGAAGTTCACCACGTCGGTAGGCACGGATGCGTCCCAGTTCTCCTGAATCATGATCGCGGCGGTCGCCCCTTGTGCGTAGACCGTGCAGATGCCGTCACGGACACCGCTGTCGCGCACGGCGCCGCGCACGCGGTCCGTGATGTCGACCAGCTCTTCCCGCGTGCTGGTGGTGAGCTCTATGATCGTACGCATGGGCGGATGACGGGGAACCGATGGGTTCGATTATAGGATCGGGGGGCGCGGGCAGCCCTGCGCCGAGGCAGCGGCACGCAGTCTGGGTGGCCGGAGTGGACGGGTGCCGCGGCGGGTGGTTCGCGGTGCTGGCGAGCATGACGGCGGCGTCCGAGCTGCCGGTCCGCGTAACCACGAAGCTGTGCCGCACCTTCGAGCAGGTCCTTGCGTTCCCCGAGCGGCCGGCCATGATCGCGGTGGACATGCCGATCGGTCTTCTGGACCGGCCCCTTCCGGGCGGGCGCGCATGTGACCGCGAAGCGCGCAAGCTCCTGGGCAGAGGGCGCGCCAGCAGCGTCTTCACTCCGCCGACCCGGCCCGGGCTGGCGGCATCCGCGTACTCCGAGGTGCGCGCAGTGAATGGCGCGGGCATGAGCAAGGAAGCCTTCAACATCGTTCCCAAGATCCGCGAGCTGGACCACGCGCTCGCGGTGGAAGGCCAGGCCCGCGTGGTCGAGGCGCATCCGGAACTTGCGTTCTCCGTCCTGGCTGGAGCGCCGGTGCAACACAGCAAAAAGACGCCCGAGGGGCGCCGCCAACGGGTGCGTCTGCTGCGGCGCATCTTCGGCAAGACATTTCTCGATCCGGTGCGCCTGCGGTTGGAGCATGGCGCTGCGCAGCTCGCGCTGGACGACGTCGCCGATGCGTATGTGCTGGCGTACGTCGCCGATCGCGTCCGGCGCGGAACCGCACAGCGTGTGCCGGCGGGAAAGCCGCCGACGGACCGACGCGGCCTGCGGATGGAGATCTGGTACTGAGCGCGGCTGGCCGAGAACCGACTCGCACGCGGAGCGCTGCGAGTACGGCTGGCCTCGCAACAACCGATCGCATTCGCGTGGGCTGCTGCGGGTTCGGAATGGCGCAGACGAGCTATTTCGAGCGATTCTCCCTGGTCGAGGTGCAGCAGACGTTCTATCAGCCTCCCAGGCTCGCCACCCTGGAGCGCTGGCGGCGTGATGCACCTGCGCCGTTCGAGTTCACGCTGAAGGCGTGGCAGCTCATCACGCATGAGCCTTCTAGCCCCACCTATCGCCGGCTCCGAGAGCCGGTGGCGCCGGAGGCGCATGGGCGGTACGGGAGCTTCCGTCCGAGCGCGGAGGTGCACGCCGCGTGGAATGCGACGCTGGATTGCGCACGGGCGCTGGAGGCGCAGGTCCTGGTCTTCCAGTGCCCGCCCTCTTTCGCCCCGACCGCCGAGCACATCGCCAATCTGCGCCGCTTCTTCCGTATGGCGAGGGGCGAAGCCGGGTCGTTGCGCTTGTGCTGGGAGCCCCGTGGCGGCTGGCCGCGTGACCTCGTGGAATCGCTGTGTGGGGAGTTGGGGCTGCACCTCATCGTCGATCCATTTCAGCAGGCGCCGCCGGAGCAGGGGCTGCGCTACTTCCGGCTGCACGGCATCGGCGGCTATCGCTACCGATACTCGGACGACGACTTACTGCGGCTGCGCCGGTGGGGTAGGGGCACCGCGTACTGCCTGTTCAACAACATGAACATGGTCGAAGACGCCATGCGGTTCCAGGCGTTGGTGGCGCACAGATGAAAGTGCGGGTGCCGCATCGTTGGGACCTCACGCCGGCCGAGGCGATCGCCCTGCAGCGCGAGCTTCGCGGGCGCGTGCTGTCCGAGGACCGGATCGGCGAAGTTCGGTATGTGGCCGGCGTGGACGTCGGCTATGAAGACGCGCTTCACATCGCCCGCGCCGCGGTCGCGGTGCTCGGATTCCCCACACTGGAACTGGTGGACTGGGCTGTGGCACGCGCTCCGGTACGCTTCCCTTATGTGCCGGGTTTGCTTTCGTTTCGCGAGACCCCGGCGGTGCTCCAGGCGTTCGCCCGGCTGCGGATCGACCCCGATCTCGTGCTCTACGACGGGCAGGGCGTCGCGCACCCGCGCCGTTTCGGCATCGCCTGTCATGTCGGCGTGCTGCTCGATGTGCCGACGATCGGGGTGGCGAAAACACGCCTGATCGGCGAACAGCCCCGCGACCCGAGACGCAAGGGGGAGTGGGTGCCGCTCACCGATCGGGACGAGGTGATCGGGGCGGTGCTGTGCACGCGCGACGCAGTGAAACCGCTCTACGTCTCGGTGGGACACCGGGTGAGCCTCGCAACCGCCGTGCGCTACGTGTTGGCATGCGTTTCGCGCTATCGCCTGCCGGAGACCACGCGCTGGGCCGATCGCCTGGCCTCCGGCGCAACGCCATCGTCTCGGAACGCATCCGCGCGCTCGAGGTGATCGCCCTGTTTACTGCGCCGCGACGCATGTGCTTCGCTGCACCATGGCGCGCCTCTTGCGCCGGTTGGGAATAGATTGCAGTTTGATTGCAGCGCGCGCCGCAGCGTGCCGGTGCTATTCTTCTGGCGTAACGTGATTGCGCGCGCAACCCATGTCGTGCTGCAGACTTGCCAGCGACCACTGGCGTCCTCACGTGGAGGGCAACATGGATAGCCGACTCACCACACTGTCCCTGCGGATGTTGCTCGCGGCGGCGCTAACCGGACTGTCCTGCGCGGCAAGCGCACATGAGCTCACGATGGAGGAATGTCGCGAAGGCAGCGAGTTCATCAAGCACGCCGCCATGTCGCGCGACAATGGCATCACACGCGATGATTTCATGGGGCGAATGCAAGCCGACATCGCCGCCATCCAACAGTTCCCGCCTCAGTTGCGTTGGTTCGTCCAGGACGAGGACGATGCCGCGCTGCTCACGCGTGCGGCAGAGCGGGTGTTCGACACGCCGCGCGACCCCGAAGTGCACGAGAGCGATTTTCTGCAAGCGTGCACGACCCACGTGGCTTCGTCCTCCGCGCAAGCTCCCGCACCGCCCGCCCCCGACGCCGACGCTCAGTTGCTGCCGACCACTACGGCAGACAGGTAGCCGCCGGCAACGCCTGCTTCCCCATCGCGGGCAGGCGCGCTCGCGATCTTTCCTCATTGCAGCGGCACCAAACTGGTGAAGCCGCGCCGCGGATGAAATATACTTAGCGCGATCCGGCGGCGGCGATCGCCCGGACATCCTTAACGCAGCACTCGAAGGTGGGGAGACCAGGTTATGAACCTCAGGCTCACCCGGCGCCAGTTCTTCAAAGTCTGCGCGACCGGAATGGGCGGCTCCAGCCTCGTGGCACTGGGCTTCGCGCCCACGGCGGCCCTGGCTGAAGTCCGCGAATTCAAGCTTCTACGCACCACGGAGACGCGCAATACCTGCACGTACTGCTCCGTCGGCTGCGGCATCATCATGTACAGCCTCGGTGACAAGGCGAAGAACGCCAAGGCCGAGATCATCCACATCGAGGGCGATGCCGATCATCCGGTGAATCGCGGCACGCTGTGCCCGAAAGGCGCGGCGCTGCTCGACTTCGTGCACAGCCCGAACCGGCTGAAGCATCCGGAGTATCGCGCGCCCGGAGCCACGGAGTGGCAGCGCATCTCGTGGGACGAAGCGCTCAGCCGCATCGCGCGGCTGATGAAGGATGACCGCGACAAGAACTTCGAGACCAAGAACAAGGACGGCGTCACGGTCAACCGCTGGCTGTCCACCGGTTTCTTGGCGGCCTCGGCATCCTCCAACGAAACCGGCTACCTCACTCACAAGGTCGTTCGCAGCCTCGGCATCCTCGCATTCGACAATCAGGCGCGTGTCTGACACGGACCTACGGTGGCAAGTCTTGCCCCTACGTTCGGTCGAGGCGCGATGACCAACAACTGGGTTGACATCAAGAATGCCAACCTGGTCCTGATCATGGGCGGCAATGCCGCCGAAGCGCATCCATGCGGCTTCAAGTGGGTCACCGAGGCGAAGGCCCACAACAAGGCCAAGCTGGTCGTCGTCGATCCCCGCTTCACCCGCTCCGCGGCCGTGGCCGACTATTACGCTCCGATCCGCGCCGGCAGCGACATCGCGTTCCTGGGCGGGGTCATCAACTACCTGCTTACCCACGACAAGATCCAGCACGAGTACGTGAAGTCCTACACCGATGTGAGCTTTATCGTGCGCGAGGACTTCGGGTTCAAGGACGGCCTGTTCTCCGGCTACGACGCCAAGACGCACAAGTACGACCGGGCGAGCTGGATGTACGAGTTGGGCTCCGACGGCTTCGTCAAGACCGACGCGACGTTGCAACACCCGCGCTGCGTTTTCAACCTGATGAAGCAGCACTACTCCCGCTATACGCCGGAGGTAGTGAGCAAGATCACCGGCACGCCGCAGGATCAGTTCCTCAAGATCTGCGAGATGATCGCGGAATGCTCGGCGCCCAACCGTGTGATGACGATCATGTACGCGCTCGGCTGGACGCAGCACTCACAGGGCTCGCAGATGATTCGCACCGCGGCCATGGTGCAGATGCTGCTGGGCAATGTGGGCATGGCAGGCGGCGGCATGAACGCGCTGCGTGGCCACTCCAACATCCAGGGGCTGACCGACCTGGGACTGCTCACCAATCTGTTGCCGGGATATCTCACGCTGCCCGGTGAGAAGGAGGCGGACTACAAGGCGTACCTCGAGAAACGGACCCAGAAGCCCCTGCGCAAGAACCAGATGAGCTACTGGCAGAACTATCCCAAGTTCCACGTCAGTCTCATGAAGGCGTGGTTCGGGAACGCGGCCACCAAGGAAAACAACTGGTGCTTCGACTGGCTGCCGAAACTGGACAAGTCGCACGACGTCCTGCAAGTGTTCGAGGACATGTATCAGGGGAAGATCAACGGCTACTTCTGCCAGGGGTTCAACCCGATCGCCTCTTTCCCCGACAAGCGCAAGCTCACCGACGCGTTGTCCAAGCTCAAGTACCTCGTCATCATCGATCCGCTTGCCACCGAGACGTCCGAGTTCTGGCGCAACTTCGGCGAGTACAACCAGGTCGATTCGTCCAAGATCCAGACCGAGGTGTTCCGGTTGCCGTCCACCTGCTTCGCGGAAGAGGACGGCTCGCTCGTCAACAGCGGCAGATGGCTGCAGTGGCACTGGAAAGGCGCTGACCCGCCCGGGGACGCCAAAGCCGACACGGAGATCATGGGTAGCTTGTTCCTGAAGGTGCGCGAGCTGTACAAGAAGGAGGGCGGCGCGTTCTCGGACCCCGTGGTGAACCTCACCTGGTCGTACCTCATCGCCGACGCTCCCTCGCCCGACGAACTGGCCAGGGAGTACAACGGCAAGGCGCTGGCCGACGTCATGGATCCCAAGGATCCGAAGAAGCAGACGGTGCTGGTCAAGGCAGGCGATCAGCTCGACGGCTTCGGGCAGCTCCAGGACGATGGCACGACATCGGCCGGCTGCTGGCTGTTCACCGGTGCCTGGACCAGCAAGGGCAACATGATGGCTCGCCGCGACAACTCCGACCCGAGCGGCCTCGGCAGCACGCTCGGCTGGGGCTTCTCTTGGCCTGCCAACCGGCGCATCTTGTACAACCGCGCCTCGGCCGATCCGTCCGGCAAGCCGTGGGATCCCAAGCGCAGAGTCATCGCCTGGAACGGCCAGAAGTGGGTCGGGGTGGACGTGCCCGACATCAAGCCCGACTCGGCGCCCGAGGAAGGCGTGGGGCCATTCATCATGAACCCCGAGGGCGTGGCGCGCTTCTTCGCTGTGGACAAGATGGTCGAGGGCCCATTCCCCGAGCATTACGAGCCGTTCGAGTCGCCGCTCGCCAACAACCCGCTGCATCCGGACAACCCGCTGGCTCGCAACAACCCGGGCTGCCGCGTGTTCAAGGACGATCGGGAGAACTTCGGTGACGTGAAAGACTATCCCTACGTCGCGACGACTTACCGGCTCACCGAACACTTCCATTATTGGACCAAGCACGCGCTCATCAACGCGATCCTGCAGCCCGAGCAGTTCGTGGAGATCGGTGAGGAGCTGGCGAAGGAAAAAGGCGTCAAGCACGGCGACAAGATCAAGGTCCGTTCCAAGCGCGGCGAGATCGTCGCGGTAGCGGTGGTGACCAAGCGCATCCGGTCCCTGGACGTGGAAGGCAAGCGGGTCCACACCGTCGGCATCCCGATCCACTGGGGCTTCAAGGGCGCGACCAAGCCCGGCTACCTCGCCAACACGCTGACGCCTTTTGTCGGCGACGCGGACGCCAATACGCCCGAGTTCAAGGCGTTCCTGGTGAACGTGGAAAAGGCCTGAGGAGGACGCCATGGCACTGCAATCTCTCGACATCGAGCGCCGCTCCGCCACTACTACGCAGCCGCCCGACCAGCGTCAGGCCCTCAAGCTCGCCAAGCTCATCGACATCAGCAAGTGCATCGGCTGCAAGGCGTGCCAGAGCGCGTGCATGGAATGGAACGACCTGCGCGACACGGTGGGAGTGAACACCGGCACCTACGACAACCCGCGCGACCTGACGGAGAACTCCTGGACGGTGATGAAGTTCTTCGAGGTCGAGCCCGAGGGCAAGCTGGAGTGGCTGATCCGCAAGGACGGCTGCATGCACTGCGCGGACCCGGGCTGCCTCAAGGCCTGCCCCGCGCCGGGTGCGATCGTGCAGTACTCCAACGGCATCGTCGACTTCCACGAGGAGAACTGCATCGGCTGCGGCTACTGCGTGGCGGGGTGTCCGTTTAACGTCCCGCGCATCTCCAAGAAGGACAGCAAGGCGTACAAGTGCACGCTGTGCTCGGACCGGGTCGCAGTCGGGCTCGAGCCGGCCTGCATCAAGACCTGCCCGACCGGGGCACTGGTCTTCGGCTCCAAGGAAGACATGATCGACCACGCCAGCGAGCGCATCGCCGATCTCAAGGAACGCGGCTATCAGAAGGCCGGTCTGTACGACCCGCCCGGGGTGGGCGGCACGCACGTGATGTACGTGTTGCAACATGCCGATCAACCCGAGCTGTATGGCCTCCCCAAAGAGCCGAAGATCAGCCCGCTCGTGAGCTTCTGGAAGGGTGCCGCCAAGCCGGTCGCCCTGATCGCGCTCGGACTCGCCGCGCTGGGCACGTTTTTCCATTACCTCAAGGTCGGGCCCAACGAGGTCGAGGAAGACGAGAAGAAGGAGGGCAAATGAGCGAGACCGACCGGATTCAGCGTTACGAACCTTCGGACCGCGTCAACCATTGGCTGGTGGCCATCACCTTCGTCCTGCTGGCGTTGTCGGGGCTGGCGCTGTTTCATCCGTCCATGTTCTTCCTGACAAACCTGTTTGGCGGCGGCCCGTGGACGCGCATCCTGCATCCGTTCATCGGCCTGGTGATGTTCTTCGCTTTCCTCACGTTCGCGCTGCGCTTCTGGCGCTACAACGTGATCGACGAGAAGGACGAACAGTGGCTGAAGCAGTGGCAGGATATCGTCAACAAGCGCGAAGACAAGGTTCCCGAAGTGGGCCGCTACAACGCCGGCCAGAAGGTCCTGTTCTGGGTGATGGTGGCTTGTCTGGCGCTTTTGCTGTTGACCGGCATCGTGATGTGGCGGCCGTACTTCGCCCCGGCGTTCAACATCACGGTGATACGGATCGCCGTGGTGCTACATGCCATCTCCGCCTTCGTACTGATCCTGGGAATCATCGTGCATATCTACGCCGCGATCTGGGTGAAGGGCAGCGTGCGTGCGATGACGCGCGGCTATGTCACACGCAACTGGGCGAGGAAGCATCACTCGGCGTGGTACAAAGAGGTCACGAGCGGTAAGTAACCAGCCGGTCCAGTGAGGAGCGGCGATGCGCCTTGCGCTCGCGTGAGGAAGGCGACGCACTGAGGATGGGAAGAGGGGCGGCACAACGCCGCCCTTCGCTTTTTTCGGAACAGGAAGATGAGTTCGCAGATCATCCAAGACGGTTCGATCGCCGGCCAGATCCCTGAGATCCCGGCGTTTCGTCCGGTGGCGGCCGATGTGTTCGCCGAGCGCGGAGCACGCCTGGGGACGCTCGCCGCGAGACACGCGCTCGAGGCTTATCTGCGCTTTGCCGCCTCGCTCTGTAACGCGCAGGACGAAGTCCTGCGATCAACGCCCGAGCTGCCCGTGCCCGATGAGCACACCCTGGCGCATTGCCATGAGCATGGTCTGCCCGCGCTGTCCGTGGATGGGCACAGACGCGACCGCGCTTGGCGCGACGGGCTAGCGCAGCTCTCGGCAAAGATCGATCCGGCTGCGCTGCCGAGTCCGGCGGCGGAAGTCCTGAGCCGGCTGCGATCTGCCGACGAGGCTAGGCTCGAAGCCGCGGCCTCTGCATTGCTGGCGGGCGTCTATGCCGAGGTAGATCCGGCAGAAGCGCCGTTCATCGCCGGTGCGTTGCAGGTCTATTGGGTGAAAATGGCGCTGCAGCTGGGCGAGCGCGCCACCGGGTATCCGGCGCAGATCGGGCTGTGCCCAGTATGCGGCTCGCATCCCGTGGCGAGCGTCGTCCGCATCGGCGGCGCGCAACAGGGATTGCGCTACCTCGTCTGCTCCTTGTGCGCCTCCGAGTGGCACGTGGTACGGGTCAAATGCTCCGCGTGCGGGTCGACCAAGGGCATCTCGTACTTCAGCATCGAGTCCGGCAGCGATGCGATCAAGGCCGAGTGCTGCGACGACTGCAAGACCTATCTCAAGATCTTCTATCTCGAGAAGAACACCAGCATGGTGGCGCCTGCCGACGACCTTGCGTCGCTCGCGCTCGACATGCTGGTGGACCAGGCGGGCTATAACCGCATCGGGCCGAACCTGCTCTTTCTGCCGGGCTCGGACGGCTCCTAGCCCGCGACCCGAGCGTCCTGTACGGCCGCCCGCCGCACGCACCGTCTCTTGTCTGGCGAGTGCGAGGCTTACGGTCCGGAGAGCCCTGGGCACCGGTCAAGCCGCGCTTCGATCTCGGCGATCATTTGCCCGTAACGCGGACTGCCGACGCTGCCATAGCTGCTGCGGAATTGCTCCAGCGTCAGGTTTTCGGGCAGATCGCCTGCGGGCGGGAAGAAGTCGTCGATCCTGAACCCGCCGTGCACGCGGGCTTGCAGGGCCAGCGCTGCCGCTTCGGAACGCGTCGCGGTGTCGGCGAACCGGACTCCGGCGCGGTCAGCGGCGAGGTCCCCGAATGAGAAGCCGCTCCCGCGCGTCAGCGCGTCCAACTGCTCCTTGATGAGCCCGCCCGCATCGCTGACCAGTGGATGCTCCAGCACCGCCAGCGCCGCGCTCAGCGCGTAGTGCCGTGGCCAGTCGTCCCGTCCCCGCAAGGTAGTGCCCTGCCGCAGCGAAATCGCCGAGCGCACCAACTCGCTCCGCGGCTCGAGACCTGCCTGCTGCGCCAACCGCTCGTGGCCGATCGCAATGCCCAGGGCCAAGACCGCCGCGCGGTTATCCTCCACCGCGCTCCTTCCCGCCGGGTCCCCGGGCAGGGGCGCGAACGCCGTCTCCACCAGGGCAGCGAACCGCGCGTCACCGAGCGGAAACCCGGGTCCCGCGGCGACGAGCCGCCGCAGGTGCGCCTCCGTGTCGCGACTCAACGTCGCGGAAGCGCCACTGTGCAATCCCCATGTAGCCGCTCCGATCACGATCACCGCGACGAACAACGCCGCCTTCCATGCCCGATAGAGTAGCCCAAGTCCCAAGCCTGCGCCGAACACGCAGGCCACGATCGGCGCGACGGCGTTCGCCAGCATCGGCGGATGTCCGAGCTTCATCGAACGGATGAGCACCGCGACTCCGACCACTGCTAGCGGCACGATCACGACTTGCACCGCACGCCCCCGCAAGGTGGGAGCCCGATCTACGGTGATCGACGCCAGCAGGCCAAGCGAGGCGTAAAAGGCAACCTGCAACCCGATCGCCGCCAACAGGTACGCCGCCATCCAGCCCACTCCGGTCACGGATTGCAGCGCCTCGGCGAGACGATGAGGCGGCAGCAACGGCGCAGGCACGAGCAACAGCGCCAGCAGCACGATGCCGATGCTGCCCGCTTTGAGTTTTCCGCTGGAGAGCATGATGAACGGATAGAGGCCGAACCGTATCAGGGGGCGCGAGAGGGTGCAAGGGCGTCCGGGTGGTCTTCGATACGCGGAAAGTGGTGACGATTCGTCCCGACCGACCTTTTCCTGGTAGCGGCGGCCGAGTGAAGCTCGGGGACCCGCGGAAAAAACGCGAGACGAGCTTCCCGGTCACGTGAGCCTGAGCAATTCCGGCGGAAGGTGTGAAGTCGCGCCTGGGCAACGCACCAGGTGGCTCATCTGCGTTCCAGGGATCATCGCGACACAGGTGTATGCATATCGGCTTGGATCTCTGCCTGGCTCAGGGCACGGTTGTATACCCGCACCTCGTCGATCAGTCCCTGGAAGTACTGCCCGTGAAGGCTGTCCCCTCCGATCTGGAGCGGAAAGGCAGAGGTAGGGATATCGGCCGTGCTGAGTCTGCTGGAGACCTGCATGCCATTGACGTATAGGCGGACCATTGTTTTGTCGTAAGTCACCGCTATATGCGTCCAGATGTTCGTTGGCAGAAGCGCGGTGCCGGAAGCTTTGTTCACGCCTCGTCGCCCGGCGGGCGGCCCAGCCTGATCCGAGGTCACCGCCAGAGCATAGTTGTCGTTGCCCTTGTAAATCAGATTGCTCCAGTCACTGGACACGGTCGCGGGATTGACCCACGCCTCCAGGGTCATCGCGGTCGTCAGCCGCAGGCTCGGTGCATCGAGGATGTCGACGCGCCCGCTCGAACCGTCGAATTTGAGAGCGCTGCCGAACCTCCCGTGGGTGGTCCAGGTCACCCCGCGGCTGAGGGTGCCCGTGTTCCCGTTGCCCGACAGGTCGGCAACCAAGGCGCCGCGGCCCTCCTCGAACCCATAAGCAGCGACTAACCCCGATGGCCGGACGTTCGAGTTCGTGACCGACATCGCCGGAGCGACCGCCGTCTCGCCGGCCGCGTGCGGCGTCCGGGCAGCCAGGCTGTGGATCTCATTCGGGACCTGGGTGGCGGGCGAGGACGGAGAGGAGCCGCCACTGGCTTGCTCGGTACCGAGCGGGCCGCCATGTGGGAAGGACTGCACAGCGACCGTGGGTCCGTTGTCCGGTGCGATGGCGCGAAAAGCGGTCTTTCCCTTGACCATGCCGCCGCTCAGCGGGACCACGATCCCTCCTGGCGGTGGGGCGCCGTCACCAGTGACGGTCACTGCCGAAGCGGCCGTCTTGCTGGCTGTGCCTCCTGGCCCCGTTGCGGTCAGCGTGGCCGTGTAGCTCCCGGGCAAGCTGTACACATGCGTCGGGCTGGGGACGATGGTGGTCGACCCGTCACCGAAATCCCATTTCCAGTTCGTAACCTGCCCGGTGGTTTTGTTGGTGAACACTACGCTCAGCGGGGCGGTGCCGCTCACGGGAGTGGCACTGAAGTCCACGGTGGGAGGGGCGGGCGGAACATATACGCTGACCTCGTTCGAGTAGACGCTCTCGCCCTGTCCGGGGGCATACGCGGTCACCACGCAGAACGAGATCGCGCCCGGTGGCAGTGTGCCGATGGTGTAAGTATCGGTGTTGCCGACGTCGACACGCGTCTGGTAAGTGCCGCTCGCGGGGCCGCAGTAGAGCACAAAGCCGGCGGCTCCCGAGGCGCTGTAATCCCACCGGAACGTCACTTGAGCGGCATGCCCGACGGCTGCGATCAACCCGGAACTGACCACGCAGGCCACAGCGACGCGCAGCGCCGCAAGCCCGATGCGAGCAGGCGAAAAGACGGTGGAGGGTTTACGCTGATCCGGCATGGGCGGGACTCTGGTGTGGCCGCGTCCACATCGATGCGCGATGGAGCGGTGCTGGATCATGGCGCGGTTGTGCTCGAGCGCCGCGAATGCACCGTTGCGCGAGCGCATCGGGGACTGCGACGATCCTTGCGAGGCCGGAAGCGAGGCGCGTGCCACGCAACAGAAACAAGCACTTGATGGCTTGCGCCGAGGTTGGAGCGTGTTCCTCCAACGACGTGGGACTTGGGCGACAGGCGGCTTTGTTCTTTCCCTTCAATGCGGTCATCGCTTTCGTAAACGACGACAGGGGCGACGTGCGCAATGCGCGCGCAGTTTACCACTCAGTTCTCCCGGCAGAAAGGTGCGCTTCGGGATGGCTGGCCGGCGATCGCATCGATGCACGCCGGAGTCGCGACTTGCGTGCACATCGCGGGGTGTGCGCTACCGTCCGTCGGAAAGACGTGAGCCCTCCGCGAGGGTTGGCAGCGAGAGTGGCCTCGGGTCCACTATTGCGCCGCCGAACCTTGCGGCGTTCGCGGTGGCCGCCCGCGCTGAGGCCGCGGCGCGTCAGCGGGCTTTGCTATTGTGAGGGGTGGCATCGCGGTATGCTGGCGACGGGCTCGGTCCTCGGGCGGGCCTCGAACTCGACACCAACGTCGCGATCGCAGTGACCGTGCCTTCCTCACCGGGAGATCGGTACACCGCCAGACCGCGGATCGGCAAAGGAGGAGATGGCTTGGAAGTACTGGGAAACCTACCTGCGCCTGCACGCCGTCAGTTTGCGGAGATCGGCCCGGTCTGGGGTCGGGATATTCCACGACACCGCGATCTCGTACTGCAGCTTTATCGGCCTCTCCTGGCCGCAGCACCAAAGTCCGATGTTCGCGTGATTCGCGACATCGCCTACGGCGCCGATCCACGCCAGGTCCTCGACGTCTATCGCCAGCCAAGCGCGTCCGGCGCGCCGGTGGTGATCTTCGTCCACGGCGGCGCGTTCGTGCGTGGCGACAAGGACATCGACGGCGAGGTGTATGCGAACGTTCTGTATTACTTCGCGCGCCACGACTTTCTCGGCCTGAACATGGAGTACCGCCGCGCACCGGAGTTCAAATATCCATGCGGCGGGCAGGATGTGGCCGCTGCTGTCGATTGGGCGCGCCGGCACGCACGCGAGCATGGCGGCGACCCCGAACGGATCTTTCTCGTCGGCCATTCGGCGGGCGGAACGCATGTGGCCACCTACGCCTACGACCCGGCCGTGCGAGGGCTCGTCGGGCCGGAGGTCAAGGGTCTCGTGCTGCTCAGCGCGCGCCTTCGGGCGGACGCGCTGCCGGGGAACCCGAACGCGGATGCCGTGCGCGCCTACTTCGGCTCCGACGAGTCGAAGTACGACCAGCTTTCTCCGGTCATGCACGGCGCCAGCTCGAGCTTGCCGGTGTTCATCGCGATCGCCGAGTACGAGAACCCCTATCTCGACGTGTACGGAGCGGAGCTGTTTTTCCGCATCGCCGCCGCGCGCGGGCGCGCGCCGCGCTTCCTGCGCCTGCCGCGCCACAACCACATCTCGATCGTAGCCCACTTGAACACCGAAGAGGACATCCTGGGAGCCGAGATCCGGGACTTCCTGGCGACCGAGTGCTGAGCGGCCAGACGCCGGTATCGGTCACCGCGCTGGGAGCTACCTCAGGACTTATAGGGCCAATGAAGCGCCGGCATGATGGCGGCTGTCGACGGGTCGCGCAGAGGCCCGCGTCGTGCAGGAGGGCCGACTGACGAGCGTAATCAACGAGCACCTGCACATCAGGATGCGCTGCGGTCCAGCCGCGATCGCAGGCCGCCTTGGCGCGGCCACCGTCAACGGCGCGGGGTACTATGCCAGTATCCTGAGTGCTCTTGACGGCAGGTTCGTCTCGAGACCGAACGTCGATAGGTTCTGAATGAATGTATCAGATCAGCAGACCGGAGGGTTGGTCTACGCAACCAACCGGGAAGCGACGACAACGCAGACCGCATCAGAATCCGTTCGAGTTGGTCGATCGTCATTGACAACTCGAAGTAGTCACTGCTGGCGAATTCAGGCGAGAAGGGGCGCCGACGCATTCGGGCCGAACCCGTTCACAATGCCGGCTTGCCGTTTCCGCTGATACGGTGCGACATGGGTAGGCTCATCTGGCTCTGCGTGGGTCTGCTGGTGATGATCGCCGCTCGCGTCGATGCGTGCTCTGTGCCCTCCAGTGATTCAGGCAAACCCTACGTCACCTTGGGGGGCTTGTCCAAGCGTGAGCTGAATCTGGTGCTCGACGAGTACATGTTCGCGCACCATTGGAGCCGGCATTCCGAAGCCGTGTCCGCCGGGTTTCGGGAGGGCGACCGCGTGTACGGCCAGATCCTCGAGAGCGCAGGCCAGTTCGACCCGGAGGCCACGGCGGCATGGCGGCGAGCGTACGCGAAGTCCGGGCGGCGCCAATTCCTGGGCAAGCTCGCATCGAAGGTGGACATCGCAAGCGTCGACCATAGGGTCGTGGATTGGATCCTCGGGACCTGTCTGACCGGCCTGTGGAGCAAGGTGAGGAGCATCAACGATTGCCGGTTCGTCTTCACGGCGGGGCTCGCCGCTGGCAACAGCGCCGCTACGCCGGTGCAACCGATCCGGTTCGAAGTGCGCGGCGGGCGCTGCGGCCGGTGGCCGGAGCACCCGCTCTCGGTGAACGGCGATGCGGTCCAGTGTGTTCGAAGCGGCAGCGCAGCGGTCCACCTGCAATTGAAGACGGACCGAGCCGGCATCGCGGAAGCAGCGCTGCCGGCGCTCGCGCGTGCAGAGCTGCCGCCCGAGCCGTCGCAAGAGATCAAGCGCTCGGAGCCCGTGTCGGAGGTGATCCGGTTATCGCGCTCGCGCGACTATCACCTGCGGCAGCTGGGCCGAGGATGCCCGGCCTGTGCGTTGTATTTCGCTGATATCCGTCCGTCGGATCCCAGCGCAACGATCCTTAGTGCGGCCACGGTCTCATCCAGCGGGGGCAACTGGCAACGTTGTCCAGCCGGGTTGCGCTGCGGTGTGTACGAGTTTTCGCCGCCCGAGGATCCGCAGGTCAGCGGATGCGCGAACGTCGCGGTATGCCGCGTTTGGAGGCTGGCCGAGACCGATGCGGAGGCGTCCGACGTAGTCCAGCTCACGTACCAGCGCCAGGAGGTCGTGTGCGCGAACTGTCCCGAGGGGCTCGACTTCGAGACCGCCCATCAGCGATGGCAGGAGCTAGCCGGCCACGGGCGCGCCCGCTGCGAGGTGTTTGCGGACATGCCCGCACAGTCGATCGAACGCCCGCCGAAGCCGTGATCCTTGTCCTCGCCGGAACCCGCTGCGCCGTACGCAGATGACAGCAGGGATCACCGGTGCGCAATCTCCTCCCGTGGGCCAACGATGCAAAGCGAGAGCTTAATCGGGTCCATTGAGTCGTCAGCAGGCATGCCATGACGTCCAGCTTGGATGGGAGTCCCGTCTAGATGCGCCAGGTCCTGTTCGTCTGCACGGGGAACATTTTCCGCAGCCTTACGGCGGAGTACGCACTGCGCGCCGCGCTGGGCGCGCGCCGGGACATCGTCGTCGCGTCTGCCGGCACGGAGGATTTCCCGTACGTGGTACGTCCCCTGGTCCGGGAGTATCTGCTCGCCCGTGGACTAGACGTGAGCAGCCATCGGCGCCGGGCTTTGACCGTGGAGATGCTGAGGGAGGCAACCGTCGTGATTGCGATGAGCACGGAGCATCGTGCGGCCTTGGCGCAGACGTTCGATCGGCCCGACGTCCCTCTGTTCACGGAGGCATGCGGGATTGCGGGAGAGGCGCTGCCCGATGTGGAGGAAGCGGTTGCCGATTACCGGACGAACCCCGCTGCGGTCGAGGCGCATGTGCGGGCGACGATCGACCGGATCATCGAACTGACTCCGCGGCTAGCGAGCCGGCTGCTCGACCAGACAGCTGCGTTCCGGCGATGACGTCGGTGTGGGACGCGGACTTCGGAAGCTCGCATCCTCGCTTCTGCGCTCTGGCCGCTCATCATTGTGGCGGCTGTGGTCGTGTTCGCGGTGAGCTCCATCCATTCCATGGCGCTGCCATAGGACTGGAACGATCGGGTAAGTTTGCCCGGCAGGGCGAGGTCCTGGACCCTGTGTTCCCCTCGAACGAACGAGGCCGGTTGACCGCTCAGGGGCGCGGCCATACACTTCGGACCAATCCAAGGGGAACGGCTCCTGGCGCGCGGGTCGGTTGGTTCGGGGAGCTCTGACGTGGCGTCGCGCAGCCAGTGGATCCGCGCAGGCGGGGCATCGGTATCGCGGGTTCGGCGGTCCGGTTCGAGTTCGACGCTTGCCCCGCGCGGGCGGTCTGCGCGCCTAGCGGGCAAGGCAGTTGAGACTTTGTTGTCGTAGCAGCAAAGGAACTCGGTCCGCAAGATCGAGGTGCTAGAACAAGGCTTACCTATGCCGCAACACCGGGAGGAAACAAGATGAAAAAGAGATGGGCATCACTGTCCGTATCGGGGCTCACCGCGCTCACTTTGCTGCTCGCTGGGGTCGACGCCGCGTCTGCGTTCACACCAGGACCAGGGAATCAATTCAACATTCGGTTCGACCAAACGAGCCCGACTGCCATCCCGGACGTCGCCGATGGGACCATCGCGCTGGGCGCTGCCATCCCCGCGAAGCCTGGAGTGTTCCGCGTATCGTCCTTTGCCGCGGACGGGATCGCCTTTAGCGTGACCGGGCTGGTGTTTAACACCAACACGATGGTGCTGGCGGGTGTGACCACCGGATCAGTCGTTTCCGGCGGGGACTTGCACGTATTCCAGCTGACCCTCGCTACGGCGTCCGCGAGCTGGACGCTCGTCTATACGGACAAGAAAGCGCATACGAAGGAGACCACCGGGGGAACCTACACCCCGTCGGCGGTCCCGCCGGTGTCGCTGTACGACAACTTCAGCGCGCCGGTGATCAATCCAGCCAAGTGGTCCGGAGGCGAGTACGCCGTGCCGGGGGGCATCATGACCGAGTCGATTCGAGTGATCCAGCAGAACGCCCTTCGGTTGGCGTCACGCAGATACGGCGGCACCGACTCGGACAACGGCGCGGACTTCAGCGGCCTGCGCCTGGATTTCATCCATCCGGAGTCGGTCACCGCCATCCGCGCCCAGGTCCAAGTGATGAGCTTCCAAGCCACGGGGTGTGCGTCGAACTCCGGGGCCTCCACGTACACGGGAATGGACTTCGGCGGCTTCTTCTTCAACACGGGCACGCCGACGCCCGGGGATGGTACCAACGACGTGCTCGCGGTGATCGACGTCTTCCGCACTTCCGATTCGACGGATGCCAAGAAGGTTCTGCAGATCGTCGGCAACGTTCTCCTCTGCACGAGCCAGGACTGCACGTCTACCACCCCGCTCGGTGGCAGTCCCGTCTCCCTCGGCACGGTCAATCTTGGGGTGCCCGTGAGGCTGTTCATCGCATGGGATAAGACGAACAAGCAGTTCCTCTTCCAGCGTGCCAACGACGTTATGGTCGCGGTCCCGTATAGCGTGCCGGATGGTCAGGGGCCTGGGATTAATCAGAAGCGGTTCCAGTCGTTCGGGTTCGTCGCCAACTGCACAAGTACGCCGCGGCCGCAAGGCCTCATGGATATACTCGTGCGCCAAGTGGAGACCAACGCGCATTGATTCTGTCTCGGCGCTCCCGCTGGTGGGGACGCCTATGCCCCGAGCGACCGCGCGTGAGACTTGCGTTTCGCCGGTCGTTCGGGGCCCTCTAATGCCGGCGTCCGCCAGAGGCAGCTGTTGATGCGCTGACGGTGCGCCACCGGTCTTGTCAGCCACGGTGCCCATGCCGCGCACGGCTGACCATGACGTGCGGGATCCTCCCGCACGTCCTGCATGTGGGCTGCGCCAGCGTCTGAGCGGCGGGGGCCGGTAGGGGCCGATCCTCTCCCCGGGTCTGAGCCACACAAATCGTCCAGCGTCGGCGCTGAAGGCTGTTATCGCTGTCGCCCTGCTAACATCACGGACGGTTCATTCGGCATGCCCGTTCACCGATGCAAAGCGTCTCGCTGCCGGTCTGGTTTCTGCTGCTGCTCGGCCTGTTCGCTGCGTGGGCGGCACTCGAGCACATCGCGCTGCCCGCGCTGCGCTGGATGATGCGCCGCCGGATCGAGGCGGTGCTTCAAGACCTGGGGCCGCGGCTGCAAGTCGAGCTCCCGCCGCTCAAGCTGGCGCGGCGCGAGGTGCTGATCGAGCGCCTGCGACATGACGAGTACGTGCACCAAGCGGTCGAGGAGGAGGCGCGACGCAGCGGCGAGCCGATCAAGCGTGTTCAGTCGCGTGCGGAAGGCTACGCGCGCGAGATCGTTCCGTCGTTCAACGCCTATCTCTATTTCCGCGTGGGCTACTGGCTGGCGCGGGCGATCGCGAAGTCCCTGTACCGCGTGCGCCTCGGGTTTGCCGATGAGAAGGGTCTCGCCGCCATCGAGCCCAAGGCAGCGGTGGTCTTCGTGATCAATCACCGCTCCAACTTCGACTACGTGCTAGTGGCTTTTCTTGCAGCGGAGCGCGCCGCGTTGTCGTATGCCGTCGGAGAATGGGCCCGCGTGTGGCCGTTGGAGATGCTGATCCGCAGCATGGGGGCCTACTTCGTGCGTCGCGACTCCGGCGACCCGCTCTACCGCGCGGTGCTCCAGCGTTACGTGCAGATGGCCACCGAGGCGGGCCTGACGCAGGCCGTCTTCCCGGAAGGCGGTCTGAGCGTGGATGGCCGCATGCGCCGGCCCAAGCTCGGGCTCATCGACTACATGGTGCGAGGATTCGACCCGGAAGGTCCCCGGGATGTCGTGTTCATTCCGGTCGGCATCAACTACGACCGCGTTCTGGAGGACCGAACCCTGCTGCGCAGGCAGGACCCCGCGGCGGCGCCGGTCGGGTTCCTGCGGGCCTTCGCGACGGCGGCCGGCTTCGCCCTCGAGCAGGCTGCGCTGCGCGTACGCGGACGCTGGTTCCGCTTCGGCTATGCCTGCGTGAACTTCGGCACCCCGTTGTCATTGCGGCAGCACTTCCGGGCCACCGGGATCGACCCCCGCAGGCTGTCGCAGGAGCAGCGGCGTGCGCAGCTCGAGTCGCTGGGAGGATTGCTGATGGACGGTGTCAAGGCCATCATCCCCGTGCTCCCGGTGGCGGTCGTGGCGCGGGTGTTCCGCGCGCGAGGGGATCGGCCGATGGAGGCGCTGAAGGTCAAGGCGGAGGCCTCGGCTCTCGCCGAACGCCTGGCCCTGCGTGGGGCGCCGATCTATCTCCCGCGCGGCGATCAGGACTACGCCATCGAGGTGGGCCTGCGCATGCTGGTGCTGCGGCGGATCGTCGTGGAGGAGGACGGGTTGTTCAGCGCCAATCCGGCCGAGACGCGGATCCTGGAGTACTACGCCAATTCGATCGCGCACTTTCTGGTATAGGCGCCGCTGCCTGCGCAATTCTCGCCTGTCGGGCGATCCGGTGGAAAAACAAGCTCGCTACCACCGCCGTGGCAGTTTCTTGAGGATGACGATTCGGCGCTGCTCGATGCTGATATAGCCGCCCGCGACCAGCGCCTGCAGGATTCGGTTGACCATCTCCCTTGAGGCACAAACCCGATTCGCCAGCTCCTGCTGCGTGAAGCGGTGCTGGACGACCAACCGATCCCCCTGCCGGGTTGCCAGTTCGAGGAGCAGCGTGGCGAGCCTCTGGTACACATCCATGGAGGCCACGCGTTTCAGCTCGTCGGTCAACTGTCGCACCCGCGAGCTCAGGTGGTGTAGCAGGTTCCGGCAGATCTGAGGAAAGCTGGTCCAGCATTCGGCGAACTGAGCGCGCGGTACGATCAACAGCTCGCAGGTCTCGGCCGCCATGACAGAGGCCGAGCGGGCCCCGCCGTCGAGCAGCGTCAGCTCACCGAAATAGTCTCCCGGCCCCAGGATCCTCAAGACGATCTCCTTGCCCTCGTCGGTGAGGGTGAAGACCTTTGCGGCGCCGCTCAGGATGACGTAGAAGGCCAGCGCCTCGTCTCCCTCGCTCACCACGACGCTGCCTTTGGCAAACGTCCTGCGCGTTCCATAACGGGCAAGCAGATCGAGCTCTTCGCCGTGAAGTCCGACCTGCGCCGGTCTGTCCTCGACCACGCCTTGCACCGCCAACCGCTGAGCTGCCCTTCCGTTCATGAGCGGGGATGGTAGGGAGCGCAAATCCCCGAAACACTATGTCGATGCGCATACATCCAAAGTTGGAGGTCGAGCCGACACAGCCGGTGTTAGGCTTTAGCGATGGCAGAGGTCTTCCCGGCTGCAACAGTGCGGCGCCGTCGCGAGTTTGTGACGTGGAGCACACGCGCGATGTGAACCGCGGCGTCGAAGGAGGAGCCGGGCGCTTGCTAAGCTAGCGTGCAACAACACCGATGTTCCCGATCGCGGCAATCGACTTTGAACTCCATCTGAAGCAAGGAATACAGGATGCAAACTCCGATCCTCGAACGGGCCGCCGGGGTGGGCGCCTCGCACTGAGGGAACGCTGAAGCGCTTCCATGCGAGCAGGATGCAGCCGATCGACGCGAGCAGGCATCCGCTGAGCGGTTCGCAGGATCTGTTCGCGCAGCCTCCATCATGTCCCAACCCTTGTTCCGCACCGAAGCGCTCGAAGCGCGCCACGACGCACTCCAGGGTGGGGTGCTTGTCGCCTCTCCCCCGACGCTGCGGCTGCTCGTGCTGAGCGCTCTGGCCGTCGCCTTGGCGCTCGTGGCCTATGCGTTCTGGGGCCAGTACACGCGCAAAGAGCATGTCAGCGGCTATCTCGCCCCGACGCTGGGGCTGATCAAGATCTACACCCCCCAGGCGGGGACCGTGCTCGAGAAGCGCGTGAGCGAAGGCCAGCATGTCAAGCAGGGCGAAGCACTGCTCGTCGTTTCCAGTGAGCGAGCGACTGCCGCCACCGCAGCAGCCGAGGCCACGATGCTGCGCGAGCTGGCTGCACGGCGCGATAGTCTGCGGCGCGAGCAGTCGAAGCAAGCCGAGATCGACAAGCTCGCGGCGGCCACGGTCGCCGACCGCATCCGCGGACTGGAGGCAGAGCTCGCTCAGGCCCGAGTGCAGCGAGACATCCAGCGCAGCCGGGTGGCCAGCGCCGAACGCACGCTCGCACGCAACGCCAAACTGGTGGCGGCCCATTTCGTATCCGAAGCCGCCGCGCAGCAGAAGCAGGAGGAGCTGCTCGAACAGCGCGGCCAGCTCGCCGGCATGGAGCGCACGATCACGGCGCTCACCCGCGACCTGCACGCAGCACAACTCGACCTGGCCGCCTCCGAACCGCGGCGAGCCAACAACGCCGCCACGTTGGAGCGCCAGATCTCGGAGATCGACCAGCAGCTCACGGAGGGCGATGCTCGCCGGGAGGTGGTGCTCACCGCACCCGCGGACGGTACCGTTACCACTGTTCTCGCTGAAGCGGGGCAGGCGGTCAAGCCCGACGCGCCGTTGCTCTCTATTCTGCCTGCCGGCGCCGCCTTGGAAGCGCGCCTGCTGGTCCCGACGCGCGCCGCCGGGTTCATCCGGCCCGAGCAGGAAGTGGCGGTGCGCTACCAAGCATTCCCGTATCAACGATTCGGCGCGCACATCGGCCGCGTGACGAAGGTCGGCCGGACCGTCATCCAACCCAACGAGACGAGCCTCCCCTTGCCGTTGCAGGAGCCGGTCTATCTCGTCACCGTCCGCTTGCCGGCGCAAGCAGTGCACGCCTACGGCCAAGACATCGCGCTTCAAGCCGGCATGGTCCTGGATGCCGACGTGCGCATCGACCGCCGCCGGCTGATCGAATGGGTGTTCGATCCGGTGCTGTCGATCACCGGCCGGATGTGAGCGGCGGCCAGCGTGAACCTGAACTTCTCCATCGCCCGCCGGACTCCGGTCATTCTCCAGACCGAGGCCGCAGAGTGCGGGCTGGCCTGCCTCGCCATGGTTGCGGCCCATCATGGGCACCGCATCGATCTGCCTACGCTGCACGCGCGCCACGCCGTCTCGTTACGCGGCTCCACCTTGGCCGACCTCATGCGCGTCGCGGCGCTGCTGCATCTCGCGCCGCGGCCATTGCGGCTGGAGCTGGAGCATCTGCGGCAGCTGCGGCTCCCCTGTGTGCTGCACTGGGATTTCAATCACTTCGTGGTCCTCACGCGGGTGCGCGGCGCCACGGCGACGATTCACGACCCGGCCGCAGGACTGCGTGAGATGCCGATGGCCGAGCTCTCCAAGCACTTCACAGGTGTAGCGCTGGAGCTGGCGCCGACTGCGCAATTCGTCCCGAAAACCGAACAGCGCAAGGTCCGCTTGACCGCACTGATCGGCCGCATTCCCGGCCTCGGCGGGGCCGTGGGGCAGGTGCTGGCGCTCGCATTGGTGTTGCAGCTCTTCCTGCTGGCCGGCCCGTTCTACATGCAGTGGGTCGTGGACCAGGCGCTCGTCGCGCAGGATCGCGATCTGATCACCGTGCTCGGCATCGGTTTCCTGCTGCTGGCGCTGGTGCAGGCCGGCGTCACTGCGCTGCGCGCCTGGGTGCTGATGGTGCTGGGCACCAGCCTCAATCTACAGCTCGTCTCCAACCTTTTCCGCCACTTGATCCGCCTGCCGATGGCCTGGTTCGAGAAGCGGCATATGGGCGACATCGTCTCCCGGTTCGAGTCGGTGAACGTGATCCATCGCACCCTGACGGGAGGCTTTCTGGAAGCTCTCATCGACGGGGTCATGGTGGTCGTGACGCTGGCCATGATGTTGTTCTACAGCGGGCGCCTGACCCTCGTGGCCCTGGCGGCGGCGGCCCTCTACGGGATGCTGCGTCTGGCTTTGTACCGACCTCTGCGGCTCGCCACAGAAGAGCACATCGTCCGGGGCGCACGCCAGCGCACCCACTTCCTCGAGACCGTGCGCGGGATGCAGGGCATCCGCCTCTTCGCACACGAGGCGCCACGCAGCGCCGCCTGGCAGAACCTCGCGGTAGACGAGTTCAATGCCGGCATCCGCACGCAGCGGCTGGGCATCCTGTATCAGGGCTTGAACGGCGTCCTCTTCGGAGTGGAGAACGTGATCACGGTCTGGCTCGGTGCGCTGCTGGTCCTGGATACGGCCAGCGGCGGCGGTTTCTCGGTGGGGATGCTGTTCGCCTTCGTCGCTTACAAGACGCAGTTCGTGCAGCGCATCGCCGCTCTCACCGAGAAGGCGATGGAGCTCCGCATGCTGAGTCTGCATACCGAGCGCATCGCGGACGTGGCCCTCGCGGAACCGGAACCGCTGGAGGCCTTCGCACCGGCCGACGCAGAGCCGCTGGCCGGGCAGGTGAGGGTGCGCGATCTCACCTTCCGTTATGGCGAAGCGGATCCCTTGGTGCTGGAAGGAGTGAGCTTCAGCGTGAATGCGGGCGAATCGGTCGCCATCGTCGGCCCGTCGGGCGGCGGCAAGA
The DNA here is from genome assembly GCA_035501875.1 of Burkholderiales bacterium. Classification (GTDB taxonomy): domain Bacteria; phylum Pseudomonadota; class Gammaproteobacteria; order Burkholderiales; family SHXO01; genus SHXO01. Next base: position 36,861 of record DATJVI010000132.1, read on the forward strand.
CAACCCTGATCAAACTCATGCTCGGCCTGCTCCAGCCGACCGCGGGCGCCATCGAAGCGGACGGCGTTCCGCTCGCGCGCCTGGGGATGGGGCGCTACCGGGCCAGTGTCGCCAGCGTGATGCAGGACGATCAGCTGTTCGCCGGCTCCATCGCGGAGAACATCTGCTTCTTCGATCCGAAGCCGGACCATGCCCGCATCGAGGAAAGCGCACGACTTGCGAGCGTGCGCGACGACATCGTGACCATGCCGATGGGTTTCAACACGCTGGTCGGCGACATGGGCACCGTGCTCTCCGGCGGCCAGAAGCAGCGCATCCTGCTTGCCCGGGCTCTCTACCGGCAGCCGAGGATCCTGTTCCTCGACGAAGCGACCAGCCACCTGGACATCGCGCGCGAACGCACGGTGAACGAAGCCGTGCGCGAGTTGAAGCTCACACGCGTCATCGTGGCGCACCGGCCGGAGACGATCGCGAGCGCCGACCGCGTCATCGTGCTGCAGGGCGGGCGCGTGGTGAGCGAGATGCAAGCCGTCGAAGGCAGCCGGACGTCGGCCCTGCGCAGCGTCGAGGCGATCGCCGGCTGAGCCGTCAAGACCAGCCGGATGAGAACTGCCGGCCTGCGTTCACCATGGAGTGGACGTCGGTTACGTCACGGGCTTGCGCGATGTCGGCCTTCGCTCGTGACAGCGCAGAAGATGCGCACTAGGCAACGGCCGGATATGCAAATAGGCTCTCTTCCGAAGCGCACGCTAGGGTGGATGCTGGGAGCTGCGGTTTGGACACCGCGCACGGCGCCCCTGGGGAGCAGAGCAGGTCGGCCATGGCGGAGGAGATCGGCATTCCCGTCTTGATCTGTGCGTAGAGGAACTGGCCCTGCGGATTCAGCTCGAGAAACACGTACTCGCCGCCTTCATCGATGCGCAGATCCACCGTGGCGTAGCGCAAGCCCAGGCCATTCACCAGCCGCAAAAGCTTGTCCTCTACCTCGATAGGCAGAGCGTGCGGCCGGAATTCGACATCGAAGTCGAGGCGGCCGTCGGCCTGTGCGCCGACATCGAACTCGGCGGCGAAGAACCGTTCCCCTACGATCGTCACGCGCAGCTCGCGAGTTCCGCCGATTTGCTCCTGAAAGATCATCGGCGCCAGTTCCAGGTCGCCCAGCGCCTGCGCGTCCGTTGCATCCCAGCGTTTCGTGAACAGCATGCGATCCAGGGCCGCGGCAAGCGTCTTGTGGATCACGCGTCCGTGATGTCGGTCCACAAACCCCAGCACGGCCTCGCGCTCGTTGCTGATAAGGGTATCCGGCGCCCGCAGGCCTAACCGCCGGGCCATCGAGAGCTGCAGAGGCTTGGTGGCCGCTTGCTGACTAAACGGGTGACTGACAAGCGGCACGTCCAGCGCGCAGACGCTGCCCCATAAGAGCTCGGTCCATTGGCGGCGAATGAAGTCGCGGTCGCCCAGGTCCCGCAGTGCCGGGTCGTAGGCAGGTGGGAAATAGCGCCGGCACCACACACTGCGCGTCTGAGTCAGATCCACCCCAGTGCCGTCCGTGCGTGTCCAGAGGACTTGCCCGTTGCGATCGGACAGCGTCGCCCCAGCGCCGAACTCGACCACGTCGCCGACGAAGACCGGGACCCGGCGGCGCTCCAACTCCTGCGCCACCACTTGAGCGTGGCGATCGATCAGAGTGGAGACGATCAAGATCACGTTCTCAGTCCTCCAGTCCGAGGGCGGAGAAGAACGTTCTCTCGCGCTCGGCATATGCCGTCTCGCCCACGATCGGCGCCTGTTCCGGGCGCGTCTGCATGGCGAACGGACGGCGGCTGGCCCACATGCGCGCCTCGATCTCGCGCGCAGAGCGCATCCCCAGCACTCGCGCTCCGCGCTGCACGTGCAGCCGCACGGCAACGCAGACCGCAGTGTCCTGCAGCGGAATAGGAGGCAGCTCTTCGATATGGACGACGTCGCGCCGATCGATCTCCAGGAGGTACGGCTGCATCACCAGTTGAATCTGTTGGGCATCCGCTCCGACCAGGAAGCCTTCGACGACGAATCCGACACCCTCTTGCATCGGTTGCACCCACGTGGGCCGTCGGCTATCGGCTCATCCGGAGAAGACGCGGTGTCGATCCCGCGGCGAGCCAGCCAGATACAGGTTCATCGAGCCTGAAGGCCGTCCCGCCGGACCGAGCGGTCTGGCGGGACGGATCGACCATTTTCGCTTGCGACTGTTGCGTGCTCAGGCGACCAAGCCACAGTCATCGGCGCAGGGAGAGCAAGTGGTCCCGGCGCGGGCGACGGTGGTGGCAAGACCACCGGAGACACGCTCCAACTGCTCGGCGTTGAGTTCCACCACCGCGATGCCGCTTGCCGGCGTCTCGTTGTGGCCGGCCGGCATCAGGCGCGAGAGGATGCTGGTAAGGCTCTGTTGCTGTGTCTTCATTTCATGCTCCGTGGGTTAGAAAACGATCCGGCTCCGCCGCCGTGCGCGTGACGCTTCGCTCGCTACACTTGCTGCCGACACGATGCGCACGCGGCAGGGGTCCGGGACACGCGGCCGCCGATTGCGGCGCGCTCGTTCGTCACCGGTTAGCAGCAATTGCGACAGTGTAGGTGCTGGCGCTGAGACCGCCGATGGCGCGCCACACGCACTCGATGTGAACGGGTGCACTGACAAGCAGACCGCTGCGTGCTAATGCACCGCGTCGCAGGGTGTTTGCTGCTTGGTCGAGCGTGAACGATCCGTGTGTCGAGAAGAAACACGGTCATCCGCAATGGGAATACACCCTACGGGACAGCGTAGCTTCCTGGACGCCTCGCCGCGCGGAGCGCCACACTGCGGTCCCACCTTCCCACTCATCCAGCGCGGCGCAGGCGGGGCCGACGTGAGCAGCGCTGTGTTTGCCGCCAAGACTGGCGAGCTGCTGGGGCCACTGTCGACGGAGAGCGGCCGCGCTCTCATTCGTGTGCTTTCGCGTTTGCCGGCGCAGCTGAACCAACGGACAAGGAGTGCCGTCGAGCACCTGTTGTTCGACGAGTGGCTGGCGGAGCGCCGGCGCACGGCGAGAATAGAGTGGTACTGGGGTCCTGCAGCACGCAGCCTTCAGCGGGACTGACGCGGGAGGCGCCGCCTCGCTGGTTTAATGAGCTTTGATCAGAATCTTCCGCGACGGCGCGTCTGGACTTAGGCACGTCCGCCAGTCTTCAGCTTTCCGCGGACTTGCCGAAACCGCTCGCAGTGACTTTGCGTCGGAGGCAGATCTGGATGAAAAGCTTCGACTGGGCCTGGCTGCGGGACAAGCTTCGCTTCCGTTGGAGCAAGGAAACGCTCGAGATCTTCCAGGACAACGAAGAGCGTTTCAAGCTCGGCAGCGCATGCGGCTTCACGCTCGATCTGAGGGCGCGTGTGGCGCTTCGCGATGAGCGCACGCTGGCGTCGTTCGACGAGATCGAAAACTTCGTGATCGAGGTGCATGAAGACCGTAGAATCGGCGACACCTTCCGGCTCATCCTCGGCCGCATCGGGAAGTACGACATCTTCATCGGCGACACGAAAGACCAGCTCGGCTGTTCCGAGCTCGCGGCCCGCATGAGCAAGCTGACGGGGAAGCCGGTCGTTGCCCGCCGCTCGATGCTCTGATGGGACAAGAGCCACCGGTGGATCTTACGTCGGTTATCCGTCAGCACTAGGCCAATTTCCTGATCCTGGCCGGGGCCGGGCCCGAGCGTCTGCACGGTTGGTTGCGATCGCGGGGCAACCACCGGTCCAATCCGGGCGGCCGGTGCCCTCGTCATCGGGCTCGGTTCGCGCTTCGTGCGCCGGCACCGGTTCGCAGTCGATCTTCAGCGGCTGCCGCCCGAAGCTGCTCCGAGCGTCACCCACCCAGCGTGGAGTAGAATTCTCGCGTCATCGGCGTCCTCTTGGGGAGAGCGAGGACGATGTCCAGCCGGGCCCCACAGCTTGCCAAGCTCACACGCCCGCGCCAAGCGCGTGCGGTATCGCGCCCGCGACTGTTCAAGCTACTCGATGGGGCGCGAGCCACCCGGCCGGCAATCTGCGTAGTCGGCCCTCCGGGGGCGGGTAAGACGACACTGGTCGCATCGTGGCTCGACGCTCGTCGGATCAACGGCATCTGGTACCAGGTCGACGCAGGGGATTCCGACCTTGCGACGTTCTTTTACTACCTCGGCCGAGCTATGCCGCCCTCCATCCGAACAGGGCAACCGCTCCTGCCCTTGCTAACGCCCGAATACCTCTCGGATCTGTCGACATTCTCGCGGCGCTTCTTTCGGGAGTTGTTCTCACGCATGCCAAGGAACACGATCTTGGTTCTGGACAATTACCACGACATCGAAGCTGGCCAACCGTTTCATCAAATAGTAGCCGAGGCGGTGGAAGAGGTGGCCCCGACTCTGACGTTGATCGTCATTACCCGACAGAATCTACCGGATTGTTATGCTCGTTTGATCGCCAACGACAAGGTTGCGTTCGTAAAGTGGGGAGAGCTGCGGCTGACCTTGAGCGAGGCGACGGCCATCGCGCACGCACGCGGCCTAGCCGACGATACCACCTTGAGCATGGTGCACCGGAGCACTGGCGGCTGGGCAGCGGGGCTGGTGCTGGCGCTCGAGAGCCTGAAGCAAGGACGGCTGGCTGAGAATCCCGAAGAAGCCGCATCGGAAAGCAGTTTCGGCTACTTCGCCAGTCAGATCTTCGACCGACTCCCGGGCGAGACGCAGCGCTTCTTGCTGAAAAGCGCCTGCCTGCCGCATATCCCGCCGAGCATTGCGGTGCCGCTGACAGGCAACGCAGATGCAACGATGATCCTGGAGGATTTGTACCGCCGAAGTCTGTTCGTCGACAAACGGCCGGGTAACGAACCGAGCTATCGTTATCACCCGCTGTTCCACGCATTCCTTCAAGCGCGTGCAGCCGCATCGCTGACCAAGGGTGAGTTGGAGGCTCTGACCAGTCACGCGGCCACTCTGCTCGATGGCAATCGCGACGTCGAGTCCGCGGTGCGGCTGTATTGCCAAGCGCATCGATGGTCCGACGCGGAGCGGCTCATCGTCGAGCAAGCGCCGCGCCTGCTCTCGCAGGGACGTTGGCGCACATTCGACGAGTGGATTTCGTGGCTACCCTCCGAGCGCTCAGAGCGATCGCCGTGGCTCGATTATTGGATCGGGATATCGCGTCTGCCGCTCGAGCCTGCCGCAGCTCGTGAACGGCTGGAGCGCGCGTACCGCCAATTCTCCGAAGCCGGGGAGGGAGCAGGAGCCTTGCTTGCTGCCGCTGGAGTGAGTCAAGCGATCCAGCTCGAAGGCGCGAACTTTTTCCAGCTCGACCGGTGGGTGCCTCTATTGGAGCGGCTCATCGTCGCGGCGCCCACGTTCGCGTCGCCACGGGCCGAGCTTGCTGCATATAGCGGAATGCTTGCGGCTCTTACTCTGCGCGCGCCGGCTCACACACTTGCGCAACAATGTGTCGATCGTATCCTGGCGCTGCTCACGGAGCCCATCGACGTCAACCAGCGGCTCGCCGCAGCGAGCGGGTTGATGCTCTATTGCTGCTGCATGGGGAAATTCACGACCGCATGGCAGCTGACCGCGCTCGTCGAGCCGTTGCTGGCCTCGCCAGGGTTGACGCCGCTTGTCACGGCGACGTGGTACCTCTACCGCGCCTACTTGAGCGTGTGCGAACACCGGCCCAGCGAGGGACTCGAAGCATTCGCTCGAACGGAGGCCATCGCCGAGGAGCGCAACTTTACCTACGTGCTGATCGTCTCGTACACGATGCGCTCCCGGCTGCTCAGATGCGCCGACCCACGGGCGGCCGAAACTCTGATCGAGAAGGCGGGGGTGCTGTGCAAGTCGGCACGGCCCCACGACCAGGCGCATTATCTAGGCACTCGCGCCAACTGGTCGGCTGACCGGGGCGACTATCAGAAGGCCGTCGAGTATGGGCGAGAGGTCATCGCCTACGTGGAGCGCACCGGCGTACTGTTCCAGCAGTTGATCTACCGCAAGAGCTATGCTTGGGCGCTCGCCGAGGTGGGCCGGTTGGAGGACGCGCAGGCGTGTATCGACGAGGCCAAGCGGCTCATCTCGCAGACAGAGGCTGTGTGTCTATCTGCGCTCTTCACGTTGTGCGAGGCGAATCTCGCGCGCTGCTCCGGCGACCAGCAGCGATACATGGCGCTGCTGGCGGATGCCTTTGCATCAGCTCGCGGCAACATAGCTGCCGGGCGCTTCCTGTATTGGGCGCCGGTGGAATCGGCGCGACGACTCTGCGCCGACGCGCTCCGTTACGAGATCGAAGTCGAGTTCGTCCAGGGCATCATCCGCGCGTACCCGCTCACACCCGAACTGCCAGCACCCGAGAACTGGCCTTGGCCGGTCAAGGTGCGTACCCTGGGACACCTGGAGCTGCTGGTTGACGGCGCGCCGCCCGGCTTTTCGCGTAAGACTCCCCGCAAGACGCTCTCACTGCTGGCGTCGATCATCGCCTTCGGAGGACAGAATGTGCCAGAGGAACGGCTGATCGACGCGTTGTGGCCCGACGAAGAAGGCGACGCGGGGCACCGGTTGCTGGCGTCCACGCTGCACCGCTTGCGCGAGCTGCTCGGCGTCCACCAAGCGATCGAGCAGAGGGGCGGCAAGCTCTCATTAAACCCTGCGCGTTGCTGGGTGGATGCCTTTGTCTTTCAGCGGCTCGCCGAGGACCCGACACCGGCTGCCCTCGACGCGACGCTTGCCCTGTATCGAGGTGCCTTCCTCGCAGACCAAGACGAAGTCCCGTGGGCGATACCGATGCGCGAGCGACTGCGTGCAACTTTCGTTGCCGCAGTGGCGAGCCGCGGTCGCGATCTCGAACAGGCTGGAGATGCGAGCACTGCTCTCAGATGCTACCTGCGTGGGCTCGAGGCCGATGACCTCGCCGAGCCTCTCTACCAGGGCCTCATGCGCTGCTACGATCGGCTCGACCGCCGGCCGGAGGCGTTAAGCGCATACCAGCGCTTGACCCGGGTGTTATCGATCAAGCTCGGCGGACGGCCCTCTTCGGCTAGTCAGCGGCTGTACCAGTCTCTGCGGTCCCCGTGACCGGTTCCGGCTCAGACCCCGGCTGCCTCGGCGCCAGCGCGCATGAGTTGGGCGTGCTTGCTCAAGCGCGCTGGTGCTTCAGGGTGCGCAGTCTGGACATGGCGATCGCAACTCTTATGGGCATTGACGAGCGTGCTCGGAACGACCTGGGTGCTTGCATTGGCTATATGGACTCCCCGAGTTGTCAGGCTGCAGATTGTCGTTCTCCGTATCGCAATCGCCCTGTTGCTGATCGCCCCGACGGTGGGACGGACTGCAGCTCTTAGCGTTTCTTGGTAAACGATGTCGTGCCAATGGGTTACGCACTGCTTCCGCGTCGTCTCTGACTGAGAGCCTTCAGCCGGCGGCCCGCGGTCCGCTGGCAAGCCCCTTGCTCTTTCACATTTGGCAATCCACGCAGGAGAGGGTGAATGCATCGGCCGACACGGGCCACAGTCTCCTTCAGGCTCGCGTTTTAAGCGCTTGGCCAAAATCACGGGTGGAACTGCCACGCGAGATCGGTGCAACGATCCAGTATTTCTCCGGCGGGCATGCGGGAACTCGTTTCCGGAGCCCGTTCTCGGAGCAGACGCTCATGAGAAGCAGCGTGTACGACATTTGGACCGCGCTGGTCGGACTGGCGAAGAGCGTGGGCTCAGACGCGAACGCTCGTCTGATCACTCCGGCGATGGCCGCATTGCGCTTTGGCGGCTCAGCCTTGGTGTAGTCATGCCAGTCAGCAGACATCGCGTTAGAGCAGCGTCCGCCTCTGAATCCGCTGATTTTCGCTCCAGGGCGATTTTCGATCAGGCCATGGTCGGTCTCGCCTGTACGGACCTCCATGGACGGTTCGTGGAAGCGAACCGGAAGCTGTGCGAGCTGCTCGGTTACACGGCAGACGAGCTGCGCACCCTGACCACATCCCGGTTGACTCATCCCGAGGAGCGCGACCAGCAGGAACGGCTGGATCGAGAACTGCTGAGCGGGAAGCGTAATTCGTTCAGCAGCGAAACCAGGTACTTTCGGAAGGACGGCCAGCTTCTGTGGATACGCCGGACGGCGACGCTGCTAGACAGTGCGGCGGAGGGCGAGCCCGCTCTCGTGCAGGTATTCGAGTACGTTGCCGAGCGGCGGGAGCTGGAGGAGCGCTTCCGTGCTACGTTCGATCATGCATCCGTTGGGATCATGCATAGCTCCCTGGATCGCCAAATTCTCGCCGTCAATCGCAAGTTCTGCGAGATGGTCGGCTACACCGCGGAGGAGCTCCAGCTCGGGTCGGTAAGACGCGTGCATCATCCCGACGATTCGGACGCCGATCAGAGCTTCGAGAAGCAGCTCGTTGCGGGAGAGATCGATAGCTTCGCGTTCGAGAAGCGCTACATTCGCAAGGACGGCAGCGTCTTTTGGGCCAATCGCACCGTTTCCCTGGCGCGAGACGGGGCGGGCCGTCCCAAATACTTCATCCGGGTGATCGAGGACATCTCGGCGCGCAAGGAGGCCGAAAAGAAGCTCATCTACCTGGCGCATCACGATGCTCTCACCGACCTGCCTAATCGCACGCTGATCCGCGAGCATCTGGCTGCTGCACTCGGACGCTCGGCCCGCAACGACCGGCGCCTCGCGGTGCTGTTCGTCGACCTCGACGGCTTCAAGCTCGCGAACGATACCCACGGGCACGAAGCGGGCGACACGCTGCTGAAGGTCGTCGCCCACCGGTTGCTGACGCAGCTGCGCCAGGGCGATAAGGTGGGACGGCTGGCCGGCGACGAATTCGTTCTCATCTGCGAAGATCTTGACGATCCGACGGCGATTTCCGCTCTGGCCCAGCGCATCAAGGACACGCTGCGGCAACCCGTGGCATTTCGTGAAACGCAGCTCGTCGTGACCGCCAGCATCGGCATCGCCGTCGGTCACGGCAGCACCCATTCGGTGGATGGCCTGCTCGTATCCGCCGACACCGCAATGTACGGGATCAAGAGCAAAGGCGGAGATAGCTGGCAATTCTTCTCGGAAGACTTGCAGGCGCAGGCCCAGCAGCGCATCGCCATCACCAATGGTCTGCGCCTCGCCATCGAGCGTGACGAGCTCTATCCGCGCTTCCAGCCCATCGTTGCCGCCCGGAGTGGACAGATCGTCGGAGCCGAACTCTTGCTTCGCTGGCGTTCACCCGAAGGAGAGGTGTCTCCGGCGGCATTCATACCGATCGCTGAGATGACCCGTTCGATCCTGCCGATCGGTCGGTGGGTATTCCGCGAAGGATGCCGGGCACAGGTCGCCTGGCGACGGCGTTGGGGTGAGCGAGCTCCGTACGTGTCCGTCAATGTTTCGGCACGGCAACTCAGCGAAGAGACGCTCGTTCCGGATTTCGCCGCGATCCTCGAAGCCACCGGCGCCGATCCTGATCTGATTCATCTCGAGGTGACCGAAACCGCGCTGATGGCGGATGTCGAGAGCGGAGCTCGAGTCCTCAACGATCTTACGCGTCTCGGGCTCCAGATCGCGATCGACGACTTCGGCACAGGGTATTCCTCTCTGGCGCAACTGACTCGATTGCCCGTCGGCGTGCTCAAGATCGATCCGACGTTCATCGCCGGCATCGAGCAACATCGGGAAGGTCGAACCGTCGTCCGCGCCATCATCGGTCTTGGCCGGGCCCTGGGCCTGCGGTTGGTCGCCGAAGGCGTAGAGACGCCGCGCCAGCTTCTAGAGTTGCAGGCCTGCGGGTGCGATCTCGTTCAGGGATACTATTTTCATCGTCCCCTCGACGAAGGGACCTTCATGGCGATCGTCGACAGTGAGCTCGCAGGGAAGGCGCTGGACCGAGTTGGTAGCGGGTCCTTGTTCTGTACGTGAGTCACGGCTCCCACCACCCCGCCCCCTGCGGGGGCACCCCTCCTCCGGCAGGAGGGGAGAAATTGCCTCTCCCTCTTCTCACGAGGAGGGGTCGGCCCAAGGCCGGGCGTGGTGTGGCTCGTGTTAGGCAATTTCGCGAGGCTCAATCGTGACGCACCGAGCGCGCACCAACGCTTGACCCGGGTGCGATCCGTCAAGCTCGGCGGGCAGCCCTCATCGGCTAGTCAGCGGCTGTGCCAGTCTCTGCGGTCCACGTGACCGCCTCCCAATAAAGACCCAATAAGTATCCACCGGCCAGCCACCCTAGCGCATGGGCGAAGTGGAGGAGCCGATGTGGTCGCCGCGCAGTTACGTCCTGCGCATCTACCGGCAGCGCACTCGTCTTGCCGGGGTCGCGGAGGATATCCGATCCGGGGAACGTCACGCGTTTGCCACCATGGAGGATCTGTGGGAATGGCTGCGCCGGCCCCTGTCCTCGGCTCGCCGCCGCCGAAGCCCTGCTGCACAGAAAGTCAGCGAGTAATCCAACGCAAGGGCCGCCGTTGCGGAATGGGTTGCGGCAGCGGACGGAGCAGAGGAGCAGCCCGCAAATCGCCTTGGGAGGCCACCATGAACCGGATGATCGTTCCGATAGCCGCGCTCTTCGCCATTTCGACGAGTGCAGCCGGCGCGCCACACGCAACTTCTGGATACAACGTGCTTACCTGCGAAGGCAAGACCCTAGCGCTGGACCAGGGCCACTCGCTGACGATATTCAGCGGAAAAGGGATCTTGCTGAGTGTTCCGGGCAGCCCGGACCACATGTCGAGCGTCGAGTGTCTCGGCACCGTCGAGAACATGCCGGACAAGGCATTCAAGGCGAGCGGATATTGCTTCCACGTCGATCGCGACGGCGACAAGTGGATGGACCACTGGTGGAGTGACTCGTCGATGAAGAAGGGTCGCTGGGAGCAGACCGGTCTCAGCGGCAAGTACATGGTCGCTCCATCCACGGGAACATACGTCTATACCGACCTGTCGAGCGAGTCGTGGTGCAAGGGTGTAAGTAATTGGGAGCTGGATCGCTGAGGTTGCCTGTCCTCCGGAGCGAATACAGAGCCCCACGTGCGCGATGCCGGAGGCGAACCCGGCATCGGTCGCGAATCGCGGGCAGAGGAGAGTCAGCCTGGGGTTGGGTTCACCGGCGCGAGCATCACCTGGATCAGCGCAAGCTGCCCGTTGGCAGCCGCTTTCAGGCCACGCTCGATCGCGGGGCGCACCTCGTCGGGCTGTTGCACGCACTCGCCCACACCGCCGTATGCCTGCGCGAGCAACGCGTACTGCGGCCGCGGGTAGATCGAAGTCCCCGCGAACTTCTGCGAGCGTACCGCGTCTCCGTTCGGGAACCCCTCTAGCACATCTGCCTTCTGCGACAGATAGCCGGCGTTATCGAACAGCACCACGAGTATCGGCAGCGCGTGCTCCTGCGCGGCGCCGAACGAGGCAACGACTGGGTTGTAATGGAAGGAGCCGTCGCCGATCAGCGCGATGACAGGGCGCCCGGGCTGTGCCGCTTTCACGCCGAGCGCCACACCGAGCCCCATTCCCAGCCCGCCATAGGCCGCCTCGTAGTACGCGCCCGGATCGAGCTCGTCGAGCAGACGCACGATATCGGGCTGGTGCGTGATGGTCTCGTTGACGACGACGGCGTCGCGTGGGAGGACAGCGTTCAATTCATGGATGACCCAGCGCGTCTCGATCGACTTTGCGCTTCCCGCCGCACCGGCCGCGTCCCGCCATGCAGCGCGGCGCTTCGCATGCACCTCACGACACCGCGCCGCCGCGGCTGCGCGCGATCCGGCGGGAACGACCTTCCTCACTCGCTCGACCAGCATCGCAAGCGACGCTGTAGGTTCCCCTGCGACGACGAGATCGGCACGAAAGCCCCAGAACGGCAGGTGCGGATGCAAGGGATCTTCGCCGAGCACTGCGACCTTCACCCCTGCCCGCGGAAGCGCGGACGGCGGATGCCACGGACCGACGCACTCCAGGAGCAGCACGAGATCGGCGTCGTTGATGACCTCGGCCATCTCTGAGCCAATGACGCCGCCGTACAGCGGATGCTTCCTCGGAAAGTTGACGTAGAAGGGTCGCCACGCGTCGATCACCGGCGCACCGAGCGACTCGGCGAGCGCGACGAGGTGGCGCACGGCATCTGGATCCCGGCCAAGCTCCTCGGTGACGATCACGGGATTCGAAGCGGTGCACAGTGCACGAGCCAGCTCGTCGATGCCTGCGGGCTGCGCCGACGGGGCGCGCGGCAGAGTGGAGGAGGGTGCATCGCAACCCATCGTCTCGACGAGCATCTCGGTGGGAATGGACGCGAAAACCGGGCCCCTCGGATGGCTCATGGCCAGCTGGCAGGCGCGCTGCACGGTGTGCGGCAGGAGCTGAGCGGTGTTGAGGCCGACGCTCCACTTGACGCAATGCTCCATCAGGCGCGCCGGCCCGCCGACATCGGTGAGCAGCCGCAGCCATTGCCGGCCTACCTGTGGCGCAGGCGGTTCGGCAAAGCTCACCGATTCGCCTGCGAGCACCACCATCGGGACGCGTTCGTGCAGCGCCGC
>DATJVI010000133.1:0-37506 GCA_035501875.1 Burkholderiales bacterium
CGCGATGCGCGCCGTCTCTGCTGCTCGGTCAGGAAGCGCTTGCGGACGCGGATCGACTTCGGCGTGATCTCCACCAGCTCGTCGTCGGCGATGAACTCGACGGCAGACTCGAGCGTGAGCTGGATCGGCGGGGTGAGCAGCACGTTCTCGTCTTTCCCTGCGGCGCGGATATTGGTGAGCTTCTTCTCGCGTACCGGATTGACCACCAGATCGTTGTCGCGGGTGTGGATGCCGACGACCATGCCCTCGTAAACGGCGTCTCCCGGGCTGACGAACATGCGGCCGCGCGGCTCCAGCTTGAACAACGCATAGGCCACCGCCTCGCCTTCTTCCGCCGACACCAGCACGCCGTTGCGCCGCTCCGGCATATCGGGCTTCGCCGGACCGTAGTCGTCGAAGACATGGCTGAGGATCCCGGTGCCGCGCGTGACATTGAGAAATTCGGTCTGAAACCCGATCAGGCCCCGCGCCGGGATCCGGTACTCGAGGCGCACCCGCCCTCGGCCGTCGGGCTGCATGTTGCTCAGCTCGCCGCGGCGCTGGCCCAGCGCCTCCATCACCGCTCCCTGATGCTGCTCGGCCAGATCCACCGTCAACAGTTCGTACGGCTCGGACCGGACTCCGTGGATGTCCCGCATCAGCACGCGCGGCCGCGAGACGGCCAGCTCGTAGCCCTCGCGCCGCATGTTCTCGAGCAGGATCGTCAGATGCAGCTCGCCGCGGCCGGACACCAGGAAGACGTCGGCATCCGCCGTGTCCTCGACGCGCAGCGCTACGTTCGACAGCGTCTCACGATACAACCGCTCGCGCAGTTGCCGGCTGGTGACGAACTTGCCTTCCCGGCCCGCGAACGGCGAGGTGTTGACCTGAAAGTTCATGCTGAGGGTGGGCTCGTCCACCGCGAGCAGCGGGAGCGGCTCGGGATGCTCGGGATCGACCAGCGTGCAACCGATGGTCAGGTCCTCGATGCCCTGCAGCAGGACGATATCGCCCGCCTCGGCCGTGGCCTGCGCCACACGCTCCAACCCCGCGAAGCCGTAGATCTGCCCCACCTTGGCGGGCCTGGGTGCGGCGAGACCTGCGCAGATCAGCACGGACTGGCCGGCTGTCAGCCGTCCGCGCGCGATCCGCCCGATGCCGATGCGCCCGACATAGCTCGAGTAGTCCAGCGCGCTGATCTGAAGCTGGAGCGGCGCCTCCGCGTCGCCCGTTGGCGCCGGGACATGCTGGAGGATGGTCTCGAACAGCGGCTGCATGTCCGTGCCGGGCTGGGATCGGTCCAGGGATGCATAACCGCGCAGCGCGGAGGCATACACGACGGGAAAATCAAGCTGCTGCTCGTCCGCGCCGAGCTTATCGAACAGGTCGAAAGTCTGGTTCACCACCCAGTCCAGGCGCGCCTCCGGGCGGTCGATCTTGTTCACCACCACGATCGGCTTGAGGCCTCTCGCCAGCGCCTTGCGCGTGACGAAGCGCGTCTGCGGCATGGGCCCTTCGACCGCATCCACCAGCACCAGGACGCCGTCCACCATGGACAGCGCGCGCTCCACCTCGCCGCCGAAATCCCGATGGCCGGGAGTGTCAACGATGTTGATATGCACCCCGCGGTAATCCAGCGCCGCATTCTTGGCCAGGATCGTGATGCCCCGCTCGCGCTCCAGGTCGTTGCTGTCCATGACGCGCTCTTCCAGGTGCTGATGCGCGGCGAACACACCCGCCTGGCGCAGCAGCTTGTCGACCAGCGTGGTCTTGCCGTGGTCGACGTGGGCGATGATCGCGATGTTCCGGACCGGTCTTTGCATGTGGTTACACGGTGTGTAAAAGGGGCGCGGATTCTACCATGCCCGATCCGTCCGGAGAGGGCAGAGGTAAGGAATCTGCAACGTTTCGCCGACGCTACAGGATGCAGAAGACGTGCCGATGACCACCTTTGCTCCCAAGCTGGCGATCCCGGCGCGCAGGAGTCTCGTGATGCCGGACAGGGCTCCGGATGCCGGGCTGCGCGTCGCCGAGTCTCTTCTGGCGCAGACCCCAGCCCTGCTGGCCCGCGACAGCGGCCGTATCAGCGCCCGCTGGCACCACGGGGCAGCGGCCAGCGACCTCACGCTGTCCAGCCACTTCCAGCCCATCCTGAGTCTCGCGCACAGCCGCACCGTGGGCTACGAGGCCCTGATGCGGGCGCGCACGCCGGCCGGTGAGCAGATCAGCCCTTTGGACGTCTTCGCGCGTGCAACCGACTTCGCGAGCGCACTACAGCTCGACCGGTTGTCGCGCACGATCCACTTCGCGAACTTCGCGCAACACCCGGCGCAACTCGGGTGGCTGTTCCTCAACACCCACCCGCGCGTGTTCGTCGAAGGCATGCGTCATGGCGATTCGCTGGCGGACTGGTTCCTGCAATACGGCTTGCCTCCGGCGCAGGTCGTGCTGGAGGTCCTGGAGCACGCGGTCACCGACGAGGTCCTGCTGCGCGAGGCGGTCGCCTTCTACCGCGATCTCGGCTGCATGATTGCAATCGACGATTTCGGTGCTGGACACTCCAACTTCAACCGCGTCTGGAGCCTGAGACCGGAGATCGTGAAGCTGGACCGCTGCATTGTGGCGCTCGCGGCGACCGATCAAAGCCTGCGGCGCACGATGCCGGTGCTGGTGTCGCTGCTGCACGAGGCGGGCTCGATGGTGCTGATCGAAGGCATCGAGACCGAGGACGAGGCCATGATGGCGATGGACGCGGACGCCGACTTCGTCCAGGGGAACTATTTCGCCCAGCCTTCGGAGCGGCTGCCGGCCGGCGAATGCTTCGACGGGATGTTCGAGCACTTGTGGACCGGGTTCCGCCAAACCGTCGACCGCGAGGCGGCGGCGTACCGCGAGCAGATCCTGCCGTACATGAATGCGTTGGGCCACTGCGCGAGCTTGGTCCAATCCGGACTGCCCATGGAGTCGGCCTGTCAGAGCTTTCTGCAGCTGGAGCACGTGCAGCGCTGCTACCTGCTCGACTGGGACGGGCGTCAGGCCGGCCCGAACCTGCCCGGACCGCATGCGACCGAGGAGCGCAGCAGGCGCTTCGCGCCGGTGGCCGACGCCCAGGGCGCCAACTGGTCGCGGCGCTTCTACTTCCGGCGTGCGCTCGAGCACCCCGGCCGCGTGCAGGTGACGCGCCCGTACCTGTCCATCAACAGCGCCCGTCCCTGTGTGACCGTGTCCTCCGCCGTGCTGGTGAACGGCGAGACCCACGTGCTTTGCGGCGACATCGCCTGGTCCGACAAGCCCGCGAAGTGAGCGGGTCTGGCGCGGCTGCGGTGAAGGGTGAAGGGTGAAGGGTGAAGGGTAAGATTCGATGCTTCGCAGTCCGCGAAGTCGCGATCTCCCGGCCCATCCATCCTCACCCGGCTTCTCGGAAGATCTGCATCGGCGGCGTATCTAGCACGCGCCGCGTCCCCGCGAGGCCAGCCAGCAGCACGCCGAGTGTGCCGCCGGCGAAGCCCACCAGCCACACCACCGGGTCCACGGCGTAGGGTACGTCGAGCACGCGAACGGCCAGCACCCAGCCGAGCAAGGATGCTCCGATCGCCGCCAGCAGCCCCGCCAGGGCGCCCACTGCGGCGAATTCCGCGGCGTGCGCCGCGACCATCTGTCCCCTGGTGGCTCCCACGGTGCGCATGATCGCAGCATCGAAGACGCGCTCGTCGTGCGTGGCGCTGATCGCGGCGAACAGCACCACCAGCCCGGCCACCAGGCCGAACGCGAACACGAACTCGACCGCCTGGACCACCTGATCCATGAGACGCTGGATCTGGCCCAGCACGGCCGCAACGTCGATCACCAGCAAGTTGGGGAAACGCTTCACCAGCCGGTCCATGACCGCCGAGCGCTCCGGCGGCAGATGGAAGCTGGTGACATCGCTCACTGGATAGCCTTCCAGCACGCCAGGCGGCGTGACGACGAAGAAGTTCACGCGAAACGAGTCCCACTCGACCTTGCGCAGCGACGCGACGCTCGCCTCCAGCGCGGTGCCGCCGATCTCATAGGTAAGCCTGTCGCCGAGGTGAATGCCCAGCGTCTGTGCGATCCCCTCCTCGACCGAGAGCAAGGGTCGCCCGCGATCCGCCGCGGTGAACCAGCGGCCGGCCACGATGACGTTGTCACGCTGCGGGCGCTCCGCCCAGGACAGGTTGAACTCCCGGTCCACCAGGCGTTTGGCGCGGTCGTCGGCGTAATCCGCCGAGGTGACGGGGCGGCCGTTGATCGCCGTCAACCGGCCGCGCACCATCGGGTACAGCTCCGGGGCCGGCACGCCGTTGTCCCGCAGGAACCGACGCAGCGCCTCGCGCTGATCGGGCTGGATATTGACCAGGAAGCGATTGGGTGCGTCCGGCGGCAGGCTTCGCTTCCAGCTCGCCAGTAGATCGCCGCGCACCAGGGTCAAGAGAACCAGGGCCATGATGCCCATCCCCAGGGCCACCACCTGCGCGATCGAAGCCAATGGCCGGCGCCTCAGGTTGGCGAGGCCGAACCGCCACGCGAATCCCGCGCGCCGCCCGCCCCACGTGAAGGCTCGCATCATCCCCCAGGTCACCAGGGCCGCCGCGGCCATCGTCGCCGCGCCGCCGGCCAGCACGTACGCCCCGACTTTGGGCTCCTGGGCTTCCCATAGAATCAAGGCCGCCAGCGCAGCCGTCCCGAGCGCGTAGCCGGCCATCCCCGCGGTGTCGGGCAGCCCGAGGTCACGGCGCAGCACGCGCAGCGTCGGTACCTTGCGCAGCGCCAGCAACGGAGGGATGGCAAATCCCAGCAGCAGCACCAACCCCGCGGCAAACCCCTGCGAGAGAGGCTTCCAGCCCGGGAGCGGCAACTCCACGCCCACCAGAGGCCGGAGCATCGCGCAGAGCACCGCCTGTCCGGCAAAACCGAGCGCACAGCCCGCTATGCTCGCGGCAAGTCCCAGCAGCACGAACTGCTGGACGTGCAGCCGCACGATCTGGCCCTGGCTCGCGCCCAGACAGCGCATCACCGCGCAGCCGTCGAGGTGCCTCTTCAGATATCTCCTCGCCGCGAGCGCCACGGCCACCGCGGCCAGGATGACTGCGAGCAGCGCGGCCAGACCGAGAAATTTCTCGGCCCGTTCCAGCGCCGAGCGGATCTCGGGGCGCGCGTCGCGCACATCCTCGACCCTTTGCCCCGGCGCCAGGTGTTTTTCCGCATAGGCCCGATACTCGCGCACCGTCTCGGCGGGTCCCGCCAACCCGAGCCGGTAGCTCACCCGGCTGCCGACCTGGATGAGCCCCGTGGACGGCAGATCAGCCGCGTTCATGATCAGGCGCGGCCCGAGGTTCAGGAACCCGACGCTGGTCTCCGGATCTTCCGTCACGCGCGCGGCGACGGTCAGGCTGCGGCTGCCGACACCGATGCTCTCACCCTGAGCGACGCCCAGGCGCGCGAGCAGCCGATCGTCCGCCCACACGGTGCCGGGCGCGGGGATTGCGGCCGGCCGTATGGCGCCTTGTCCGGTATCGATCGTGAGCCGCCCCTTCAGCGGATATCCGGGCGCCACGGCCTTGATTTCCGTGAGCTGCGTCTGCTCTGCGTGCGTGGTCATGCTGGGGAAGCGCACCGTCTCCACGGTGCGCAGGCCCCTGCGCCCCGCCTCTTGCACGAGCTTGGGGCCGATCGGCCGGTCGGACACGACGACCAGGTCCGCGCCCAGCAACTGACTGGCCTCCCGGCTGAGGGCCTGGCGAACCCGGTCGGTGAACAGCGCGACCGTCGTCAGACTCGCCACCGCGATGAGCAATGCCACCGCCAGCACGCGCAGCTCCCCTGCACGCCAGTCGCGCATCAGCATGCGCAGCGACAACGCCGCTTCGGCGAAGAGTGCGGACGCCGGGGAAGGATCGGCTTGCGCCGCCTGCGGAGCGGAGCGTCCCGGCTTCATCCGCCTTCCCACGTCGCAGCCACCGGCAGGCGCGGTGCGCGCCCAGGCTCAGCCCGGGCCATCGACCAGCCGTCCTGCCGCGAGCCGCAAGCGGCGCCCGCAGCGCGCCGCGAGCTTCTCGTCGTGCGTCACCAGCAGCAGCGTCGTGCGGTGCTCGAGGTTGAGATCGAACATCAGGTGGATGATCTCCTCTCCGGTGGCGGAGTCGAGGTTGCCGGTGGGCTCGTCGACGAAGAGCAGGCGCGGCGGGCCCACGAAGGCGCGCGCGATCGCGACCCGTTGCTGCTCTCCGCCGGAGAGTTGGCGCGGGTAGTGATGCAGGCGCTCGCCCAGGCCTACGCGCGTGAGCAACGCAACGGCCATGTCGCGCGCAGCCGGGACGCCGGCCAGCTCCATGGGCAGCATCACGTTCTCGGCTGCGGTGAGTGCAGGCAGGAGCTGAAACGACTGGAATACGAATCCCACCAGCCGGCGGCGCAGTGCGGCGCGCCCATCCTCATCCAAGCCTAGCAGGCTCACCCCGTCGATGATCACCTCACCGGCGGTGGGCACATCCAGGCCGGCGAGCAGTCCAAGCAGCGTGGTCTTCCCCGAGCCCGAAGCCCCGACGATCGCGACGGTCTCGCCGCTGCGCACGTCGAAGGTCACGTCATGGAGGATCGTCAAGCGGCTGTGGCCGGTCTCGACTTGCTTGCCGAGACCGACGGCCCGCACAATAGGTTGCATGTGGCGCGTTTCAGTCCTGGCGTTGTGCGCGGCGTGCCTCGGACTCGCAGCAGCGCCGCCGGTGATCCTGGTCCTCGGGGACAGCCTGTCCGCCGGCTACGGCCTGCCGCAGGGCAAGGGCTGGGCCGACTTGCTCCAGCAGCGCCTCACGCGCGAGGGTTATCCCTATCGGGTGGTCAACGCCAGCATCAGCGGTGACACGACGCTGGACGGCCGCAATCGCCTGGCGGGAGCGCTCGCACGCGAGCGGCCGGCGATCGTCGTGCTGGAGCTGGGAGCCAACGACGGGCTGCGCGGCCAATCGATCGCAGAGATGCGCGCCAACCTGGCTCACATCATCCGGGCGAGCCGCGGACAGGGAGCCAAGACGCTGCTGGTGGGAATGCGCCTTCCGCCGAACTACGGCCCGGGTTACACGAACAAGTTCCAGCAAGCCTTCCTCGAAGTGAGCCGCGACGCGCAGGTGCCCCTGGTGCCCTTCCTCCTCGACGGCTTCGCCGACAAGCGCGAGCTGTTCCAGGCCGATGGAATCCATCCCCGCGTCGAGGCTCAAGGGTTGATTCTGGACAACGTCTGGAAAAGGCTGCAGCCGATGCTGGGCCCTGCGCCGCCCGGCAGGTAGGCTTCGCATCGGTACGCTGAGGAAGGTCTCTTTGTCTGAAGCTCGAACGCTGGCGACCGTAGCACAACTCACCTGCTTTGACGAGGTGGTCGACGTGCGCACGCCGATGGAGTACGCCGAGGACCATGTGCCCGGCGCAGCGAACCGGCCCGTGCTTTCGAATGAAGAGCGCGCCCAGGTCGGCACGCTCTACAAGCAGGTCTCGCCGTTCACCGCGAGGCGGGTGGGCGCTGCGCTGGCTGCGCGCAATATCGCGCACCATATCGAGACGGCGTTCGCCGACCGCCCCAGGTCGTGGCGCCCGCTGGTGTATTGCTGGCGCGGCGGCAAGCGCAGCGAGGCCCTGGTCCACATGCTGCGCGAGGTGGGCTGGCAAGCGCAGCGCCTGGAAGGCGGCTACAAGGCATACCGGAGAGCCGTCCGGGAGGAACTGCCGCAGCTCGCCCGCCGTTTGCACATGCGCGTCGTGTGCGGCCTCACCGGCTCCGGCAAGAGCCGTCTGCTGGAAACGCTGGAACGGCTGGGAGCACAGGTGCTCGACCTCGAACGCCTCGCGGCCCATCGCGGCTCGGTGCTCGGCAACCTGCCGGGGGCACCCCAGCCGTCCCAGAAGATGTTCGAGAGCCGGCTATGGCATCGGCTCCGGGGCCTCGATCCGCAGCGCCCGGTGTTCGTCGAGTCCGAGAGCGCGCGAATTGGCACGCTTCACGTTCCAGACGAGCTGATGGCGCGGCTATGGGAGGGCGAGTGCGTGCGCGTAGAGACGCGGCTAGCGGCGCGCCTGTCGCTGCTCAAAGCCGAGTACGCGCACTTTCTTGCCGATCCTGCGAGCCTCGGCGGCCAGCTCGACTGCCTGGTCGCGCTGCATGGCCACGCCGCAATCGACCGCTGGAAGGACATGGCGCTGCGCGGCGACTGGGACCTCCTCGTAGGAGAGCTGCTCGAGCGTCACTACGACCCGGCATATCGGCGTTCCATCCTGGGTCACTACCCGGGGCTGGCCCATGCGCAGGCCGTCTACATCGAATCCCCCGAAGAAGAGAGCTTCCTCGCGGCGGCGCGCTTGTTGATCGCTTTGCCGGCCGCAGCCCCCGCTTGATCGCACGGATTCGCCATCGCGCGCTGGTATACTCGCGCGCCGATGAGCCCGTCCCTGGAACTGTCGAAGCGCAGCCTGCTGCTGCTCGTGCTGGCTGCACTGATCGTCTGGTTCGCCAACCTCGATTACCGCAAGCTCACCAAGCCCGACGAAGGACGCTACGCCGAGCTGTCGCGCGAGATGGCGGTGAGCGGCGACTGGGTCACCCCGCGCCTGAACGGCATCAAGTATTTCGAAAAGCCGCCGTTGCAGTACTGGGCCGGCGCGGCGGCCATCTCGATCTTCGGCGCGCGCGAGGGGGCCGCTCGGCTCTGGAGTGCGCTCACCGGGGCGATGGGAATCGTGCTGGCGTGGTATGCCGGACGCCGGCTGATGGGACCCAGGGCCGGGCTGTACGCCGCGGCCGTGCTCGGCAGCAGTCTCATGTACGTCGTCGTGGCTCATCTCAACACGCTCGACATGGGGCTCACTTTTTTTCTGTTCCTGGCCCTGTGCGCTTTCCTCCTGGCGCAACGCGACCAGGCGAGCCGCCGAGAGAATGCGATCTGGATGCACGTGGCCTGGGCCGCCACCGCCGGCGCCGTGTTGAGCAAAGGATTGGTCGGCATCGCGATCCCCGGAGCGACGCTGGTGCTCTACACGCTGGTCCAGCGCGACTGGCAACGCTGGCGCCGCCTGCACCTGGGCACCGGAGTGCTGCTGTTCTTCGCGCTCGCCGCGCCCTGGTTCGTGCTGGTATCGCTGCGCAACCCCGAATTTCCGTGGTTCTTCTTCGTGCATGAGCATCTCCTGCGGTATACGACGCAGATCCACCAGCGCGTGGAGCCGTGGTATTACTACGTGCCGATGTTGATCGCGGGGGCGCTGCCGTGGACCGTCGTGATGGCCGACGCGGTCCGGCGCGGCTGGAGCGCCGAGCCCGACCGCATCTTCCAAGCGCGGAGGTTCCTGCTTCTGTGGTGTGGCTTCGTGCTGGCGTTCTTCAGCGCTTCCGGCTCCAAGCTTCCGCCCTACATCCTGCCGCTGTTCCCGGCGTTGGCGTTGCTGTGCGCGGGGCACCTCACCACCCTGCCGGGACGCGCCCTGGGCTGGCAGCTTGCGCCCATGGCCGTGCTCACCGCCGCAGCGCTGGTCGCCCTGCCCTTCGTGCACACCTCGGGCGACACGCCGGTCGCGCTGATCGAACGCTACAAGCCGTGGCTTGCCGCCGCGGCGCTCGTCGGCCTTGTCACCGCCGTATGGTCCGTCTTGCTTTCGTTCTCACGCCGCGTCCCGGCCGCGGTGCTCACTGCGGGAGCCGGCGCCCTGCTGGCCCTGCAGCTCATGATAACGGGCTACGAATCCCTGTCGCCCTCCCTTTCCGCGTACGGCATCGCGCAGGCCGTCAAGCCCTACCTCAAGCCCGGAATTCCGTTCTATAGTGTCGCCACCTACGACCAGACGCTGGACTTCTATCTCGAGCGTACGCTTACTCTGGCAGGGTTCCGCGACGAGCTCGACTACGGCCTGCAGCAGGAGCCTCGCCTCGGGATCGCCAGCGTCGCGGACTGGATGCAGCTGTGGCGGCAGCAGCCCTACGCGCTCGCGCTGATGAACAAGGTCACATACGACTCGCTCGCGACCTCCGGGTTTCCCATGGAGTTGATCGCCCACGATCACTGGCGCTATGTCGTCAAGACGCCATGAGCGCGGTGAGCTTCGCCCTCGTGCTGTCCGGCGTGCTCCTGAACGCGGCGGCGCAGCTCCTGCTCAAGGCCGGCACGAATGCCATCGGCCACTTCGACTTCAACGTCGCCAACGCGTTGCCCGTCGGGCTCAAAGTGGCGGCGCAGCCGTTCATCCTCGGGGGACTGGCCTGCTATGCCGTCAGCGTCGTGGTCTGGATCCTGGCGCTGTCGCGTGTGGAAGTGAGCGTCGCCTATCCGATGCTGTCTATCGGCTATGTAGTGAACGCGGTGGCCGCGTATCTGCTGTTCGGGGAGGCCGTGACCGTGCAGCGGCTGGTGGGCATCGGGATCATCGTCGTCGGGGTCTACATCGTGGCCCGCTCTTGAACCCGATGCCACACGAAGACCCGAGCATCGCGCCGAGCCTGCAACCGTCGGCTTGCACGACGACCTCCGCGGTCGTCGCGTCGGCCGCGCGCATCTTTGCCTAGTCCATGGATTATCTGCCGTTCGCCAAGCCCACCATCGACGACGAAACCATCGCCGGCGTGGCGGAAGTGCTGCGCTCCGGGTGGATTGCGAGCGGGCCCCAGGTCAAGGAGTTCGAAGCTGCCCTGTCCGCCTACCTCGGAGGCCGGATCGTGCGCAGCTTCACCTCGGCGACCGGAGGCCTGGAGGTGGCCCTTCAGGCGTGCGCGATCGGGCCCGGCGACGAGGTGATCGTGCCCGCCATGACCTTCGCGGCAAGCGCCAACGTGGTGCTCCGGGTGGGTGCGCGCCCCGTGTTCGTCGATGTCGACCTCGCCACCCGCAACATCGATCCTGAGCTCGTCGAGGCCGCGATCACGCCGCGCACACGCGCCATCATGCCAGTGCACTTCGCCGGGCTCGCTGTGGACATGGACCGCATCTACGCGATCGCGCGGCGCCGGGGCTTACGCGTCATCGAGGACGCCGCCCATGCGATCGGCACATGCTGGCAGGGCAAGCGCATCGGAAGCTTCGGGGACATGGTCTGCTTCAGCTTCCACCCGAACAAGAACATGACCACCATCGAGGGCGGCGCGCTCAGCCTGGCCTCCGACGCCGAGCTGGCGACCATCGAGCTGGAGCGCTTTCACGGCCTGGTGCGCCGGTCGGACGGAGAGGCCGACGTGCTGGTGCCGGGCGGAAAGTACAACCTGAGCGACGTCGCGGCGCGCATCGGTCTGTCGCAGCTGCGCCAGCTCGAGGGCTTCAACCGGCGCCGCCGTGAGCTGGTGGCACACTACTACGAGCGCATGGGCCGCGACGGGCTTTGCCGCCTGCCGGCACGCGGCGACGACGGCCACAGCTGGCACATCTTCGCGCCGCTGCTGCCGCTCGACGAGGTGGCGATCACCCGCGGCGAGTTCATCCAAGCGATGCACGCGCGCGGCATCGGGGTAGGCGTCCATTATCCGGCGCTGCACCTGACCACGACCTACCGCAAGCTCGGGTACAAGGAGGGCGATTTCCCCAATGCCGAGCGCATCGGGCGCGCGACCGTCACCCTGCCGCTCTTTCCCTCCATGCAGCTCGCCGACGTGGATCGCGTCTGCGATGCGGCCGGGGAAATCCTGCGCTCTGCACGCAGAGCGCACCGCTGAGCGCCTCCGGTGCAGACGCGTTTAACGCTAAAATAGCCGCATGCCCACGCCGGACGTTTCCGTCATCATCCCGGTCTACAACGAAGAAGAGGGATTGCCGGCGCTGTTCTCCCGTCTGTACGCTGCGCTCGACACGCTCGCGGTCGAGTACGAGATCGTCTTCATCAACGACGGCAGCCGCGACCGTTCCCCGGCCCTGCTGCGCGAGCAGTTCCAGAAGCGCCCCGACGTCACGCGCGTCATCCTGTTCAACGGCAACTTTGGCCAGCACATGGCCATCATGGCCGGGTTTGCTCACGCCCGCGGCCAGCGCGTGGTGACATTGGACGCGGACCTGCAAAACCCCCCCGAGGAGATCGGCAAGCTGCTGGCCGCGATGGATCGAGGCCACGACTACGTGGGCACCATCCGCTGCAAGCGTCAGGACAGCACTTTCCGGCGCTATGCCTCCAAGGTCATGAACAAGCTGCGCGAGCGCATCACGCACGTGAAGATGACCGACCAGGGCTGCATGCTGCGCGCCTACAGCCGCGAGATCGTGGAGGCCGTGGTGAGCTCGCGCGAGGTCAGCACGTACATCCCGGCGCTCGCCTACACCTACGCCTCGAACCCGACCGAGGTCGAGGTGGCCCACGAGGAGCGCACCGCGGGAGAGTCCAAGTATTCGCTGTACAAGCTGATCCGTCTCAACTTCGATCTGGTGACCGGCTTTTCCGTCGTCCCGCTGCAGCTGTTCTCCATCCTCGGCTTCCTCGTCTCGCTCATGTCGCTGGGGTTTTTCGGGTTGATCATCTATCGCCGCATCGCTTACGGGCCCGAAGCCGAGGGCCTGTTCACGCTGTTCGCCATCGCCTTTCTCCTGCTGGGTGTGGCCCTGTTCGGGATCGGCCTGCTGGGCGAGTACGTCGGCCGCATCTACCAGCAGGTCCGGGAGCGGCCGCGCTATCTCATCCAGGCGATCCTGGAACGCCGGGAACAGGAAGGCAACGCCAGGGGCGAGACCGTCGCTCCCGCAGCATGGTTGGCTGCGAAGCGCTCGCAGGACGTCGGTGCGTAACCGGGAGAATGAAAAGCGAATCGAACCGCGCGCGATGCGACCCAGAGCGCACGAGCAGAGGCGATCGCCGCTACGTCCTTCACCGCATGCTCCGCGGGCGCGTCTCGCCGCCCCGTGTGAGTGATGCGCGCGGTCGTCTTCGCGTACCACAACGTCGGGTGCCGCTGCCTTTCGACGTTGCTCGCACATGGCGTGGAGATCCCGCTCGTGGTGACGCACGACGACAATCCCGCCGAGCAGATCTGGTTCGAGAGCGTAGCCGCGCTGGCGCGCCTGCACGATATCGCGGTGGCACGACCGTCGGATCCGAATGCTCCCGAGTTCGTGGCGCGCGTTGCACGGCTGCAGCCGGCATTCCTGTTCTCGTTCTATTACCGCCAGATGCTCAAGCCTGCGCTTCTCGGCATCCCTACGCGCGGCGCACTGAACATGCATGGGTCGCTGCTCCCGCGCTACCGCGGGCGTGTACCGGTGAACTGGGCCGTCATTCATGGCGAGCGTCAGACCGGCGCCACTCTGCACTACATGGTCGAGCGGCCCGATGCCGGCGACATCGTGTCCCAGCAGGCGGTGCCGATCCTGCCGGACGACACGGCCCTGGAGGTGTTCGGCAAGGTCACGGTGGCGGCGGAGATGGCGCTGCACCGCGTGCTTCCCGCCTTGCTGGCGGGCACCGCGCCCCGCACGCCGCAGGAGCTTACGCAAGGCTCCTACTATGGCGGCCGCAGGCCCGAGGACGGGCGCATCGACTGGCGCCGCAGTGCGGCCGAGGTCCACAACCTGGTGCGCGGAGTGGCTCCTCCCTACCCCGGCGCCTTCACCGAGATCGAGGGCAAGCGCGTACGCGTGCTGCGTACGACGCTGCCCAAGGAATCGCCTTCTCCAGTCGGCTTCCCGGCGTTGTTCTGCGAGAACGGGCGCTGCTATGCCGAGTGTGGCGACGGGCGCGCGGTGCGCATTCTCAGCCTGGAAGTGGACGGTAAAATGCTCGATTCCAGCAGCTTCGAGCGCGCAGGCACGACCGCGCGCCAGCCCTTGACGTCTTCCAGCTCCCAACTCTGCTCAAGCTCCACATGAAGAAGATCTGCATCCTCGGAGTGAACGGCTTCATCGGCCACCATCTGTCCAAGCGCATCATCCAGGACACGCAATGGGAGGTGTACGGGATGGACATGCAGAACGACCGCGTGTCCGACCTGCTGGACGAGCCGCGCTTCCACTTCTTCGAGGGCGACATCACCATCAACAAGGAGTGGATCGAGTACCACATCAAGAAGTGCGATACCGTGCTGCCGCTGGTGGCGATCGCCACCCCGGCCACGTACGTCAAGGAGCCGCTCAAGGTCTTCGAGCTGGACTTCGAAGCCAACCTGCCCATCGTCCGCTCCTGCGTCAAGTGGGGCAAGCGCATCCTCTTCCCCTCGACCTCGGAGGTCTACGGCATGTCCCGCGACGCCGAGTTCGACCCCGACGCCTCCGAGCTGGTGCTCGGCCCTATCAGCAAGCAGCGCTGGATCTACGCCTGCAGCAAGCAGCTCATGGACCGCGTGATCTGGGCCTACGGTGCGCAGGGCAGCCTCGACTTCACGCTGTTTCGCCCCTTCAACTGGATCGGCGCCGGACTGGACAGCATCCACACGCCCAAGGAGGGCAGCTCGCGCGTCATCACGCAGTTCTTCGGGCATATCGTGCGCGGCGAGGAGATCAAGCTGGTCGACGGCGGCACACAGAAGCGCGCCTTCACCTACATCGACGACGGCATCGACGCGCTGATGAAGATCATCGAGAACCCCGCCGGAGTGGCGAGCGGCAAGATCTACAACCTGGGCAACCCGCGCAACAACTATTCGGTGCGCGAGCTGGCGCGCATGATGATCGACCTGGCTCTGCAATATCCCGAGTACCGCCAGCCGGCGAGCCAGGTGAAGATGGTGGAAACCACCGCTGCAGCCTATTACGGTGCCGGTTACCAGGACGTGCAAAATCGCGTGCCCAAAATTGAAAACACCCGCCGCGACCTCGACTGGGAACCGAAGGTCGGGATGGAAACGGCGCTGCGCAAGATCTACGACGCCTATCGCACGCACGTGCCCGAGGCGCGTGAGCTGGTGGATTGAGGCCGCGCGGCGAACGTCTGCACCGATCCCTGGATGACGCACGAAGACACTGAAGTGCGAATACCCTGCCGCGACTGCTCTCGCAACGCCTGCTCGTGAACCTCGCCCTCAAGGTCGACGTCGACACCTACCGCGGCACTCGTGACGGCGTCCCCCGTCTCGTGGAGCTGCTGAAAAAGCACGGCGCCGGCGCCACGTTCCTGTTCAGCCTCGGCCCCGACCACACCGGGCGCGCCATCAAGCGCGTGTTCCGGCGCGGCTTCCTGAAAAAGGTGCGGCGCACCTCGGTGGTCTCGCACTACGGCCTGCGCACGCTGCTCTACGGGACCTTGCTGCCCGGCCCGGACATCGGACATCGCTGCGCGGACCGCATGCGCCAGGTGCGCGACGAGGGCTTCGAGGTCGGGATCCACGCTTACGACCACGTGCGCTGGCAGGATCACGTGAGCGCGGAGGACGCGCCCTGGACACGGCGCGAGATGCAGCGCGCCTGCGACCGTTTCCGCGACATCTTCGGCACCGACCCCAGGGTCCACGGAGCAGCCGGTTGGCAGATGAACCGGCACGCGTACCGCCTCACGCAGCTGCTCGGTTTCGCCTACTGCTCGGACACCCGCGGCACCCACCCCTTCGTGCCCGTCTGCCGAGCCGAGATCATCGCGTGTCCCCAGCTTCCCACCACTCTGCCGACCATCGACGAGCTGTTGGGCGTCGACGGCATCAATCCGAGCAACGTGGCCGATCGTATCCTCGAGCGCAGCCGCGACCCCCTTGCGAGCGGCCATGTGTTCACGCTGCACGCGGAGCTGGAAGGCATGAAGCTCGCGCCCGCGTTCGAGCGCATGCTGGAGGGTTGGCGCGCGCTCGGGTACAAGCTGCTGTCGCTCGGCGACTACTTCGACGCTTTGCCCGACAAGAACCTGCCCTGCCACGAGATCACCTCCGGAGAGGTGCCGGGCCGGACCGGCACCCTCGCGCTCCAGGGCCCCGAGTTCCTGGCGTGAACGCCCTTGCCCCAAAGGAGACCGACCCGATGCTAGAAAACCTCCCCGTGCCGGAGTTCGAGCTGCCCTCCACCGGCGGCGCGACCTTCAAGCTCCAGCAAGCCAAGGGCAAGCCTCTGGTGCTGTACTTCTACCCCAAGGACAACACGCCCGGCTGCACCGACGAGGGCAAGCAGTTCCGCGACCTGTATCCGCAGTTCCAGGAGCTCGGCTGCGCCATCTACGGAGTTTCGCGCGACAGCGTCAAGTCGCACGAAGGATTCAAGGCGAAGATGAGCTTTCCCTTCGATCTGCTGTCGGACGCCGACGAGCGCGTGTGCGAGATGTTCGGCGTGATGAAGATGAAGAACATGTACGGCAAGCAGGTGCGCGGCATCGAGCGCAGCACCTTCGTGATCGACGCCCAGGGCGTGGTGCGCAAGGAATGGCGCGGCGTGAGGGTGCCGGAGCATGCGCAAGCCGTCCTCGATTTCGTGAAGAGCCTCTAACGTCGCGCGCAGTAGCCGGCGCCCATTCTCCTGACCCGACCTTTCGCCCCGAATCCTGATGTCGCAACGCAAGCCTGCCTCCGTGACCCGGCTGCATCCGGGCACCAAGCTCTTCGTGCTCGATACCAACGTCCTGATGCACGACCCGACCAGCCTGTTCCGCTTTCAGGAGCACGACGTCTACCTTCCGATGGCGACCCTGGAAGAGCTGGACGCGAACAAGAAAGGCGTGTCCGAGGTGGCGCGCAACGCCCGCCAGGCCAGCCGGTTCCTCGACGAGCTGCTCAATCATGCCGGCAACGACATCGAGACCGGCATCGCGCTCAATGCCAACGGCGCCAAGGAGGCCACCGGCCGGCTGTTCCTGCAGACGCTCGCCATCAACGGCGTTCTGCCCGCGACGCTCGCCACCAGCAAATCGGACAACCAAATCCTGTCGGTCGTGCGCCACCTGCACGAGCTCTACCCCAAGCGCCAGGTGATCCTGGTGTCCAAGGACATCAACATGCGCATCAAGGCGCGTGCGCTCGGGCTGGCGGCGGAGGACTACTTCAACGACAAAGTGCTCGAGGACACCGACCTGCTCTACACCGGTGTGAGCGAGCTGCCGGCAGATTTCTGGGACAACCACGGCAAGGAGATGGAGTCTTGGCAGCAGGCCGGCCGCACCTTCTACCGGGTGCACGGACCGCTCTGCTCGAGCCTGCTGGTGAACGAGTTCGTGTACCTGGAGCACGACCGTCCCTTCTACGCGCAGGTGAAGGAGCTCTCCGGCGAGACGGCGATCCTGCAGACGCTCGTCGACCACGGCCACCAGCGCAACGGCGTGTGGGGGATCGTCGCCCGCAATCGCGAGCAGAACTTCGCGCTGAACCTGCTGATGAACCCGCAGATCGACTTCGTGACGCTGCTGGGACAGGCCGGCACCGGCAAGACGCTGCTCACGCTCGCGGCCGGACTGATGCAGACGCTGGAAGACAAGACCTACTCGGAAATCATCATGACGCGCGTCACGGTGCCGGTGGGCGAGGACATCGGCTTTTTGCCCGGCACCGAGGAGGAGAAGATGACGCCTTGGATGGGCGCGCTGGAGGATAACCTCGACGTGCTCAACAACACCGACGAGGACGCCGGCGAATGGGGCCGCGCCGCGACGCGCGATCTCATCCGCTCCCGCATCAAGGTCAAGTCGCTCAACTTCATGCGCGGGCGCACCTTCATCAACAAGTTCCTGATCATCGACGAGGCGCAGAACCTCACGCCCAAGCAGATGAAGACGCTGATCACCCGGGCCGGTCCCGGCACCAAAGTAGTCTGCCTAGGCAACATCTCCCAGATCGACACGCCCTATCTCACCGAAGGCAGCTCGGGCCTCACCTATGTCGTCGACCGCTTCAAGGGCTGGACGCACAGCGGCCACGTGACGCTCATGCGCGGCGAGCGCTCGCGGTTGGCCGATCATGCGGCGGAGATACTTTGAGGAAGGCGTGAAGGGTGAAGCGTGGGCAGCTTCACCTCGACGCTCTCCCTCGTCGCGGTCAGAGAGAGGGTGAGTCGGAGTGCTCGGCGTCGGTGCCATCCTCCACGCGTCACCCACGTGCGAGACGAGCTCCTGCACAACGCTCTCAACACCGAGCGCAAATAACCTGTATCAACGCACGCAATCGGAAGCTACCATACTCTACAGTCTACCCAGAAGTAAGCTGGGACGTTAGGCGGCGGACACCATCGTCATACTGCCTTTGGCTCGTCAGTTGGTGGCGGGGGCCGTAGGCTCCCGCCTTGAAGGGGCTGTTTTGCTTCAGATACTCAAGGAGGGGACGGTTGATCGACTTCGCTTCCCACCACGCAGTCCGGTAGAGATACATGCCCGCAAACCGAGTAACTCCTTTAAGCTCAGCATCCTTTAGGCTGATCCAGTATAAGTTGGCCCTTTCCAAGCTTGCTCCGTCAAAATCGATACCGTCCCAGTCCGCCTCGTTGAACGAAGTGCCTGACAGGTCGACGGTTACTCCTGGAGGTCTCGACGTCTTGAGTACACTGCCGACAGCGGCACTAATTATTGGACTGACAGCTTGATCGTAGTTAAAAGTCGCGACCTCTCCTTTGGTAAGCAGCTTCACGTTGTTTGTCTCCTTCCTAGGGTCAAACGACTTGGTGTACACAGGATTAGTTCTGGCAGAGAGCGCGCGATCGAGCCGAAGGAGCAGGTCTAGGTTGCTCCAGGTCGCTGGCGTGAGAGCAGCACCGAAAAGGCTCGCAAAGAAGCCCACATCGGAACCGGACGCTAGAAGATTCACTGCCAGGTCTTTTGCTTGGTCGTGGTATTTTGGAGAGCGCAGAAACGGCTGGAGAGCCACAACTCCCGGAGAAAGTGCTCCTGAGGCGGAAATCGCCTTGATGGAATCCCGCCATTGGCTGTCCAGCGCCTCTTCGCGCTTATTCTGTTCCGACTTCAGAAATTGCCAGTTCTGTGCGACTAGCGTTGCGGCCAGAGTAACTATGGTGACAAGCGGTGTAAGGAGCGCAACGTAGTCACGGATTCTCTCGGAGCGTCCCCGCTCTGTGACAAGCGCGTTCTCCTGTGCCAGCCTAGAGATTTCTTCCCGGATCTTGGCCATTTCACTTCTAGTCTTGCTCACGTCCGCAGCGAGCTTCACGGCCCCAGCGGCCTTCTCCACGGCGGTTGCTAGATCCGCCACACTCGAGGAACTCTCGGCCTTGTCGAGCAGTGCGGTTGCGGCTGCCCGCACCTGCTCCATCTGCTCGGAGATAGAGTCCAGGTCCAAAGGCTGCGACAGCTGTCCGGCGGCAGGACGGACATCCGGTGGCAACCCATCATCTCTTTTCGGATCAGGCATCGCGGTATCTCGGTTAATGCGAAGACGAAACACCAACTTCGTCGCACTTTAGAGAACGGCAAACGGCGGCTCGGGCCTGCTCTCGTCGACTTAACCGGCTACGTTCCGATCTCGCGCGATTACGGCGCCGCCCTTGGACCTCGCGGCATGCTCGGGAGAGTGTTTCGCATGGATCTAGACCCACCGTGGACTGCTCTCTTCAAGTCTATGCTGCCAGCAAACTCGCATAGTCGTCCACTGCCAGGAGCGAAATCTTTTCGCAGATGGGTTACCTTGAGCATACCCCACATCAAGTGCAAGCCTCGTACGTCCCGCGCCTACCCGGATCTCCTCGATCCAAACGCGCGAGTTACCTAGAAGACATCGTGTTTCGTCCTTTACTGTTCACTTCTGATGCCACCAATGCTCGAACGGATCCGAATACAAAATCCGCTCGATGGTCTCGTTCGCGACGGGCGGCAGGCCCGAGCCGCCGATCACGTCGTTGACGCCGCGTAACCCTCGGATCGACTCGTCGACCTCGGAGAACGGGAAGTCGGTGCCCCAGAAGATCTTGCCGCGCTCGGTGATGCGATATTCCTCGGCGCAGCGCAGGATGTTGTAGAACTGCCAGGGCCGGTAGAAGATCGCCGACACCTCGCAGTACACGTTGGGCTGCTTGCGCGCGACGATGATGCACTCCTCGTACCACGGATGCCCCATGTGGGCCATGACCAGCTTCAGATCGGGATGGCGACGCGCTACGTCGTCCACGTAGATCGGGCGTCCCAGCTCGGCGGGTGCGTTGCGCGCGAACGTAGTGCCCATGTGCATCGTCAGCGGCAGATCGCGCTCCACGCAGTACCGATAGATCGGCTCCATGCGCGGGTCGTTGAGGTGCACGCCGTTGTAGATCGGCCCGTACTTGACGCCCCTCAGACCGAGCTTTTCCACGGCGTGGCGCAGCAGCTCCATGCAGTCGGCACGTCGAGGATCCACGCACGCGAACCCGACGAACTTGTCGGAGTACTTTCGCACGGCAGCCGCGGTCACTTCGTCGTCGCCATCGATCCCGGCCGAATCGCCGTAACGCAGCGAGAAGATGATCGCCTTGTCCACCGCGGCCATCGCACGGTACAGGGTGTCGGCGTCGGCTTTCAGCCCGACTGAACCCGGCCGAGCGGTGGCCGTCTGCTCCGCGAACGCGGGCAGCAGATGCCTGTCCTCCCAGATGTTGACGTGGCAGTCGACGATCCTGCGCGCAGCCATGGGAGCAATCCGGCCAGCGCCAGATCAGTATCGAGTCGGATCCGCGAGGCTCTCGAAGCGCGTGTATTCCCCGAGGAACGCGAGCTTCACGGTGCCGATCGGCCCGTTGCGCTGCTTGCCGATGATGACCTCGGCCACGCCCTTGTCCGGCGTGTCGGGGTTGTAGACTTCGTCGCGGTAGATGAACAGGATGACATCCGCATCCTGCTCCAGCGCGCCGGACTCGCGCAGATCGGACATCACCGGGCGCTTGTTGGGACGCTGCTCGAGGCTGCGGTTGAGCTGCGACAACGCCACCACCGGGCAGTCCAGCTCCTTGGCCAGCGCCTTCATGGAGCGCGAGATCTCCGACAGCTCGGTCGCTCGGTTCTCGCCCGAGGAGCTCGCCGACATCAGCTGCAGGTAATCGATCACGATCAACCCGAGCTTCTTGTACTGCCGGTGCAGGCGCCGCGCGCGCGCGCGCAGCTCGAGCGGATTGAGCGCGGCGGTCTCGTCGATGTGGATCGGCGCTTCGTTGAGCTTGCCCACCGCGTGTGTCAGGCGCTGCCAATCGTCGTCGTGCAGGCGCCCTGTGCGCAGCTTGTGCTGGTCGAGCTTGCCGACCGAGCCGATCATGCGCATCACGAGCTGTGTGGCCGCCATCTCCATGCTGAAGACGCCCACCGGCAATCCCGAGACCAGCGCCGCGTGCTCGGCAATGTTGAGCGCGAGCGACGTGTTGTGGGTGACGATGTAGTCGTCAGTGACATACAGACGACTCGGGTGGGTCACCGCGATGCACTGTGTCGGCGTCACACCGTCCGCCTCGATCGAAACGAAGACTGGCCGCCAGCTCCGCTCGGGTGTCGAGAGCGCGCAGTCCCGCTTGTGGGAAAGGAGCAGGAGAGATTTCGGATCGCCGTGGTGGATGTTGCAGATGAAGCTCGGCCGACCCTGCCGCTTCTCGCCGAGATAGGTGTAGGTCGTTTGCTTCGACCGAATCGTGCACCACCCGCCGAGCGAGCGAACGAGCTCAACGACGTCTCGCGCGAGCTGCTCGCTGCTCGAGCAGAAGCGCATGCTGCCCCAGCGTTCGACCCAGCCGTCGGTATCGAGCAGGCCACGCAGGAGATCGAGCCGTGCCTGCCGAGACGCGCTCAGGTACCGTTTGGGAATGAACCTCTGCTCGCTGTTCAGACCCCAAAGCCCGAGGCTCTTCAACGACTCCCGGATTGCGTTGGGATGCACTCCGGAGTGGCCCTTGCGATGCGATCCGCCGGCCTGGACGACGCGCCAGTCATATCCGCCAGCCGCCCGTAGAACGAAGTCCTCACCGGTACGCGCTTGCAGCCGCGACAGCATCTCTTCATCGGCGGTCGAGAAGATGAGCCCACCCGATATTCTCCCGTCCCCGAGCAGTGCGCCGAGCACCCACGGATCCAGTGGCAGCTCCTCGGTATGCCCAAAATCTCCGCTGACGGCATCGACCCAGAGGCGGTGCTGATACCGCTGAGTCTTCAGCATCGCCAGCACGCGCTCGGTGGAGAGCACGCGCGCGTCGTCCCACTCGCGGTAGTACACCTTCCACAGGTGCTCACCACAGCACCGAGTAGACCGGCCGTCAGAGAACGTTACGCGATAGACGGGCTTGAGACCTTGCGGAAAAATGCCGCTGACCAGTGACCGACGCCCGTCGATCGAGGCCAACTCGTCTCCTAGGCGGATCTCGCCCATGCGCTTCCAGCCGTCTCTGGTCTTGATCTTCGCGTCCAGCGGCTGAGCCTTTCCCATCGATGGCCGTCCGGCCACGATGACGAGATCTCCCGGCTGCAGGCCCGAGGTCATGCGGTCCAGATCGACGAAGCCCGTCGGGACTCCGGTGACGTCGCTGTCGCCGCCACGGTTGTAGAGGATATCGATGCGCTCGACGACGCGCGTGAGCAGCGGCGGCATCTCCTGGAAACCCTGCCGCCCGCGCGCGCCCTGCTCGGCGATCTCGAACACTTTGGACTCCGCCTCGTCCAGGATCTGGGGCGCCTCTCTACCGAGCGGGCTGTAGGCGGAGTCGGCGATCTCGGTTCCCACCTCGGCCAAGCGCCGCAGGATGGTGCGCTCGCGCACGATCTCCGCGTAGCGCCGGATGTTGGCCGCCGAGGGCGTGTTGTTCGCGAGTGCGCTGAGGTACGGAAGCCCGCCGGCGGGTTGCAATTCCTTGGTGCTTTCCAAGCTCTCGGCGACGGTCACAACGTCGGCGGGACGGTTGTGCTCGATGAGCTTGGAGATGTGCCGGAAGATCAGCCGATGATCGGCGCGATAGAAGTCGCCCTCGGTGATCAGGTCCGCGATGCGGTCCCAGGCATTGTTGTCCAGCAGCAGCCCGCCGAGCACCGACTGCTCCGCCTCGATCGAGTGCGGGGGCAGGCGCACCAGGTCGACCTGGGCGTTCTGCAGCAGTTGCGAAACTGCCTGTGCCATCGGCGAGACGGTCTGTCGGTGAACTCTGTTGGGAGGTGTGCGCGCAGGTTGTTTGTTGTTGCTCGCATTGTACGCGCGAACAGAAAAAAATGGCTCCGCAAAAAACAAAAAGGCCGGCGCGTGCCGGCCTTCGATGCAGAAATTGTTTCGCCGCCGTCGGCTACGATTCGCCCAGCACCGACACCTTGATGTGCGCCTTCACGTCGGAGTGCAGGTCGAGCAGGATCTCGTAGTCCCCCACGGCCTTGAGCGGCCCGTGCGGCAGCCGCACCACCGCCTTGGGGACGTCGAATCCCTGCGCCTTGAGCGCCTCGGAGATGTCGTAGTTGGTCACGGAGCCGAACAGCCGGCCGTCCACGCCTGCCTTCTGCGCGATCTGGACCATGAGGCCGTCGAGCTTGGCGGCGCGTTCCTGCGCGCCGGTCAGAGCGATGCTCTCCGCGTTCTCCAGCTCGGCGCGACGCTTCTCGAACTCGGCGATGTTTGCCTCGGTGGCGCGCTTCGCCTTGCCCTGGGGAATCAGGAAATTGCGGGCATAGCCCTCGCGGACCTTGACGATATCGCCCAGCCCTCCGAGGCTGGCGATGCTCTCCAGCAGGATGATCTGCACGTCAAAGTCCTCCTCAGTGCAAGTCGGTGTATGGCAACAGCGCCAGCAGGCGCGCACGCATGATCGCGGTGGAGAGCTGGCGCTGATAGTGCGCTTTGGTGCCGGTGATGCGCGCGGGGATGATGCGCCCGTTCTCGTTGATGAAATCCTTCAGCAGCTCGACGTCCTTGTAGTCGATCTGCTTGATGCCCTCCGCAGTGAAGCGGCAGAACTTGCGGCGCTTGAACAGCGGGCGGAAGCCGCGATCGCCTTCCTTCTTCTTGTCCTTGAATCTGCCCGAACCGGGCCGTCCTCGGAATGCCATAGTCGTTTCCTCTATTCGATCTCGAACTCGTTGATGTGCAGGACCACGCGGGAGCTCAGCTTGCTGCGCGACGCGAGGAAGCCCGTGATCCGCACCGCGCTGCCGGCCGGAACCGAATCCATGCGCCGAGCCACCTCACCGAGCGCGATGGCTTCCAGCTCGAATCCGACCTGCCTGCGCATGCCGCCCTCGAGCTGATCGGATTCGTGCCGCAACGTGAGCACCACGACGGGAACGCCGGCCGGCGTGTGCCTCAGGGTCTCGCGGTGGAGCACGCGGCCGCTCAGCCGAACGTCGTTGCCGCTCAAATCAGGCGGCCGGCTGCGGCTCCGGCTTGTCCGCCTTCTCCGCTCTGTCCGCCTTCTCCGCTCTGTCCGACCTCTCCGCCCTCGGCTGCTCCCCGCCCGTGCTGGCGGAACGCGGCTTCTCCTGCCGCATCATCGGCGAAGGCTCGGTCACCGGTCCGGCCATATGGACGGTCAGATGGCGCAGTACGGCATCGCTGAAACGGAAGGAATGCTCCAGCTCGTCCAGCGTCTCCTGGTCGCACTCGATGTTCATCAGAACGTAGTGCGCCTTGTGCATCTTCTGGATCGGGTAGGCCAGCTGGCGGCGGCCCCAGTCTTCCAGCCGGTGGAGCCGGCCACTGCGGGACGCGAGGATGCCTTTGTAGCGGTCGACCATCGCGGGCACCTGCTCGCTCTGGTCGGGATGGACGATGAAGACGATCTCGTAGTGTCGCATCGCATTTCCTTGTGGGTTGAGCCCCCCGTATGCGCGACGGTGGGGCAAGGGTCGAATCCGTTCCGCGTGGAACGGCCGGCCGAAACCGGGAAGGCGCGGATTATAAGGACATTCCCGGCTGCGGGCAACAGTTTGCGAGCG
This sequence comes from Burkholderiales bacterium, assembly GCA_035501875.1. Taxonomy (GTDB): domain Bacteria; phylum Pseudomonadota; class Gammaproteobacteria; order Burkholderiales; family SHXO01; genus SHXO01. Next base: position 24,709 of record DATJVI010000133.1, read on the forward strand.
GCGGCCGCAAGCGTCGTGCTGCGCAGGACGAGCGGCGCAGCGGTAGACTCTTGCGTGGGCTTCCTCCGGAGAACCATCCATGGCGCAATGTTCCGTCGGCCGCATCGTGGTCCGGCGCATCGTCGAGTCCATCTGCACCGGTTTCGAGCCGTTGAGCTTCTTTCCGGGGACCACCCCCGAGGATTGGGCGCGACATAAGACCTGGATGGAGCCCCGCGCGCTCGATCCGGAATCCGGCAACCTGGTCTTGCCGATCCAAGCGTTTCTGGTGCGCACGCGCCATCACACGATCCTCGTCGACACCTGTGTCGGGGACCACAAGCCACGCCTGGCGCGTCCGTTCTGGCACATGCAGAAGCTCAACACGTTCCTGCCGCGTCTCGCGGAGGCGGGCGTGGCTCCGGAGGACGTGGACTACGTCATGTGCACCCATCTGCACTGGGACCACGTGGGCTGGAACACTCGGCTTCGCGACGGCCGCTGGGTCCCGACGTTCCCGAACGCCAAGTACATCTTCGCCCAGCGGGAATGGGAGAGCTTCGAAGAGCTGCACCGCCGGACCCCGCAGCCGCACCTCGCCGACAGCATCCTTCCCGTGATGGAGGCGCGCCAGGCGCAGCTCGTCGCGAGCGACTTCGCGCTGGACGACGAAGTGTGGCTGGAGCCGACGCCGGGCCACACGCCGGGTCATGTCTGCGTGCACCTGGCTTCCGAAGGCGCGCAAGGAGTCATTACGGGCGATTGCATCCACAGCCCGGTGCAATGCCTGGAACCGGGATGGATCATGCGCGCCGACTTCGATCCCGCTCTGGCCGCAACCACACGCCGGGCATTCCTGGAGCGAACCTGCGACAGCGGCATGACGGTCTGCGCGACCCATTTCCCGGAACCGTCCATCGGCCGCATCACCGAACGGGGGCAAGCGTTCTGGTTCGAAGACGGCGCGAGCAAGCCCTGATGCTCGGGGCGCCGCCCCGGTCCCGCAGGGTTACCTCGAGTCGATCATTGCGCGAACCGCCCGCGCCATCGCCTGGTCAGCGTCGGATCCCGGCAGCGGCTCGCGGCCGATTCAGTGCATCACGCACAGCAGCCCGCTCTTGATGTGCTGGCTCAGCGTCGCGGCGTGCGCGAGTCCGTACACCCCGAAGCCGAGCACGAGCGCTCCCGAGATCAGCCGGACCGGCCTGGCTGTGACCAACGTGCGGAAGCCCCGCAAGAGCAGTCCCGCGGCCATGAGGTTCGGCAGGGTGCCCAGTCCGAAGGCGAGCATCACGGCCGCACCGGTCAGCGGATCGCCGCTCAGCAGCGCCGTGAAGAGCACCGTGTAGACCAGACCGCAAGGCAGCCATCCCCACAGCATCCCTAACGCGAGCGCTTTGGGGACGGTGTCGGCCGGCAGGAAGCGGCCGGTCAACGGCTTGAGCCAGCGCCAGAGGCCCGCTCCGATGCGCTCCAGGCGTGCGGTGACGCCCGGGATGCCCGCCAGGTAGAGGCCCAGCGCGATGAGCAGCACATTCGCAGCCACGTACAGTGCGATCTGTACCGGCAACATCCCGTCCAGCATCAGGCCCAAGCTGCCGACCGCACCGGCAAGGGCCCCGGCGAGCGTATAGCTCGCGATGCGTCCCAGGTTGTAGGAGAGGTGGATGCGCCAGGGCGGCCCGCCCCGCGCGGCCTGACCCGAAAGCGCGGCGACGATGCCGCCGCACATGCCGGCGCAATGCACTCCTCCGAGGATGCCCGTCAAGGCCACTGCGCCCAAGATCGCCCACGTGAGCATCATTTTGTGAACCGCGCCAGGTCAGCAGGCTTCGCCGCGCGCCGCACACGCACCGCGTTGGCCTGCTGTGATGATACACGCCGGGGCGCCGACCAACCCCGCGAGCGGACTTGCCACGGCGGATCCGGACTAGATCGCGCGGCTGTAGCCGCTGCGTTGGCGCTGCTCGCGCAGATAACGGTCGAACACCATGCAGATATTGCGGATGAAGAACCGCCCCACCGGCGTCACCGTGAGCCACTCCTTCCCGAGCTGGAGCAGCCCCGCGTCGGCGAACGGCTGCAAGTCCTGCAGCTCCCGCGCGAAGTAGCTGTGGAAGTCGATCAGGTGCGCGATCTCGAGCGATTCGATCGGCACCTCGAAGTGGCACATCAAGCACTGGATGAGAGCGCGCCGCAGCAGATCGTCCGGCGTCAACTCCACGCCGCGCAGGATGGGCAGCACGCCGCGGCTTATGCGGTCGTAATATTCGTCGAGGCGCTTGACGTTCTGGCTGTAGGTCGGCCCCACCTGGCCGATGGCCGTGATGCCGAATCCGAGCAGATCGCAGTCGGCATGCGTGGAATAGCCCTGGAAGTTGCGCTGAAGCCTGCCCTGTCGTTGCGCCACGGCCAGCTCGTCCTCCGGGCGGGCGAAATGATCCATCCCGATGTACACGTAGCCGGCTGCGGTCAGCTTGCGGATCGCGAGCGACAGCAGTTGCAGGCGCGTGTCGGCGGTGGGCAGGTCCGCTTCGCTGATGCGCCGCTGCGGCTTGAACACCGCGGGCAGGTGCGCGTAGTTGTAGAGTGCGATGCGGTCCGGCGCGCAGTCGATCACCAGGTCGAGCGTGCGATTGAATCCCACGACATGCTGCTTGGGCAGCCCGTACATCAGGTCCAGGTTGATGGACTTGAACTGCAGGCGCCGTCCGGCGGCGATCGCCTCCAGCGTCTGCGCCTCGCTCTGGATCCGGTGCACCGCTCGCTGGACCTCGGGATCGAAGTCCTGCACACCCAGGCTGATGCGGTTGAACCCCAGCTCGCGCAGCAGCTCGAGCGTCCCTTCGGTCAGCGTGCGCGGGTCGATCTCGATCGAGTACTCGCCGCGTTCGTCGAGGCGAAAGTGGTCCCGGATTGTCCCCATGACCTGCTTTAGCTCGTCATGGGGCAGAAAAGTGGGCGTGCCGCCGCCCCAGTGCATCTGCACCGCGTCTCGGGCCGTGCCCAGCAGCTCGCTGTGCATCCCGATCTCGCGGGAGAGGTGGCGCACGTAGTGGGCCGACCGCCCGCGATCGCGGGTGATCACCTTGTTGCACGCGCAGTAGTAGCAGATGCTTCCGCAGAACGGCAGGTGCACATATAATGAGAGCTGTCGCGGCACGCCGATCAGGCGGCGCTTCTCGAGCCAGCTTCGGTAGGTATCCGAGCCGAAGGCCTCGACGAAACGGTCCGCCGTCGGATAGGACGTGTAACGAGGCCCGCTGACATCGAAGCGGCGCAGGAGCTCGGTCGGGACAACCTGGGCCTTCTCATGCGTCGGCATCGACCTCACTCCGTGTCTTCGCCATCGGGGTGACTGTGCCACGTTCGTGGTTACGCTTGTTGATCGAGATCAACATCTCACCGACCGGATGCAACCGAAGACAGACTCAGCTCCCACTCACTGTGACGCCGCTTGGGCCCGGCTGCGTGTCGCCTGTTCGAGCTGCAGTCTGCGTGAACTGTGCATGCCGGTAGGCCTGTCGGAGGAAGACCTGGACCAGCTCGACCAGCTCGTCTTCCTGCGCCGCTCGCTTCGGCGCGGCGAGCACCTGTTCCGGCTGGGCGACCGCTTCCAGTCGCTGTACGCAGTTCGCTCCGGATTCTTCAAGACCCACATCCTGATGGAAGACGGCCGGGAGCAGGTCACCGGGTTCCAGATGGCCGGCGAGCTGCTCGGGCTGGACGGGATCAGCACGGAGCGCCATAGCTGCGACGCGGTCGCACTGGAAAACAGCGAAGTGTGCGTGATGCCGTTCGATCGGCTGGAACACCTCGGCCGCGAGCTGGAAGCGCTGCAACGCCATCTGCATAAGGTGATGAGCCGCGAGATCGTGCGCGAGCACGGTGTCATGATGCTCCTGGGCAGCATGCGCGCCGAGGAACGCCTGGCCGCCTTTCTGCTCAACTTGTCGCATCGGCTGTCCGCGCGCGGCTACTCGGCGCACGAGTTCATCCTGCGCATGACACGCGAGGAGATCGGCAGCTATCTGGGCCTGAAGCTGGAGACGGTGAGCCGCCTGTTGTCCCGCTTCCAGGAAGAGGGCTTGATCACAGTGCAGCAGAAGAACGTTCGTCTGCAAGATTCGGCCGGGCTGCGGCGAATCGTCGGGAACGAAGGGGGCGCTCCGTAGATCGCGACGTTGCCGGCGGCGGCTTCGATGACCGGCCGGCCGGAAGACCTGGCGGGCTACCGCGCGAAGATGCGCGCGGACCGGTCCCTACGGATGTGACGACCGGAATCATGGACCCTGCCCTGCAGACACAGTCGGACACCGCAGCGAAACAAGCCCTGTCTCGGAGCCTTGCCGGGCCGGGCGGGACGATCACGCTGCTCGGGTTGTTGGTGGCCGCGGCCCTCATCGCGCTGGTGCTGGACGTCGGGGTAATGGCCTGGAAGGCCCAGCAACCGCTGCTGCACCCCCTCCTTCTCGCTTTCGATATCGGACTTCTGACGCTCGCCGGGGTCCTGCTCGTGCGTCAGTTGCGCCGCCGCGACTGGGCGCAGTCCGCGCTGCAGGATACCGATATCGGACTGCGCAGCTTCGCCGGCGGCGATGCGCGTGAGACGCTGCGCTGGCAGAGAGACGCGCTCCAGCGGATGCTGGAGTCGGCCATGGACGCCATCATCGGCGTGGATGAGGCGCAACGGATCGAGATCTTCAACCCGGCGGCCGAGCGGGTGTTCGGCTGCTCGCCGGCCGACGCACTGGGCCAGCCACTAGAAAAGTTCATCCCGGAGCGCTTTCGCCGCGCACACCGGGAACACATCGACCGCTTCGGCAGAACCGGTGTCACGGCCCGGCGCATGGGCGACCAAACGACGCTGCTCGGACTGCGGGCGGACGGTTCCGAATTCCCCATCGACGCCTCGATCTCCCAGATCGAGCTGCGCGGGCGCCGCCTGTATACGGTCGTCCTGCGCGACGTGACGGAGCGCGTGCGCGCTCAGGAGGAGTTGCGGCGCTCGCATGAAGAGCTGCAAGAGCTGGCCGCAGCCTTGCAAACAGCGCGCGAGCAGGAGAAGGCACGCATCGCGCGCGAGCTGCACGACGAGCTGGGCCAGGGGATGACCGCGCTGAAGTTCGACCTCGCGTGGCTGAACCAGGAGCTGCGCGAGCAGGGCCAGGTGCAAGACAAGCTCCGCTCCATGGGTACGGTGCTCGACCGCGTCGTGAGCGAGACCCGCCGCATCTCGGCCGACCTGCGGCCGCTCATGCTCGACGATCTCGGCTTCGGCGCGGCCGCCGAATGGCTGGTCGCCGAGTTCCGCCGGCGCTCGGGCGTCGCTTGCGATCTCGTCATCGATCCGGTGGCCGATGCGATCGTGGAGCCGGGCGCCACCGCGCTGTTCCGCGCGCTGCAGGAGTCGCTGACCAACATCGCCAAGCACGCACATGCGCGCAAGGTCGAGGTTCGCGTGGCCTGCGGTGACGGCTGGATCGCGCTCGAGGTTTGCGACGACGGCCGGGGCGTCTCGGAGTCCGACTGGGCCAAGCGCGGTTCCTCCGGGTTGCGGGGTCTGGCGCAGCGCGCCGCCATGCTGGGCGGCGAGGCCAAGGTGGTCAGCCGGCCGGAGGGGGGCACGCGCGTGCTGTTCCGCGTGCGCACGCCGGGGCCGGGAAAGGATGCGGCGCCTGCGTGATCCGGGTGCTGATCGCCGATGACCATGCGGTGGTGCGCGCCGGTCTGAAACAGATCCTCGCCGCCACCGATGACATCCACGTGTGCGGCGAGGCCGCAACCGGGCCGGAGGCGGTGACGGCCGTCCGCACCACGCCTTTCGACGTGGTGGTGCTCGACCTGTCCATGCCCGGGCGCAGCGGGGTGGACCTCATCCGGCAGCTCAAGACCGAGCAGCCCGCCTTGCGCGTGCTGGTGCTGAGCGCGCACCAGGAGGAGCAGTACGCCGTGCGCACGCTCAAGGCGGGCGCGTCGGGCTATCTGACCAAGGAGAGCGCACCGGAATCGCTCGTGGCAGCGATCCGCAAGGTCGCCGCGGGCGGGGCCTTCATCAGCCCGGAAGTCGCCCAGCAGCTCGCGTTGGGGGTCATGCCCGGCGGCGACAGCAGCCTGCACGCATCGCTTTCCGATCGCGAGCTCGAGGTATTCCTGCGGCTCGCCTCCGGGGAAAGCGTGTCGGAAATCGCGGAGCGGTTGAACCTGAGCGTGAAGACCGTGAGCACGCACAAGAGCCGCATCCTGCAGAAGATGAACATGACACGGGATGCGGAGCTGATCCGCTACGCCGTCGAGCACAACCTGGTGGAAAGCGCTCGCAAGGCTTAGTGCGGCCTTGTAGGACTTTTCCTACCCCCTCCTCCCCGGTTCCCACCCCGAAGTTCAGACGGCGCTGATTGTGCGCCGGGCGTCGCCCTCCTAGACTGGCGCCATGAACTCGACCCCGGCACCGACCGACCAGCGCATGCGGGTGTATGTGGTGGACGACGCGAAAGCGATCCGCGAGCGGCTCGTGGAGATGCTGGCAGCCGTCGAAGGCGTCACCGTGGTGGGCGAAACCGACACCGTGGCGGAAGCCACCGCCCGCATCTTGACCGACCTTCCGGACGCAGTCGTGCTCGATCTGAAGCTGGCCGACGGCAATGGCCTCCAGGTCCTGAGCGCGGTGCGCGCTCGAGCCCCGGAGATCGACGTGATCGTGCTCACCAACCACGGTGAGGATCATTACCGCCGCGCGTGCCTGCGCGCCGGCGCCCGCTACTTCTTCGACAAGACCACGGAGTTTCATCGCATCCCGCAAGTGCTGCGGGAGCTGATGCGACTTCGCGGCGCCGGACACCCAAAACCCGACCGGCAACTTCCGTGACATCGCGCCAAGCAAGCAAGAAGGAGCTCACTATGGAGACTGCAGTAAGCCTAAGCTATCGTACTGGCGCCCCGCCGATGATGCCGCAAGGGGCGCGGTCCATGCCAAGCCACGCTCGCAGCGCCGACGCGAGAACCACCCCAGGCTGGTGGCAGAAGCATCTGTGCCTAGCCGAGGGACTGACCGAGCAGGAGCTTGCGCACCTGGACGAGATCCTGTTCAGCCGCCGGACGATCCGTCGCGGCGACTATCTCTACCGGGCGGGCCAGGGCTTCTCATGCCTTTACGCAGTGCGCAGCGGCTGCTTCAAGACCTCGGTGCTGCTCGAGGACGGACGCACCCAGGTCACCGGCTTCCAGATGACCGGCGACTTGGTGGGCATCGACGGAATCGGGACCGGGCGCCATGCCTCCGAGGCGATTGCGCTGGAAGACAGCGAGGTGTGCGCGATACAGTTCGACCGGCTCGAAGCCTTGGCACGGCAGGTTCCCTGCCTGCAACGCAACGTGCATCGGTTGCTGAGCCGCGAGATCGTCCGCGAGCACGGCGTCATGATCCTTTTGGGCAGCATGTGCGCGGAGGAGCGCCTGGCCGCCTTCCTGCTCAATCTGTCGCAGCGCCTCGCCGTGCGGGGCTACTCCGCCCATGAATTCGTCCTGCGGATGACCCGCGAGGAGATCGGCAGCTACCTCGGCCTGAAGCTGGAGACGGTAAGCCGGCTGCTGTCGCGCTTCCAGGACCAGCAGCTGATCAGCGTGCAGCAGAAGAACATCCGGATCGACGACTGGGACGGATTGCGTCAGATCGTCGGCCACGAACCGAAAGCCGGCTAGCCGACACCCGCTGGCGGCGAGGCTCGAAATCGGCTGCGCGATCGCGGCCGGCCCGGTTAGGCGTGCGGCTCTCGCACCAGACTGCCCGCGCGGCCGCAATGCCGCGGTGGGCGCCCGCTGTGGCGCCTACGTGTCTAGGCCCCTGCCTGCGCCGGCTCCGAGGCGGACCGCAGGCCCAACCTCTTCAGGAAAATCTCCATCAGGCAGAAGCGGGTGAAGCCGCTCTGGAACAGGTTCGCGCCCACGAAGGCCGTGAACCAGAGCCAGTAGCTGCTGACGTAGAGCGGGCTGGCCGGCGCGCCCAGCGCCAGGGAGACGAGGACGAAGGAGCCGGCGATGATGCGGATGACGCGTTCGATGGTCATAGTGAGTGGTGAATGGTGAATGGTGAATGGAAGACCGTGACTCGTGATTCGTGAACGGTGAATCGTGAATGGTGAATCGCGACGAGCGTTGGCACACAGTATCCATTAGGGCACTGCGGGTGTCGGTGACTGGGGTCACCGAGTGGCGTTCGCCGGGCTGGCGCTTGCGCGTCCGATGGCGCTGCGCTCCAGCTTATGGCGCTGGGCCGCGTAATAGACCACGGGAATCACCACGAGCGTGAGCAGGGTCGAGACCAGGATGCCGAAGATAAGCGATACGGCCAGTCCGTTGAAGATCGGATCGTCGAGGATGAACAGCGCCCCGAGCATCGCCGCGGCGCCGGTCAGGACAATGGGCTTGGCCCGCGCGGCCGCGGCCTGAACCACCGCATCCGCCAGCCGGGTGCCCGCCGCCACCGCCTGGTTGACGAAATCCACCAACAGGATCGAGTTGCGCACGATGATCCCCGCGAGCGCGATCATTCCGATCATCGAGGTCGCGGTGAACTGGGCGTGCAACAGCGCGTGCCCGGGCATCACGCCGATGATGGTAAGCGGGATCGGCGCCATGATGATGAGCGGCGTGACATACGAGCGGAACTGCGCCACCACCAGCAAGTAGATCAGCACCAGCCCCACCGCGTAGGCGATGCCCATGTCGCGGAAGGTCTCGTAGGTCACCTGCCATTCGCCGTCCCACTTGAACGCGTAGTGGCGGTAGCGATCCTCGGGCTGGCGGATAAACTGCTCCACCAGCTCTCCGCCGTCCGCCAGGCTCATCCCGGCGATACGCGAGCGCGCTTCGAACATTCCGTACAGCGGGCTGTCCAGCTTGCCGGCCATGTCGCCCATCACGTACACCACGGGCACCAGATCCTTGTGGTAGACGGTCTTCTCCCGATCGCTCGTGACCACCTGGACCAGCTCCGAGAGCGGCACCAAGTCGCCGTCGCGGCTGCGCACGCCGAGCTTGAGCAGCTCGTCGATGCCGCTCTGGCGCTCGGGCGGCAGCGTGAGGCGCACCGGGATCTCGTACTTCGCCACCCCGCTGTGGATCGGCGTGACGTACTCTCCGGAGAGCCCCATCCGCATGATCTCGACGACGTCCTTCTGCGCCACACCCGAGAGCGCCGCCTTGTTCTGCAGCACGCGCAGCACCAGTCGCGGCGCGTTCGCGTCCACCGTATCGGCGACGCCGACGATGTCCGGCGTGGCCTCGAGCTGCGCGCGCACCTGCTTGGCCACCCGCATCTGCCCGTCATAGTCGGGCCCGTAGACCTCGGCCACGATCGGCGAGAGCACCGGCGGGCCGGGCGGCACCTCCACCACCATCACGTCGGCGCCGTACCGCTTCCCGATGCGCGCGAGCTCGGGGCGCACGGCCCCGGCGATCTCGTGGCTCTTGCGGTCGCGGCGGTGCTTGTCCACCAGGTTGACCTGGATGTCGCCCAGCTCGGGGCTCTGGCGCAGGTAGTACTGGCGCACCAGCCCGTTGAAGTTGATCGGGCTGGCGGTGCCCGCATAGGCCTGGTAGTCGGTCACCTCCGGCACCGTTTGCAGGTACTGGCCCATCTCGCGCAGCACGCGCGCGGTCTGCTCCAGCGGCGTGCCCACCGGCATGTTGACCACGACCTGGAACTCGGACTTGTTGTCGAACGGCAGCATCTTGAGCACCACGAGCTTGAACGCCACCAGCGACATGGCGAGCAGGATCGCGACGATGACACCGCCGAGCAGATATAGCCGGTTTCGCGCACCGCGCTGCAGGTCGAGGAACGGTGCCATCACCCGCGTGAAAAAGTGCGCCAGCCGCGCGCCGCCCGTCTCCACGTGCGCATGCGGCGCAGGGGCTAGCAGGCGGTTGGCGAGCCACGGCGTGATGGTGAAAGCGACCGCCAGGGAGATCAGCATCCCCATGCTGGCGTTGATCGGAATCGGGCCCATGTACGGCCCCATCAACCCGGTCACGAAGGCCATCGGCAGCAGCGCGGCGATCACGGTGAGCGTCGCCAGGATGGTCGGCCCGCCGACCTCGTCCACCGCCTGCGGGATGATCTCGGAGAGTGGCGCGCGCGTCATCTGGTGGCGGCGATGGATGTTCTCCACCACCACGATGGCATCGTCCACGAGGATGCCGATGGAGAAGATCAACGCGAACAGCGACACGCGGTTGAGCGTGAAGCCCCAGGCCCAGGAGGCGAACAGCGTTGCCGCCAGCGTGAGCAGCACGGCGACCCCGACGATCACTGCCTCGCGCCGGCCGAGCGCGACGAACACCAGCGCGACCACGGAGAGCGTGGCGAAGATCAGCTTCTGGATCAGCTTGGAGGCCTTGTCGCTTGCGGTCTCGCCGTAGTTGCGCGTGACCGTCACGTGCACGCCTTCGGGGATGATGGTCCCCTCCATGAGCTGCGCCGCGCGCATCACGCGATTCGCGACATCCACCGCGTTCGCGCCGGGCTTCTTCGAAACCGCCAGCGTGACAGCCGGATACTCGCCCGCCTCGACGATGCCTTTCTGCTTGGCTTCCGGACCCAGGCCGGTCCAGACATAGCGCGAGGGCTGATCGGGGCCGTCCTCGATGCGAGCGACGTCGGCCATGTAGATCGGCCGGGCCTCGAACACTCCGACCACGAGCCGCCGCACGTCGGCCGCGCTCGAGAGATACGTGCCGGTCTCGACCAGGATCTCGCGGTTGTCCTTCACCAGCTCGCCGGAGGGCTGGGCAGCGTTGGAGAGCTGGAGCGCCGCGCGGATGTCCTGCCCGCTGATGCGGTACGCGTTCATGCGCTCGGGCTCGACGATCACTCGTACGACGTGGCCCGGCCCGCCGATCGTGTAGACGTCGCGCGTGCCGGGCACTCGCTTCAGCTCGATCTCCGCCGAATGCGCAACGCGCTCGAGGTCGAAGGCGCCGCGGCTCGCGTCAGCGGTCCACAGCGTGAGGGTGACGATGGGCACGTCGTCGATGCCGATCGGCTTGATGATCGGCTCGCCCACGCCCAGGTTGGGCGAGAGCCAGTCGCGATGCGAATAGATGGTGTCGTAGAGCAGCACCAGCGCCTGCTCGTGCGGGACGCCGACCTGGAACTGCGCCGTGAGCACCGCCATCCCCGGCTTGGAGACCGAATAGACGTGGTCGATCCCCCGGATGCGCGAGATCACCTGCTCCGCCGGCGTCGCCACCAGGTTCTCGACGTCCTTCGCCGACGCGCCCGGGAACGGCACCAGCACGTTGGCCATCGTGACGTTGATCTGCGGCTCTTCCTCCTTGGGGGTGATCAGCACCGCGAACAGCCCGAGCAGCAACAGCACCAGCGCGATCAGCGGCGTGAGCTGGCTGCTTTGGAAGTAAGCTGCGATGCGACCGGAGATGCCCATCTCAGAACCCGTGACTCGTGATTCGTGACTCGTGATTCGTGACTCGTGGTTCGTGACTAGGGATTTGTGACTCGTGATCCGTGACTCGTGATCCGTGATTCGTGACTCGGGATTTGTGGCTCGCAAGTGCTACGCAGTGGTGGTCAAGGGCACGTGTTCGCACGCCCAGGTGTTGCGACGAGGTGCGGAGCTGCGTTCAGTTGGCAGAAGACCGCCCCCGTGTGAGCGTCCTGACGTGGTCACCCCCGCCATTCGCACCTCAGGGCCTGCAGCTCATGAATCACGAGTGACGCAGAACGAGTCACGAATCACGGATCACGAGTCACGAATCACGAATCACGGATCACGAGTCACGAATCACGGTCCTCACGCCGCATCCTTCAGCTTCTTGATCCCCATGCTGTGCAGGACCAGCTTTTCGTAGAGCGGCTCGGTGGTGCCCTTCTTCATCTTGCGGATGAAGTAGCGCTCGAAGGCGACTTTGGCCATGTGCACCCATTTGCCCTCGGCGAACCAGTTCACGTTGCGCGGCGGGATCTGAGGCAGCGCCACGAACACCGCCCCCGTATCGCCGAAGTCGGCCAGGCACACCGCATTCCACGTCGCTTTGGTCGCCGGTTCCTTGCCGTCGAGCTGCGCACGGATGTTGTCCGCGGCGGCCTCCACCATCGACTCGATCATGTAGCCCGTCTTCGGCGCGCCGGTGGGCACCGGGGTCTGCTCCACAGGCGGAATCGCCACGCACACGCCCACGGCGTAGATGTTCTTGTACTTCGGGTTGCGCTGCTGCGGATCGATGACGATGAAGCCGCGCGGGTTGGTCAGGCCCTCGATGCCGAATACCGCGTCGATGCCCTTGAAGGCGGGCAACATCATCGAATACTTGAACGGCACTTCGTGCGTGCGCTTCTCCTTGCCCAGGTCGTCGTACTCGGTGACGTACATCTTGCCGGGTTCGATCTTTGTGGTCTTGGCGTTGGTGATCCACTTGATGTGCCGGTCACGCATCACCGACTCCAGCAGACCCTTCGAGTCGCCCACTCCGCCCAGCCCCAGGTGGCCGATGTACGGCTCCGCGGTGACGAAGGTCATCGGGACCTTGTCGCGGATCTTCCTGCGGCGCAAGTCGGTGTCCATGATCATCGCGAACTCGTAGGCCGGCCCGTAGCAGGAGGCGCCCTGCACCGCCCCGACGACGATCGGGCCTGGGTCCTTCACGAACTGCTCCCACGCCTTGCCCGCGCTCACCGCGTGATCGATATGGCAGATCGAGTGCGTGTTGCCCTCCGGGCCCAGGCCCGGCACTTCGTCGAACGCGAGCTTGGGGCCGGTGGCGATCACCAGATAGTCGTACTTCACCGAGCCGCCGTCC
>DATJVI010000134.1:0-13862 GCA_035501875.1 Burkholderiales bacterium
AGTTCGGCGGCTGCAACATCGACTCACGCACCTATCTGCAGGACTTCTTTTACCTGTTTCTCGATCTGGGCATGCACCTGTTCCGGCTCACACCCGGCGGATATCTGCAGGCAATCGAGCGCTATGAGGAAATGCTGGAGAAATTCCGCACCACCATGTTTCTCGCCGTGAGGCCGGAAATGCGCCTGTGAAGGGCCAGAACAGTCGCAGGCATGCGTGCTGGGCACGGAGCGGCGGCGCATGAGAATCCTCTGCGTCTGGGGCCGTCACAACTACGGCGATCCGATGCGCGGCGAGAGCTACGAGTACGTCAGCTTTCTACCTGCGCTGCGCGCGCTCGGGCACGAAGTCGCGTTCTTCGAAGCCTGGAACCGCCGCAGCCATGCCGACTTTGCCGACCTCAACTGCAAGCTGCTGAGCGTAGTCGAGGAAGTCCGACCGGACATGGTATTCACCGTGCTGCTCAGCTATGAGGTCTGGCTCGAGACGCTCGACCTAATTCGTGGCACTCTGGGCTGCCCGGTCCTGAACTGGGGGACAGACGACTCCTGGAAGTACGCGCAGTTCTCGCGCTTCGTTGCGCCGCATGTCGATCGGTACGCGACCACATACGAGAGTGCTCTGGAGCGGTTCCGCGCCGGGGGCATCCGCAACGTAGTGCTCACCCAGTGGGCCGCCAGCTCGACAGCGCTCCGAGAGCCTCTGCCCGCGACCGCCTGCAAGTACCAGGTTAGCTTCGTTGGCTCGGCATATGGGCGGCGCGCGAGATGGGTCGCCGGACTATCCGAGCGCGGCGTCGAAGTGGAATGCTTTGGCCACGGCTGGCCGAACGGTCCCGTCGCGGCCGAACGCATCCCCGAGATCATCCGCAGCTCGGTCATCAGTGTGAATTTCTCGGAGGCGGGCCAGGGGTCCACCAGGGCACGGCAGATCAAGGCGAGGGTGTTCGAGGTGCCGGGGAGCGGAGGATTTCTCCTGACCGAGACGGCACCCGGGCTAGAGCAGTTCTATCTTCCAGGACGGGAGATCGAAACCTTCGACAACCCCGATGAGCTCGCCGCCAAGGTGAAGCATTACCTTGCAGACAAGGAGGCACGCGACCGCGTCGCACGGGCTGGGTACGCCCGGACCCGCCAAGAGCACACGTATGAGATGCGGTTTGCTCGATTGCTGGCCGGGATGGGGCTTAGCGCGCCACGGCAGATGAGCGCCGAACAGGCGCGACAGACAATGGATGCAATGGCATCCTCCCACCGCGCGAAGACTTGGGAACGCCTGCTGGCAAGTGCGCTCACCGCACCTGCTGTTGCGGTGTGGGGTCGACGCCGCGGGCGGCGTGCCGCGCGCAGGTTCATGTTCGAGCTGAGTTGGCGACTAGCGGGCGATCGCACCTACACCAGTCGCGGATGCCCGGGGCGGTTGTTCTATGCTGAAAGCTGACACCGAGCGCGACGGTCCGAACGTGCCGGTCAGCGTGGTCATTCCCTGTTACTGTTGCGCCGACACGCTGGCGCGTGCAGTCGAATCGGTATGGGCGCAGACCCGGCCGCCGGCCGAGCTTGTGCTGGTGGATGACGCGAGTCCGGACGGGGGCGCGACTCGGCGCGCAATCGAGAGCGTGCGCGGCAACGCGCCCAGTGGGGTTGAGCTGAAGACCGTTTGGTTGCCGCGTAATGCGGGACCGGGTGGCGCTCGCAACGCAGGCTGGGACGCAGCGACCCAACCGCTCGTCGCATTTTTGGATGCCGATGATGCCTGGCATCCGCGCAAGCTCGAGATCCAGACCGCGCTCATGTCGGAAGATTCGAACATCACGCTGTCGGGGCACGGCACGTTCGTGGCAGCTCAAGGCCGGCCGTTTCCGGCGTTGCCTGAGCATTGGACGGTGACGCTCGTTCGGCCAGCGCGGTTGCTGGTGCGTAACCTGTTGCCTACGCGCACCGTCATGTTGCGTCGGGATGTGATGCTTCGGTTCGAGGAAGCGAAGCGGTATTGCGAGGACTATCACCTCTGGCTCCGGCTAGTGCTCGGCGGCAAGGCGGCGCGCCGCATCGAGCTGCCATTGGCCTGCTCGTTCAAGCCGGATTTCGGTGCGGCTGGCCTGAGCGGCCGGCTGTGGGAGATGGAGAAAGGCGAGCTCGACGCCTATGCACGGCTGCGTCGCGAGGGATTGCTCAGCCCCTGGACCTATCCTGGCGTGGCGGCCTTATCGTTGCTGAAATACTCGATCCGCTCCGCGCACGCGATGCTTCCCAGCCACGCGGCACCGGATGCTTGAACGCATGGCAAGCCTCTGTCCTGCACCTGGGGACCCGATCCGCATATCGTGACGCGCCGGCTGCTCTACTTCATCACTGAGGACTGGTATTTCGTTCTGCACTGGCTGCCGTTGGCTGCCGCGGCGAGGCAGGCCGGATATGACGTGACGGTTCTCACGCGCGTACGGGATCACGGGAAAATCATCCGAGATGCCGGCCTGCGCCTGCTCCCCATCGAGCTGGAGCGGCGCAGCGTTCACCCGCTGCGCGAGCTGCGCCTCACGTTCCGTTTGGCGCGTGCGTATCGCAGCACGGCGCCGGATATCGTGCATCACATCGCGCTCAAGCCGGCAGTGGAAGGCACGCTCGCTGCGCGCCTGGCCGGTGTGCCTTGCATCGTCAACTCCGTGGTCGGGCTGGGCTGGGTGTTTGTCGGGCAGTCGGTGGCGCCGCGCGTGCTGCGGCGGCTGCTGAAGACCACGGCACGCTGGGTCTTTCGGCGCAGCATCATGACGGTCCCGAACTCTGACGACCGCAACTACTTCCAGCGACTGGGCGTGGATGCGCGGTTGATTCGAGGCCCTGGCGTCGACCTGCGAGAGTACACCGTCAGTCCGGAGCCCACGGAAGGCGCGCCGATCGTGTTGCTCGCTGCGCGCATGCTCTGGGACAAGGGCATCGGCGAGTTTGTCGAGGCGGCTCGTCTCGTCCGCGAGTCCGGCGTGCCAGCCCGGTTCGTTCTCGTCGGTACACCGGACGCTTCCAACCCGAGCTCGGTGCCCGAGACAAGGCTGGCGCAGTGGCACGATGAAGGAAAAGTGGAGTGGTGGGGCTGGCGCGATGACATGCCTGCAGTGATCGCGCAGTCCAGCATCGTGTGTCTGCCCTCCTACCGGGAGGGCCTGCCCCGGATCGTGATGGAGGCCGGGGCATGCGCGCGTCCGGTCGTAGCAGCCGATGCTCCCGGTTGCCGCGAAGTCGTGCGGCACGACGAAAACGGGTTTCTCGTTCCTGTGCAGGACGCTCAAGCCTTGGCTGGCGCCTTGCGCAAACTGCTGACCGATCCGGCGCTGCGCGCGCGCCTGGGGACGCGCGGCCGTGAACTGGCGCAGACGCAGTTCGCCAAGGAAATCGCCATTCGCGATACGATCGCGTTATATGCGCAGTGCGCGGGCTCGGCAAACCAGTAGCTGCCTTTGCCCGGAGACGACGGGCGGCATCCGGCGACGGCCCTGGCGGAACGCCGGCGTGCATGCCCGTTCGCTGCTGCTATGACCAGCCGCGAGCGGCTCTCACCTCAATGATGACATGACACAGAGCAATCCGCAGGCAGTACTGGTCACCGGCGGGGCCGGATATATCGGCAGCCACGTGACGCGTCAGCTCAGCGAGGCCGGCTATCGTGTCGTAGTACTCGACAACCTGTCGACCGGATTCCGGGAAGCGCTGCTGTATGGCGAGACGCTGATCGTGGGCGAGGCGGGGGACCAGAAGCTCGTCGAGCAGCTGCTTCGCGACACCAACTGCAACGCGGTGCTGCACTTCGCCGCCTCGATCGTTGCCCCGGAGTCGGTGAGCCACCCGCTCGAGTATTACGCCAACAACACTGCGACGACCATCGCACTGCTGCGCGCGTGCGTGAACGCGAGGGTCGCGCGCTTTCTGTTCTCGAGCACGGCTGCGGTATACGGCGAGCCCTCCGGTGGTATGGCCGCGGAGGACGGGCCGACAGCGCCGGTCAATCCGTATGGCACATCCAAGCTGATGAGCGAGTGGATCCTGCGGGATTCGGCGTATGCGCATGGCCTGCGCTGCATCGCTCTGCGCTACTTCAACGTCGCCGGTGCGGACCCGCAGTGCCGGATGGGGCAGCGCACCCCGCGCGCGACGCATTTGATCAAGGTCTGCTGCGAGGCCGCGCTCGGCATGCGTGAGCAGGTTGCCGTTTTCGGCGACGATTATCCAACACCCGACGGGACCGGTGTGCGCGACTACATCCACGTCGAGGACCTTGCCGCTGCGCATCTGTCGGCGCTCGGCTATCTGGACCGTGTGACGGTACCGACCGTGCTCAATGTCGGGTACGGCCGAGGCTACAGCGTCCGGCAGGTGATCGACGCCGTCAAACGCGTCTCGGGTGTCGACTTCGGCGTCACCGTTGCACCGCGCCGTCCCGGCGACCCGTCGATGCTCGTGGCGCGCGCGGAGCGGATCCGAGAACTCCTTGGTTGGACGCCGCGCTACGCGGATCTGGACACCATCGTGGAACATGCGCTCGCCTGGGAGCGGCGGCAGCGCGCCGCCGCTTGACTGGGGGCGCAGCGTTGGCGCAGACCGTACTGGTGACGGGCGCCAGCGGCTTCGTAGGGCGCGTGCTGTGCGCTCACCTCGCCGCGCGGGGCTTTCGTGTCCGCCAGGCGGTGCGCCGGGCCGAGGCGCTGTCGCCCGACCGCGTGTCCGTCGGCGACCTGAGCCCGCGCACAGACTGGAGCCTCGTGCTCGCCGGGGCCGAAACGGTCGTTCACCTCGCCGCTCGTGTCCATGTGATGCGTGAGTCCGACGCGGATCCGGCGGCCGAGTTTCGCCGCGTGAACGTCGACGCGACAACCCACCTCGCGCGCAGCGCCGCTGCCGCAGGGGTACGGCGCCTCGTGTTTCTGAGCTCGGTGAAGGTACACGGCGAGGTTAGCGAGCGGCCCTTTACCGAGGCCGATCCGCCCTGTCCCGGGGATCCATACGGCAGATCGAAATGGGAGGCCGAGCAGGAGCTGGCGCAAGTGGGTCGTGCGACCGGCATGCAGTGGACGGTGGTGCGCCCGCCGCTTGTCTACGGGCCCGGGGTGAAGGCCAACTTCTTGAGCTTGATGCGCGCAGTGGCCCGTGGCATGCCCCTGCCGCTGGGAGCGGTCCACAACCGCCGCAGTCTGCTCTACCTGGGAAACCTCGTGGATGCGATCCGCATGTGCCTCGTGCATCAGGCGGCGGCGAATCGCGTCTTCCTCGTCAGCGATGGCGAAGATCTTTCCACGCCCGAGCTGGTGCGCCGGCTGGCCTTAGCGCTCGGCGTAAAAGCACACCTGCTTCAGGTTCCAACGAAGCTGCTGCGACTCGCGGGCGGCATCATCGGCCGGGGTCCGGCCATCGATCGCCTCGTCGGCTCGTTGCAAGTGGACAGCTCTGCGATCCGACGCGCGCTGGATTGGGTCCCCCCCTACACGATCGACCAGGGGATTGCGGAGACCGCGCGGTGGTATCGGTGCCAGAATTAACCTTTAGGCTCGGTCGGTGTGCCGTCCCAATTCGCAGCCCGATGGGCAATCGCTCGCCTACGTTCGCGGATCAATGCCTGACGAGCTCCTCGGGTACGAACACGTAATTGCGGTGCGACTCCCACGGCTTCCTGTGCGGTACTTGTCTAAATTTCGCGAAGTCGACCCGCTGGCCGCGATGGAAGAAGAACCCCTGGTAGCCCAGCTGGTCCAGAAATCTGGGGATCTCGCCTGCTGCCGCCTCGGCATCGTGGATCTCGAGCAACAACGTGGGATGATCGCGGGTCAGGATCCGCCGGCTTCCTCGCAGCACGTCGTACTCATGCCCCTCGGCGTCGCACTTGATGAAGCGGACCGGCATCTCGTCGGCATAGTAATCGTCGAGTGTCGTCACCTTGACTTCAATCTGCTCCCAGCTGGCGTCATGACGGCGGAAGCTCGCACCGCCGCCTCCCGGCTCGGGACGGAACAGCATGCGGCTGCCACCGGAGGAGGAAAGGGCCTGGTTCACGACCGCGAGGTTGCGCAGCCCGAAGGCCGACTTCATCGCTTCCAGATGGCGGGCGAGCTCCGGTTGAGGCTCGAATGCGATGACCCGGCCCGCCGGGCCCACGGCCCTGCTCATCCAGTAGGAATAGATGCCCAGGTTTGCGCCGACATCGATGACCACCTGCCCGGCGAGCGGCAGCCGGAGAAGATAGGCGAGGCTGTTGCGCTCCGTCCGCAGCCTGTAGCGCCAGAACCGGTGGATCATATGCAGCTTGTCGATGGCGTTCATCGTGGAAATTGGGGATTTCAAGGCCATCGGGCGCGCGGCCGGGCCTTTTGCCGGTCCGCGGCGCGCGACCATGCCTTGCCACCAGTCGGAGCCGAGCGGGTTGAAGAGCGAAAGTGAGCATACTAAACTGGCCGCGGTCTCGCGCGCCTTGCGCAAAGGAAACCGCGGTCTCCGGGCCTGGCGCTGTGGACCGGCTGTCGAGACGGATAGTCCACATAGAGTGAGCCGGCTCCGGTTCTCCACGGCGCATCCGCGTCGCGCGGGAGTCTGACGATGCAGGCGTTTGCCCAGGCTCTGGCCGCTCCGGTGGTCGCGTTCGTCGTCAGCGTCCTCCTGGTCCGCGCATTTCTGTCCGGACCCGCCCGCCGGGTGTTCCTGGATCATCCCAACCCGCGCTCGCTCCATGCGGCACCGATCCCGCGTGCCGGCGGGCTTGGCCTGATGCCGGCCGCGCTGCTCGGCATGCTGATCGTGGGCGGTGTGCTCCCGGCCGTGCTGGTGGCGCTTGCACTGATGCTCCTGTCGCTGGTGGACGATTGGAAGGGCCTGCCGGCAGCGTTACGGCTGCCGTTGCATCTTGCGGCAGCAGTGGGGTTTGTGGTCCTGCAGCTCCCGGGACACCAGTGGTTCCTTACCGTTGTGTTGGCGATTACCATTGGCTGGATGACGAACCTCTACAACTTCATGGACGGCTCCGACGGGCTGGCCGGGGGCATGGCACTGATCGGCTTCGGTGTGTATGCGGCCGGCGCGGTCATCGGTGGCGATTTCGACTTCGCGTTGGTCAACCTGGCGATCGCCGCGGCCGCGGCCGGCTTCCTGGTGTTCAACTTCCCGCCCGCGCGCGTGTTCATGGGAGACGCCGGTTCGATTCCGCTCGGGTTCTTGGCCGGTGGACTGGGGTTGCAGGGCTGGCAGGATGGGCTATGGCCCCTGTGGTTTCCGGTCGTGACGTTCGGGCCGTTCATCGTGGATGCCAGCATGACCCTCGCGCGCCGAGCGGTGCACGGCGAGAAGCTATGGCAGGCGCACCGCACCCACTACTATCAGCGCCTGGTGCTCTCGGGCTGGAGCCATCGGCGCACGGCGCTGTGGGAATACGGGTTGATGCTGTTCAGCGGGGCAACCGGGCTGATTGCGTTGGGACGTGGTGAGCTCGTTCAAGCCCTTGCATTCAGCGTTCTCGTGCTCGTCTATGCGGGAGCGATGGTCGCGATCGACCTGCGTTGGCGCGCACGAGCGAGGGCATAGCATGCTCCAAGTGAACTCCCGCACTGCGCTGGCGATGCTGCACGACGTAGCCGCTTCCGTCGTGGCGTGGGCGCTGGGGTTCTGGTTGCGCCTCAACCTCGAGCTGCCGGTGGACTACGAACACGTCATGTTGCGCACCCTGCCGGTCGTGGTTCCGATCCAGGCACTGATCTTCTGGCGTTTTGGCCTGTATCGTGGGATCTGGCGCTATGCCAGCCTGCACGATCTGCGACTGATCGTCGTCGCGGTTTCCATCGCCTCGCTCACCGTGCCTGCTGTACTGGTGCTGCTACGAATCTCGGATCCTGTGCCGCGCTCGGTGTTCCTGCTCGATCCGTTGCTGCTGCTGGTCATGATGGGCGGCAGCCGCCTCGCGTATCGGGCATGGAAGGAAGGACGCATGGCCAGCTTGGCGAAGCCGCGGGCGACTCCGGTGCTGCTCATGGGTGGAGGGGATGCGGCGAGCGCGCTCATGCGCGAGCTGGCGGCCAGCCCCGATTGGCGTGTTGTGGGCTTGCTCGACGACAGCGACCGCCGCCAGGGGCGTGAGATTCACGGCATCCCGGTGCGAGGCAAGCTCGATGATGTGGCGCACGTGGCCCAGGAGCTGGGAGTCTCGTGCGTGATCATCGCCATGCCGTCCGTGTCGCACACGGTGCGTCGGCACGCCGTGCACCTCGCCGCGGGGGCGGGTTTGAAGGTCATGACGGTGCCGTCGTTCGACGACATCATGTCCGGGAAGGTCACCGTATCCCAGCTGCGCGAGGTGGAACTCGATGACCTGCTCGGCCGCGATCCGGTGGTGCTCGACAGCGCCGGGCTGTCGGCCTTCCTTTCGGGGAAGACGGTGATGGTCACCGGCGCGGGCGGCTCCATCGGCTCCGAGCTCTGTCGCCAGATTGCGCGCTTCGGCCCGGCCCGGTTGGTATTGTTCGAATTGTCGGAGTTCGCTCTCTACGAGGTCGAGCAGGAGTTCCGGCGCACTCATCCCGCCTTGCCGATCGTGTGTGCGATAGGCGATACGCGCAATCGCGCGCGAGTGCAGCAGATCCTTCGCGATTGGCACCCGAAAGTCGTGTTCCACGCCGCGGCGTACAAGCATGTCCCGTTGATGGAACAGGTGAATACATGGGAGGCGATGCAGAACAACGTGCTCGGCACCTACACGCTCGCCTCGGCGTCGGCGCGCCACGGTGTGGAAGAGTTCGTCCTGATCTCCACCGACAAGGCCGTGAACCCCACGAACGTGATGGGCGCCAGCAAGCGTTTGGCGGAGATGGTGTGCCAGGCGCTGCAGACGGGGGCTCCCCCTCGGTTCGTGATGGTGCGCTTCGGCAACGTGCTGGGCAGCGCAGGCAGCGTGATTCCCAAGTTCCGGCGCCAGATCGCCGAGGGCGGCCCGGTCACGGTCACGCATCCCGACATCACGCGCTACTTCATGTCCATCCCGGAAGCGGCGCAACTGGTCCTGCAGGCCGGCTATATGGGCCGTGGCGGCGAGATCTTCGTGCTGGATATGGGCGAGCCGGTGCGCATCGTGGACCTGGCGCGCGAGATGATCCGGCTTTCCGGTTTTGCAGAGAGCGAGATCCGCATCGAGTTCACCGGATTGCGTCCGGGCGAGAAGCTGTACGAGGAGGTACTGGCGGACGACGAGCAAACGCTGCCCACTCCCCATCCGAAGCTCCGCATCGCCCGCGCCAGACCCGTAACGAGCGAGTGGCTGCGCGACGTGCTGGCCTGGCTCAATGCGCCGGACACGCCAGCGGACGAGGACGTGCGAGCCGCGTTGGCGCGTTGGGTGCCCGAATACGGCCCCCGCGTCGGTTCGGAGCCGGCTCCCTCTCGCGTCGGCTATGGCTGACACGCATCCCGCTGCGCTGGTCCCTGCCGCGTTCGATCGGCGCCGCCTATCGGAGCGTGCCCATCAGGTCACGCGTCACGTGGCCATCGCACTGGGTGTCTCTCTTCCCGTCTCCGTCGCGTTGGACAATGTGCTGCTCGTCGTCTTCGTGCTGGCGTGGCTGCTGAGCGGGAACTGGCGCGACAAGTACGACGTCATTCGACGCAACCCGGTCGCGCTATCCGCGCTGGCTCTGCTCGCCTGGCTCGCGCTCGGGCTGACCTGGGGCAGCGGCCCGCTGTCCGACGGACTCCTGTATCTGAAGAAGCACTCCGATTTGCTGCTGATCGCGATGCTGTTGCCCGTGTTCGCGGATGTGCGTGATCGCCGCCGCGCGCTGCTTGCGCTGGCGTGCTCGCTGGCGGTCACGCTCGTCCTGTCCTACGTGGTGGCTCTAGGCTGGTTGCCCAAGGGCGGTGTCATCACCGGTGATGCCAGCAACCCGACCGTGTTCAAGGGCCACATCGCGCAGAACCTCTTGATGGCCTTCGGCGCCCTGCTGTTCGCCGAATTTGCGCTGGAGCCTGCGCGTCCGCTCGTGCGCGGCGTTTGGGCCGTGCTGGCCGGCGCGGCGGCATTCGATGCGCTCTTCTTGGTACAGGGCCGGATCGGCTATGTCGTGCTGGCCATGGTGGTGGTCCTGTTCTTGTTTCGCACGTTGCGCTGGAAGGGAATCGTCGCAGCGGTAGTTCTTCTCGGCGTGAGCTTCGCCGGAGCCTGGCAGTTCTCCTTCAGCTTTCACAAGCGCGTCGGCCTGGCCGTGACGGCGGTCACGCATTGGCGGCCCGGCGTAGCGACCCGGGATCCGATCGGCGAGCGACTCGAGTTCTATGCCAACACCCTCGCCATCGTGCGGGAGCACCCGGTGTTCGGCGTGGGCACGTCCGGGTTTGTTCCCGCCTACGCGGAGCGGGTCCACGGCACCGCGATGGAGGTCACGCGCAATCCGCATAACCAGTATCTGTTGACGACCTGCCAGGTGGGCCTCATCGGTCTTGCATTGCTCTTGCTGTTGTTCGTCCAGCAGTGGCGCTGCGCGGCCCAGTTTCCCGGGGCGCAAGAGCGCATCCTGGCGCGCTCGCTCGTGCTCGCGTTCGCCGTGGGGAGTCTGTTCAGCACGCTGCTCATGGACCACACGGAGAGTTTGTTCTTCAGCTGGATGTCGGGCTTGCTGTATGCAGGCTACCCGCCGCGGCAGGCTGCGCCAGAACCCGCATGACGCTCTCGGCCATCGTCATCACCAGGGACGAAGAGGCGGTGATCCGCCGCTGCCTCGGGTCGGTGGCGTGGGCCGACGAGATCGTGGTGGTCGATTCCGGCAGCAGCGATCGTACCGTCGAGATCTGCCGCGAGCTTGGTGCGAAGGTTCACGTGACCGGCGACTGGCCCGGCTTTGGCGCGCAGAAGAATCGAGCTCTGGATCTCGCCGGCAGCGACTGGGTACTCTCGCTGGACGCCGACGAATGGGTCAGCCCAGAGTTGCAAGCCGAGATCCGTGCGACCGTGGCCGGCTCCTCAGGCCCCGTAGCCTATCGCGTACCGCGTTTGTCCTCATTCTGCGGGCGCTTCCTGCGTCACTCGGGCTGGTGGCCCGATCCGGTGCTGCGCCTGTTCCGGCGCGGCAAAGCCCGCTTCAGCGATGACCTGGTACACGAGCAGCTGATCGTGCACGGGCCGATCGGCTCGCTCACGCAGCCGATCCTGCACGAGTCCTTCGTGAGCTTCGAGGAGGTGCTGGACAAGCTGAACCGTTACTCCTCGGCCGGCGCGCAGATGATGTCCGCGCGCGGCCGCACGGGGTCGCTCGGCAGCGCCGTCGCGCACGCCGCCTGGACATTCCTGCGAACCTATCTGTTCAGGGCCGGCTTCCTCGATGGACGGGAAGGGTTCATGGTCGCCGTGTCCAACGCGGAGGGAGTGTATTACCGATACCTGAAGGCGTGGCTGCTGGGGAGACGCTGATGCGGATCGCCGTCATCGTCACCACCTACAACCGTCCTGACGCGCTCGCAGCGGTGCTGGACGGGTACGCCGCGCAGAGCGATAAAGGCTTCGACCTCATCGTTGCCGACGACGGCTCGACCGCGGACACGGCGCAAATGGTCCAGCAGTTCGCGTCTCGCGCGCCGTTCCAGGTTGCACATGTCTGGCAGGAGGACCAGGGATTCCGTGCAGCGGCGATCCGCAACCGTGCCGTGGCGGAGACCGACGCCGAGTACATCGTGTTCAGCGACGGCGATTGCGTGCCCTCGCAGACGTTCGTACACCAGCATCGCCGGCTGGCCGAACCCGGCTGGTTCCTGTCCGGCAACCGTGTGCTTCTGTCCGAGGAGTTCACGCGCAGGGTGCTGGAGCAGCACCTTCCCATCCACCAGTGGGCATGGGCGGATTGGGTGCGCGCCCGCGCCCGCGGCGAGGCGAACCGCTTGATGCCGCTCGTGCGCTTACCCGATGGCGCGTTTCGCAAGCGCACCGCCCGCACTTGGGAGGGCGTGAAGACCTGCAATCTGTCTGCGTGGCGAGCGGATTTGGTGCGCGTCAACGGCCTCGATGAGTCCTATTCGGGCTGGGGCCTGGAGGATTCTGACCTTGTCATCCGGCTGCTGCACGCGGGCGTGCTGCACAAGAGCGCGCGCTTCGCGGCGCCGGTGTTTCACCTCTGGCACCAGGAGCACGATCGGTCGCGGCTGCCGGAGAACCGGAAGCGCCTGGACGCGGTGTTGCACTCCCGGCGCATCACTGCAATCGCGGGGCTGGATCGGTATACGGGAGGATCCCGCGCCTGAACGGCGGGTCGCCTCAATCGGCGGCGGCTAAGCGACGCCTGCTCGATGCGCCTGTTGGTCCGCGTGATAACTGGAGCGCACTAACGGCCCGCAGGCGGCGTGCAAGAAGCCCATCTCGCGCGCCGCCTTTTCGAACTGCTGGAACTGCGCCGGCTCCACGTAACGCAATACGGGCAGATGCCCCTGGGTGGGCTGCAGATACTGGCCGACGGTGAGCATGTCGACGTCGTGAGCCCGCAGGTCGCGCAAGACCTCGAGGATCTCGCCGTCGGTCTCGCCGAGCCCCAGCATCAGCCCGGATTTGGTGGGGATGCCCGGGAAGCGGCGCTTGAACTCCTGCAGCAGCTTGAGCGAGTGGGCATAGTCGGCGCCGGGCCGCGCCACTCTGTACAGCCGCGGCACCGTCTCCAGGTTGTGGTTCATCACGTCCGGCAGCCCCGTGCTCAGGGCGTCGAGGGCCTTGGCAAGACGCCCGCGGAAGTCCGGAGTCAAGATCTCGATGCGGGTGGTGGGCGCATGCTCGCGCACCGAGCGCACGCAAGCGGCAAAATGTCCGGCGCCGCCGTCGCGCAGATCGTCGCGGTCCACGCTCGTGATGACGACGTACTTGAGGCCGAGGGCGGCGATGGTCTGCGCCAGGTTGGCCGGCTCCTGTGCATCCGGCGGTTTAGGGCGGCCGTGCGCGACGTCGCAGAACGGGCAGCGCCGCGTGCACAAGTCGCCCAGGATCATGAAAGTCGCCGTGCCCTTCCCGAAGCATTCGCCGATGTTCGGGCATGACGCTTCCTCGCATACCGTGTGCAGGTTGTGGCTGCGCAGGGTGCGCTTCAGCTCGTAGAACGCCTGGCTGTTGCCCGCCCGCACGCGGATCCACGCCGGCTTCTTGAGCGGCGTGATGGGGATCACCTTGACCGGATTGCGGGCGGTCTTGTCCGACCCAGTCTGGCCTTGCTCGAGGTCGCTCATGTGTGCGTTGTCACCGGCGTCAGCTGCTCCACCAATCTCGAGGCCAGCCGCTCGCCCAGCGATTCGATCGACTCGGTGATGCCCAGGCCGCGCAGTTGCGTCACGTGCAGGCCTGGGTATCCGCAGGGATCGATCGCGTGGAAGGGCGCGAGATCCATGTCCACGTTGAGGCTCAGGCCATGGTAGCAGCAGCCCTGGCGGATCCGCAGTCCTAGCGCCGCGACCTTCCTCTCTGCAACATAGACGCCCGGCGCATCCGGCCGGCGGCCGGCGGCAACTCCGAGATCGCCGAGCAAGTCTAACACGGCCTGCTCCAGCGCCCGGACGAGCGCCCGCACGGTGATGCCCCGCCGGCGCAGGTCGAGCAGCGTATATGCGACGAGTTGTCCGGGGCCGTGGTACGTGACCTGCCCGCCGCGGTCGACGTGGAGCACAGGAATGCCGGTATCGATCTGCGGCAGGTGTTGCTTCCGCCCCGCAACTCCGTACGTGTAGATCGACGGGTGCTCCAGGAGCCAGATTTCGTCGGGCGTGTCCGCCGTGCGTTGCTCGGTGAAGCGTTGCATCTCGCGCCAGGTTGGCTCGTAGGGTACGAGGCCCAGGTAGCGGATCGTGACTCGTGATTCGTGACTCGTGATTCGTGACTCGTGA
>DATJVI010000135.1:0-6681 GCA_035501875.1 Burkholderiales bacterium
TCTCTGTTACCACAACGTGGCCACGCCGCCCGAGGACGCACCCTTCAAACTGCTGTACGTGAGCCCGGACAGGTTCGAACGGCAGCTGTGGGCATTGCGTCGTCTCGGGCTGCGCGGCGTCTGTGCAACGGAAGGCGTTACACGGCTGTGCAATGCCACGTCGCGCGGTTGCGTCATGCTCACGTTTGACGATGGCTACGCCGACACGCTTACGACGGCAGCGCCAATCTTGCGGCGCTATGGTTTCGCGGCCACGTGTTATGTCGTCAGCGACGCGCTCGGGACCTACAACCGCTGGGACGCCGAGTATCTGCGGGAAAGAAAGCCGTTGATGAGCCGCGCGCAGCTCGAGCAGTGGCTGGCCGCCGGCATGGAGGTGGGCTCGCACTCGCTTTCGCATCAGCGGCTGCACGCAGTGCCTCGAGATGTGGCGCAGTACGAGATCGTGGAGAGTCGGGCGGCACTGCGCAACATGCTGGGCGTTCCCGTCGAGCATTTCGCCTACCCCTTCGGCGATTTCACCGATGACATCGTCGAGTTGGTACGGCACGCCGGCTACGCCTCGGCAGTTACCGTCGTGCCGGGAGTGGCGCGGGCGTCCGACGACCGCCTGCGGCTGCCGAGGGTACTCGTGAACGGTGAGCGCGGCTTGTGGAGGTTCCTGCTGCATGTCGCTGCGCCCTACGAGCGACTGCGCCGGCGCCCACGTTGACCGACCATCCGGCGGCTGCAGGCCGTTCAGGCGATGGTCTCGCGAATCGCGAGGATTGTCTCGGTAGCTGTGCATACCTGATGCGGCGATTACCGTTGCGCCGCCGCGCTCGAAGATGAGGTCGCAGCGACGCGCGGTACTGGTCCGATGTGCTGGCAGAACTACGCTGCATTGTACTCTGCGGTTCCCGATCGTCGAGATGTGGGCGGGATCGCGTTGTGTGGCGCGCAGCGCGCCGGCGCCGGGAACGATGCGCTCCCCATCGCGCAAATTGGGGCGGTACACTGAAGATCACCGTCGGGCGTGAACAGCGACCAACCATGTGCTCCCGTCTTGCAGCTGAACGGTACGACGTAACCGCGCTGCCATTCATCCCCTTCTCTGACACGGGCGGTGAGGCCCTGAACAACCATGGTGTGGTCGCCGGCGGGATCGCCAACTCCGACGGGTCGGTGTCGCTCGCGCTGTGGTCCGAAGGCGTGCTCACGGATCTCGGTGTTCCGCCCGGTGTTCCCAGCCACGAGTTCAACAGGCCCCGGGTGTTCGGCATAAACGACTCCGGCGCGATCGTCGGTACCGTTCACACCCCTGCCGGCGACCTGCCGTCACGTTGGTTCGTATATGACCGTGGCGCTTTCACTGTGCTGCCTCTGGCCGAGCCAACAGATCTCGGCGGCGCCGCCATCGGCATCAACAGCCGGGGAGACGTCGTGGGCTACGACCACACCTCGCGTAACAACGTAATAGGGTGGCTTTGGTCCAAGGGAGCCTACAGCAGCCTACCCGTATCCGGAACCAACACTGCCGCCCTTGGCATCAATTCCAGCGGCACCATCATCGGTAACCGCAGGCTCAGCTTCGTCCGGCGTCTCCTCACCGGCCAACTGCGGCGCATGGGCGACCGCGGTTATGTGCTGAGCGATGGCACGCCTCGGTATCTGACAGGATTTGTTTATGCAATAAACGACTCGGGCGAAGTGGCTGGAGGCTCGAGCACGGATGGCAAAGCGATGGCGACCGTGTTCAACAATGGCATCGCCACCGTGATACTGAGCTTGGCCAGCTCTGCTGTCGGAATAAATTCCTCTGCGTCTGTCGTCGGGTCGTACCAGCCTGCCGGCTACGATCGACGACATCTCTTCATATGGAATGCGAGTTCGGGGGCCTTCGACCTGACCCCCGACGGGTATCGCGCTGCGGAGGCCGCCGCCATCAACGACCGCGGTGACGTGCTCGGTTTCGGCGAGACGCTGGAGGGAAAACGCCAGTACTTTCTGCTCACCCCCGATCCGCATGGGGCGCTGACGCCGAAGGCACTCATTGCCGCACGGCCCGCAGCCGCCCGATAACTGCCTTTCCCTCACCTCCCGTCCCTCACCTCCCGGACCGGGAGGACTGAACGCGCTTCCGCAGCGTGCGCGCCGCACTGCGCAGCGCCCGCGGTGCAAATGCCCGCGCCAACGCATACGCGCCGACCCGCCACCATTTCGGGTAGCACCACGCGTAGGGTGCGCTCTCCGCCAGGGTGTGCACGACGTCGGCGCGCGTGCCGAACAGCGCCTGGCTCCGTGCCAGCCCGCCGGCCGCCAGTGCGCGTTGCTCACGCAGCAGCGCCGCGAAATTCGCATCGTCGGCGGCACGCAGCGCCTTGTCGATGACCCGGCGGAGATCCTGCCAGGCAATGATGTCGCTCCCCAGGTGCTGGCCGTGCCGGCGCACCAGCGTCAGCGCCTCATCGATTCCATCGAGCTCACTCACCGCAGCGAGGCGTAGCCACAGGTCTCCGTCCTGATGCATGACCAGCTCCTCATCGAGCGGTCCCACCTCCTCGAGGAGGCTACGGGTCGCCATCACGCTCGGCGTGGCGATCACCGCATCCGTCAGAAGGTGGTTGCGAACCCAGCCCGAGGGCGCGGGCCAGGCGGCACGGGCGGCGGTGAGGGGACGGCCGGCCGCATCGATCAGTGCGAAGGCGGTGCAGCCCCAGCGCCGCCCGCTATTGCGCTGCAGCGATGCAACCTGCCGTTCGAGTTTGTGCGGCAGCCAGAGATCGTCCGAATCGAGGAAAGCAACGTATTCGCCGCGCGCCGCGCGCAGCGCCGCGTTGAGCATGACACTCGGTCTGCCGCTGTGAGCCATCCACAGCACCCGCACGCGCGGATCGGCAAGCGAGCGCAGGTATCTGCGCGTGTCCTCACCCGAGCCGTCATCGGCAATGATCAGCTCCCAGTCGGTGAGAGTCTGAGCGAACACCGACTCGATCGTCGGCGGCAAGAACTGCAGCCGATCGTAGGTTGGCATCAGGACCGACACCGCGGGCGGCATCTGAAGAGTATGTACCCCGGCCCCGTAAGAGCACCAGAAACAGGCGCCCCATGCTTTGGCTGTCACTGCGCCGGTCGGGCTCACGGGGCGCGCGCCATTCAGCGGGATTATCCCGCCGGCTGCGGCCGATGAGGCGCCGCCGCCGCGCAACCGCCAGCGCGCGGCTGCGAGCTCGCAGCACGGTGGTTTGCGATGCCGTTGCCGGCACCACGTAGCGCTCGCGCGGACGAATTCCGCTAAGCTAGCGACGACGCGACGCTTTCAGTCGGGGGCCGTGCTCGGCGTCGCACCACACAAATCCGGTGCATCGGTGCGAATCGATGTTTGGAGCAGCCCCGGGCATGGGCCCCATGCCCATTGCCAGACCGAGCGCTCTATGACCGGACGTTTGCTTGCCTGTGGCCTGATCCTCAGCGTGGCGTGCGTTCTATCCGGGTGCACCCTGATACAAAAGGCGAACCCCAAGGTACGCGAAGCGCAGCAACGCGCCGAGCAGCGCCGCGAGCTGCAACTCGAGGTCATGCGCTTTGCCGACGAGTACGCGGGGCGAACCGCCGACGTGCTGAATCGCTTCGAGCAGACCGAGCTCACCCCGCAAGAGCGTCTCAGCGTCCA
Organism: Burkholderiales bacterium; assembly: GCA_035501875.1. Taxonomy (GTDB): domain Bacteria; phylum Pseudomonadota; class Gammaproteobacteria; order Burkholderiales; family SHXO01; genus SHXO01. The sequence goes on from DATJVI010000135.1 coordinate 3,653, forward strand.
GAACTGGGAAGTGCAGCAGGCCACCTCGGCCTACATCATCGCCAGCGGTCCCAATCCGGTCAGCAATGCGCTCGACATGGTGGTGCTCGCCACGCTGAGTCGCATGGTGCTCGATGACGCGTGGGTGGGTGAGACGTACGGCGCGCGTGCTGCGCCCGTGCAAGCGACCTACCGCGACCTCGAGGGGGAGGCATGGGCGGAGATCGAGGGTCTGCTCACCCAGGCTCAGGAGCAGCGGCTGCACGAGATCATCACGCGGTGGCGGGAACAACATCCCAACGTGCGCGCCGTCGCCACCATCCACTTCCGTGACTTCGCCAAGGCGGTCGGTGCCCCGGCGCCCGGGGAAACGACCTCGCCAGGCAATCTCTTCGCAATGCTCGGGCTCGATCCGATGTCGGGACTCGACCCGGCAGTTCGCGAGATCACCCAGACACGCGAGCTCGCCGAGCGCGCGATCTACTACGTGCAGCGGGTGCCGACGCTGCTCGACATGCAGGTGAAGCGCGTGACGTACCAGTTCGCGGTGATGCCCGAGACACGGCAGCTGCTCGGCTCGATCGACCGGGTATCGCTCATCGGCAGCGCCTCCGAGCGACTGTCGCGCACGCTTCCGGACGTGCTCGACAAGGAGCGCCAGGCGCTCGTCGCACAGTTGCAGCAGACCCTCGACGTGCAGAGCGCCAACATCGGCATGCTGGCAAAGGAGTTGCGCGCCACGCTCGAGGCCGGCACCGACACGGCGAATGCCGTGCACGGCGCGCTCACCTCCGCGCAGCAGATCACCAGTGCATTCGCACCGCAGCCGGGCGCGCCCCCGCCCAAGGAGCAGGGACCTCCCTTCGACATCCGCAACTACACCGCGATGCTGCGCCAGGCGACCGAGACGGCGCGTGAGATCGACGCGCTCACCAAGAGCGCGGATGCGGCGCTGCCCGTCGTACGCACACTGACCCAGGACGCGGCCGGCCGGCTCAACCAGGTCGTCAATCACCTCTTCGTGCTGCTGCTGCTGCTCGTGCTCGCCGTCGCCGTCGCCGCAACGCTTGCGGCCGTGGCCTACCGCCGCATCGTGGCGCATTTCGAACGACGCGACGCCGTGCCGGCTCAGCGTGCTTAGCCACGTCGCGCGCCGGACGCCGGCGAGCCCCGGGCGCGAGCCGTAACGCCGCGCTTTCCCGTCAGTTGCCGCATCGGCCGGCGACCGTCAACATCCCAGGGCATGAGCATCGCCGCCCCCGAGCCGCCGCCGCCGGAGGGCCCGAGCGCCCTGCTGCCCTGGCTGGTCGCCGTGGCGTTCTTCATGCAGTCGCTCGACACCACCATTCTCAACACCGCGGTGCCGAGCATCGCGCGCGCGCTCGAGGTGGCACCGCTCTCCATGAAGGCAGTGCTCGCGAGCTACACGCTCAGTCTCGCGGTCTTCATTCCGGTGAGCGGCTGGATGGCCAACCGCTTTGGCACGCGGCGGGTATTCGCCACTGCCATTGGACTCTTTGCACTCGGCTCGTTGCTGTGCGGCCTGGCCCGCAATATCCATCTGCTGGTCGCGTTCCGCGTGCTGCAGGGCTGCGGCGGAGCGATGATGGTACCGGTCGGTCGGCTCACACTGGTGCGTGCGCTGCCGAAATCGCAGCTGGTGCGCGCCATGAGCTTCGTCGCGGTTCCGGCCCTCATCGGTCCCATGCTCGGACCGATCGCAGGCGGCCTGATTACGGATTACTTCCACTGGAGCGTCATTTTCTTCCTCAACGTGCCGATCGGCCTCGCCGGACTCTACCTCGTGCAGCGGCACCTGCCGGATTTCCGCGAGCTCGACACACCGCCGCTCGACCTCCCCGGGCTGCTGCTGTTCAGCTCCGGCATCGCGCTGCTCTCGTACGTGCTCGAGGTGTTCGGCGAGCACCGCCTGGGTACGGGCGCCATACTCGGGCTGCTGGCATTCTCGGGGCTGCTGCTAGCGGGCTACGGCCTGTACGCCGCGCGCGCCTTGCACCCGCTGCTGCGGCTCGGCTTGTTCCGCATCCGCACTTTCCGTGCGGCAGTGTCCGGGAGTTTCTTCACCCGCATCAGTATCGGTGGCATCCCGTTCCTCTTCCCGCTGCTGTACCAGGTGGGCCTCGGCTACACCGCGGTTCAGTCTGGCCTGCTCATGATGCCGCAGGCGTTCGCCGCCATGAGCCTCAAGATGACCGTGCCGGGAATCCTGGCGCGCTTTGGCTATCGCAGCGTGCTGATCTCCAACACCGCGATCCTCGGCTGCCTCATCATGCTGTTCGCCACCATCGGGCTGGCAACTCCCGTGTGGCTCATCGCGGTGCAGTCATTTGCCTATGGATTCTTCCAGTCGCTGCAGTTCACCAGCATGAACACGCTGGTCTACGCCGATGTGACCGCGGAGGCCGCCGGCAGCGCGAGCACCATCGCCAGCACCGCGCAGCAGCTGTCCATGAGCTTCGGCGTGGCAACCGCCTCGCTGGTTGCGGCGCTCTTCCTCCCGGATCGCTTCCACACCGACGCCCGCCAGATGATCAGCGGCGTGCACGAAGCTTTCATCGTCCTCGGGGTCGGCACGATCGTTTCCACGGTGATCTTCGGCAGCCTCAGGCGCACCGACGGCAGCGCCGTCAGCCAGCATCGCGCGGATCTGCCGGCCGCCTGAGGCGGCATCTTTGCCGCGGGCACGGCGCATCCCGCGGCAGCTTGCGACGTATAATCGGCAGCCGCACCCGCGCGGGTGTCACCAGACAGGAATAACAATCATGAATGCATCACAGGCCGACGACGTCGCGGCGCTTCGCGCCCGCCTCAGTGGAGCGGTTCGACGCCATTGGGTGCTGTTCCTGTGCGAGGGGATCGCGCTCGTCATACTCGGGGTGTTGGCGCTTCTTGCGCCGGTGGTCGCCTCGGTTGCAGCGACGGTGTTCTTCGGGTGGATCCTGCTGGTGAGCGGCGTCATCGGGCTGATCACGACGTTCCGGGCGCGCCACGCACCCGGCTTCGGTTGGTCGCTGCTCTCGGCGCTGGTC
>DATJVI010000136.1:0-55828 GCA_035501875.1 Burkholderiales bacterium
CTTTGCGCACCACAATTCTCTTGGTTCCCAGCCTGGGCTTGTTCCGCCGACGGCGCAAACCGCGACACCGGGATTCGTAGGCGGAGCCTGGGCCGGGGTGAAGGAAGCGCTCGGAGATCCGGGAGGATTTGTCGCTTGGACTCGGGATAAGATGGAGGGGCTCGTCCTCAACAAGTCTGATAGTGCGACCGACACCGCCAGCAACGAGAACCAAGGCGTAACCAAGCGGCCGTCGCGTGTTCGTAAAGGTACCGAGCAGGGCAACTGGGATAACGCCCAAGACGGCGCCCAGGGTGGGAAGGTGTGTCCGACATACGGCACGGAAGTCATGTCCAAGCCAGGATCGAAAGCGAAAGATTGGGACAACGACCACACCCCTCCGTGGCGAGACCGGGACTTAAGGGGCAGAACCCGAGGTCAGGTGCTCGACGAATACAACCGCGATACACGACTTCGCTGCGTCGCTTGCAACAGATCTGACAATGGTCGCTAACGGAAACAGCTCGCTTCCTGAGCACTACGAACGACACTTCGGCCCCATCTCACAGGGGTGGTCTGACGAAAACGCCACACATGGGGTCCAAATCGTTAGCTTCGACGATCAACCTCAACCTGGGGTACGGACATATGCGACATTGGGGCTGAGCGACCATCTGCTGAACCTTCCCAAAGGGCGCCGAATCCGGCAGGAGTTGCTCGTGTGTGCGGACGACGCGGCGAGCAATGACAAAGTAGCCGCATTCTTGCTGTCTTTCGCCGAACACGTCCTGACTCGAGGAGCAGCTTTGCTACGGGGCGAAGTAGTCGGGCCATCGACTTCCGTGATCCCAGGATCCACCGCCAACGCGATCTACGTCACGAATCCTAGTCCATTTGCCGACTCGCTAGTTCAGTTCGAAGGCCCAGAACCGCCAATAGTCTTCGCATATCTGGTCCCGATTACGTCACAGGAGGCCGCTCTCATTCATGAGCGCGGTTGGAGCTGGTTTGAGGTGCAGCTTGAGGAGCAGAACCCGGATATCTGGAATCTAGCGCGCAGCGAAGAGATTGTAGCCAGATAAGGCTCGATGCATTGAGCCTCCGATCGTTGCACTTCCGCTCACGAAATCCATGGTGGCCTCGAACTGTCGGGTGCGACGGCGAAAGGGTCACCTATTAGCCAACGTTTAATCAACAGCGAAGAGTTGCGCTTGGCGCGCGCGAGCGCGCCTGCTCTTAATACTTGTCCTCCCGCGCGGCCGAGCTTGAATGCGCCCTGGCTTTCAATCGTATGGCTGCGTACTTCACCGTGTGGTCAAGACGAATTTCGACCGAGTCCGGCGTGCGTGTCTGGTCGTACATCACGACCGATCCTTACCGGCGCCATCGGCGGCACAATCAACCCCCATATTCGAGTCGGTCCAGGGCTCGGCGCGCGTGAAACGCGGGCGCCGAGATGGCAACTCAACTAGTGCGACAAAGGCGGGGCGCCCCCTCACGCCTCCGGATGCGCGCGCCCGCCGCGCAGCAAGCGGCCGGGCAGCGCACCGGTGGGCTGGTCATGGTCGATCACGACCTCTCCGGAGACGATGGTGGCAACGTAGCCGCGTGCCGTTTGCATCAGCCGGCGGCCGCCAGCGGGTAGGTCGTGCACGATGGTCGGCGGCGAGAGATACAGGCTCGAGTGGTCGATGACGTTGATGTCCGCTTTCATGCCGGGCGCGATCAGGCCGCGGTCGTACAGCCCCACCAGCTCCGCAGGCGCGCGCGTGTAGCGGCGCACCGCGAACTCTAGCGGGAGCTGCTCCCCGCGCGAGCGATCGCGGCACCAATGGCTCAGCAGGTAGGTGGGATAGCTCCCGTCGCAGATCGTGCCGCAGTGGGCACCGCCGTCTCCCAGGCCGACCACGGTATGCGGGTGACGCAGCATGGTCAGCACGGCTTCGTAATCGCAGTCGACGTAGTTGGCCGCCGGCGCGAACAGCAGCTCCCGGCCGTCGCGCTCCAGCAGTAGCTCGTACATCAGCTCGATCGGATCGCAGCCCAGGCTCGCCGCACGCCCGGCAACGCTCGCCTCCGGCATGGGCTCGTAGTCGGGCGGATCACCGAGAGCGAAGACGCGATCGAGCCGCGCAAGCACGTTGACGATGAAATCCGGGATGCGGCCGGGCAGGGCATCGAACGGCTCGGCAAGGATCCGGGCACGCAACGCCGGATCGCGCATGCGCGCCACGCGCTCGGCGAGCGGCAGTTGTGCGATGGCGAGATAGCTCGGCTTGGTCATGAAGGGATGCAGGGTAGCTTGCAGCCCGAGCACGAGACCGATCGCGCGTGGCGCCACTTGCCCGCGGATCGGCAAGCCGCGCGCCTGCGCCGCATCGATCAACTCAAGCAGACGCCGCCACTGCTGCGGCACCTCGAGGCGCTGCACCAGCGTGAAGGATAGCGGCCTCCCGCCGCTCGCCCGCACCCAATCGCACAGCATCTCGAACTCGGCGTCAAGGTCGGTGAAGTCGGACAGCAACTGCAGCACGCCGCGGCCGGCGCGCTTCGCACCGGCGGCGATCGCTTCGAGCTCGCGTGCGGCTGCGCCGAAGTTCGGGACGTACTCGCCGCGCGCCGTCTTGTGCAAAAGCGTGCGCGAAGTGGTGAAACCGATCGCGCCGGCGGCGAGCGCCTGCTCGGTGAGCTCAGCCATACGCTGCAGGTCTTCGACGTTCGCCGGCTCCCGCGCCGCGCCGCGCTCGCCCATGACGTAATAGCGCAGCGCGGCGTGCGGCAATTGCGCGCCCAGGTCCATGATGCGCGGCTTCGCCTCCAGCGCATCGAGATACCCGGGAAAGCTCTCCCAGCCCCAATCGACGCCCTCGGCGAGCACCGCTCCGGGAATGTCCTCCACGCCTTCCATCAGCTCGATGAGGAACTCGCGGCGCTCGGCTTTCATCGGCGCGAAACCTACTCCGCAGTTCCCCATGACCGCAGTGGTGACCCCATGCCAACAACTGGGAGTCAGCAGCGGGTCCCAAGTGGCCTGGCCATCGTAGTGCGTGTGTACGTCGACGAACCCGGGAGTGACCAGCAGGCCGCCGGCATCCAACGTGCGGCGGGCCGCGCCCTCGATGCGACCGACCGCAGCGATGCGGCCGTGATCGACCGCGACGTCGCCGGTGAAGGCGGCACTGCCCGAGCCATCGACAATCGTGCCGCCGCGGATCAGCAGGTCGTACATGCGTGCAGCCTCGCTCCTGTCTACACCGATGTCAGAGACGCGCGTCGAACACCACCAGCGTGCGCGCTTCGATGCTTTCGCGCGGCACGAACGCGCTGGGGCATGCAGGGTTCTGGAAGCCGGTGTGCGGCATGAACCGGGCGCGGCCATCCGTGCGCGAGTCGTAGCACTTCAGCAGCAATACCTCGTCGGGCCGCATCTGCGAAAGATAGAACCACCGGTGCGCAGGGTTGTAGCGCACCGAGTAAATCTCGCCGGTATGGCGCGGAGTGGTCAAGTCCTCTTCACCGAAGTGCTGGATTTCAGTCGGCACCAGGTCCTCGCGCGCGACGCTGGGCGCCTCGCACACCGCCAGTGGGTTGTCCCAGACTGGCCCAACGATCGGCCGCCATAGGTTGACGAAAGCAAAGTGCCGGTCCATAAGGTCGGAGCGTCCGGCGGCGGCGAGGATCTCCCGCTTCCGCTTGGGCCCCGACCGCTCCGTGTAGTCGTTGTGCACCTGGTCCACCGGCACCCGCACGCCGATCTCGCCGCGAGCGGCACGCACAGCACTGCGCATGTTATGGTCGAACACCACCACAGCCAGCGCGCCGGTAAGCGCACGCATCGCAGCCTGGACCTCGGGGTAATAGCGCTGCCGGACGGCGGCCCCGTCGTAGAAATCGGTGAACTCCGAGCGGTGCGAATGCAGTTCGAACCCGTGGACGTCGAGCTCGAGGCGGCCGGCGACCGCACGAGCGTCGCGGATCGTCACCTCGCGCTGGAGGGAGGGCGGGCGGACCGTGGCAAGGCCGCTGCCAGGCGGATAGACGCGGACCTGAACGGGACCCTGGCCGGAAGCCAGGTACGTCAGCCGAGCAGTGACGGCCGGAAGCTCGTCCGGGCTAGGCATCTCACGCGGCGAAGAAACTGGCGGCATGTCGGCTCCGAGCGATGCGAAAAGTGCGAGACGGGAGAACGGACCAGGTCTCTCCGGAAGGTGAACGGTACTGGCGGACCTGCGAGCTGTCAAATGGGGCCCTCGGCCGCGAGAATTTCCATCCGGGTGTAGATTTCCGCAACGGGGCCAGCCGGCCTGTGGGGGTAAGCTGACCACCGCAACCCATCCCCGCTACAGTGAAGAGGAGCGCATGTGGTGACATCCGATTTCGGGAAGGACGCCGGGCTCGCCGGCAAAGTCGCGATCGTGACCGGCGGCGGTGCCCTGGGAGACGGCATCGGCAACGGTCGAGCGGCATGCATCCTCCTCGCCCGCGCCGGGGCCCGTGTGCTGGTAGTGGACCGGGCCCTGGATCTGGCGCGGCGCACCGTCGAGATGATCGTCGAGGAAGCGGGCGAGGCCGTGGCGTTCGCCGCGGACGTGACCGAGGAAGACGAGTGCCGGAAGATGGTCGAAGCGGCGGTTGCCGAGTTCGGGCGGCTCGATTTCCTGGACAACAACGTCGGGATCGCCAGCACGGGCAGCGTGGTCGCCGAAGACCCGCAGCGCTGGCGCCGGTTGATGCAGGTCAATGTCGATAGCATGTTTCTCGCATCCCGGCACGCGATCCCGGCCATGGTTCGGACGGCCGCAGGCGGGGCGATCGTCAACGTCGCCTCCATCGCCGCACTGCGGCCGCGCGGCATGACCGCGTACTCCACCTCCAAAGGTGCAGTCATCGCCCTCACCCGCGCGATGGCGGTGGATCATGGCCCGGACGGGATCCGCGTAAATTGCGTGGCGCCCGGTCCCGTGTACACGCCGATGGTGGCCGCGGCCGGGATGAGCGAAGAGGCGCGCGAGCGGCGCCGCAAGGCCTCGGTACTCGGCATCGAAGGCACCGGATGGGATGTGGGATACGCCGTTCGGTTCCTGCTATCCAGGCATGCCCGCTTCATCACGGGACAGACGCTGGTCGTCGATGGCGGCGCCACGCTGATCGGGCCGGCGCGCGCTACCGAGTCCCAGTAACGCTTCGCCGTACCTCCTGCGACCGCACACCGGATGAGCCGAGCTGCTCACCGGGTGCCTCACGCAGGTAACAGATCCTACACGAGCCGGCAACGAGCTCTTCACGCGTGCGGGCTAGGCTACGCACGCGGAGCCTGCGTCCATGAGCCTGCTCCACGCGCTCGCGCTTCCGCGCGGTGCGCTGCACGCCTCCGCAACCTGGGTCCCGTCTATGCATCTACACGGAGGAACGATGAGCCAATTCCTTGCCCATGCCGTCGCGTCATGCCGGCCGTGGCGAATCGCATCGGTTGCAGTTGGGCTCGCAGTCTGTTTCGGAACGACGGCGCAAGCCGCCTGCCAGCTCAACTCGGCGCGGGGCGACATCCGGCACGTGATCTACGTGCAATTCGACAACACGCATTTCCGGCGCGACAACCCGAACGTGCCGTCGGATCTGGAGCAAATGCCGCATCTGCTCAGCTTTCTGAAGAACAACGGCACGCTCGTGAGCAACGATCACACGATACTGATCTCGCATACCGCGGGCGGGTTTCTCTCGTCGCTCACGGGCGTCTACCCCGACCGGCACGGTCAGACTGTGTCCAACAGCTACGTGCGCACCTCCAGCAGCGGGAGCTTTTCCTTCCCGAGCTCGTTCGGGTACTGGACGGACGCCGTATCGGCCACGAACACACCGACGGTTCCCAACATGATCACGCCCGCGGGCACGAATGTGCCTGCGCCCTGGGTGCCATTCACACGAGCGGGCTGCGACGTGGGCGCCGTGGCGATGGCCAACATCGTGCTGGAGAACACCGGTACCGGCCCGACAGGCGACATCACCAAGGTGTTCGGCAATCCGTCGCCGCAGTTCACGGAGGCGGTGCAATCGAACGCGGCCCCAGCCGGCACCGCGGCTCGCGCCAAGGCGCAGACCGACTTCGTCGGCTTCGCCATTCACTGTGCCCAAGGTTCGGCCATCTGTGCGGCAGGCCAGGCCGACCTCTTGCCGGATGAGCCCAACGGGTATGCGGGCTTCATGGGGTTGTTCGGAGCGCAGGAGATCAACCCCGTGCTGACCGGAGGGCAGCAGGTCGTGTTCGATCTGCTCGGCAATCCCATCACCGACCCGTTCAACCAACCCGGCTTCCCCGGTTTCGACGGCATGTCCGCCGCGATCTCGCTGGCCTACGTCGCCGCGATGCAGGAGAAGGGCGTTCCGGTCACGTATGCCTACATCTCCGACGCGCACGACTTTCACGGCGTGTCGGGGAACCAGCATGTCGCGTTCGGACCCGGCGACGAGGGCTACGTAGAGCAGCTGAAGGCTTACGACGATGCGTTCGCGGCGTTCTTCGCGCGCCTCGCCGCCGATGGGATCACCAAGGACAATACTCTGTTCGTGTTCACAGTGGACGAGGGCGATCACTTCGTGGGCGTGCAGAAGACCGATTGCGACGGCGTCCACACGCCGTGCCTGTATGGTACGAACGAGATCGGCGAGATCAATGCGAACATCGACACGTTGGTGGGCGAGCAATTCCCCAATCTCAACTCCCAGTTTCTCGTCGCCGGGGCGCCCAACGCGTTCACGGTCCACGGAGACGATGCGCCGCCGTTCTATCTAGCCGACAAGGGCGGCGGGCCCCTGCCGCAGACCCACCCACTCACCCGTGAGTTCGAGCGCGACATCGCCAACCTCACCGCCGTGAATCCCTACAGCGGCGCGATCGACAACCTGATGGTCCAGATGGCCGACCAGACCGGCATGAAGACGCTGCACATGATCGTGCCTGCGGACCCGGCTCGCAACGCCACGTTCGTGCTGTTCGCAGATCCGGACTACTTTCTCACGGACTTCCCCGCTTCGACCTGCAAGACCTGCATCAATCCGCTGTTTGCCTGGAACCACGGGGACATCCAACCGGAGATCGCGCAGACGTGGCTCGGGTTCGTCGGCCCGGGCGTTCGCCGGCTGGGCACGACAGGGATCTGGACCGACCACACCGACGTGCGCCCGACGATGCTGGCGCTCCTGGGGCTGCGGGACGACTACGTTCACGACGGACGCACGGTCGTCGAGCTGGCACAGGACTGGGCCGTGCCGCAAAGCCTGCGCGCGCGACGTGCGACGTTGGTGCTGCTCGGCGATGCGTACAAGCAGGTGAATGCACCGTTCGGCCAGTTCGCCAAGGACCTGCTCGCAGCCTCGACCAAGGCGTTGCAAAGCGGCTCTGCTACGGACGACAGCACGTACACCAGGATCGAGAGCCGCATACAGATCCTGACCGATCAGCGTGATGCGGTGGCGTCGCGGATCAAGGCGATGCTCGACGCCGCTGCGTTCAGCGGCCACGCGATCGACGAAGGAGAGGCGATCAGGCTGATCGCACAGAGCACAGGCCTGTTGCTGGAAGCCGACCGGTTGCGTCGATCGACCCGGTAGCCGCCCAAACAGGTTCCGAGGCAGCTGCGGACGGGTGCCGTTCGCAGCGCCAGCCCGCTCGTAGCGCCCCCGCACGAAGGCTGCGCCGGAAAACGAGGTGTGAGCCGCTCAGGAATGCTGCTGCGCGCTATGCACCTGCTCGTCGCCGGCCGCATAGACACTGCGTCCAGCACCGTCCAGGATCTGCACTCGCACCGGTATGCCCCGCCGAATGCTGTCGGTGACGACGCAGAAGTCCTCGAACTGCTGTAGGCAGCGATCGAAGTGGCCGATGTGTTCCGGCTCTTCTGCGAGATGGATCCGCACGTCGAAACGGCTGATCCGCAGCCGACCACGCTCGTTACGTGTCAGCTCGCCGGTTACCTCGGTGCGCACCTTGCCCAGGCTCTGCTTGAACTTGCGCACGCAGAAGAGCAGGCTCGCCGAGAGGCAGTTCGCGACGGCCGCCGCGACCAGCCGGGCGGCGTTCGGCCCCATCGCATGACCGAGCGGCTCGGGCTCATCCAGCAACAGCTCGGGCACCCCTGGCCAATCGAACTTGACTCGAAACTGGTAATCCTGCTCCTGCTCAAGATCGATGGTGAAGCGCAGCGGTTCGGCCATCACATCACCTCCGGCGTCGAGTTACGCCCGCAATCCACCGCTTGAGCTGGGGGGCAGGCATCGCGCCGGCGATCCGCTGCACCTCGGCTCCGTCGCGAAACAGCACCAGCGTGGGAATCGAATAAACACCGAAGCGTTGCGCCAGTGCCGGTACCGCGTCGACGTCGACCTTGGCGACGCGCACGGAAGTCTGAAGCTCCCCGGCCACCATCTCGAGCAGTGGTGCGATCATGCGGCATGGCGCGCACCATGCGGCCCAGAAGTCGACCACAACTGGCAATTCGTTCTTCGCCACGAAAGCCTCGAAGCTCGCCTCGTCGAGCGCGACAAGCTCGCCATCGAGCAGCCGCTCGCCGCATCGGCCACATTTGGGATCATCGCCGAGGTGCAAATGTGCGACTCGGTTCGGCGTGAGGCAGTGCCCGCAAACGACTTGCACGCGCTCGCGAAAGCTCGGTTCGGTCGAAACATTCACCTCGCCGGGTTCCCTGTCATTGGATACGAGGCAGGGTAGCGAGTCGCCGCAACGCCGTCTGTGACCAAAGTTCCGCACCCGGGACTGCAGTGTTTGGGGCGCGGTCATGCAGCGTTGCTCAGGATGCGCACCTCCTGCTGCGGAAATGGGATCACGATGCGGCGCTCGCGGAACGCCTCGAGCAAGGCGCGGTTGATCTCGCCCGTGGCGGCAACGTAATCGGGCACGCCGACCCAAGGCTTCACCGCGATGTTCACCGAAGAATCCGCCAGCAAAGCGACTTGGATCACCGGAGCCGGCTCTTTGAGCACGCGCGTGTTGGCCTGCAGCACCTCATGGATCGTCGAGATCGCCCGGTTCAGGTCGGTGTCGTAAGCGACGCCGACGGAGACGTCGACCTGCCGCAGCTTGCCGTAGTTGTGGAGAATCTCGCCCACGATCTTGCGGTTGGGGATCACTACGCGCGACAGGTCCCAGTGGGAAAGTGTCGTGTTGAACAAGGCTATCGCTTCGACCTTGCCCTCTACGCCGACGATGGAAACGTACTCGCCGACTCGAAACGGGCGCGTGAAGATGATGGTCAAGCCGGCCACCATGTTACCCAGGACGCCCTGCATGGCCAGCGCGATCCCGGCGCCCGCTACGCTGAGCCCCGCGATCAGCGGTAGCAGTTCCACCCCCAGGTTTTGCAGGGCTATGATCCCGAACAGCGCGAGGACGAGGACGCGCACTACGCGCACCATCAGTTGCCGGATGGGCAGGTCCAGCTCGAGCCTTCTGAGCATGCGGTCCACCATCCTGCCCAGCCATCGGCCGACGAAAACACCCGTGACGAGGACGACGACGGCGATGAACAGCCTAGGCCCGAACTTGATGGCCAGGTCCAGGACCGTGCTCCTGGCTTGCTCCAGCATCGCGAGGTGTTCGTTCATCGATTGTCCTTTCGTAGTGGTCGCCGGGTCGCATTGTATCCCGCAGGCCGCGGATCATCCGGATGGCATGGAACCCGGTGGTCGCCCCGCACCGTAGCGTCGAGGTGCGGGCCGCCGACCACGTCTCGAATCCGATACCGCAGCACCGCCCGGATTCGGGTAACGATTGCTCTGTCCACCCAAGGGGCAGCACCCGCCGGTAGCCAGCGCTATGATCATGAGCGTGCGGCTTCTCTCGGTCGGGCGTGACGCCCTTATGGTTGCACCCCGTCGTGCTGGCCAAGCGGCATCGCGGCGCATGCATCGCTGAGCCGGCGGGTTCCCGCCGATGTCGATCTCGGGGTTCCCCGGACGACTACTCGTGGCAACAACCCGTCAAACACAGGAGCGCTCCATGACATGTGTTCGCCTGGCCTACTACGACGGGAAGGGGTTCGATGCGCTGTCCAAAGCCGAAGTGGACGCGATCGTGAGTGAGTGCCCGCCCCACCATGCGGGGCTGCGCGGCAGCGGTCCCCATGTCGCTCAAGTTTTGCTGCGGCCTACAGGTCCGTCCGCCGCGGTTCGCCGCCGGAACGGCGAGGCGCGGGCGACCGACGCCTCACCGGCCGAGACGAAGGAACAGGTGGGATGGGGCATCGAGGGGCGGTCGATCGAACTCTTCGAGCGACCACAACAGGAGAGCATGCTGCAGTGCGCGCGGAACCCGCCGAACGTATCCCAGAGCTGATCGACGCGGTCTACCGTGCCGAGTCGCGGCGCGTTCTCGCCACGCTCATCCGCCTGCTCGGCGACTTCGACACCGCCGAGGAGGCGCTGCACGATGCTTTCCGCGCCGCGCTCGAGCAGTGGCCGCGCGATGGCGTGCCCGGCAACCCCAGAGCGTGGCTGGTCTCGGCCGGACGCTTCAAGGCCATCGACGGCATCCGCAGGCGTGCTCGTCTCGATGCTCTGGACGATGTCGCCGAGCTGGCCGACTCGCTCGCCGTAGATGCACCGGCGCGCGATGACGAGACGCTCGAGGACGACCGGCTGCGGCTCATCTTCACGTGCTGCCACCCGGCGCTCGCGCCGGACGCACAGGTGGCGCTTACGCTGCGCGAAGTGTGTGGGTTGGCAACCGAAGAGATTGCGGGTGCATTCCTCACTGCCGCTCCGACGCTCGCCCAGCGCATCGTGCGCGCCAAGGCGAAAATCCGCGAGGCCCGCATCCCTTATGAGGTGCCGGAGCGGCCACAGCTTGCCGAGCGGCTGGACAGCGTGTTGCGCGTGATCTATCTGGTCTTCAACGAGGGGTATTCGGCCTCCTCGGGCGCCTCGCTCACGCGCCCTGACCTGTCGGGAGAAGCGATCCGCCTAGGCCGTCTGCTCGTCGGGTTGCTGCCGGAGGCCGAGGCTGTGGGACTGCTGGCGCTGATGCTGCTCAACGAATCGCGGCGCGCAGCGCGGACTTCACGCAGCGGAGACCTGATCCTGCTCGAAGACCAAGACCGCTCCCTGTGGAACCGGGAGCAGATCGCGGAGGGAACGACGCTCGTGGAGCAGGCGCTGTCGTCGCGGCGGTTCGGACCCTATACGCTCCAGGCAGCCATCGCCGCGGTACACGCCGAGGCGCCGAGCTCCGTCGCGACAGACTGGGCCCAGATCGTCGGGCTCTACGACGTTTTGATGCGGGCGGATCCGTCTCCGATCGTCGAGCTGAACCGAGCGGTCGCGGTGGCGATGCGCGACGGGGCACAAGCCGGTCTTGCGCTGGTGGACGCGATCCTTTCGCGTGGCGAGTTGTCAGACTACCGGCTTGCGCATGCGGCGCGGGCGGACCTGTGCCGGCGGCTGGGCCGCAGGGAGGACGCACGGGCCGCGTACGAGCGGGCGCTGGGCCTGACCCGGCAGGAGCCGGAGCGGCGCTTTCTCGCGCGCAGACTGGCCGAGCTCTCGGATTGACGTTCCCGTGTGGCGTTGTCGATTTCGGGCTTCGCCAAACGACTATAAGCGTCCAAGCTGTTTGGACTCCCGCCAACCAATCGGAAGGAGACGCCATGAAAGTCGAACCGTATCTGTTCTTCGAAGGTCGCTGCGACGAAGCGATCGAATTCTATCGCCGCGCGCTCGGCGCCGAGGTGAACATGCTCATGCGGTATAAGGACAGCCCCGAACCGCCGCAACCCGGCATGATCCCGCCCGGCTCCGAGAACAAAGTGATGCATGCGAGCTTGCGGGTGGGCGACACCACCGTGATGATGTCGGACGGCAGATGCGCGGGGCAGCCCGGCTTCCAGGGCTTCTCGCTCTCGATCACCGTATCCGACGCTGCCGCGGCCGATCGGGTGTTCAGCGCGCTGGCCAACGGCGGCCAAGTGCGGATGCCGCTCGGCAAGACCTTCTTCTCTCCGTGCTTCGGCATGGTCGCAGACCGCTTCGGCGTGGGCTGGATGATCATCGCGCTCGCGTGAGATGGCGTCTCGGAAGCGAAACGATAGGAGACCGAACCATGCGATTCATGATCGTCGTCAAGGCCAGCAAGGACTCGGAGGCCGGCGTGATGCCGGGAGAGAAGCTCATTGCCGAGATGGCGCAATATCACGAGGAGCTGGCGAAGGCCGGAGCGCTGCTGGATGGTTCCGGGCTGCAGCCGAGCTCCAAAGGCTGGCGCATCCAGTACGCCGGACAGAAGCGCAGCTTCGTCGACGGGCCCTTCGCCGAGACGAAGGAGCTGATCGCCGGGTACACGCTGATCCAGGTGAAGTCCCGGGAAGAGGCGATCGAATGGACCAAGCGCTTTCCGAATCCCGCGGGCGAAGGCAAGCAGGCCGAGATCGAGGTGCGTCAGCTGTTCGAGCTGGAGGACTTCGGTCCCAGTGACGCGGTCGACCGCTTCCGCGAAATTGGCGTCGGAGCTCAGAAGCCATGAAGTACCTATGCCTGGTCTACAGCGAAGAGAAGAAGCTCGAAGCCGTGCCCGACAGCGAATGCCTCGCATACGACGCGGCACTGCGCAGCAGCGGTCACTGTGTCGCCTCCGAGGCGCTCCAGCCGGTGGAGACCGCAACCACGGTGCGGGTGCGTAACGGCAAGCTGTCCGTCACCGATGGCCCGTTCGCAGAGACCAAGGAGCAGTTGGCCGGCTTCTACCTGGTCGAGGCGAGGGACTTGAACGAGGCGATTCAGTTGGCGGCAAAGATTCCACCCGCACGTGTAGGCAGCGTCGAAGTGCGGCCGATCCGGCCGATCCGGGAGACCGCTCGGCGCGGATAGGCAACCGATCTGCCGAGGCGCGTGGGCATTTCCGGGCGGCAGCCAGGTACCTGAGCGGGAGAATGGAATGAAGTTCTTATGTCTGATCTGCGCAGAGACGCTGATGGAGAAGATGTCGGAGGCCGCATCGCAGAAGCGCTACCAGGATTACGCCGAGTTTACCGAGGCGATCCGGCGCAGCGGCCATTTCATCGGGGTGAACCGGCTGCTTCCTCCGGACACTGCGATCACGGTCCGGGTGCGCAACGGCAAGATCTCCACCACCGACGGACCCTACGCGGAGACCAAGGAGCAGCTCGGCGGCTACTTTGTCATCGAAGCCCGGGATCTCGATGAGGCGGTGGGCATCGCGTCGAGGATTCCAGGAGCCTCGCACGGCTGCGTCGAGGTGAGGCCGATCGCCGAGGACGCGCGGACACTGCGCGCGCTCGGGCTCGCCGCAGCGAATTGAGACCGAGGCACGACACATCGCATCGACTCGGCCCCGGACCAACGATTCATGGAGGAGCGAATCATGGCACGAACCGGTACGAAATCGGCACCGCGGAAGCGGAGCCTCGTCGCTCGCGTGCAGCGCGCATCGCGCCCGCGGCGGTCGCGCAGCGTGTTGCTAATGGTCGCCACGCGCAAGGGCGCATGGCTGTATCACAGCGACTCGGCGAGGCGAGCCTGGCGCGGCGATGGGCCGCACTTCCTCGGTCATATCGTCAATCACGTCGTGCTGGACCCGCGCGACGGACGGACGTTACTGGCTGCGGCGAAGACCGGTCATCTCGGCCCAACCGTGTTTCGTTCGGTCGACTTCGGGCGCAGCTGGACGGAGGCGACGCGTCCGCCTGCGTTCGCCAAAGCTGCGGACGGCAAGCAGGGGCGCGCCGTCGACCATACGTTCTGGCTGACTCCGGCTCACGCGAGCGAGCGGGACGTGTGGTACGCCGGGACTTCCCCGCAAGGCATATTCCGCTCCGAGGACGGCGGCATGACGTGGGCGCCCTTCTCCTGGATCAACGATGATCCGCAATATCGGAAGTGGATGGGCACCGTGCAGGACGGCACGCCGGATGGGCCGAAGCTGCACTCGATCATCGTCGACCCGCGCGATGCGTCGCATCTGTACTTCGGCATGTCGGG
Source organism: Burkholderiales bacterium (assembly GCA_035501875.1). Lineage (GTDB taxonomy): Bacteria > Pseudomonadota > Gammaproteobacteria > Burkholderiales > SHXO01 > SHXO01. Next base: position 13,984 of record DATJVI010000136.1, read on the forward strand.
CGGTGGTGTGCACGAGTCCACCGACGCAGGTAAGACCTGGACGCCGATCCTCAAAGGGCTCGATGTGGTTCAGGGATTCGACCGCGCCGATGCGACCGTCCATGACCCGCATTGCATCCGCTTGTGTCCCAGCAACCCGGACCGCCTGTACCAGCAGAACCACTGCGGAATCTACCGGATCGATCGGCCGTCCGACGAGTGGGTGCGCATCGGCAAGGCGATGCCGAAGCGCGCCGGCGACATCGGCTTTCCGATGGTGGTTCATCCGCGTGACGCCGACACCGCGTGGGTGTTCCCGATGGACGGCCAGACCGTATGGCCGCGCACCAGCCCGGACGGCATGCCGGCGGTCTACGCGACACGCAATGGCGGAAGGACATGGCAACGCCTCGACGCCGACATGCCCGAGAAGCAGGCGTGGTGGACGGTCAAGCGCCAGGCGATGACGGGGGACGCAGCGGACCCGGTGGGGTTGTACTTCGGCACGACCAGCGGAGAGCTGTGGGCAAGCCGCGATGAGGGCAGGCGGTGGGCCTGCATCGCAAGGCATCTTCCGGAGATCTACGCCGTGGAAGCGGCCGAGCTGTCGTAAGCGCGCGTCATCGCGATGAAGGTGCACATCCCGGGCGCTCTGCGCTCCTATACCGAGCGCAGCGAAGCGCAGTCGAGCGGCGAGACGCTCGCCGCAGTCCTCGCCGACCTCGACCGCCAATACGCCGGCATCCGCTTCCGCATGATCGACGAGCAGGACCGCATCCGCCCTCACATTCGCATCTTCGTCAACGGGAAGCAGGTGCGCGAGCTGTCACACCCGCTGCGCGAAACCGACGAGTTGATCATCGTTCAGGCGCTGAGCGGGGGCTGAAGGTCTCGCATGCGTACGCAGGCGGGGACGGCGCCCTGACGCGGGATCGTTGCTAGAACAGGTCTGGCGGAAGGCCGAACGAGACACCGAGCGCGCTCTGCGCACGCTTTCCCTCCGGGCCGAAGTACTCGATCGTCCCGGTCAAGCCAATCGCGATGACCTCGCGAGCACCTCCCCGCAGGTAAGCGGCGACTTTCATGCCGATCTCCTCGCGTGTGTTCCCGGTGGACAGCACGTCCACGCAGATATCCGGGACGAAGGGCAGCGGCGTTTGTCCTTTCGCCGTGCCCCACCGCGCTTGAGGCATCCAGACAATATCCGGTACTCTCACGCCCCGATCGGTAACAACAGAGATCTCTTGCGCCGCCTCTGGTCCCAGCCGGCCGGCCAGCGCCATAGCCACCGCGGTGCACACACGCTGGTGGTCGTTGGTCGGGCGCGCGCTCTTGATCAGCTCCCCGTATTCGTCGAGCTCGTAGTAATCAGGGCTCGCGGGATCGGCGCCCAGCTCCCGCCAGCGCCGGACCAGCGCTTCTCGGTCCAATACTGCACCGACATCCATCGTCGCCTCGTTCTGCACCGCAGGAGGTGTAGCCAAGTATAGCGCGGCGCGGCAGTACACAGGCATGAGGGCGAGGGCGCGAAATCCGGTTCACGGGACCCGCCGCTTGCACAGAGGAAACGGAAACGCGGGGGGATTCTATGGGTCGAGCGCTCAAATGGGCGCCGTCGGCGACACGTTGCGCGCGACGGTCGGTCTGATCGGTCCGTGGTCGACCGACCGCCCAGTGACAGCGCGCGATGGCGCCTGAAGCGCTGCTGTTACGCACGCAAGCAAGAAAGGTCGGGCGGAGTGGTCGAGAAGCGCTCCCCGACAACGCGCGTCCGATCCGTCTACATCTTCTTCCAGTCTCCCGATTGTTCGAACGCACAAGCCGCGCGATAGATCGTCGGCTCGTCGAAGTGTTTGCCCACAAGCATGAGCCCCACCGGCAGGCCGTCGATCATGCCGCAGGGCACCGTCATGGCCGGATGATGGGTGATGTCGAACGGCGAGGTGTTGCCGATCATCTCCAGCGCCCGCTGGACGTAGAGCTCACGCGGCGCGTCGGCGGGCGGGAGCGGCGTGGGTTTCATCGGGAGCGTTGGCATCAGCAACAGATCGTAGTTTTTGAGCACTTCGTCATAAGCGCCCGTCAGGCGCCGCGTGATGTTCATCGCCTTCCCATAGTACCGCGTGCCGAAGTACTTCTTGATATAGACGCCAAGCGCCGTCACGTACTTGGTGGTCTCCGACAGCTCGTTCGCGCGCAGTTGCCAGCCGTGGAGCTTGTCGATCAGGCTCGTGACATATAGATCGGGCCGGGAGAGCCCGTAGCCGTCGCCCAACATCATCGTCTGGGCGATGCCTTCCACCCCGATCGGGGTCCAGATCGCCGGGCCGAGCAGGTGCATGGGGATTGAGACTTCTTGCACCACGGCGCCCATGTTCTTGAACAGCTCGCCGCCCGATCGGACTTTCTGGTCGACCGCCTCCTCGGATTCGGGGCGGCCGAAGCCTTCCTTGACCAGCGCGATTTTCATGCCTTTGACCCCGCCATCGAGCATCTGGCTGTACGTTTGCACCTTCGGTGCATACTGGCGCGGGTCGTAGCCGTCCGGCCCGGCGATCGTCTCCAACATGAGCGCGTTGTCCTTGACCGTCCTGGTCATCGGCCCGGTGTGATCGACAAAGATCTCGATAGGCATGATGCCGGTATAGGGCACGAGACCATGAGTCGGCTTCATTCCGTAGATGCCGCACCAGCACGATGGCATACGGATCGAACCACCTTGATCCCCACCGAGCGCCATATCGGCTTCACCGAGCGCGACCACCACGCCGCTGCCGGCCGAAGAGCCGCCCGCCGAGTATCCCATCTTGTACGGATTGTGCACCGGACCTTTTGCTCCCGTGTGAGAGCCGCCTGAGATACAGTACGATTCGCAGTGCACCTTGCCCACGATTTCAGCGCCGGCGTCCAGAAGACGCACGATCACTGTGGCGTCGACGTCCGGCACGTAGCCTTCCAGAATCGAGCAGCCGTTCATCATCGGCACGCCGGCCACCATCACGTTGTCCTTGGCGGCGACCTGCTTGCCCTTCAGCGGCCCGTCCGCGGCGCCTTTGATGCACGTCTTCACGTACCAGGCGTTGTGTTTGTTCTCTTCGGGCGAAGGGAAATGACCAGGCGTGCGCGGGTACTTTACCGGCGGCAGCTCGTCGGGCATGCGGTCGACGATGTTGTAAGCGTCGACCATCGGCTTGATCAGCCCCAGATAGGAGGTGATGTCCTCGCGAGTGAGAGCGAGCCCGATCTCGCTGGCCGCCTCTTTCAACTGATCGGGAGATGGATAGGGTACTGACATTTTGAGTCTCCTTCAGGTCAGGTTGTAACGAGAGCGCGGTATTGCGCTGCCGCGAGGGTGCACATCCGAGTCAAGGTGCCAGCAATCGCTTGAGCTCCGGGTTGTCACGTACTTCGTCAGACGTACCGTGAAGGGCGATGCGCCCACGGTCCATCACGCAGCAGTACGTTGATAGGCGGAGCGCGAGCTGCACGTGCTGTTCGACGATGACGATCGCGATCTCGTGCGCCAGACGCTGGAGGCGCTCGGCGATCTCGTCGACGATCTCATGCCAGACGCCCTCGGTAGGTTCGTCCAACAGCAGCAGGTGCGGGCGCCCGAGCAGGGCACGGCTGATCGCAAGCATCTTGCGCTCCCCGCCGGAGAGTGTTCCTGCCTGCTGCCCCAAGCGCTCCCCGAGACGCGGAAAAAGGGCGACGATCTCATCGATGCGCCGCCCGCCATCCATGGCGCTCATGCACCCGACAGCCAGGTTGTCCTTCACCGTCAAGCGGGCGAACACGCCGTACTCCTGCGGAACGTAGCCCATCCCGCGGCGGGCGCGCAGCTCAGCCGGCATGCGAGTGGCGTCGCGGCCTTCGAACTTGATGCGGCCCCGGGCGGGCGCGAGCTCACCCGCGAGCGTTTTCAGCAATGTCGTCTTACCGGCGCCGTTGCGGCCAAGGACCGCCAGCGCACCGCGGGACGGCGCGTTGAGGCCGACGTCGAACAGCGCCTGACTGCTTCCGTAGTAGGTGCACAATCCTTCGGCTTCAAGCAAGGGACTGTCAGACATCGGCCAAGTAGGCCTCCTTCACCTTCTTGCTGCCTTGTACGACACGAGTGGAGCCACTCTCTACGACTCTCCCCTGATCGAGGACCGTGAGCGTGTCGCAGATTTCCTTGATGAAGTCCAGGTCGTGCTCGACGATCAGCAGGGAGCAACGCTCCCGGATAGGACCGAGCAAGTCCCCAGTGGCGCGCCGCTCCTGTGCGCTCATTCCGGCGGTCGGCTCGTCGAGCAGTAGCAATTGAGGGTCTCGTGAGAGCGCCATCGCAATCTCCAGCCACTGTTGTTGGCCGTGAGAGAGAGTGCCAGCAGGTTCACTCGCACGGCCGTCCAGGTAGAACTGCGCCAGCAGCGCCGTCACTCTGTCGTGCAGTACGTCGCGCGTACGCGAGAACATGAGTGCGGCCATCGAATGCTCCGCCTGCAGCGACAGCAGCATGTTGTCATACACGGTCAGGTTCGGGACGATGCTCGTAATCTGGAACTTGAGGCTCATCCCAGCTCGCGCCCGCTCGGCAGGCGTCGCAGCCGTGATATCCCGACCGAGGAACGTCACGGTGCCATCGCTTGGCAGCTCGGCGCCCGCGATGCACTTGAGCAAGGTGGTCTTGCCCGATCCGTTGGGTCCGATCAGCCCATGAAACGAGCCTTCGGTCACGACGAGATCCACGCCGTCCAACGCGGTGAGCGTGGCGTAGGCCTTCCTCACGCCGCACGCCGATAAAATCCGTTTGTCGCTGCCGCCTGTCATTATGGCCTCAAAGGGTCCGTCGCGCCCACAGGGGGTTGACGCTTGCCGATGAGACTACGGCTTCCGAACGAGCCGACGCGCTCGCGCTCCGGTACGAGAAAACCAATTAAGCCCTTGGGGCGGAACATGACCACCACCAGCAGCAGCAGCCCCAGCACGATCGGCCAGCCCGTTTCCCACTGCTGGGAAAGGACGTAGCTGAACAGATCGACGATCCCCACACCGAGCAGCGCACCCACCAGCGTGCCGACGCCGCCAAAGAGAACGTACAACACGGCCTGCGTCGAAAGCACTGGACCGAGCTGGCCTGGGCCGACGTAGCCTTCGTGAAACGCATACAGGCATCCGCTCAGCCCCGCGATCATTCCACCCAGTGCGAACGCCACGGCCTTGTAGCTCTGAACCCTGTAGCCGAAAAACGCCATGCGCGGCTCTCGCAGGCGAATGCCGGCCAGCACCAAGCCGAACTGCGAGCGGCTCAGCCATCGCAGTCCCACGTACACCAGGAGCAGGATCGCCAACGCCGCGTAGTAGAAGACTCTGCCCTCGACGATCTCGTAGCTACCGATCGTGAGGCGAGGCAGACTCGGGATGCCGTTTTGGCCGCCCACGTAAGACCAGCCGCGAGCGAGCCGCTCGACTACGTAGGATCCAGTGAGGGTGCCGAGGGCGATGAAGATAGGTGTCGGTATGCGCTTGCCGAAGAGGATCAGGAAATTCATGATGAGCGCCACCAAGAACCCGACCACCACCGCCGCCGGCAGCAATACCAGGATGGACGTGATCTCGAGCTTGGTGGCGAGTAACGCGCAGCTGTAGCCGGCCATCCCGAAGAACAACGCCTGGCCGAAGCTCAAGATGCCGGCGTAGCCCCAGACCAGATCGAAGGACAGTGCGAGCAGGCCGACGATCAGCACGCGTGTCGCGAACAGCACCCAGAAGTCGTCGACGAGGACCGGCAGCACGGCAAACGCGGCGAGCAGCAGCGCCTCGATCCATGGGATCGCGCGGCGCTGCCGCCCACTCGTGTCGGCGCTCGATGCCGACCTGATCACGGCACGCGGCCCTACAGAGCGTCTAGCCGCATTCGCCCGGCATGACCGGGCCGTTGCTCTTCGCCACGATCTCGAACGTTCCGCCCTTCGCCACGGCCGTGTACATGTTCATCTTGACGTGACGCGTACCGGGAACGAATTGACTGCCGCCGCCCGGCCCGTCCGCGATCTTGGCGTGGTCGAGGGCTTTGGCGACATCTTCGCGCTTGACGCTCTTTGCCTCCTTGACGGCTGCTTCCCAAAGCTTGAGCCCGCGATACATACCGGTAGCCGCACTACCCGCCGTGAACAGAATCGAGCCGGGATACAGCCTGCTGTACTCCGCCTGGAGCTTGTTGCCGGCGGGGTCGTTGACGGCCTTGAAGTAGTCCAGGCAACTGCCGAGCCCTTCGATCTCGTTGGCCGGTGTGATGTTGAGCGCGTTCTCGTCGTAGTAGACGCAAGCGAGCCGCCCGCCGTTGCGGTTGAATCCGGCTTCGTAAAGCTGCTTGAAGAACGCCGCGAGCCCGGGCGGGATGGTCGTGTTGAAAACCACGTTCACCTTGTTCGACATGATCTTGTTCACGGTGGCACCGTAATCGTTGTGGTCGACCGGGAAGTACTCCTCGTCTACCACTTCGCCGCCGTGTTGTTCGATCGTCTTCCGGGCGTATGCGTTGAGGACGTGCGGCCATACGTAGTCGGCGGACGGAAGGTAGAACCTCGTGCCGCCGTTTCGGATTAGCCACGGGATGAAAGTGTCGCATTGCTGCGCGGGCGTGGGGCCGGTGCAGAAGAGGTAGGGCGTGCACTCTTTGCCCTCGTAGAGCTGGGGATAGATGTACAGCGTCTTGCCGCGGTTGACGATGGTGTCCTTGATCGCATTACGCATCGAGCTTGTGATCCCGCCGAGCACGACGTCGACTCGGTCTTGCGTCACGAGCTTGCGTACCCGCGTTACGGCGAGCGCTTCGTTGGTAGCAGTATCCTCCAGATACATCTGTAACGGGCTCCCCAGCAAGCCGCCGCTGGTGTTGATGTCGTCGATCACCATCCTCGCGATGTTCGCGTTGGGAATGCCGCCCCAGCTGATCGGGCCAGTGATGTCGGTCGCGACCCCCACCTTGATCGGGTCAGCGGCCCAGCCTCCTCTGGGGTTGTACAGGTAGCTGCCTGCCCCGAGTGCGACCATGCCGCCGAGCAGACCAGCTCGCTGGATGAACAAACGACGTGAATAGGATTGGAGCCGCTGTCTGATTTCGAATTCGCTGTTCGACGTCTGTCAGGTCCCCCCACGAGACAACAGGCCTTGCGGCCGAACCTTCATGACCGCGATGGCGATCACGAAGACCAGTAAATCTGCAACCACGGGCTTGATGAACCACGGCAGGGCGGCGCTGCTCCCGCCCACGAACGCTGCACCCGCCATCGCGCCTTCAAAGCCGGCAGTGCCTCCGAGCATCACGGCCAGGAAGGATTTGATGAGGAACGGCACGCCCATGTCGGCGCTGATCGAATAGATCGGCACCATCAGACCGCCCGCAAGCCCGGCGAGCGCCGATCCCAGCGCAAAGGTCAGCGCATAGACGCGGTCTGTGGAAATGCCGGAGGCCCGTGCAAGCGCCGGGTTCTCGAGCGCGGCGCGTACCTGCAGGCCGGATCTGGTGCGGACCAGAAGTAACCAGCACGCAGCCATGACCAGTGCCGTGATGACGATCACGGCGCTGCGCCATTTAGAGATCGAGACGTCGCCCAGGGTGTAAGAGCCGACGAGAGGCGCCGTCACGGAGTAGAACTGGCCGCCTAGCAGTCCACGCACGCCCTCACGCAGGGCAAGCCCGATCGCATAGGTTCCGAGCATCGCTACGACCGGAGCAGCGTAGAACCGGCGGATGACCGTGCGTTCGAGCAGCAGGCCGATGCCGCCTACCACGATGGGCGCGCAGATCATTCCGGCCCAGCTCGGGACGCTTCGTTGCTCCAGAAGGTAGACGGTGTACGCCCCCAGCAGGACAAGCTCGCCGTGGGCGAAGTTGAAGATGCCCATCATGCTGGCGATCACGCCGAGGCCGAGCGCGACCAGCACGAAGATCGCGCCATATGCGAGAACATCGAAGACGAACGGGACGACGCTCATGCGCCTCCAAGTCCGGTCTTGCTTATGGCCCGCTATGACGCCATCGTTGGTCGCGCCTCTTGGAATGCGGCCACACCCATGCCTGGGTGGAGCGAGTGCGCAACAAACTAATCGCGGGGCGCTGGCGCCGTAGCGCCAGGGATTTGAACCGCTGTTTCTGGTTGAGGGGACTCTAGCGCGGTCTCGCTGGCCGGTCAACCGAGGGAACCCCGTAGTCCTCCGTTGTCTGTTGGGCGACTTCTGGGCCGAGGCGTTCGGCGACGACGGGCGTTCGGGCACGAGCACGCCCAGGATGAGGGGCGGCTGCGTCGTTGAAGCCGACGTTGGTGATCAGGGCTGGCCTCCTCGGGACCCAGGAATGGGCTGGGCAGCCGAGCGGAGCGAGATTTGGCCGGGCGAGCTCAGGTGCGTCCGCATCCTGGCCACGATGCGCGGAGCTTCGACGGCCGCGACGAGCTCGACGCAGATAAGGAAAGCGTTGGGAAACGATCGATATCGGATACACGTTGGAGTCTGAGCCCCTGGGCCTCATGCGCCTTCCTGTAGGCGCGTGCGGAAATTGGGCGTGATCGCCGCGCAAGCGCCATGGTCGCCGACGAGGTGCCGTGGAACGATCGTGTCGTGACCAAGTTCGGCTGCAATGTGCTCCGACCGGACTAGAAGGGCCCGCATCGCTATGCCATTAGCCTACAGTGCCCTCGCCACCGGCGCTCACCGCGCCTCGATCACCTCCCCGAACGGCTCCCACCGAATGCCGTTGAACCGGGCCATATGCATCTGCTTGATCGGATGATAGTCGGTGGCGCTGGTGTTGATTGTGATTCCCGGGTACAGCATCGGGTTGACGACGCCCTTGAGGCTGGTGGCCTGGCGCATCAGGTTCTCCCGCGTCAGGTTGTCTCCGCAACGCCGCAGCACTTCGACGAAGGTCAGGGCCACGGCGTAGCCGTAGGAGTTGATGCCGTCTTCCGGATTGGCCTCGGGGTAGTACGCCTTCATGAAGGCCAGGTAGGCCTGAAAGCCGGGGTCGTCTCCCCACATCGCCGAATCCGATTTTCCATAGTACGCGGAGATCAGGCCGATCGACTTCTCGAGGCCGGCAGGCTTGAGTACGGACTCGATGCTGGTCCCCGGGTAGGCGATCAGGAAAGTCGGCCGCCAGCCGATGTCGTACACCTTCCGGATCGCCTGGGCGGCGAACTTGGGCGTGGCCGCGACGAACAGGGTGTCCGCCTGCGAGGCCTTCAGACTGATCACCTGAGAATCGACGGTGGGGTCGGAGGTCTCGTAGCTCGCTTCGGCGATCACCATCGAGCGCGCTGCATCGGCGAGCGCGGCCTTGAGACCCCGCAGGTAGTCCTTGCCCAGATCGTCGTTCTGGTAGAGCACCGCAAGCCGCGCACCGGGCTTCTCCTTGAGCAGCCACCTTCCGTAGACGCTGCCGTCCAGCGACGCGGGCGGATTCCAGGGGATGGTCCAGGGATAGTTCTTCGGATCGGCGATCTTCTCGGAGACCGATGCGACGAAGATGGCGGGCACCTTCCTCGCGTTGGTGTACTTCTGGATCGCGGCATTCGGCGCCGTGCCCAGGGTTTGGAACAGAGCGAAGACCGCGTCTTGCTCGACCAGCCGGCGGACCTGCTCGACGGTCTTGGCGGGAACGTAGCCGTCGTCCAACGAGATGAGGTTGATCTTGCGGCCGTTAACGCCGCCTTCGTCGTTGATCTTTCTGAAGTACGCGGCCTGCGTCCTGCCGATGCTTCCGAGCACGGATACCGGCCCGCTGTACGGCATGGTCTGACCGATCTTGATCTCGGTGTCGGTCACGCCGATGTCATAGTACTTCTCGGCGATGGCATGCGTTGCGAGGGACCCGAGCAACAGCGCGAACGCGATCTGCCGAGGCATCAACTGGAGCATCTTCCCTCTCCCTGAGAGCACTTGCCGACGCGGCCGCCTGGCTGCTTGCCGTGCGTCAGAAGCGGCACAGCGAAGAATAGCCGAGCCGGAGGCTGCCTGGATAGGGTCGTCCGAAATGACGCAGGCTGCGACCGAACGCATGCGGCTTGTCCGACCCAAGACGAGGGGCGAGCCCGTGGCAGGGCGCCCAGTCAATCGCGCCCGACCACTTCGGTGGTCCGGGCGCCGCACCACAGCGACACCGCCAAGCGCACGCGCTGACGGTGCGTCCTGGCAACAGCTTCGTCAGTACAGCTCGGGCACCATCATGCTCGCCGGCACGGGATGGCGGACATAGTCCTCGTGGCGCTCGCGCTCCGGCAAGACGATGGCCGGATGCTCCACCTCCCGATACGGCATCTGGCTCAGCAGATGGTGGATGCAGTTGAGCCGGGCCTTCTTCTTGTCCACCGCCTGCACCACCCACCACGGCGCTTCCGGAATATGGGTGCGCTCGAGCATGATCTCCTTGGCCTTCGTGTACTCCTCCCATCGGCGCCGCGACTCCAGGTCCATGGGGCTCAGTTTCCACTGCTTGAGCGGATCGTGGATGCGGGCGAGGAAGCGCAGCTCCTGCTCCTCGTCGGAGATGGAGAACCAGTACTTGATCAGCTGGATGCCGGAGCGCACCAGCATCTTCTCGAACTCCGGCACGGAGCGAAAGAACTCCTCGTACTGCTCGTCCGTGCAGAACCCCATCACGCGCTCCACGCCGGCGCGGTTATACCAGCTGCGGTCGAACAGCACGATCTCACCGGCCGCAGGCAGGTGCGCGACGTAGCGCTGGAAGTACCACTGCGTGCGCTCGCGGTCGCTGGGCGCGGGCAGCGCAGCCACGCGGCACGAGCGCGGATTGAGCCGCTGTGTCATGCGTTTGATGACACCGCCCTTGCCCGCGGCGTCGCGCCCTTCGAACAGGATGACGAGCTTGTGCTTGGTGCTCGCCACCCAGTCCTGCAGCTTGATGAGCTCCGTCTGCAGGCGAAGCAGCTCGCGGAAGTAACGACGGCGCGCTTCCCTTTCCGAGGGCGGGACGCCGGCGTACAGCTCGCTCGGGGTCCGATCCTCCAAATCCAGCTCCAACTCGTCGTCGTAGCTGTCGATCACCTCCTGGTGCACGCGTCGGATCAAGTCGTCGTCGTTCGGATTCAATTGTTCCTCCTGAGGTGCATCAGCAAGCGGGCCGACGCTACAGCGCCCGCGCGCCATCGCTATGACAACCGCACTTCGACCCGCAGAACTATTTGAGCAGGCTTTGCGCGAGCGTCTGGGCGGTGGTCATGCTCTCGGTGAACACCGGGTCTCGCTCACGGTCCGAGAGCTGACGTCCCACGAGCTCGGCCAGCGCTACCGGCTGCACGCTTAGCGTGCGGGGCGCCGCTTCAACGCCTTCGGCATTCAGTTCGAGCCGCGTCGCGTGGAGCGGTCGAAACGCGAGCGTCGCGGGCCGCCCGTCGACATGGCATTGCAAGCGAACCTGCCGTATCTCCGAGGGCACGTCGGCGAGGCGTCTGATGCGGACGGACACCGTGCCGTGGGGGGCCTCGAATGCCCAGCGGATTTCGATTCCCGGCTCGACCTTGCCCGCCTTCACCGTCCAGCCCAGCCTGCGCGTCAGCCAGGCTACCAGCTCCCACGCCTGGATCACGGCGTGCGGCCCATGCTCCAGAAGCAACTCGGTCGTGGTGGCAGCGGCCCCTCCAGGAGTGGTCGGATCCAGCGCCTGTGCCAGAAGACGACGCCAGGCTTTCAGGCGCCGCCAATTGATATCGGATGCCACGCGCCAACGCCCGCCAGGCAGTGCTCTGGCGAACGCATCGAGCCAATGCGAGGTGGCAGCCACTGCACGTGTCGGGTCGAGCCAGCCCCGGCTGTCGTAAATGATCTGCTGTGCATTCTCGGCAAGGTCGAAAAGCAGCGCGCCCGCGAACGGTGGCGGCTGATTCGAAGCCCACCACAGATTGATCGGCAGATCACCCACCAGCAACGCCCGCACGGCGAAGGGAAGCCGCGCCACCGCGGGGCCCGCCGCGTGCAACGCAATCAGCTCCGAGACGGCATCTACCGCCGTGCCATTGTGCCGCGAGCGGACCAGCGCGGCGGAGCTGACTGCCGCGTCTTGCGCATCGGCCTCACCCAATAAGAGCAGAACGCGAGCCGGATGGATGGCCACCACCTTCGAGACCTCCGCGGCCAGGCTTTCCGCCTGCTCACGCTGATCGCAGAAGATGACGAGATTCGACATGCGGGCGAGCTGGACAGGGTGCTCCCTCGCTGCGTGTTGCGCGCTCACCTGCCGCGCCAGTTCCGACTCGACCTCCCGCAACGGGATCGGCACGCTGCCACTCGGCGCGAAGGGTGAGGGCGTCGTCACAGGCTTCTCCAGACCCGGCCGTCCGGCTCGATCAGACGATTCGCTTCGACCGGGCCCCAGGTCCCACACTGATACTCCGGCAGGTCGCGAACGCCGGCCTTCTCCCAACGATCGAGGATGGGAGTGACGAACTGCCACGCCGTTTCGACCTGATCGCGGCGCATGAATAGCGTCGCATCGCCCGCCATCACGTCGAGGAGCAGCCGCTCGTAGGCCTCCGGCGATTTGCCGCCAAAGCCGCTCGCGTAGTTGAACTCCATCTTCACCGGGTAGATGCGGATCTTGGGTCCCGGGAGCTTGGACGCGATGCGCATCGCCAGGCCCTCTTCAGGCTGCACGCGCACCGACAGCACGGTCGGCTCCAATTGCATGTCCGGGTTGGAATTGAACAGGATCTGGGGCACATACTTGAACTGGATCGCGACCTCGCTCACTCGCTTCGGCAACCGCTTTCCCGTGCGCAGGTAGAAAGGCACGCCCGCCCAGCGCCAGTTGTCGATGTAGAGCTTGAGAGCCAGGAAGGTCTCGGTGGTCGAATGCACGGAGCTGCGGGGTAGCTCTCGCCCCATCGCCTCGAACGACTCGCGAACCTCCTTCCGATATCCGGGCACACGCTGCCCATGGACATCTCCTTCGATGTACTGCCCCCGCACGACGTTCGCATCGACGTCGGCCGTGGCGAACGGCCGCAAGCAATTGAGCACGCCTACCTTGGCATCGCGCACCACCTCGGGTGCGAGCGACCAAGGCGGCTCCATCGCCATCACGCACAGGACCTGCAGCATGTGGTTCTGGACCATGTCGCGCAATGCACCGACGCCTTCGTAATATCCGGCACGGGTCGCGATGACTTCTCCGGTGCCCGCGTCGTACTGTGCGAGCCCCTCCTCCTCGGCCACGGTGATCTGCACGTGATCGATGCACTTCGCGTTCCAGAGCGGCTCGAAGATGCTGTTGGCGAAGCGGAGCACGAGCAGGTTCTGCACCGTCTCCTTCCCGAGGTAATGATCGATGCGGTACGTCTGGCTCTCGGCAAACGCGGCGCCCACGACGCGATTCACCTCGCGCGCGCTTTCGAGGTCGCGCCCGATCGGCTTCTCGACGATCACTCGGGTGAACGCGGCGGTATCGCCCGGGCTGCAGATCATTTCGGCGGCTCTCAGATGCTCGACGCATTGCCCGACCAATCCCGGCGGCACGGCCAGGTAGTACACCCGGCTGCCGGGAATGCCGAACTGCTGGTCGAGCGACTCGAGCCGCGCCTTGAGCTGCTTGTACGCGCGCATGTCGTTGAAGCTGCCCTGGACGAAGAACAGGCTGCGCGCGAAGTTCTCCCAGTGCGCTTCGTCCAGCGCTTGTCGCGAGAAGCGGCCGATCCCGCTCCGGGCGCGTTCGCGTATGTACTGGTCGGGGTCTGCGTCAGTCGTGCCTTCGGATGGCACGCCGAAAGCGGTCACTGCAAAGTGTGAGGGGAGCACGCCGTCGACGCTGAGGTTGTAGATTGCCGGCAGAAGCTTGCGCCAGCTCAGATCGCCGGGTCCGCCGAAGATGACTAGCTGGCACGACTGCGGCAGCAGCGTCGTGGAGCCTTCGAAGACTTTCCCGTCGGCCAACGCACCGGTGAGCACTGAGGCCATTCTGGCGTTCTTGTCGTTCGGGACCGAATGTCGAGGTCGTCCGTGCGGCTCTATGTCACCGGGCAGGGCCGCGCGTTCCAGATCTGAGCGGCATATTCGGAAATGGAACGGTCGCTCGAGAACTTCCCGGACGCGCCGAGGTTCAGGATCGCCTTGCGCGTCCACGCATCGGGCTCCGCGTACAGGGACGCGACCTCTGTGTGGGCACGCGCATAATCGGTGAGATCACCCAGGTGGCGGTAGAAATCGCCCGAGGTGAGCAGCGTGTCCCAGATGGGCCGGAACAGCCCGGGCTCGTCGCGGCTGAAGTGATCGCCCGCGATCAGGTCGAGCGCCCGACGCGTCTCGGGCTCGTTGTGGTAATGCCACCACGGGCTGTACCACCCCCTGCTGTCCGCCACCTGCTGCGCGGTCAGCCCGAACAGGAACAGGTTCTCCGGACCCGCTTCCTCCGCCATCTCGATCGTGGCGCCGTCGCGCGTGCCGACCGTCAACGCCCCGTTCATCATGAACTTCATGTTGCTGGTGCCGCTCGCTTCGTAGCCGGCCGTCGAGATCTGTTCCGATACGTCGCTCGCGGGAATCACGCGCTCGGACAAGCTCACGTTGTAGTCCGGCAGGAACATCACGCTGAGACGGCCGCGGCTCACCGGATCAGCGCCCACGACCTCACCCACGCTGTTGATGAACTTGATGATCAGCTTCGCGAGCGCATAGGCGGGCGCCGCCTTGCCTCCGAACAGGAAGGTGCGCGGCGGCATGTCGAGGGTCGGGTCCTCCCGCAGCCGGTTATACAGCACGATGATGTGAAGGACGTTGAGCAACTGTCGCTTGTACTCGTGAATGCGCTTGATCTGGCAATCGAAGATCGTGTCCGGATCGAGCGCTCGGCCGCAGCTCGCTCTGACCCAATCGGTCAGCAGGACCTTGGCATGGCGCTTGGCCTTGCGGAAGTCGGACCGGAACGCCGCATCGTCGGCAAGCGGAAGGATCCTACGGATCTGGTCGAAGTCGGTGATCCACCCCTCGCCGATCGCCTGCGTGACGAGATTGGCGAGGCCGGGGTTCGCGAGCAGCAGCCAGCGGCGCGGTGTGACTCCGTTGGTCTTGTTGTTGAACCGGGTGGGGAACATCTCCGCGAGATCGCGCACCGTGGTGGTACGCAGCAGCTCGGAATGGATGGCGGCGACGCCGTTCGTGCTGTGGCTGCCGACGATGGCGAGGTGAGCCATGCGCACCTGCTTGATCGGCCGCTCCTCGATCAAGCTCATGCGGGTGAGGCGGCCCTCGTCGTCGGGGAAGCGGGCGCGCACCTGATCCAGGAAGCGGCGGTTGATCTCGTAGACGATCTCCAGATGGCGGGGCAAGAGCAACTCGAACAACTCGACCGGCCATGTTTCGAGCGCTTCGGGGAGCAGGGTGTGGTTGGTATAAGCCAGGGTCCGCACCGTGAGGTCCCAAGCGTCGTCCCAACCGAGGTGGGCCTGATCGAGCAGAATGCGCATGAGCTCGGCGACCGCCAGCGCGGGATGCGTATCGTTGAGCTGGATCGCCACCTTGTCGGGCAGCGCATGCCACTCGTTGCCGGAGCGTCGGAAGCGCGCGACGATGTCGGCCAGAGAGCACGCGACCAGAAAGAACTCCTGGATGAAACGCAGGCGCTTGCCCGCGACCGTGGAGTCGTCGGGGTACAGGACGCGGGTGATGTTCTCGGCCACCACCTTGTCGAGCACGGCCCCGAAGTAGTCGCCGTGACTGAACTCCCGAAAGTTGAAGAACTCGGGGGAAGCGGCGCCCCACAGACGCAGCGTGTTGATGTTCCTGCCGCCGAAGCCGATGACGGGGCGGTCGTACGGAACGCCCAGCAGCGTGTACGGGTGGTTCGCTTCCAAGTACGCTTGTCCGCGGTCGATGCGAATTCGTGCGTTGACCTCGACCGGAACGGTGTCGGCATAGCGCACGGCTTCCCAAGGATCGGGACGCCGCAACCAATTGTCGGGCGTCTCGGTCTGGAACCCGTTCCGGATTTCCTGGCGGAAGACACCGTACTCGTACCGCAACCCGTAGCCGTGTGCGGGGATCTGTAAGGTGGCGAGCGAATCGAGGAAGCATGCGGCGAGGCGCCCCAGCCCACCGTTGCCCAGCCCCGCGTCGGGTTCGGCATCCGCCAGTGCGCGCAGATCGATGCCCTCCTCCTGCATCATTTCGTGAATGACCGGATCGATCAGCATGTTGAGCGCGTTGTTCGCGAGCGAACGCCCGATCAGGAACTCCATCGACAGGTAATAGACGCGCTTGGGATTCGCGCGGTAGTAGGCTTCCTTCGTTCTCAGCCAGCGTTGCGCGAGCAGATCGCGGACGGAGCGGCTGATCGCCTGGAACCGCTGCCGCATGCTGGCCAGCTCCGGGTCGACCATATGGTCGAACGCCAGATGGCGCCGGAACGAATCGATGGCTTTGCGCGGCAGCGGCACCGGGCCGCATTCGTAGTGCCCGAGCAGATCGCGTTCGCCGCCGGATTCGCTCGGGGCGATGGGATGAACCAGCGTGCGCGGTTCCATGGGATATCCCGATGACTAGAAGCGGATCTAGCAGGCGACGCGGGCGCCTGTTGGGAACAGGTCATCCTCGGCCACGAATGTGTAGGCTTGATGACAGCTCGGCGCCGCTGGCCCGGGGAGCGCGCGTAGCGCTCCGTTCGACCAGGCTAGCCCTGTGATGGGCACCTGCGGCTGAGCTG
Source organism: Burkholderiales bacterium (assembly GCA_035501875.1). GTDB lineage: Bacteria > Pseudomonadota > Gammaproteobacteria > Burkholderiales > SHXO01 > SHXO01. Next base: position 30,659 of record DATJVI010000136.1, read on the forward strand.
CTGACACGAAGCCGTCATTCCAGTTCGCTGGTAAGCTGAATGAAGTGACGCTGTCGATCGACCGGCCGAGCTTCCATCCGGAAACATCGAGCCGCTGAAGGCGGTCACGGGCGCCGATGGATCGGCGCGTGTCGAGTGGTTCGGCGGCAACGCGCTGGGGGAACTCTTGCGCGAGCATGCTTTTCCCGCCGCACCGTGACCACCCGGCAGCCGGATGCGGAGTCTCAGGAGACGATCCATGATGTGCCACAAGAACGCTTGGCGGCTGGCCTCAGCCATCGTCTGCCTGACCGTCGGCGTGGGGGTATCCGGGTGTAGCTTCCTCAAGAAGAGGGAAGCGTACTTGCACGGGAAGGAGGCGTATGCGTATGGCTTCCCGCTGGTCGTCATGGACGTGACGAGACAAGTACAGACGGCCACGCCCACGGCAGGCGAGTACACGGCACCGATCAACCAGTTCGCACGGATGCAGCGCTATGTGAGCCCGGACTTCAAGAATGTGGTGCGCATCAGCATGAGCTCCCTGTGGACGACGGGCTTTGTGGATCTGGAGCAGGAGCCGTTCGTCGTGTCCCTGCCGGACACCCACGGCCGTTACGTCGTGATGCAGGCGCTCAATATGTGGACCGACGATTTCGCATCCGTGGGCAAGCGCACCACCGGTACGGGACCTGGCAATTTCCTGATCGCAGGGCCCAACTGGAATGGCACGGCGCCGATTGATGTGAAGGGGATCCATCGATCCTCGACACGGTATGCATGGATCCTGATTCAAACGCAAACCGACGGCCCGCGGGACTTCGCCGACGTCATCGCGCTCGAAGCGCAATACAAGCTCACTCCGCTGAGCGCCTGGGGCAAGGCGTACACGCCACCTGACAACGTGCCGGTGGATCAGAGCGTCGACACCAAAATGCCACCCGTGGACCAGGTAAAACGCATGGACGCGGGCGCCTTCTTCAAGCGTCTGGCGCTGCTGATGAAGGACAACCCGCCTTACCCGGCGGACGCGCCGATGATGGAGAAGCTCAAGAAGCTCGGCATCGAGCCGGGCCAGGACTTTGACCTCGGCAAGCTCGACCCCGCCGTCGCGGCCGGGCTGAACCGCGCGGTCAGAGAGACGTGGCGCAAGATCGAGTCGGCGCCCTACAAGATGGAGACGCTGAACGGCTGGGCCAATCCGCTGACCCTGGGCGCCTACGGGACCGACTATGCCACGCGGGCAGTCATCGCCTGGCTCGGGCTGGGTGCGCTGACCAAGGAAGACGCGGTGTATCCCACCGCTTTCGAGGACAGCGACGGTAACCGTCTCGATTTTGCCAAGAAGTACGCGATGCACGTCGGCAAAGACCAGATGTTCCCGTGCAACGCCACGTGGTCCCTCTCGATCTACCAGGGCAACTTCTACGCCCCCAACGCCATCAACCGCTACGACCTGGCGCCGTGGATGCCGCTCAAATACAACGCCGACGGCTCGCTCGATCTGGTCATCCAACCCGCATCGCCCGGCATGGGCAAGGAATCCAACTGGTTACCCAGCCCGCCGGGCGGCCCAATGAACCTCACGCTGCGCTGTTACTGGCCGAAAGAGCCGTTCCTCAACGGAACGTACAAGATTCCGCCGCTGGAGCGGGTGCAGTGACATCGCCGGCTGACGCTGCCGGCATCCATGCGTGTGCGCGCCACCCCGCGTCGCCGGATCCGATCGAGGAGGCTACCCGGCGCGGTGAACAGGGTCCGTAACGGCCAGGAACCCAAACTTCCGGAAATCCTGATCTGCGGTCATGATCTCCGAAACGCCATGCTCGCGCATCAGCACGGCAGTATGCAGATCATGGAAGATGTTTCCGGTTGGCGCCCCAAAGGCACTAACCGTCTCGCGAAGCATGGCTTCGTGCCGTTCGGATGGCTCGAGCACCGTCACCAGTTCCGAGCCGAGGAGGGGGTCCAGAAATGCTAACGCCTGCGCAGCACTCAATGGACGCCGGAACACCTTCGGGTGGGTCGCGGTGCGCAGGAACTCGTACACGATCCCCCAGGTAAGGCACCATGGCGCGCTACCAGCGAGCCAGCCTTCTAGTGCCGAGCGCGCCGCAGCATGCTCCGGGGCGTCGCGGTTGACGGCATACAAGAGCACGTTGGTGTCGACGACGAACCTCACGACCGATCGAGGACCTCATAGAGCTGGTCCCGGTCCGCGACGTCAACTAGGGGGCGACCCATCGAAAACGCGGGCAGCCTGGCTGGTTTGGGGCGGGCCGTGCGCCGAGGCCGGCTCAGGCCCTGCCGAAGCACTTCCTGCGTGATGTCGGACAGCGTGCGGTTTTGCTCCGCCGCCAGCTTCTTGAGCCGGCGGAAAATTTCGTCGTCGATAATGAGCGTGGTCCTCATATGAAAAACCATACGTTGCTTTCATACGTATGTCAACGTGCGCCCTTAGGCTCAGGGTCGGTCGCCGCCACGCTAGGCACGATAGCAACGTGCCCTTCCGCTCCTGCATGGTCGTGCGCTCGTCGACGGCGAGGACGGGCAGGTTCGCGTCGCAAAGGCCGGCGCGCGCGCCAGGGACGTGGCGCGGGCCCAAGATAGGTCGCGGGGGACTGCGCAACTCGGTGCGAGCGCTACTGTGCGCCCTCGACCACGCGCTTGAGACTCTCCAGCCCGGTCTTGTACAGCTCGTTGTAGCGGTCGGTGAGCGCCTTGTCGTCCTGACCGGGAGGGGGCGGGTCCGTGGCGTAGTCCAGACGCTTGAAGCGCGCGCTCCAGTCCACGATGCAAGTCCCATCGCCGCCGTCGCGCACAATCATGACCGGAAAGTAATCGCTCAACGCGACGGCGCCATCCACGTAGGTATACGCCAGCCGCATGGTCCGGGGATCGTACTCGATCAGCTTTTCGGTGACCTTCGTGCCGTTGCGCCGGGTGAGAAGTCGAATCGCGCCGACCTGGTTGTTGGTGCCGAGCACGATCTGGCTGCGTTCGATCGTCGACAGCCAGCGCGGTAAGCCGTTGAAATCCCCGGCCACCGCCCAGACCGCTTCGGCGGGCGCATTGATCCGTATCGACTGGTGAACCGACAACTCGTTCGCATCCGCGGCGAAGGCTTGAGGCACGAACCCCGTGAGCGCCGCCAATATCGCTGCAATCGTGTTCTTCATCAACGTTCTCCTCCCAGTTTGTTTTGGCAACACACAGGGGCGATCCGGTGCATTCGCCGCGCCCCACGCCCCGAACGCTACACGCCGGCCCGCCATCGGGGGTTGCAACCGTACCATGTTTTCGTGAGGGCGTCCGCGCCTGAGCCGCGCCGCAGGGTCGCAGCAGAGGACAGCGGCCCGGTCACCACTTGAGGATGAACTGGAATTGGAAAACCACGGCAGGCCCTGGATCCGGGCTGAACGCCGGATTCCAGACGAGCTGCAGGTCGGGCTGGACCTGGCTCAAGGGCGACAGTTGCAGCGTGTAGAACGTCTCGAACACATACTCGTTCTCGTGATACACCGTCTGTGTGGTCGCGGAGGGTTGGCTCCAGACGAAGCCTACGCCGAGCAGATCGTTACTGAGCTGCGGAACCCATCCGACATATTTGAGCGGCGCCTGCAAGTCGAAGCCGGTGCCGATCTGCGCCTTGGCACCGCCGGAAACCTGCGCGCCCCCGAAGCCAAAGCGCCCGAACCAACCGAACGGCGAGTTGGGTCCAAGCTGCTGCTGGCCGTTGAAGGCCAGCCCACCTTGCACCGGTCCACCGACGCGGGCCAGGAACGGCTGAACGCGGTAGATGCCCGGACCCATTCCCAGGAAGTCGCTCGGCGCGTACCCGATCTCCCACTCGATCGACCAGGTCGTCCAGGTGAAATTCTCCCTCGGTTTGTCGGCTGGGCTGGAGCTGCCGACCGAGTAGCCGAGCATGGTGTACCAATCCTTCCGCGGCTGCCACTGCAGGTTCGCCCCGTAACCGTACGCCGGCAACGGCAGCACCATGCTGTTGCCCAGTGCCGAGTTGATGAACTGGCCGCGGCCGCTGTTCGCGTATGCGTTCGCATCGAGGTAGTTGCTCTGATTGACGACGCCGACCAACGCAACGATTTCGCCGGACTGAAGCGCCTGCTGCCAAGCCAGTTCAGGCATGCGGAAGCCGCTGTGCTTCGACCAGAAGCTCGTCGGATTGGTAAGAGTGCCGAGGTTGGTTTGCGCGGTCTGGGTCGGACCGGAGTTGCCGATCGCGGCCTGGTACTCGATCTGGGCGCTGATCCATCCCGCGGTGCCCCCGGCCGGCGCGTCGAATACGGCCCACTTCAGCGGCAGGTCCAGGTTGTAATTGCCCAGATTGTCGTCTCCGCTCACTACGTTGTTCATGCCCGCGTAGGTGAAAGTCTGCTCGAGGTCGTAGTGGAGCCCGAAGCTGGATGCCCAGTACTTCACCCCCTGCACTTCGGGCTCGAGCGGGGCGACGTCGACGAGCGCTCCGTGTCGCACGGCCGTGTTGCCCAACGCGTCGTTGCTGAACAGGTACGGCATCAACTGCGGCGGTGCAGCCGGGAACCACTGGAATCCCGGTACGCCCTCCCGCGCGGACTTCACCTTCTGCTGAACCTCAGGGGGGAGGGTCGTGCCCTTGTGAGGATTGGGGATCTGATACTTGAGCCCGATGCTGGAGGAAGGTCGAAGCCCCTGCGGCACTTGGTCCGTGGGGGTGGGCGCGGCCTTTCCCAAGCTGTCGGAAAGCAGCATCTCGTCCTGCACCGGCGCGCTGGCGCTCGCATCGGCAGCGTGCGCGGCGATCCCCCAGACGAAGAGCGACCCGCCGGTGAGCCATTGTCGAGCCCGCCTGGCAGCGCATCTCCTGCTTTCGTACCGCTCCGTTCGGCGTAGTACTGTCGGCCCCATTTCCCGCGCGCCGCAATCGACGTCCTCCGGGCGCGAGCGCCGCACGTCTTTGGATGTGGCCACTGCAGTCCGTGCTCAACTCTTCGCGCTTGTACGCCAAGCCGACCCTGGTCAACGCCCGCTCTTGGAATCGAGATGCCGTTGGCGTTCGATTTTATCGCAACGCAACCGAGGCGGATTCTGGATAGCGATTCGCCGCGGTTGGGGGACGGTGGAGACTTCGTTTCCTCTTCTGGTGTGATTATTCCGTTGTCGAGGCGTCGCGTCCAGGCTTGCCTCGCGAGCGGACTGAGATTGACCGGCTTCGCGTTGGACACTGCGCGAGAATGCGGTCGAACGAACGCTCGGTCGAGGGCACCGCGGCTTGTGAGCGGACGAGCCGACTGCGCGGTTTCTCTAGGGACTGCCCGAGCGTAGCCGCCGCCTTTTGTTTCAGGTGGACCGGTTCGCCTCGTCGATCGTGCTCACTTCTTAGCCGCTGCTTGCTCGTCGTGCGGCTCTTTGGGCGGCTTTCCGGGCCGGCTCCCTTGCTCCGCGGCCGCCGCATGGTACTGCCGCCGGATTGCCGCGATGTCGACCTGGGTCGGCGGCAGCTTCAAGTCCATCTCCTCCATGGTGTCGGCGATGATCTGCGAAATGGCGAGATCACGGAACCATTTATGGTTGGCCGGAATCACGTACCACGGCGCATGTGCCGTGCTCGTCCGCTGCATCGCCTCCTCGAACGCCGCGATGTAGTCGGACCACAGCTCGCGCTCGGAGTAGTCGCTCTCGCTGATCTTCCAGTGGCGGGCGGGGTCATCGAGTCTTTGCTTGAAGCGCTCGCGCTGCTCCTCGGGACTGATATGGAGATAGAACTTCACGATGCGCGTGCCGTTCTCGCTGAGTATCCTCTCGAAATCGTTGATCAGCTCGTAGCGTTTCGACCACACGGACTGCGGCACGAGCTTGTGCACACGCACCACGAGCACGTCCTCGTAATGCGACCGGTTGAAGATCATGACTTCCCCCTTGCCGGGCGTGTGCAGGTGCGCGCGCCAGAGGAAGTCGTGCGCGGCCTCTGACTTGCTCGGTTGCTTGAATCCGGTCACCGCGGTCCCCTGCGGATTCATGCCGCTGAACAGGTGCCGGATCACACCGTCCTTGCCCCCGGCGTCGAGCGCCTGCAGCACCACGAGCATCGACCGGTTGCCGTCCGCGTACAGCAGATACTGCAGCTTGTCCATGCGGGCGACGTGCTTCTGGATCTCGGGCATCGCCTTCTCGTGCGACTCGTGCGGGCCGGTGAACGCCGGGTCGACCCCGCCAAGCCGGACCTTGCTACCGGGTTCGACGATGAAGTGCTTACGAAAGTCCATGGTGCCTCCGCTCATGTAGTGGGCCTCGCATTCACGGTCATCAGTGCGACCTGCTCGATGTGGCGATCACGTCGTCATGGGCCGCAGCGGCTGGTTCACCAGTGCGGCACTCTTGGGGTGGCGCGACGTCCGCGGCCGGATTCGCGAGCTCTACGATCCCCTGCGGCGCCGCTTTGGTGAGCACAACGCTCTTGCCGGCGAAGTCGGCAACCGTCGCCGCGGTGCGCTTGCTCACCGAATCGAACGGCACGAACTTCGTCGGCTTCCAGCGCGATGGCCTGCTGCTTCGGGAGCGCCAGCGCCCCCAGCGCCATGGTGATGGAGGATACCGCCGGCGTGGGCTTGGTGATGCCGGAGACGGGGTTCACCTCGGCGTTGGTGGGCCTGCTCCTCTTTCTTCCCTCGCTGCTTTCCGGGTGCGGACTGCGAGCACGGCGAGCGAACGCGGCTGGACGGTGAATGTCGGACCAGGTACCGGTTGCGCCTCGGCAAAGGTGCAGATGTCTGCGGGCGGCAGGCGGAACGTGTCGACGCAGCACCGCCACGGCTCTTGGTCCGCTTCCAGCGCGGGAAGTGCGAACGCGAGCGGCTCCCAGTAAGCGTTCACCATGAGATGCAGGGAAAGCGCGTCGGCTTCGAAGCGTACGGTCGCGGCGAGGCTGTGGGACTTGTCGCTCCAGTCCGGTGCGCCCAGGTGCACGCCGTGCCAATCGATCCGGTTCTGCGCGAGCAGCTCGTTGAGCGTCATGTCCACGCGCTCGATCGGCAGCGTGCGCGCCATACGCGCGGCGACAAGCTGGCGCACGAAGCGCTGCATGTCCGCGTGGCGCTCGAGCGCCGACCAGTCGAACCAGGCCGTCTCGTCGTCGATGCAATAGCCATTGTTGTTCCCGCGCTGGCTCCGGCGCACCTCGTCGCCCATCAACAGCATGGGCGTCCCGGTGGCGAACAGCGTGAGCGCGAGGAAATTCTTGACCTGGCGGTTGCGCAGCGCCTCGATGTCGGGATCGTCGGTCGGACCCTCGACTCCGCAGTTCCAGCTGTGGTTGTCGTCGCTCCCGTCGCGGTTCGCCTCGCCGTTCGCCTCGTTGTGCTTGCCGTTGTACGAGACGAGGTCGTTCAGCGTGAAGCCGTCGTGGCAGGTCACGAAGTTGATGCTTTGCTCCGGCTCGCGCTCCTCCGCGCCGTAGATGTCGGGGCTGCCCACGATGCGGCTTGCCAGTGCGGGTACGGTGCGGTCGTCGCCTTTGAGGAAGCGCCGCACGTCGTCTCGAAAGCGGCCGTTCCACTCCTGCCAACTGTCACCGACGAAGCGGCCGACCTGATACAGCCCGGCTGCGTCCCATGCCTCCGCGATCAGCTTCACGTTCGCGATCACGGGGTCGGACTCGATGTCCAAGAGCACCGGCGGCGACGGCAGCGGGTGCCCGCGCTGGTCCCGGGACAGCACCGAGGCGAGGTCGAACCGAAACCCGTCCACATGCATGTCGCTGACCCAGTAGCGCAGGCTGTCGAGGATGAGGCGGCGCACGATCGACTCGTTCGCGTTGAGCGAATTGCCGCAGCCGCTGTAGTCGGCATACGTTGCCTTGTCCGCCCCCAGGAGGTAGTACGTCTCGTTCGCCAGGCCGCGGAAACAAAGCGTCGGACCGTCGGCGCCGCCCTCGGCCGTGTGGTTGTAGACCACGTCCAGAATGACCTCGAGCCCCCCTCGGTGCAGCGCCTTCACCATATCGCGGAACTCGTCGAGCGCGCCGAGCGGCTCCGGGCGCGAGCTGTATCCCGGGTGCGGCGCGAAGAACGAGAGCGGCTGATAGCCCCAGACGTTGCGCTTGCCTGCGGGAGCAGCTTCCTCGTCGAAGGCGAACACCGGCAGCAGCTCCACGGCGCTCACGCCCAGGTCGCGCAGATACGGGATCTTCTCCACCAGCCCCGCGAACGTTCCGCGCCGTTGCGCCATCACTCCGGAGTTCGGATGGCGCGTGAAGTGGCCCACGTGCATCTCGTAGATCACCGTCTTCGTGAAGGGGCGGCGCGGCGGACGATCGTCCCCCCAGTCGTAGGCGTCCAGATCGACCACCACGCTCTTGAACGCGGAACCCGCGTTGTTCCCCGGCCGGCACGCGGCCGCGCGGCTGCGCGCTTGTGGACGCGCGATGCAGCGCCCATAGGGATCGAGGAGCACCTTGTCGCGATCGAAGCGCAGTCCCTTCTCCGGCACGAACGGTCCGTCTACCCGATAGGCATAGAGCTGCCCGGCGCTCACGCCGGGAACGAAAGCGTGCCAATAGTGGTACGTATGCTGTGTGTAGCGGTCGAGGTCGATGGTTCGCGACGGCGCGGAATCGTCGACACCATCGAAGAGAACGAGTTGCACCCCGCTCGCATGCTTCGAGAACACGCTGAAGTTCGCGCCGCCGTGGCGCAGCGTCGCGCCGAGCGGAAAGCTCTTACCGTTCTCGACTGCGGTCCGCATCGTCACGTCCAAGGCGGTGGCTGGGCTCCAGAGTAGAAGACGGCGTCCCGGCCTTGAGTATGGGCTCGACGATGCGCTTCGTCGCCACGTTGACCATCAGCGAAAGCCAGGCGGCACGGTCGAGAGCGAGTCAGCGCCGAATCTCCGACGAGGCGGTCGCCGCCTGCTTCGAGAAGAACAGCGCGGTGAGCTTGCGCGGCCCGAGGACGCGTCCGATCTCCCAGAATGCGAAGAATGGAACGAAGGCGATGATCAGCATGATCATCCGCGCAAGGAGCTCGTATAGCCCGATGTCGGTGAGCCCATGCAGGATGCTCGTCCAGTCTTTCTTGTGGAGCAGTCCATCGACGACGTGTTCGAGAATGCCGAACAGGAACACGAAAACGCCGAATAGCAGCGATTTATAGATCACGGACACGATCAGGGGTCTGCCCTCGGCCCACTTACCGAGACCAAACGCCTGGCCGATCAAGATGACCTTGGCGATGATGAGCGCCTCGATCAAGGCGACCCCGTAATGCAGATAGGCGACGCCGAACTCCGCCAGGATCAGCCTGCGGTAACTCGTGAACGCGCCGAGGAACACGGCAAGGTACACAGTGATGATCCAGAATACCTTCAGTTCCTCGATCGCCTTCTCCTTCAGGCCGGGGTGCTTAGGGGTTTCGCTGTTCATGTCACTTTTCCTCGATAGGTGGAGCTCCGCCTTCTCGTCGCGAAGCCTGCGGACATCGCAAGCCAAAGCCATGGAGCGCAGTGGTCTGCCGCACCCACTATGCCCCTGTCTTCCGGCTCTTGCGGTTGGCGATCATGGCACCCGCCAAGGCCGTCCACCCGGTCTGATGCGATGCGCCCAGGCCCTCGCCGGTCTCGCCGTGGAAATACTCGTAGAACAGGATGTGATCGCGCCATGCAGGATCGCGCTGGAGCAGCGTCCTGTCCGCATAGACCGGGCGGCGCTGTTGCCCGTCGAGCAGGAACAGGCGCAGCAGCCGGCGCTCCAGATCATCGACCACTTGCCCCAGGTGCGCGCGGACTCCCGAGCCGGTCGGCAGCTCCACAGTGAACGCATCGCCGAGGCATTCGTGCAGATGGCGCAGCGATTCGAGCGCGAGGGCGTTGAGCGGGAACCAGATCGGGCCGCGCCAGTTGGAGTTGCCTCCGAACAGCCCTGTGTGCGATTCCGCCGGCTCGTAATCCAGCCGCGCCTCGCTGCCGGGCAACTGGAGCACCAGCGGATGGTCGCGGTGGTGGCGCGACAGCGAACGCAGGCCGAAAGGCGAGAGGAACTCGTCCTCGTCCAGCATGCGCGCCAGTACGCGCCGCAGCCGGTCTTCGTTGCATACGGAGAGCAGCTCCGGGCGGTCGTCCTTGGCGAAATAATGCAGGACCTTCGCGAGGTGCGGCTTGTTCCCGATGAACCAGTTTGCGCGCACGCGAAACTCGGGAAGTCTCTCCCAGAGCGCCGCATTCAGATGCACGCCCGCGAACAGCGGAAGCAACCCGACCATCGAGCGCGCACGCACCGGCATCGACACGCCGTCCGGCTTGCGCAGGCGATCGTAGAAGAAGCCGTCCTGCTCATCCCACAGCGTATCCATGGCGGATGCGATATGCGCGAAGTGCTCGAAGAACTTGAGCGCGAGGTCTTCGTAGCTGCGGTCGTGATTGGCCAGGCGCAACGCCATCTCGAGCATGTTCAGGCAGAACTTGGCCATCCAGGCTGTGCCGTCGGACTGCTCGAGCAGCTCGCCGGTCGGCAGCATGGCGGAGCGGTCGAACGGCCCGATATTGTCCAGGCCGAGGAAACCACCCTCGAAGATGTTGTCGCCGAGCGCGTCCTTGCGGTTGACCCACCAGGTAAAGTTGATCAGCAGCTTGTGGAAGGCGCGCGCGAGGAAGTTGAAGTCGCTCCCGCCGTCGATGCGGAACACGGCCAGAGCAGCCCAAGCGTGCACCGGCGGGTTCACATCGCCGAACGCCCACTCGTAGGCGGGCAGCTGGCCGTTGGGGTGCATGTACCACTCGCGGAACAGCAGCAGGAGCTGATGCTTGGCAGCGGCGGGGTCGACGTGTGCGAGCACCACGCTGTGGAAGGCGAGATCCCAGGCGGCATACCAAGGGTACTCCCACTTGTCCGGCATTGCGATCACGTCGTGGTTGTCGAGGTGGCGCCAGTCGGCGTTGCGGCCGGACTTGCGCTGCGCCGGCGGCGCAGGCTGCGCAGGATCGCCATCGAACCAGCGCGCGACGTCGTAGTGATAGAACTGCTGGCTCCAGAGCATCCCCGCGAAGGCTTGGCGCATCACACGCAGTTCGTCGTCGGTCGCGTCTGCCGGATGCAGCGTGGCGTAGTACTCGTTCGCCTCTCGCTCGCGCGCCGCGAGCACCTGCTCGAATCCGCTGCCGAGGTCGAGCCCTTGTGCATCGCCGGTATGCGCAAGCCGAAGGTGCAGCTCGACGCTCGCTCCCGCCGGCACCACAAGCCGATACCAGCACGCCATCTTGGTGCCGGTCTGCGCGGGGTTGACGGTGCCGGCTCCCGCTACGACGTGATCGTTGATGCCGTCTTTCGGGTAGGCAGGACTGCCGGCGTTCACGCCGAATAGGCGCGCCACGTTGGTTTCGTTCTCACAGAAGAGCAGGACCGGCGCCGTGCCATCGGGACCGGGCCCGGCGCCCAGGTGCCAGGTCCCCAGCAAGGGCTCTTCGGCCAGAGCCCGCGCGATGCCCGGCGCGCCCGGGATAGTGCGAACCTGCGGCCGCGCGATCCCCTTTTCCCACGACCAGCGGTTGCGAAACCACAGCGTCGGCAGCACATGCAGCACGTCGTCGTCCGGACCCGCGTTGCGCACGGTGATGCGCATACAGATGTCTCGCGGCGAGGCCTTGGCATAGTCTGCCGCGACTTCCCAGTACCGACCGCCGTCGAACACCCCCGTATCGATCAGCTCGAACTCGCGGTCCGGTTTGCCGCGGCGAGCATTCTCCTCGCGCAACCGTGCGTACGGGAACTCGGCCTGGGGATAGTGATAGCGCCAGCGCAGCCACGACGAGGTCGGCGTCGCATCGACATACCACCAATATTCTTTCGCATCCTCGCCATGATTGCCTTCCCTGCCGGTTAACCCGAAGATGCGCTCTTTCAGGAACGGATCGCGGCCGTTCCACAACGCCAACGCCAGGCACATGCGCTGGCCGAGGTCGCAGATGCCGGCCAGACCGTCTTCGTTCCATCGGTAGGCGCGCGAGCGCGCGTGATCGTGCGGGAAATACTCCCAGGCCGTGCCGTCGGCGCTATAGTCCTCGCGCACCGTGCCCCAGGCGCGCTCGCTGACATAGGGACCGAGCAGTTTCCACTCGCCGGGCCGGCCGATCGGTGCGAGCGCCAGCCGCGCGTGCTCCGCGGTCTGCTGCGAGGCCGCTTGTTCTTGGCTCTTGTTGGACATAGGGCGTTACACGACCATCTTCCGCGATAACCCGATCCGTCGCTATTCGGGGCTGACGATCGGCAGGTGCGTCTTGAGAACAAATTTGGTTGCGCGGCGCGATGCTGCCACGCGCGCCATCGATGCATTTTATCGCGAGCGAGAACGCCGGCCGTCCGGCACGCGCCCCGTTCGGCGATGAGCAAGATGCTTTGGAGCTGAAGCGGCCCCGGTCTTCCACTTCTCCTATCTCTCAGATGCGCCAGCGCATTTACGGATTCGATCGATGGGTCACTCGGGCACCGATGCGCAAGCCCGCGAATCTCCACGGAGAATTTAGGACGATTGACCACCGGTCGGCGCCGCGATACAGTGCCCCTCCACAAAAACCGGCGCGTCCGTTTCCCACCTCCAAAACCTCAGGGAAATGCTTCGATGGTGATCTTCGCGGTCGCTTTCAGGCTCTCGCAGCGCCGGTTCCTCTCGCGCTTCAAGGTAAGAGCCCAGTAAGGGCGCCGGCCTTCGGTTCCCTCGTCATTGCACCGATGGACTGACTTGCCGTTCGATCATGCAATCTCGCACAAACGCAACGCGGGTGTTCCTCTGGTCTGTCTCTCGCCGGACGCCGTGCGCAAGCACGCTCCGCCGATCGCGGCTAGCGCCTGTGGGAGTGCGTCCGTGATGCTCGCTGCCCGCTTCTCCCTGCGACGGTTGCAATCCCAACTGCTGCGCTTCGACCCCGCGCGCGAAGCCGATTATCTCGCCGCCAAGTTCGACGAGAACATCAGCCTTTCCATGGCCGTCGCGTCGGCCGCGGCGGTGCTTTCGGTGCTGCTGTGGCTCTGGGACTGGGCGATCGACAGCGGCGGCGCTCCACAGACGTTTTTGCTGCGCCTGCTTCTCGGCATCGTGCTTGCAGTGCAACCAGCGTGCGCCCTCGCCGGGGTGAGCCGGCGTTCCCTCGCCATCGTGCTGGGCATCTCCGCGCTGCTCGCCGAGGCGGTGTGGGGGGCGATCCTGAATCGGCTCGTCGGTGGCGCGTTGTACGGCATCGGCGGCTACATGTTCTTCCTTTTGCTTCCGCCGATCATCACGGTCGCCTACCCGTTCCACATCAATGCGCCGATCATCGCGTTACTCGCCATCCTGCCGATGGCCGGAACGTATGTGGGACTTCCCGAGGGACTGGACCAATTGCGGTATGCGGCCCTCATCCTTCCGGCCTGTGGGATCGCCGTCTTCAACTGCTTCATCTTCGACTGGTTCCAGCGGCGCAGCTATCTGAAGGGACTCGAGCTCAAGCGGCTCGCCGGAGCGGACGATCTCACCGGGATCGCCAACCGGCGGAACCTGCTGCAGCAGGGCGAGAGATTGGTCGGCATCGCGCGCCGCTCCCGGCAGCCCGTGTCGGTGCTGTCGCTCGATCTCGACCGGTTCAAATTGTTGAACGATACATTCGGTCACGCGGCCGGGGACTCGGCGCTCCGCCATGCAGTCGGGATCGTCGAGGCCACCCTGCGCGAAACCGATGCCTTGGGCCGGATGGGAGGCGAGGAGTTCGTGGCGTTGCTGCCGGACACGAATGCGCGGGGCGCCGCCACGCTGGCGGAGCGCATCCGCGCGGCGCTCGAGGCGACGCCCATGTCCTGGCCCGGCGCCCCGGGCGGATCGATCGCCATGACCGTGAGCATCGGGATCGCGAGCGTCGTCGCGGCCGGCCCCGAGGACACATTGGAAGCCTTGTTGCGCCGGGCCGACGAAGCGCTATATCGCTCCAAACAGAGCGGCCGCAACCACGCGTCGTTGTGGAGTGCGGACGACTTTCCAGCCCAGGTTCTCTCCTCCGTTCCGGCGAATTGAGCCGGCGTTGACCGCGGTGCCGGTCACCGGAAGCAAGCCGGCATAGAGGCGGAATCGCCCGAAGCGAGGCCGTCGGCGCCGGTGGCGTTTGTCCGCGCCCGCACGCGGAACCCCGCGGGCAACTTCAGGCGTCTCGGTCAATCTCGGTGGCGTTCCGAGCATTCCGCTCGCGTACGCGATGTCCGATACTCCTGCTCTCGCCGCTTGCCGCTTCGCAAGCCGGCGTGCTTCGATTATGGGGAATCACGCTGGGAGCATGTCGTGCCCGTCATCAACGTGGAACGCGTCGGCGGCCAGACCCGGGCGACGGCCGACGGTTGTGGGCCGGCCGGCAGGAGGGTGAGCTAGGTGTACTCCGCCAGCAACGCTGTGCAGCGCGCAACTGATATGGTCCTGCGCGCCGTCGGTGACCCTCTTGCCGAGATCGGCGGGATCGGCGACGACGACCCCGATGCCCCGGCTGCTCATGTGCTGCAAGCGGCGCTCGGCGTGCTGGCGAAGGATGCCCGCGCGCATCGCTTGATCCGCGCGGCACTGAACGCTACCGCCGTGACAAGTCAGAGCCTCACCGCCTGGGAAACGGCACACCTCGACGCCGCGCGATACTGGCTTGAAGGCGAGCCGTGGGCATCCGCCCGGCGGTACGAATGGATCCTTGCGCGGTGGCCTCGCGACCTCCTCGCGCTGCGCCTAGCGCAGTCGTGTTACTTCTTCCTCGGAGCGCACCGCAAGATGTGCGATGTCATCGACCTCGTGACGCCGGCGTGGTCTCCGAGCGATCCGGCGTTCGCCTACGTCCAAGCGATGTCCGCTTTCGCGCGCGCCGAGACCGGGGACGCCGAGATGGCCGAAACGCTTGGCCGGCGCGCGCTCTCCGTCGAGCCCGCTTGCCCATACGGCGTGCATGCCGTCGCGCATGCGCTCCTCGAGCGGGGCGAGCATGCCCGCGGGGCCGCGTGGATGAAGCAACAGGAGGCGCACTGGAAGAACGGCAGCCGGATGCTGGCGCATAACGCCTGGCATCTCGCGCTGTTCGAGCTAGAGTCGGGCAACGTCGACGCTACAGTGGAGCTCCTGGACGAGTGGCTGTTGCCTCACGCCGCCGACGGTCCGTTGGACGCTGCCGATGCTACCGGTTTGCTCTGGCAGCTCGAGACCCGGGGATGGCGCGCGCGCGACCGCTGGTTCTTCCTCTCGGACTGCTGGAACGCTTCGCACGGCCGTGCCGGCCATTGGCCTTATCTCGACCTCCACGCGGCCGTGGCTTTCCACGGAGCCGGGCACCATGACCGCCTGCAACGCCTGACGGGCCACATCACCATTTTCGCCCAAGGATCGAGCGCGCTCTCCATGCGCGCGCGCGAGATCACGCTTCCCGGCCTGCGAGTGGTCGCCGCTTTCATGCAGGGCGAATTCTCTGCCGCGGAGGATCGAGAGCAGCTTCGGGCCCGCGTCTGCGAGATCGGCGGCAGCCGCGCTCAGTTGGACATTTTCGAGAAGATGCTGCAGCCCTCAACGAACACGACGGGCAGGCACTGTTCGGTGAACGGGGCATAGCAGGCGCCGAGCAAGGGGCATCTTCGGCGGCGATCTGTCTCTGCCGCTCGCTATGCCTCTTCGACGAACACCGTTCCGCGGATCACAAGTCAAGGATTGCAGTGTCTCGGTCCCTGACAATATAATGAGAATCAGTCGCATCGAAGCCGGCTCGGTCCTGCACATCGAGATCACCGGCCCATAGCCAGCCAGCTCCGGTCCTCGGGGCAAGCCCGCCACTTCCGTCATCGCGTGAGTGAGGTTGGGGGGCAAACATGAGACGTCTTTACGCCGCGTGCCTTCTGGGCACCGCTGTCGCCGCGCTGTTTCTGCTTGGCATGACAGTAGCCTTCCCGGGCAGTCCATCGTTTACTGCGAGAGACCCGGGGATCCGAAGCGGGTCCGATGCTGGCGAGCCTTTGCCGAACCTGACGCCAGGCCAACTCGCGCTGTTCAAGGCGGGCAGGGACGAATTCATGGCCACCCAGGAGATCGCGGATGGCCTAGGGCCGAGGATGAACCTGAACAGTTGCGTCGGCTGCCATCTGCAGCCCGCTGCCGGCGGAAGCAGTCCGCGTGAAAATCCCCAGGTTGCGTTCGCAACCCTCGACGGCGCAACCAACGTCGTGCCCTCTTTCATCTCGCTGAACGGGCCGGTGCGCGAAGCACGCTTCGTGAGAAACCCGGACGGCACCCCTGACGGTGGGGTGCACTCGCTGTTCACCATCCAAGGCCGTAGAGACGCACCCGGCTGCCAGTTGGCGCAACCCGACTTCGCAACAGCCGCGGCACGCCATAACGTGATCTTCCGGATCCCCACGCCTGTGTTCGGCGCCGGCCTCATCGAGCAGATCCCCGATGCCACGATTCTCGCCAATCAAGCGAGCAACGCTGCCGCGAAACGGGCGCTCGGAATCCGAGGCAGACCGAACATCGTCTTCGCCGGAAACGCCATCTCCGGCCAGGCGAATTTCAACGGCAACGACGGGACGGCCGCTCGGTTCGGCTGGAAGGCACAGGACAAATCTCTGCTGCTGTTCGCCGGCGAGGCCTACAACGTCGAGATGGGGATCACCAACGAGCTGTTCCAGACGGAACGCGACGAGACTGCGGACTGCCAGTTCGTGGCGGAGCCGAACGATGCGACGGACACCGAAGCGCAAAGCCTCACCGATGCGCTGAGCGGCACCGAGAAGTTCGCCTTCTTCATGCGCTTTCTCGCGCCACCCAAGCCCTCGCCCAGCTTTCCGGGCGGGGCGCCGTCGATCGCGAACGGCCGCGCCCTGTTCGACACCGTAGGCTGCGCACACTGCCACACGCCCACGATGACCACCGGCCCTTCGACGGCTGTCGCCGCGCTCAGCAGCCAGCCCGTGAACCTCTTTTCGGACCTGCTCGTCCATGACATGGGGATCGGACTGGCCGACGGAATCAGTCAGGGCCAAGCCGGCCCGCGCGAGTTCCGCACGGCGCCGCTTTGGGGCCTGGGACAGCGCGTATTCTTCCTGCACGACGGGCGCACCTCCGACCTGCTGGTCGCAATCGGGCAGCACCGGGGCACCGGATCGGAAGCGAACCTGGTGATCCTGCGCTTCAACCAGCTCTCGGAGCCAAACAAGCAGGATCTGCTCAACTTTCTCCGCTCGCTCTGACGCCTCCAGAGCGGGGCGCGCCGCACTCGGCGCACGGGCCGGCGAACCCCCCTGCGGTAGAATCCGGTCGCGATGACACTCACGGAGCTCCGCTATATCGTCGCGGTGGCGCGGGAGCGGCATTTCGGCCGCGCGGCGCAAGCCTGCTTCGTCAGCCAGCCTACGCTGAGCGTGGCGGTCAAGAAGCTCGAGGAAGAGCTCGGGTTGGCCTTGTTCGAGCGCACAAAGACCGACGTGGGTGTCACCCCGGTGGGCGCGCGCATCGTCGAACAGGCGCAGCGGGTGCTGGATGAGCTGGAAGGCATCAAGCGCATCGCCCGCGAAGCGCGCGACCCGCTCGACGGCCCACTGCGCCTGGGCGCGATCTACACCGTCGGGCCGTACCTGTTCCCGCTGCTCGTGCCCGTGCTGCATGCGAGCGCGCCGCGCATGCCGCTCATCATCGAGGAGAACTACACAGGCAGACTCCGCGAGCGGCTGGTGCAAGGAGAGCTCGATGCGGCTCTGCTCTGTCTGCCGTTCGAGGAACCGGGTGTGGTGACCCTGCCGCTGTACGACGAGCCCTTCGTGGTCATGGTCCCGGCCGGGCATCCTTGGGCGCAGCGCGAGGCCGTCGCGACCGATCAGCTTTCCACGCAGACGGTGCTGCTGCTCGGCGCCGGCCACTGCTTCCGAGATCAGGTGGTGGCTGCATGCCCCAGTTGCGTGGGCCCGCCGGCCATCGAAGGAGGTCTACAAAAAGCGGTGGAGGGCAGCTCGCTCGAAACCATTCGTCATATGGTCGCCTCGGGCCTGGGAATCACGGTGCTGCCGTGCACGGCGGCAGCCGGCGCAGGGGATGCGCCTGCCACCTTGACCGCGATCCGTCCCTTCAGCGAGCCGCCCCGACGCCGCGTAGCGCTCGCCTGGCGCGCGAGCTATCCGCGCCCGCAAGCGATCGAGGCGCTGCGCCGCGCGATCCGCGCCTGCCCGCTCGGCTGCGTCACCTACCTCGCCGGGCCAAGCGCCTGACTTTCCTGCCCGTGAGGCCGATAGCCAAGCGCTATCGGCTCGATGCCTAGATTCAATTGGAGATCATCGGCGAGGCCTGTTACCGTGGGCACCAAGCGCCGTGCCGCAGGCTCCCATTGATCTCGATCAATACGCCGAGGACAAATCGCAGTATCGTCGACTCGCGGGAGCGTGACGGTGGGCCACTTTTGAGGAAAGGAGCTGCAATGGCAACGAAAACGGAATCTGCAACGGGCGCCAAGAAAGAGATCGCGTCGGGGCTGTCACATGTACTCGCCGACAGTTACGCGCTATACCTGAAGACGCATAACTTCCACTGGAACGTCGAGGGGCCGAGGTTCCGCGATCTGCATCTGATGTTCGAGGAGCAGTACACGGAGCTCGCTGCCGCGGTCGACCTGGTCGCCGAGCGCATTCGCGCGCTGGGCCAGTATGCGCCGGGAAGCTTCAGTCAGTTCTCGCGGCTGGCGAGCATCAAGGACGCGGACGGTGTGCCGAAGGCCGAAGAAATGGTGAAGCAGCTGGCGGCGGACCACGAGACCGTCGGCAACACCATCCGTTCGGTGCTACCCGCCGCTCAACGCGCCGGAGACGAAGTGACCATCGGGATGCTGGTCGACCGCCTGGCGGTCCACGAGAAGACCGGGTGGATGCTGCACAGCCTGGCTGCCTGACCTGATCGCCCAGCGATGCCGGTGATCGAATACCGTCATCAACCCACCGGCTCGTACCGATACAGATACGCGACTGCGCAAGGCCGCGTCGACGTTGAGCAGCCGGCCGAGCGGCAGCCCCGCCCGGCGGCTGCCGCGAGGCGCTAACCCGGAGGCGGGGTTTGGCAGCCCCCTCCTCGACCGAATTGCACGTAGCGCACGTCGACCTGCGTCCCGCTCCCCGGCGGCGCAACGGTGTTCAGCCCATAGCCGAACGCATCGAAAAAGGCACCGTTGAGCGCTTGCGTCGGGTCCTGCCGGATCGTGACGTAATCCCCGTAGCGGGTGGTGCCGACGTTGCTGCCGGTCGTGATATAGACCAGAAAATCCCCCCAGAACCCCACCACGTGGTTCTCGTAGTTGCCGTTGCCGCCGTATTCCAGCGACATGCCGATCTCTCCCGTGCAGGCATTCGTCGCAAGCGCCGGATATGCGAATGCGTAGCTGCTGTTCCAGATCTGCACCTGTTGGAGCACATTGAAGTTGTTGTCGAGGGCGACCATCTCGACGTGGGGCTGCTGGAAGTTGCTGTCGGTCCCCGCGCTCCATGCGAGCCAGAGCTGGCTGCTCGAGCGCGTTGCGCCGAGCACCGCGCTTCCCGGAAAGTCTCTCAGCTTCGTGAGCCAGTCTTGGCCGTCCGGCGTACTCGAGGACAGCCCGCTGTTGGCCCAGCTCGCGACTCCGACGTCGCGCCAGAAGTAGCTGTTCGAACCCTCCGACAGGGAGAACACGCGCATGTTGCTGTTGCTGTTGTGTCCGGCCCAGAAGATCTCGTCCTGCGTGTCCTGGCTGAGGTGCGCGCCCCAGGCCATGCGCCCGTCGGCGGGATCGGTGTAGTCGATCCCGATCGTGCCGGCCGCCTGGATCTGGCTCAACTGCGTGCGTGCGACTTGATGTCCCCAATCGCAGGATGCGCAGCCGACCCCCGCATTCCAGCTCATGTAGAGGTAGTTCGTGCCCACCGCCAGATCCGGATAATCGAAGGCGATGCCGGGTTGGCCGAAGACATCCGGCGTCAAGTTCCAGTAGGTCCAGGCTGTGCCGCCGCTGCTCTTGATGTCGGCCGGGCTGGCCGAAGCGATCCGCACGCCATTGCCCTGCAGCAGCCAGATGAACCGATCGATGCTCTGGACATACTGCACGATCTGATCGCAGCAGAACCCGACTGCATCGTTGGGAAAGATCGTCGTCGGGTCCAACTGTGTGAAGTGGACGCCGTCGATCGAATATGCGGCGAACCAGTTCGCAGCGACGAACACCACCCCGCCTCCGCTTGCTCCGCTCGGCTCCGAGACGGTGCTGATGTTGCCGGAGGTGAACCCCAACCCGTTGTTCACGTTGAACTGGACGCTGCTCGAGGCGGCCTTAACAGCGTGCTGCGTCGCCGCGGCGGCCTGGGGAGCCGGCTGCGTCCCCGTGACGTTCGCCGTCGGAGTGCCCTGCACGAACTTCCCGGTCGGGATCGTCCAGCGCGACGTGTTGACCTCGTTGTCGAAGCTCGGCGTTTGAGGCGGGAACCCGCCACCGGTCACCTGATTCGGTGGCACCGTCGTCGTGGTCAGCGTGTTCGACCCAGGCGCGGGAGGGGGCAGACTGATCACAGTGCTGGCCGTGAACTGGCGCCGCTCCTCCTTGTGCTTCCGGTGCTTGTCCCAACGAGGTCCGTCCTCATCCCGATCCTCCACTCGGTAGCTGCCCCGGACCTCGAGCCGGTAGTTCTTACCCTGCTTCAGCTTGTCGCTTAGAAAGTCGGCCTGAACGACCATATTCTGGTCGGCGGCGATATCCCCGAGCGCCACCGGGAACCCGGTCGGACTGGTCAGAGCAGCCGGCCGCAGCCGGATCGACTCGATCTTGACCTTGAGCGCGGTCTTGTCGCTGGTGTTGTTCAGCCGCACCGCGACGAGCAACGTGTCCGGCTGTTCCACAGCCACACCGGGTGCGCTCAGCCTGAACGTGATATGGCCGGATCCCGCAACGGCGGCGGGCGCCGCGCCGAACAGAAGAGCTGCGAATGCGAGAACCACGAAGCGAGCCCGGCTAAGCCAGGTTCTCAGTCCTTCGGTGAGCATAAGGTTTCCTCCTCATCGCTTTAGAGTTCCAGCACGTCTGGGATGGGCGCTATGCGTAGGCCGAACCAAGATTCGCGTCGCGAATCTTGGTGGCATATGCAAGTGTATTGCAACCTACTGACTAGAACCTGTCATCTGTACGATTCTTGCGTCGTGACCGGGAGACAAATACGAACTGGGCCGCGGCCAGGT
Source organism: Burkholderiales bacterium (assembly GCA_035501875.1). GTDB lineage: Bacteria > Pseudomonadota > Gammaproteobacteria > Burkholderiales > SHXO01 > SHXO01. The sequence continues at coordinate 51,844 of DATJVI010000136.1, forward strand.
CACGTCATGCCATTGTCTTCGCGGCACGACAACCTGCACGGCGAGCTGCGCGTCGTCTCCAGACAACGACACTGCGTGCTGGAAACCGGGCGGGCCTCTTCGACGTTCCATGAACCCGCTTGGATCCGTGGTCGACCGGGCGTCACGGGCCAGCGACGGGTCGCCCGCCTGCGATGGCCGCATCTCGATCGGTTGCCGCAGGCGACGATCCGACGCCGCCAGAGCGACTGATTGCATGCGTCGGCGTGCGGAATCGAGCCGAAGTAGTCCGATGAATCGGCGTCTACGGTCCAGCGGTGTCGTGGACTAATTCACGTAGAACACCGGGCGGACGGCATCGAGCGTTCCCGTGACTCGGCGAGAGGCGTCCTGCCGTCGCACCGCTTGTCAAGAGATTGCTCGGTACAGCTGGTCGTTGGAACTCATCTCGCGTACCGCGCGAGTCGTTGCTCGAGGGTGCCCGTATGCAACTCGAACAGATTGTTGTCGTAGTCGTAGAAGTACAACGACATCGCTTCACCTTCCACTCTGGGACGGGGCGGCTTGATCTCGGCGCCGAGCGATCTCAGGCGGGCTTCGTACTCGGGGAGCTCAGCCTCGTTCACTTCGAATGCAACATGTCGATAGGATCGCTCCGTCGGCTCCCCTTCCATCAGGGCGAGCCATACGCCGCCGAGGAGCAGGAATTTCTCGCGAGAAAGGGAGAAGTTCTTTCCGTTGCTATCGTAGACTTCCGTGGCGCCAAGGCCTACACAGAGCAACTTCGATGCGCGATCCAGGTCACGGACGATGAACGTGAGATGGCTGATGCCGCGAATGGTCATCGTGAATTCCAACGCCTGAGTTCAGCCGACCGGAGAGGCCGGCAAAGGCCAGCCCCAGCAGAGCTGGAGCGAACGGTCGTGCCCCTGCTTCGCGGCGGCTGCGCTCATCGCCCCGCGTAGTGCGCCCCGGCCATTACAAGCGGAACGACGAGCTCGGGAACGAGATATCCGAGCCAGACCGCGCGGGGCTCGGGCACGCCAAGCTTACTCATCGACAGGAGGCGGCCACAACTGCCCGCCAGAATGCCAAGAGCCAGCAGGTACACAAGGAAGCCCTGTTGGCGCACCGTTATCGCGGCCCACAGGCAAATGATTCCCGTACCCAGGTAAATGCCCGCCATGAAGCGGCGCACGTTGTCCAGCCGCGCCGAGGTATCGGGTTGGCCGAGGTGCATCTGGAGCGACCCACCGAGGATGCCAATGGCCGCGACAAGAAACAGGCAGACTCGGACAATCACTTGGCTCGACGAGAGCGGGGTTTCTGGTGACATGCCAGGGTCCTTTACAGAGGCCTACCGTTGCGAATCAGCCCCCGACCGCTCCCGATCGGGCGGCTGCATGCCGCTTTTAACCGTACCCCAAGCAGACCTATTTACCAGACATGGATAGCCCGCCGACTGGTCGCCTGAAGTAAAGCCGTTCCTCGTGCATGCAGCTTTGATGTAGGGCCAAACGTCGTCGGTAGATTTGCCGAGGGTGCGGAACTTCACGATCATCTCGCAGGTCTCCACGGGACCTTCCCAGTCGGTCTCGTGCTCTACATCACTCAGCTTGCGCGACACGAAGCTCAGATGGTCCAGGACCGGTGAACTCACACGCAGATGATCGCCCCTCAACAGCGGAGAGGGACCATCGTGATGCTTGCTGATGACGCGTATCTTTGTCCACGAGATCAGACCGACTGCGCCTCGGCGATCCAAAATTCCCGCGTCATTGATGGTTAGGTGCGGTCCGCGCCTGATGTGCCTGCGCAGGTACACGGCTGCTGCACCCGCAGCGCTCAGCAGTACCGCAACTGCAACGGACGTTATTATTGGATTCGGGGAGACTAGCAAGGCGATTGTGGCCGCGACCAGCCCGATCGCGTGCGGCGCTACACCGCGGGCGACGGCAGCTGGCGAGGCGTAAACGTCCATCTGTATAGGGCTAACGCCAAAGCTCGCGGCCGCTCGCCTCTTTGTGCCTTCCCCGGAGCGCCGGGTCAGTCGGCCTTAACGTATTCTCGGATACCATGGGTTACCTCGTGGACCTTTGCTCGTTCCGCGCTGCTCCCGGCGAGAAACGTGTGGCGCTCTCGCGCCCAATCCAGCAACAGTGGTCCATTGAGCGTAGTCCCTGTGCCGATGTCAGCGAGAAACGCCCGAGCTAACTCGGCCGTACGCGGGAACAAGTGAAAGTGCAGCGCTTTCACTTCCTCTCCAAACCGTGCGCAGTAGACAAGCTCGGGACGAACAACCGCTTCGATGGCGCGAATCAGCAAGGCCAAGCGGGGGCCGAGGTTGTTTAGTGCTGCCGGCGACAATCCGCTGATGGATGTGGCCGAACCTCGGGCGCTCAGGATCACGTAGCCAGGGACGCAGCAATCGCCGCACTGTTCCGCTCGGAAGTAACCACCTTCACAAATGAGGTGTTCCTCGGACGGGCGCACAGAGGTGCTCCAAGACGGCTAACGTGACGCCGCTAGCCGAGCGCCGGCGCGCAAAGCGCGACGGGAACCGAACAGCGGGCGCGCTGTTCGGCTTTCCGGTTGAACGCCTTGTTATGCCGCCGTCAATACCGCGCGCCGAATCGGTTGTGGTAGCTCGATCGGGATGAACATCTTCTCCGGGAACAAGTAGTCCTCGCCCGATTCGTCGATGACTCGAATGAGCTTTTGGGTATGTGCGTCTTCGTCTTCAATGCAGACGTAGATCTTCCTGCGCTCAAGCGACACCTCATACCCCGCGTTTTTGACACAGACTACGAACCGACGCTTCGAAACAGATGACTCGGCCATGCTAACGCTCACAAAAATCGTCTGATCTTGAACTCGCGTTTCCCAATACCCGAGGCTTCGTACCAGTGGACTTCCGCCAAGTGAAGAGAACCGTCCTCCAGACGTACGCGGGCAATGCCCTTGCGCTCACGCGACCGACCACGGCAATAGAGCTTGCGAAGCCTCGCGATCTCCCGAATAGCCGGCCCGGCCGCGAAGGTTTCGACGTGTGTGATGTCACCGATAATCTTGAGCTACATCGCGACATGTTGGCAAAGCAACGTCAGGGCGTCAAAACCCCCCGGCTACCAGCGCATAACGCCCTGGATGACCGGGCGCGGACGAGCGAAGCGACGAGGGAACCCAACGGCGCCGCCGTTGGGCGCTCCGGTCGATGCAGAAGTTAGACGGCAGGTGTGTCGGTCTGCTCGGTAGTCGGCACGGTGCGGACTAGCCGCTCTCGGTACCGCTTTTGCAACTCCGCATAGTGAGCGACCAGTCGCTCGGGATCATGACCAAAGCAAGCCGAAATGTTGTGGCGTATCTCTCGGATCTCATCAATGACGGGATCACTGTGACTCTGGTTCATCATCATCTCCAAGTAGCTCCAGCGGCGTTACCAACGCAGGCACAAACAACCCAAGCAGCACATTCACGCGGCGGATATGACCAAACTTGTTCGCGTTCGCCAAGTGACGGCAGTTCCAGGTCACCAGGAAGTCGCACCGGTGATACGAGGCGAGCGCCAAATGCAGCGCATCCCCTCCTGGATCAGCCGGCATTACGCGGTGCTGCACGTACGTCTGCACTATCTCGACAATGGGTGGCTCGATCGCCAAGACAGGCAACTCGCGAACCAAGGCCAGCCGTTGTGCGCTGCGCTCGGGTCGGCCTTCCGCCAAGTCCTCTAGTACCGCCGGGCTTGTCACGAGTTCGTAGCGCGCGGGTGAGGTCGCCCACCATCGTCCTGTCCACTCTCCCCGCGCAACGATGTCCGATGCCACTTTTTCCTCGTGGTAGAAGCTCGGAATCGTGGTCTCGACGTAGGCTCTAGGGCCGGCCATACTCGTAGGATACCCAAGTCATCGGGACCTCGCGTGGCACGGGGTCTGCCGCATAACGAGGTCGTTGAAAAACCCGGTTTTCGCAGGAAATCGGTGTGGTGAGACCTTGATGCATATGACGG
>DATJVI010000137.1:0-32631 GCA_035501875.1 Burkholderiales bacterium
ATGCTGCCGTCCATCGAGCAACATGTCGATTGGATTGCCGATTGCCTGGTCTTTCTTCGCGACCGGCGATTGGCGCAAATCGAACCCACGCCCGAGGCGGAGAACGAGTGGGTCGCGCACGTCAACGAAGTCGCCGGGACCAATCTACGCTCGACGTGCAGCTCCTGGTACGTCGGCGCCAACGTTGCGGGGAAGCCGCGCGTGTTCATGCCGTACATCGGTGGCTTTCCTGCATATGTGCAGAAGTGCTGCGAGGTCGTCGCCGCGGGCTATCGCGGCTTTGCCCTGTCAGGCAGTACGAGCGAGATCCCAAGCCTGCTAAGCGATCGCGTCGCCTGACCACACGCTGCCGGCTCGGCGCGGCCGGATTCGAAGACGAAACTCTTTGCGCACACTGGAACTGGCCGGTGGCGATCAACTCCACCGGCGTGTTCCTCGGCACCAAGGCCGCGGTGCCGGCCACATGCAAAGCCCCGGTGACGGCTCAATCATCAACATCTCGTCGATTTGCGGCATCATCGGCGCGGACGGCAACGCCGCCTACCCAGAGGCGACCATGATGTCTAGGTCTTACTTGTTCATCGACGTCACTGCGCCTGGCGTCGAGGTGCGGCCGCCATCGACCACGAAATGGGCGCCGGTGATGTTGCTGGCGAGGTCGGAGCAAAGGAACAGCACTGTGTTGGCGACCTCCTCGGGCGTGCCGTAGCGGCCGGTCGGGATCGAGGCCTGGTAGGTCGCCGCGACCTTGCCGGGGTTGTCCGGGTTCAGCTGCTTGTGCAGCTCCTGGATCATGCGTGTCTCGATCGGGCCCGGGCAGACGGCGTTCACCCGGATTCCTTGGCGCGCGACCTCGCCCGAGGCGGTCTTGGTCAGGCCCAGCACGGCGTGCTTGGAGGCGACATAGGCCGACATACCGGGCGAACCCACCAGGCCCGCGATGGAGGCGGTGTTGACGATGGCGCCGCCGGTCTTTTGCGTCAGCATCTGCTTCAGCACGTACTTCAAGCCGAGGAACACGCCGCGCACGTTCACCGCCATGACCTGGTCGAACATCGCCTCGTCGTAGTCGGCGACATTGGCAACCTTGCCCTCGATGCCGGCATTGTTGTGGAAGCAGTCGATGCGGCCATAGGTCTCGACCGCTTTGTGTACATAGGCCTGGACCGACTTGGCATCGGTGACATCGGCCTGCACGAACAGCGGCTCACCGCCCCGCTGGCGCACGATGCCGGCGACCGCCTCGCCGGCCGCTGCATCTCGATCGACGATCACGACCTTGGCGCCGCGAGCGGCGAAACCCAGGGCGGTGGCGCGGCCGATGCCGTTGCCACCGCCGGTGACTAAAGCGACCTTGTCCTTGAAGTCCATTGTGCATCCTCTAGGTAGCCGGAGAGCGGACGTATCGCTGCCGGCCGTGACGATCGTGGTGTTACCGGATCAGCTCATCGGCACGCACCCGTGGGTTCCCGCGTGGGCTGTCTGATCAGTGCTGCACATTCTCCGTTACCGACTCTGAACGAGTCAGTACCGTGCGGAATGCTAGACGGCCCTGCGGATAAATAGAACGACTAGTGAAGAGCAGGTCATCGTTGTGGAGGTAATACCACCGCCGCACGAGCATGGCTGGGGAGCCGATTGGAGCAGCCAGACTCGTTGCCTCGTCAGCGCGCAGTACTGTCGGCTCGTACTCCTGGACGATCCGTTGGACGCGAACGTTGAGAACTTTCTCTGCGGTACTGGCAAGCGATTCAGTGAGCGTGCTGAGTTGCGGTCGTAACAACGCGTAAGTTGCATTCACGTAGACGGACACCAGCGCAATGGGGGCGTCCTCGGACCCGCTCCGCAGGCCACGCTCTCCACGCAGCATGATGAATTGCCGCCCTTCCTCGCAGCGCAGTTGAGATGCCAGCGTGGCGTCTGCCACCACATCGGTGATCTCGAGGGTCGTGAACGGCGCCTGCGTGACGCCCGCGAGGAAATCGTCGATTGACTGATGAGTTTCGCTGAACACCGCTTCGTGGGGCGTAGCGCGCAGGACGACGCTTCCCAAGCCTCGGCGGCTTGCGATCAGACCGCGTGAGCGGAGCTCCGAGAGCGCTTCGCGGATCGTGAACCGGCTGGCGCCGAACATCCGCATTAGCGCGAGTTCCGTTGGAAGCCGACCGCCAACTGGATACTCCCCACGGACGATGGCCTCGGCTAATGCACTGGAAATTCTACGGAAAAGCGGCGAATCGCCGCGAACGATGTCTAGAGCCATGTGCGTAATGTAGCAATGTCCGGTTGTCCGTGCAACCCCTTGACAAGGGGAGTAGGAGCGGATTCTAGTATGTCCGGACATGCGGACCCAGAGATATCCGGACATACTGACTATTCGGAGGTAACTATGATGAACCTTGGTCTTGTGCGAAATCTTCTCTTTACCCCTGCCGATAGGCCGGAGCGGTTTGGAAAGGCCACTGCCGTCGGCGCGGACGGGGCGATCCTGGACCTGGAGGATGGAGTCGGCCTGGCGTCGAAGCAGAAAGCGCGAGAAGCGGCTCTGCAATTCTTCAACACGCCGCATGCTGCTCCGGACGGATTTATCTGGGCGGTCCGGCTCAACCATGTGACAACCGAGGACGGCCTGAAGGATCTGTTGGCTTTCCGAGCGGCGGCGGCCCAGCCGAAGGTCGTGATGCTTCCCAAGACCGAATCGGTGACCGAGGTCGAGATCGCGTTGCGCCATCTGAAGTCAGGCGCGGGCAACGCGCCGCAGATCGTGGCGCTGATTGAGACCGGCCGCGGTCTGGGCGCTGCCGAGGAGATCGCTTCTCACCCATCAGTCGTGGCGATTGCTTTCGGCGGAGCGGATCTGGCGGCAGATCTTCACGCCACACTGACTTGGGAGCCGATGCTCTTCGCGCGCAGCCGCGTTGTGCAAGCTGCTGCCGCCGCCGGTATCGCGGCTTTCGATGTGCCCTTCCTCGACATCCACGACGCCGACGGACTGAGCAAAGAGACGCAGATGGTGAAAGCGCTCGGGTACTCCTGCAAGCTGGCCATTCATCCAGCGCAGATCGCACCAATCAATGCGGTGTTCACGCCAAATGCAAAGGAACTAGAACGGGCGCATCGCATCGTCGCGGCATTCGAACAGGCCCGCGGCGGCGCGTGCCAAGTGGACGGCCGGATGGTGGATGTGCCGGTGGTGAAGGCCGCGCAACGCACTGTCGCACTGGCCGCGCGCAAAGCCGGCTGACAACCAACGAGGAGACGAGACATGAGCTTCTATGGCTACGTGCAGCTTGGACCGAAACGCTACCGCGAGCGCTTCGGCCTGAGATTCGAGGACCTCAAAGAAGGTCTGCGCATTCATCATCGACCCGGGATCGACGTTTCTCAGCAGGACAACCGGGAGGATGCCGTCGATCTGATCAACAACGCGCAGCTCCATTTCGACAGCCACTACGCGGCACAAACAGAGTGGAAGAAGCCGCTCGGCGTTAGCACTCTGACCGTACAGCGACTGCTCGGGATGACGTCGCGGACCTGGTACGCTCGTCGACGCCTGCTCGGCATCGACAGCATTGCGATGACGCACCCGGTGTTCGGTGGCGACACGCTCTATGCAACTTCCTCCGTGTCGGGTTTGAAGCCTGGTTCTGACCCAGATGTCGGTGAGGTCGCGATCACGATCGAAGGGTCAAATCAGCGGGCCGAGGCGGTCTCCAAAATTGCCTGCCGGATCGAAGTGTATCGCCGCGGCCGGCATCCTGAAGACAAACCCGAAGAGAAGCCCGCGGAGGAGGAGCGGTTCAAGCTCTACCACAAAGCTCAAGATGGAGCACTGATCGAGCAAACCGGCCTCGATTTCGAAGATCTTGTTTCCGGCGAAACGTTCATGCATTGGCCGGGCCGCACCTTCGACCTCGCCGAGAGCCGCCTGCACGCGCTTCGCTCGCTGGAGATCAACCCGCGGTGGAGCGACGAAGCCTACCTTCGCAAATACTCTATCGAGCCCGCGGTCTTCGAACCGATGGTGATCGGAGTGGTGACGGCCCTGACTACGCGCACCATGGGTCGAGTGGTCGCCAATCTCGGCTGGACGCAGATCGAGCTGCCGCGTCCCGTTCGTCCCGGCGAAACGCTGTACGCGGAGTCCACGATCGGTAAGGTCCGTGGATCGCATTCGCGGCCGACGCAGGGAATCGCCGAGGTGGAGACGCGCGGCTACGTCGAGAGTGGCGAACTGGTCTGCCGTTATCAGCGCGCGCTGCTGGTCTACCGACGTGGCGTCGGCCCGTATGCGGCCGCCGGCTATTGACAACTGAACGCAGAGGAGGTTGCTACATGTCGAATATCCAAGAGCTCTACCGGAGCAAGTTGACAACACCAGCGGACGCCCTGCACGGTCTGCCCCGCCGCGCGACCGTGCTGCTCGGCTTCTTCGCCGCACAGCCGCCGTCGCTCGTGCAGGCACTTGCCGATAGCGTACGCGCGGGCGGCTTCGACGAGGTCCGAATCTACTACATGCATCCGACGCCACACACTGCGGAGACGTTGCTGCGCATGGACCTGATGGACGTGATCAAGCCCCATCCCTTCTACATGGGACCAGGCGAACGGGCGCTCACGAAACAGGCCACCGAAGCCGGGCGCAAAGTCGTTTACTTCACACCGGCCTCGTTCAGCGACGTTCCAAGGATCATCCGCGAGCAGATCAACCCCGACGTTTTCCTGCTTCAGGTCGCGCCCATGGATCGCGCCGGATGGTTCAGCTTCGGGCTGACGGGAGCCTACTCGCTTGCCGGAGTGGAGCGGGCCAAGCGACTCATTGTAGCGGTGAACCCGAACCTGCCGAGAAGCCATGGTACGGGTATCGTCCATGTGTCTCGGGTCGATGCGATCGTCGAGCACACCGATGAAGTCCCGACGGCCGAGAGCAAGAGCCCAACGGATATTGACCAGCGCATTGCCGCGCTGGTGCTGCCGATGGTGCACGACGGCGCGTGCGTGCAGTTCGGAGTTGGCGGAGTGCCCAACATCATCGCCGGCGCGCTCAAGGACCACAAGGATCTTGGCGTGCACACCGAACTGCTCAGCGACGGCATCGCCAGCCTGATCGCCTGCGGAGCAGTGACCAACCGTCGCAAGACCACCGATCCCGGCAAGAGCATCTTCAACGTCGCCATGGGCGGCCAGCTTACCTACGACCTGATCAACGACAATCCCGGCATCGAGTGCCGCGCGGCCGACTATGTCAACGATCCGCGGGTAATCGGTACGAATGACGACGTGGTGTCGGTCAACGCCATGATCGAATGCGACCTGATGGGCCAGGTCAACGCCGAGTTCCTCGCCGCTCATCAGTTTAGCGCCGTCGGTGGGCAACTCGATTTCGTGCGCGGTGCCTACTACTCCAAACGCGGCCTGTCTTTCATCGTGGCGCCGTCGACCGCCGCGCACGGCAAGGCCTCGCGGATTGTGCCTCGGCTGCAGGGGCCGTCAACCGATCCGCGGATCGACACGCAATACATCGTCACAGAACACGGCATGTGTCAGGTCAACGGCAAGTCGTCCACCGAACGTGCGCTCGGCCTCATCGCGATCGCGGACCCCGCTTTTCGCAACGAACTGACGGCGGCGGCGCGTGAGATGCACTTGATCTAAAGGAGCCACAAACATGTCCATCAGTGGCGCGGAATTAGTCGTCAAGCACCTTGAGGCGCAGAAGGTTACGCATGTCTTCGGGGTGCCCGGCGCGAAGATCGATGGTGTTTATGACGCCTTGCACGATTCCTCCATTCAAACGGTGGTGTGCCGGCACGAACAGAACGCCTCGTTTATTGCCCAGGGTATTGGTAGGCTGACTGGCAAAGCAGGGGTGTGCCTCGTCACGTCGGGACCTGGTACGACCAACCTCGTCACCGGGTTTGCCACCGCCACTTCGGAGGGCTCGCCGGTGGTTGGGCTCGGCGGCGTGGTGCCGCGAGCGATTCGCCTCAAACAGGCGCATCAGAGCCTGGATACCGCAACGCTGTTGCGAACCGTTTCCAAAAGCAGCGTGGAGGTGGAGTCGGAAGCAGCGATCGGCGAGGTCATCGCCAACGCCTTTCGCGCCGCCGAGAGTCCTCGGCCCGGTGCTGCCTTCGTCGGTCTGCCCAATGACGTGATGGAGGCTGCGGTGCCGGACGCCGTAGTGACCCCGGTCTCACCCGTGGCGCTCGGGGCTGGGTCGGAGCAAGCGATTGCGGCGGCGGCGCAACTGATCCGGCAGGCACGCCGCCCAGTTGTGCTGGCCGGCATGCTCGCGAGCGAGCCCAGCTCCGCGATGGCGATCAGGGCGCTGGTGCGGATCTGGCCTTGCGCTGTCGTCACAACATTCCAAGGGACAGGTGTGCTGTCACGCGACATGTTGGCACTGTTTGGCGGTCGCGTTGGACTGTTCCACAACCAACCTTCCGACCGGCTGCTAGACAGCGCCGATCTGGTGATCACCGTTGGCTATGATCCGATCGAGTACGAGCCATCGCTCTGGAATCGGGGGCATTCGCGCCCCATCGTACACATCGACGCAGTACCGTGCGACATTGATGCCGCTTACAGACCTGCGGTCGAAATCGTGGGTGACATCTCGGCGACGCTCAATTCCTTGGCGTCACGCCTCCCCTCCAGTCAGCAGATGCCGAAGCTTGGAGACGTGACCGACGAGCTTGCCTCCCTACGCGCGGCTGGCAAGCGCGAAACCGGCTCGCCCGTGCATCCGCTCCGTTTGGTTGCCGACTTGCAGGCGGTCATTGAAGACGACGTCACGCTTTGCCTCGACATGGGCTCCTTTCACATCTGGATTGCCCGTTACCTCCAAGTTTTTCGACCGCGACAGATGATCATCAGCAACGGTCAGCAGACGCTCGGCGTCGGCTTGCCGTGGGCAATCGCTGCCTGTCTGGTGCGACCCGCGGAAAAAGTCATCTCCGTGTCCGGCGACGGTGGTTTCCATTTCTCCTCCGTGGAGCTGGAGACCGCGGTGCGGCTGCGCTGCAACTTGGTGCATGTGATCTGGCGCGACGGCTGCTATAACATGGTCCGCTTTCAGGAAGAGATGAAATACGGGCGTCGTTCCGGCACGGATTTCGGCCCGATCGACACAGTCCGCTTTGCGGAAGCAACTGGCGCGCGAGGCTTCGCTGTCGAGCGAGCCGATGATTTCCTACCGGTGTTGCGAAAGGCCATGGAAATGCCCGGCCCGGTATTGATCGATGTCCCGGTCGATTACACGCACAACAAGGCGCTCGGCGAGCAGGTGTTGCCGCAAGCGCTGATCTGACGAGTGTCAGCCGTGCCGACTCTGACTTGTGACGTATCTGAAACCCTCATGCAGGCCTTGTTCGCGAGGCGTGCGCAGACGGGCGAGTCGCTATCGCATTTCGTGATGTCGTCGTTGGCCGACACGTTGGAGGTGGAGCATTCGACCTTGTTCCAGGTGTCCACGGCCGGCGCGCTGGTGAAGGGCGTCTATGACGGGGTTGTCACCGTCGACGAGCTCAAGCGGCACGGCGATTTCGGTCTCGGCACGTTCGACGGACTCGACGGCGAGATGTTGGCGCTGGACGGCCATTTCTACCAGGTGCAAGCCAGCGGTGCGATCAGGGAAGCCCCGGACGCCGCAACAGTGCCTTTCGCTGTGGTCACCCAGTTCCGCGCGGAACGCGTCCTCGCGCTGGATCGCGTAACCGGGTTCGAGGATCTTGGCGCTCAGCTCGACGCAATGCGGCGGACCAATAATCTGTTCTGCGCGGCGCTCATCGAGGGGCGCTTCCAACGCGTTAGGACCCGTGCAGCGTGCAAGGCCTCCCCGGCCGAGTCACTTGTCGCCGCGACTGCGCACCAGTCCGAGTTCGCATTTACCGATAAGGCCGGGAAAATCGCGGGGTTTTGGAGCCCGCCCTATGCGCGCAGCATCAATGTGGCAGGCTGGCACCTGCACTTTTTGAGCGACGATCATACCGACGGCGGGCACGTTCTGGACTGCCAGGGAGCAGGGCTCTTCGTCAAGGTACAGGAGCTGGCTGATGTGAGAATCGCGATGCCGGAAACCGCCGCGTTTCTACAAGCCGATCTAAGTCAGGACCCCAGCCGCTAGCTCGATGTCGCGGAACGCCGTCATCAGCCCTCGCAATGACGTTGGCGTGCTCGAGTGCGGGCTCAGCGCTTGGCCATGGGTGGTGATGCGCTTGCTGGTCCTCGGACTGCTCGTTTCCAGCCCGTGGCGTGTCACCTTTGCTCCTTCGACATTCGCCACGCGAGGCAACGTCCAGGCCAATTGATTTCGCTCACTGCTCAGGAATTCCTAGAACGATTCTATGCTCCGTGTCGCCGCGTTGCCCTTAACCGTACGCGGCTCCCCGGCGTTGAACTGCACTCGAACTCGACACCGAACACGGACCGTGCTGTGCCGGGCGCTTGAAGAGCATCGCCGCCATCGTCGATCGACAGGTGATCATCCACGGCCTGACTTGCACGCCCGCGCCCCGGCGCACTCGTTGGCGCTATTCCAAGCGGCCTAACCCTCAAAGCCCCAAGGTCGGCTTGAGTGACTCAGCCAGCGCGCCCGCTCGTCCTGTGCACGTGCGAAGACCCGAATGCGCCTCGACATGGCCGAGCTTGACTCAGGAAGCGGCCCAGCAAAGCCCGCAACACCGGAAGTCTTCAGCACCGACTCACGCGATTGACCACCCGCTCGCGCGGCGCTAGAGTGCTCCTCGGGAAGAGCGGCGTTTAAGCTCCCCATGCCCCCGTGACCGGAAGAAATGGCCTCATGAAGCCCGTGCGGTCACTTCTCGATTGCAGCTTGGGATGCAAGCGCGGGCATCATCGCTACCTGCGTCTCCAAAAAAATTTCGCGTCCCGCACTGTTACTTCTTGGGAGGCCCAGATGTTCCAGTTCAAATTTCGGAGTCAGCGGCTCTTTGCCGCCGGCAGCCGCCTTTTGGCGATGCTGGTGATATCCCTAGCACTCAATATCCCCAGCGCGGTACTAGCTGACGAAGATCGTGGCCACCATAGCCGACAGCCTGACTTCGGCCCCAACGTGCTGATCTTCGATCCCACGATGCCGATTAGCGAGATCGAAGCGACGGTCAATGCAATCTATGCCCAGCAGGTGCATAACGAGTTTGGCGCGCAGCGCTTCACACTGCTGTTCAAGCCTGGCACTTACGGTAGTCCTGACCAGCCGATTATTTTTAAAGTGGGGTACTACACAGAGGTGGCCGGCCTGGGCGCCTCACCTGCCGATACGGTCTTTTGGGGCCATTGGGACGTCTACAACCAATGTCTGACACCCGGCTACTGCGTTGCGTTGAATAACTTCTGGCGATCACTGTCGAATCTGACCATCAACGTGGCGGGCGGGCAAGGGTGCCGGGGCGCGGGCAACTTTTGGGCCGTCTCACAGGCGGCGCCGATGCGGCGGGTCAATGTCAACGGCGTCCTGACGTTCATGGACTTCTGTCCTGACGATGAGGGTGGCGGTAACGGTCCGTTCTATGCGAGCGGCGGTTACACCGCCGATTCCAGGTTCTCTGGGGACGTCATCAACGGGTCGCAGCAGCAATTCTTCACACGCAACAGCTTCATCGGCGGGTCTTGGACAAACGGTGTCTGGAACCAAGTCTTCTCCGGTGTGGTGGGTGCTCCTCCCCAGTCGTTCAGCACCTGCACCGACCCGGCATGTAACCCGTACACCACGCTGCCGAGAACCGAGGTGAGCCGTGAGAAGCCCTTCTTGCATCTCGACGCGTCGGGTGATTACAAGATCTTCGTACCCGCACTGCTCCGGAACTCTGTCGGCACCACCTGGCAAAGCGGATCGGCGGCAGGCTCGGACATTCCGATCCGGGACTTCTTCATCGCCAGTCCGACGGACTCGGCCAGAAAGATCAATGACGCGCTCGAGGATGGAAAGCATCTGATCCTAACCCCTGGCATCTACCATTTGGGCCAGGCTATCGAGGTGAAACACCGCAATACCGTGGTGCTGGGAATGGGCTATGCGACGCTGGTGCCGCAACGGGGCACGCCCGCGATGACTATCCCGGATGAGGACGGCGTGAGGGTAGCCGGGGGGCTGCTGATCGATGCCGGTCCGGTGACCTCGCCGGTACTGCTGGAGATCGGTTACGACAAGCACGATGAGCATGGCTCCAAGCACGAGCACGGACGCAATCATTCGGACAACCCGATTTCGCTGCAGGACGTGTTCTTCCGCATCGGTGGAGCCGCCGCCGGTAAGGCCACGGTGAGCCTGGTGGTGAATAGCGACGACACCTTGCTCGACCATCTCTGGCTTTGGCGCGCCGACCACGGCAACGGCGTGGGTTGGACTGTCAACACGGCGGACACCGGCTTGGTCGTCAAGGGCGACGATGTCAAAGCGTACGGCCTGTTTGTCGAGCACTACCAAAAGTACAACGTCATCTGGAATGGCGAGCGCGGCAAGACCGTCTTCTTCCAGAACGAGTTGCCGTACGACCCACCCAGCCAGGCAGCCTGGTCGCACGACGGCGTCAACGGCTTTGCCGCCTACAAAGTGGACGACGGCGTGCGGGTGCACGAGACCTGGGGGATGGGCAGCTACTGCTTCGTCAACCAAGGCGTCGATATCGTTACCGACCATGCCTTCGAAGTCCCGGCCACGCACGGTGTAAGGCTGCACGATACCTTGACCGTCTGGCTCAATGCCACCTGCAGTATCGACCACGTGATCGACGACATCGGCGCTGCGGTGAATCCGGCTAACCCCAGAACGAACATCGTGGAGTTCCCTTGATAGCAGAGAAGTGGCACCACAAGCCGTGGGGGTCGCACAAGCTGTGGGGGTGACTCATTAGCCGACGTTTAGTCGACAGCGAAGAGTTGACCTTGGCGCGCGGCAGCGCGCGCCTGCTTTGCATCGTTGTCCTGCCCCGTGGGCGACCTTGGCGCGCTCTGGCGTTCAATCGTGTGGTTGCGTACCCGACCTCGTGATCGAGACCCGCCAGTCACCCGGCAGGATCAAGTGCAGTTCACGGCACACCGGCACCCCTTCGCTGGTCTGATCAACCCGACCGGACCGCTCACCGCCATCGCCGCTGCGGATGCCTGCAGCCGGAGCAGGATTGGGATTGCGTTCTGAGAAGCTCGGTGAGCTCTTCGAGGTTCAGGAAAAAAGCCTTCCTCTTAGAGTGTACGTTCTCCACCAAACCCGCGAGCTGACCGCGTGTCCGGTAGATGCGGATCACGAAGACCAATGGGGCGCGCATTGGATCTCTCGATACGAGTCACGCCAGCGGTCACGAGCTGGCGTCTGGCGTGACTCGTGGGGCGCTCTTCTTCTAGGACGATAAAGCGCCGATGTCACCGGAGGCGGTAGGTGCCGACAACGCGAGTACAACGCTGGAAGACGCCGGGCTGAGCCGCCGGTGGAATTCCGTTCGCAGGCGTGAATGTTCCGCGTATCGCCGCGCCCTCGTATTTTCCCGTCCCCACGGTGAGTTCGAAGGACCCCTCTACGTGATCGGGGCCGATCCGGTCGACGAACGACATGACCCAGGTATCCCCGTCGCCATCTGTGTACCTGCAATAGCCGTTCACGGTCATCTCGCTACCGCGGCGCAGATAGATCGGGGCGCAGTGGGCCCCCAGCTGGTCGAACGGACCTCCGGGCGGGTTGCTGATGGTGGAGGCGTAGTTCTCGTGGATATAGCCTGCCTGCAGCTGCGGGGTCGCGACGATGTCGACGAACTTGCCCGTCATACAGTGATCGAAGTCCATTCTGCCTTCTTTCGGCATCTCGCCGGCGTTGGCCAGCGACGCCAAGAACGCCGAAGCGACATAACCAGCTAATTTCCCGAATCTCATCGCATCTCTCCTCGACTGGCTGTGGATGTGGTGCCGCATCTGCGGCCACGAACGGGCGCGGGCCGATCGCGCGAGGAAGAAGACTAGGGAAGCTGCACCAACGGATTGCTTACCGATTCCCGCTGGCGGCGGTTCGGTCAAGCGGTGGAGCCGAGTGCCGAGGGAGTGGGGGACTGGGTCGCCTGTCCGTCTCCAAGTAACTCAGCGTAGAGGGCGCGGCTTGAGGCCGAAGGTGCGATCCCGAGGCGCTCTTGCAGGATGCGTTGCATCCGCGCATACACGTCCACGACGGCGGCAGACTGACCCATTCGGGCATGACACCGCATCAGTTGGCAGTAGAAGCCCTCCACCAACGCGTCGACTCCGAGCGCTCGCTCCAGACAATCGATCGTCTGTGCAAGCTCTCCGCTGCGCAGGAGTGCCTCGCTATGTCGCGCCATGGCTTGCACGTATCGGGCGCGAGCACGCTCGCGTGGCGGAATCGCCCAGCCCTCATCCTCGTCGGGAAGCAAGGGCCCTCGATACAGGGCCAGAGTATTGCCCAGGGATTGCGTATCCGCGCGATCAACGCAGTCGATCTCGTGCTCGAACTGCCAGAAGTCAACCCAACACGTTGCGCGGTTTAATGCGACCTTCCCGCCGTGCTGGCGCACCGCTTCCTTGTCGTTGAGAATGACCCGAAGCCGGGCCAGTGCGGCGGTCAACGCGTTGTAGGCGGCGTCCCCGTCGAGCTCGGGCCAGAGCGCATCGATCAGCGCCGTGTCGGGCACCTCCGATCCGCCCGCCGCAACGATCACCTTGAGGACGGCCAGCGGTTTGCGCGGCACCTTTCGCCCGAACTCGAGAGGGCGGTCGTCCAACAGGACCTCGAATTTGCCGAATGCGTGAACCTTGATCGGCCACGGCCAGTTCGCACCGGCCTGGCCTGGCGGGCGAACCCGATACCGTCGAACGACCTCTCGCACGAACTCCGTCTCGATGCCGCGATCGAGCGCAATGGCGTAGAGCCGTGAGCGGATTGCCAGTCCCCCCACCCAATCCAGGTAGTTGTTCATCCGGCCAGTCGTCTTGGCGTGCCTTAGCGCTTCCTTGAGCAGCTCTTCGCAGCGGGCGAGGTTGCCCGCGGCCCAGGCCAGGTAGGCTTCCATGAGCGCCAGCTCGACCGGCACATAGTAAAAGCTCTTCGGCGCGGGAAGATGTCGCGTTTGCGCAACCCAGTACGAGGCCTCCTCGGAGAGGCCCGCCTGTGCACAGATCTGCGCGAGCTTCACTCTGGACTGCACGCACAAGCACGTCATTCCCGATTGGTCGGCGACAGCCAACGCATCCTTCCCGTACTGCAGCGCCTGCTCGAACCGTCTATGCCGCACGCATTCGCCGGTGCGGGCCCACAATAGCCCGTGATAGATGGCCAGCGGCGATGCGGCGGTGACCAGCGTCTCAAGGCGCACGAGGTTGAGCTCGGCCGCTTTGCCATCGGCTGTCGACACCAGGGCCCCTTGCCTCAGGAAGCGCACAAAGGGCTCCAGCTGGGCAAGACCGCTCTCTTCCCCGATCCGCAGCGACTGCGCGTAGCTTGCGAGCGCCGCCTCGAAATCTCCGAATCGATGCAGACAATAGCCGAGATGGCAGAACCAGAGCATCCTGGTGATGGGTGCGACTCGCGGATCGTCGAGATCCGCACCCACGATGTGCCTGACCCTGCGTAGAAGTTCCTCGTCCGGCAGGAAGTGCAGATGCTGCAGGATCTGCCCTGCCGCGGTCACTTTATGGTTGACCTCGACCGGTCCCGACAGCAGGCCGATCAGGTGCTCGACATAGGAACGCAGAAGAGGATGATCCGGGTTGCGACGTGTCAGGCCGACAACCATGGTCGCGTAAGCCCGGACCCCATCCTCTGCCGTCGGCAGATCGGGATCGGCTCGTAGCAGTTGCTCCATGACCCGTAGCCACGGATCCATGCGGCGGTCATCGGCGAGCTCGAAGTAGTAGCTTTCTAGCAGCCCGGATACACATAAGGTTCGTCCAGCCACATCCGGTTCCGCCGTAAACTCCCCGTAGGATTGCGCGAGCACGGCTTGCGCTCGTCGGGGGTCGATCCAGACCAGCGAGGCTCCGTGCCAGTATCGAAGCCATGAGCGGTCCGCGTCATGGTGCTGAGGCACCAACGCGATCCAGTCGCGTAGGGTTTGGCCGCGGCCTTGGGCGAGAAGAGCCGGGGCCCGGCGCCGGATCAGCGCGCAGAGCGTGTCCCAATCGGCGGCTTCAGCGAGCTGCAGGGCTGCCGCCTCATGCTGGTCGGACTCGATCAAGAGCGCGGCGGCGCGTCGCGCCAGGGCGGAGCGCTCGGCCGCGCTGTGCCGCCGCCCACTCATCACGGATAGGAATTCGCAGAACAGGTCGTGATAGCGATAGGTCGGCGTGGCGCTGCCACGCCGATCCACGAACAGGCGCCTTCGGTAGAGCCAATCCACGAACTTTCCCGCGGCCGGCCGTCCGCTCACAAGCTCCGCCTCGCGGGCGGTAAATTGCGGCAGGCGGGAAGTGGCGAGCAAGATCTGCTGACCTTCCTCGGAGATCTTGTCGAAGATCTCGCTGGCGAAATAATCGAACGCGCTCTGGCTCATCTCGCCGGCGCCGTCGTCGTCGAGCCACCTGCCGTGCCGCACGTCCTGGAGCATCAGGACTAGCCCGGCGGCCCAGCCGTTCGAGCGCTCGTGCAGCACTGCAACCGTTGCTGGATCGGCCGTGCCACGCAGCCGCGCGATCCCCCGAGTCTCCTCGAGCGTGAGACGCAACTGGAGCGCGTCCATGCTGACCAAGCGACCCGAGAGCGTGTGACGCGTGAGCGCAGGAGGCGGGTCGCTGCGGCTGACGGCGATGAGACGAATGCTGTCCGGCAGCTCGTTGATGGCCTCTCCCACGACAGCATGTACCGGGGAGTCGGACGGCAGCTCCTGGTAATTGTCTAGCACGAGCACGCTGCCATGCGGCAGGCGTTCGAACAGCGAGCGGAAGTAGCGACGCGAAAATCCCGCGACGTCGGGCAGATACTCCGGGGTGAGAACCGGCAATGGACGATGCGCTCTCCTGTTGATGCCCCGGACCGCCAGCGCCAGATAGTAGAAGAACGTCGATGGGTCGGCGTCACCGCCGTCGAGCTGGTACCACACGAAGGGCAGACGTGCCGTCTGGATGTAGGAAGCCAGGAGGGTCGTTTTGCCCGACCCGGGCGGCCCGGGAATCCAAGTCACGGGGTGCGCGCGCAGATCGTCGAGCAGCCGAAATAGCCGCTTGCGCGGCATCGTTTGGTAGAGTCGCGGGGCCGTCAGCTTCGCCAGTGCCACGGTCTTCTTGTTGGGCATCGTCACCCCCGAATTTGCGCCGGCCACCTCGTGCTGCAGCTCAAAGGCCCGTACCGCGACGGCACCAGCTATCTTGTGATGTCCCCGCTAGGGTAGTCCTCGAAGAGAAGCCGCGCTTAATTCTTCTATGCGCCGGCAGCGAAGGGGCGTTTTCCAGCGCCGCCCCTGTGTAGAGCGCGCCTCAGGCTCGTTCGCTCCGCCGGCGATACCAGTCGAGGATGTCTTCTCCCTTCCAGAACAGCACGCCGGGCTTTTCTTTCATGTAGCTGTAGATGGCCTCGAAGTACTTGATCCGGTGCGGCACGCCGCTGATGTAGGGGTGCACCGCGATTGCCATGATGCGCGCCGACTCGCGCCCCTCTTCGTAGAGCCGGTCGAACTGATCGCGCGCACGCTGGAACAATTCCGGCGCCTGGTGGTGCTGGATCAGCATCATCGGGATGTCGTTGATCTCGAGCGTGTAGGGTACGAGCACCAGGGGGCGCGTCGTCGTCCGGATCTCGTACGGCTGGTCGTCGTTCACCCAATCCGAGACGTATTCGATACCTTCCTCGGCGAGGACATCCAGCGTCTCCCACGTTTCGGTCAGACCCGGGCCGAGCCAGCCTCGCGGCGCCTTGCCCGTGAACGTGCGGATGGCGTCGATGGACTTGCGGATCGTCGCCCGCTGGTCCGGCTCTGCATGCAGGACCCGCTGCGTATAGCCGTGGCCCATGAACTCCCAGCCTGCGCGCAGCGCCGCATCGGCGACGCGCGGATACGACAGGCACACAGACGCATTCACCGCCATCGTGGCTCTGACGTTGTGCTTGTCGAGCGCTGCCTTGAGCCGCCAGAAGCCTACCCGCATGCCGTACTCGTGCCAGGACCAATTGGGCACGTCCGGCACCACGTTCACGCCGGCCGGCGTAGGGAGCACGGTGCGCGGCATGGGAGCCTCGATGTTCCACTCTTCGACGTTGACGATGGTCCAGACGGCGATCCGCGCCCCATCGGGCAGACGGACCGGTTCGCGGTCCACGATTGCGGAATAGTCGAAGCGTTCTCGTGGCAACTTCATGGCGCTCTCCTGGATCGTGTCTCGGCCGCGCGCTTTCCGCGTCGACGGCGTCTCCCGCTAGGTGGCTTTGAGCCGCGGATAGACTTTCCGCGCGTTCGCTTCGAAGATCTTGTTCCGGTCCGTGCTCGTCAGCCAATCCACCGAGTCGACGTAGCGCCGCGTGTCGTCGTAGTGGTGTCCCGTCTCTGGGTCGATGCCACGCACCGCGCCGACCATCTCGGATGCGAACAGAATGTTATCCACCGGGATGACCTTGAGCAGCAGCTCGACGCCGGGGCGATGGTACACGCAGGTGTCGAAGAACACATTCTGGAGCAGCAGATCCTTGAGCGGCGGGCGCCGCATGTCTTGCGCCAGGCCGCGGAATCGCCCCCAGTGATACGGGACGGCGCCGCCGCCGTGTGGGATGACGAACTTCAGCGTCGGGAAATCGCGGAACAGGTCCGAGGTCAGAAACTGCATGAAAGCGGTGGTGTCGGCATTCAGATAGTACGACCCGGTGGTATGGAAGACGGGATTGCATGAGCCGCTGACGTGCACCATCGCCGGCACCTCCAGCTCGACCATCTTTTCGTAGAGCGGGTACCACCACTTGTCGGTGAGCGGCGGCTCTTTCCAGTATCCACCGGAGGGATCGGGGTTGAGGTTGCAGCCGACGAAGCCGAACTCCTTCACGCACCGCTCCAGCTCGGCGATGCACGTCTCCGGCGCCACTCCCGGAGATTGCGGCAGCTGGCACACCCCGACGAAGTTGCGCGGATACAGCGTGCAGCAGCGGTGCACGAGCTCGTTGCAGATCTCGGACCACACGCGGCTCGTCTGCGCGTCGCCGACGTGATGCGCCATGGAGCTCGCGCGCGGCGAGAAGATCGTCAGGTCGGTGCCGCGCTCGCGCTGAAGCTTGAGCTGCGCGCCCTCGAGGCTCTCGCGGATCTGGTCGTCGGAGATCCGCAATGCCGCCTTCTGTGGCGTGAGCGACGGCTTGCCGAGCGCCTCCACCTGCAGTTTGCGCCACGCCTCGGCCTGCGCGGGCGCGGTCGTGTAGTGGCCGTGACAATCGATGATCATGCGTACAGCTCCTCCGGTTCGAATCGTCGCGGGATCATACCTTGTCGGTACACGCAATCGATTGCGACCTCGAGATTGCGGCGATTGGCCTCGCGCCCGATGGGTTGGGTGTCGAGCGTGCCTGGCGCAGGCAGGCCGGCCGCACGCTTGCTTTCCGAAAACATGCGGACGATCTCCTCCGCGGCGTGCGGATGGGCGGTCGCCACGTCGTCTTTGACCACCAGCATGTGGTTGATCTGCAGCGCACCGGTGCGCCGATACCAGGCTTGCGCGGACGCGTCCGGATCGGGGATGACGGTCTTCAACCGTGGATCGCTGGACCGCTCTCCGATGATGACGGCATCCAGATCGCCCTCGAGGAGCATCGCGATCATCTGCGCGCCGGCCGGGGCGCGCTGCACGTTCGGCGGATCACAGTACTCGGCGACGTGCGGCTCCTCGAAGGCGACCCACTCGATGCGCTCGGGTGGAATGCCATAGTCGTCGTAGAGAATGCCGCGGACCCATGTCGCCGTGGTGACCGAATAGGAGCGCAAGCCGATGCGGCGGCCGGGCAGATCGGCCGGTGACAGGTGGCCCCGTGCAGCGTTGTAGACGAGAAGCGGATGCTGGAACCGGGCGGTCACCACGGCGGGCAAGAGGCGCAGCGAATTGCCATGCGCCCGGGCCAATAGGAAAGTCACGATTGCGAGCTCCGCCACGTCGAATTCGAGTGCGCGCACCACGCGCTTGAAGGCCGTGTTGGGGACTTTCACGTCGGCGAAGTCGAACGCCACGTACGGCGATCGCAACTCGCCGCTCTTCAGAGTGCGGGTGACGGGGTAATCGCCGAGCAGCGTGTGCAGCCTTGCCT
The DNA here is from genome assembly GCA_035501875.1 of Burkholderiales bacterium. Classification (GTDB taxonomy): domain Bacteria; phylum Pseudomonadota; class Gammaproteobacteria; order Burkholderiales; family SHXO01; genus SHXO01. Next base: position 18,233 of record DATJVI010000137.1, read on the forward strand.
GCACGTCAGTCGACCGGACCGTCGATGTATTTGAGCCCCTTGTCCTCGAGCGCCTTGCGCATGCCGTAGATGTCGAGACCGAGCTCGCCCCGCTCGAGGCGGGCGCGAGTGGCCGCCTCCTTCTTCTCCCGCTCCTCGGCGGCGCGGGCGACACTCTCCGCGTTCGCGCGCGGAACGATCACCACACCGTCGTCGTCGGCCACGACCACGTCGCCGGGATGGACCTGAGCGCCCGCGCACACGACGGGCACGTTGACCGAGCCGAGCGTGGCTTTCACCGTACCCTTTGCCGAGATCGCGCGCGACCAGAGAGGAAACCGCATCTCGGTGATCTCGTGCGCATCGCGGCAGCCCATGTCCAGCACGACGCCGCTCGCGCCGCGTGCTTTGAGCGAGGTTGCGAGCAGCTCGCCGAATGCGCCGTCCGTGTTCTCGCTCGAGCAGGCTACGACTAGCACGTCGCCCGGCACCAGCACTTCCACCGCGACGTGGATCATCCAGTTGTCGCCAGGATGGCAGAGTGCCGTCACCGCGCTTCCTGCGATCCTGGCGCCGCGCCACAGCGGGCGCATGTGCGGTTGCATGAGACCGATGCGCCCTTGCGCTTCGTGCACCGTCGCCACCCCGAGGCGGGCGAGCGATGCGATCGCCGCCGCGTCGGCGCGCCTGATGTTTCGCACCACGATCCCACTCACCGCCTCACCTCCGTTCGACCAGCGAGGGGTCGGCAAGCTGCACGCTCTGGCCCGGCGGAGGGTTGTCCAGCGCTTCCTCGAGCGTGTGCGCCTCGCGCCACTCGCTCTTGGGGCGCACGCGGCCGTCCGGCCCGACCTGGTCCAGTCCCCAATAGATTTCCAGATGATGTCCGTCCGGGTCGAGGAACTCGACCGCGAGCTGCACACCGGCGCGGCGCCGTCCCTCGAACACGATCGGCACGCCCTGTTCGCGCAGGCGCTTGCGCGCGAGGAAGACCTCGTCGAGCGTGGCAACCTCGAATGCGAAGTGATGCAGCTCGCGCTTTTCCGAAGGGCCTGGCATGCCGCCGACGAGCGCGACGCCGTGATGGTCCGGGTTGCAGCGCAGGAACACCATCCCGCCAGGCACCATCTCGTCGGGGTAAATGTCGGAGATCTCGAACCCCAGCACCTGCGTGTAGAAGGCCACCGATCGGCGCAGGTCGCTGGCGCGCAGGACGATGTGACCGAGTTTGCGGATCCGGAATGGCAGGTCGCGAGGTGGGCGTAGCCCTTTCAGCTCAGTCGGGTCGAATGGCATGATGTTCAGCGATCACGGTGCCTCGGTCCAGGCGAAGTCCGATCCATGCTCGCGCCCCGCCCCGATGGGAGTGGGCTGGAGCAGGGAGCTCGGCTCGCGGATCGAGAAAGACTTAGGAGCCTACTGCTACGCTAGGCCAATGTATCGCGCGACCCGACCGGTGGTCAAGGTCGAGACCTACAAGCGGCCGTGGCGTGCGCCGATCCGAACGCCGTTTCGATAGGTCAGATCCGCCCGAACTCCTTGAGCAGATCTTCGACGGTCTTGCCCTTCGCGACCCATTCGCGCGTTGCCTGCTCGCGCGCGGCCTGTTCCCGTGCGGCTTTCAGCACGGTCTCGGCTTCGGCCACTCGCACGACGGTCACGCCGATCTCGTCGGCGATGACGAAGTCGCCGGGATGCACGGTGATGCCTCCGCAAGAGATGGGAATGTTGATCGAGAGCTCCTCCTTGCGTCCCGAGAACATGGTATGCGTGCCGCGCGGCGTAATAGCCCGCGTCCAGATGGGAAAGCGGATGTCGCGCAGCTCGTCGGTATCGCGGCCGGCGCCGTCGATCACCATGCCGCGGATGCCGCGGTTCTTGGCGAGCCCGCCCATGAGTCCGCCGCAGACCGAGGTCTCGGTGTCGCCGCCGGCATCGACCACGATGATGTCGCCGGACTGGCCCATCTCCAATGCTTTCAGCGGGTCCACGAGATCGCCCTGCGAGAGCTGGACCGTGAGCGCCTGGCCGACGGCCTTGGCGACGAAGGCAGGTTTGATCCGGCTGTCCATGATGCCCTGACGGTACTGCGAGTCGGCGAATACGCACGACGCGCTATAGCACTTGGCCACTTGGGTAAACGCCTCCAAGAGATCCGGCCGGCGCTGGAATTCGCGAAACTCTTTTAGCATATGCATCTCCTCATGCTGTGCCGCCACGCCCGACCCGTTCGGCCCGGCGCGCCAGCCTTGATTCTCGCGCGCCCGATGACGGCGTCGGCGCTCGGCTATTATGACCATGAAACCAGGAGCTGCAGGGATGATCTTCGTCAAGCTCGACCAGACGGCAGTGGCCGCGAGCGCTGTTCGTCAGCGTGCCACGCGAGGGCCGCAGGCATGATCGGCGTCGACTGGGGAACGACGCAGCTTCGCGCCTATCGGATCGGCGCGGACGGTAACGTGCTGGCGTCTCGCTCCGCCCCCAAGGGCATCATGGCCGTGGACGGTGGGGCGTTTGCGCAGACGCTGGAGGCGGTGATCGGAGATTGGCTCGACCAGGAGCGCGGACCGATCTTGATGAGTGGGATGATCGGCAGCCGCCAAGGCTGGGTGGAAGCGTCCTACGTCTCCTGCCCGGCGCATCCCGCGCAGGTGGCGCAAGCGCTGGCCGAGGTGGGTTGGGGCAGCGGGCGCCGCGGCTTCATCTGCCCCGGGCTCACCTGCCGGGACCGCGACGGCGTGCCGGACGTGATGCGCGGCGAAGAGGTGCAGATGTTCGGTGCGCTGGAAGCGCTCGGCGGGGGCGCCGTGTCGGGTATTTGCCATCCGGGGACGCACAGCAAGCACGTGGAGATCCAAGACGGTGCCGTCGCCGGTTTTCGGACGTACATGACGGGTGAGGTATTCGCGGTGCTGCGCGAGCACAGCATCCTGGGCCGCACTATGGCGGAGGGCCCTACCGATTGGCAGGCGTTCGAGCGCGGGGTGGAACGCGCATCCAACAGCGGCGGCTTATTGCACCATCTGTTCGGCGCCCGAACCCGGGTGCTGATGAACGAGCTCGCGCCGGCAGCGGAAGCCGATTATCTTTCGGGCATGCTGATCGGGCACGAGATCCGTGCAGCCGGAGGCAGCGGTCCGGTGCTGGTTGTCGGCGCGGCGGCGTTGGCCAAGCGCTATCAGCGCGCCTTCCGGCTGTGCGGGCGCGAGGCGCGCGTGCTCGACGGCGAAACCGCAACGGTCAAGGGCTTGCGCCTCATCCACGACCTCGCCCAAAAAGCGGCGTAATGAGCGGACGCAGCGTGCCGCCTACGCGGATCGCAGCGCTTCGGGATTGAGCACGCGCGTCGGCTTGCCGTCGAGGAAGGCAGCCACGTTCGCGATCGATTCGCGATAGAACTGGGAATAGACCTCGCGCGTGCAGTAGCCCAGATGGGGCGTGAGCACGACGTTGGGCAGCGTGCGCAGCGGATGATCGGCAGGCAGCGGCTCCTGGCCGTAGACGTCGAGAGCCGCGACGAGGCGACCCGCTTGCAACGCCGCGAGCAGCGCGGCCTCGTCCACCAGCGGTCCGCGCGAAGTGTTCACCAGGATCGCGCCCGGCTTCATGCGCTCGAGATCCTGCGCGCCGAGGATCCCGCGCGTGCGCTCGGAGAGCACGACGTGCAAGGTCACGACATCGGCCTCCGCCAACAGCGCCGCCTTGTCGACCAGCTTTGCCCCCGCGGCCTGCGCTTTCTCGGGACTGAGATTCTGACTCCAGGCAAGCACCTGCATCCCGAGCGCCTGCGCATAGCGCGCGACTCTTCCGCCGATCTTGCCCAGCCCGATCACACCCAAGGTTCGTCCATCGAGGATGGCGCCCGCGGGCACACCGGTCTGGAAGTGCCCGGCACGCATCGAAGCATCGGCGGCGGGAATGCAGCGCACCGCCGCGAGCAGAAGCCCTAACGCCAGCTCCGCCGTCGCGGCCGTGGACTGCACACCGCCCGTGTTGCATACGACGATCCCGCGTGCGGTGCAAGCATCCAGATCCATCGTCCAGGTGCGCGAGCCCGTGAGCGCGATCATGCGCAGGCGCGGCAGCCGCGCGATCAGCGCCGCGGGGAAAGCGGTGCGCTCGCGCATGGCGATGACAATCTCGAACTCGGCGAGCGCCCGCGCGACCGCGTCCGGCCCAAGCATCGGGCGATCGAAGAACGCCAGCTCCGCACGCTGCGCAAGCTGCGACCAATCGGCGCTTTCGCGCGCGACACCCTGCCAGTCATCCAATACCGCAATTCGCGTCATCTTCTCGTGCCTTCCGGGTTCGCCTCACGCCTGCGGGAAGTCCGCGCCCAGTGTGACCGCTTCCCATTGATCGATCGTGCGCGTGAGTTTGGCGAGTTTCTCTCGCACCCGCTCCAGCCCGTTGCGGCCGAGCACGAGATTGAGCGGCGGGGAAGGGCTTCTCACCACTTGGATGATCGCCTCCGCGGCGCGCTCGGGGTCGCCGGCCTGCCTGCCGCTGCGGCCGGTGATCTCGGCTCGCCGTGCACCGGCGGTCTTGGCGTACGCATCGATCGGATTGGCGGGCTGGTGCAAAGACCGGCCGGCGAAGTCGGTGCGGAACGGGCCAGGCTCGATCGCCGTCACGCGGATGCCGAGCGGTTCCAGTTCCTTGGACAGCGCTTCGGACAGCCCTTCGACGGCGAACTTGGTCGCGTTGTAATAGCCGGCGGCGGGGCCGCCGATGAGTCCTCCAACCGACGAGATGTTGATGATGTGCCCGCGCCCGCGCTGCCGCATCCCGGGCAGCACGCGTTTGGTCACGGACACCAGGCCGAAGAAGTTCGTGTCGAACATCGCCCGCACCTCTTTCTCGTCGCCTTCTTCCACGGCGGCGAGGTAGCCATAGCCGGCGTTGTTCACGAGCACGTCGACGCCGCCGAAGGTCCGCTCCGCGTGCGCCACAGCGCTCGCCACCTGATCGGCGTTGGTCACGTCGAGCGCAAGCGCCAGCCCGGTGCTGGGATATGCGGCGACGATGTCTTTGATCTGCTCGGGGTTGCGAGCCGTGGCCACCACACGGTATCCGTGCTTCAGCGCGTGGCTGGCGATCGCTCGCCCGAATCCGGTCGAGCAGCCGGTGACGAACCAGATGAGTGCGTTCTCAGGAGTAGAGGCCATCGATCGATCCTTTCTCGATCCGGAGGACGTGGCGGGCTTGTGCGGCCATGCGCCGGGTCACGACTGCAGAGCCGCCGAGCGTCCGTTCGCATTGCGACGCGACAGCGATTTTGCTACCGTTCCGACACCTCGACCGGTCCGCGTGGTCGATTCTATGGAGTTCGATCATGACTGAAGCGCGTCTCGGATTCATCGGCGTCGGGAGAATGGGCGGCCCCATGGCCGGCCGGTTGCTGGATGCCGGATTCCAGCTCGCGATTCACGATACCAGTGAAGCTGCGATGGCGCCATTGCTGGCCCGCGGTGCGCAATGGTGCGCATCGCCTGCGGCGGTCGCATCCGCCGCGGAGACTGTGCTGGTCAGCCTGCCCACTCCCCGGGTGGTGCGCGATGTCGCGCTCGGACCCGACGGTATCGCCGCCGGCTCTCGCGTCAAGACGTTCGTGGACCTGTCGACGACCGGGCCGCGTGTGGCGACCGAGGTCGCGCGCGCCCTTGCGCCGAAGGGGATCGCCGCCGTGGATGCTCCGGTGAGCGGCGGGGTATCGGGTGCGCAGAAGGGAACGCTCGCCGTCATGGTGTCGGGTCCGGCGCAACTGTTCGAGCAACTCGAGCCCGTGCTTCGCGTCTTCGGGAAGGTGTTCCTGGTCGGCGAGAGGCCCGGCATGGGCCAGACGATGAAGCTCGCGAACAACCTCATGTCGGCCACGGCGCTGGCGATCACCTCCGAGGCCATGGTCATGGGCGTGAAGGCCGGTCTCGATCCCAAGGTCATGCTCGACGTGATCAATGCCGGCAGCGGCCGCAACAGCGCCAGCCAGGACAAGTTTCCCAGATCTGTCCTGCCGCGCAGCTTCGACTTCGGATTCACGCATGAGCTGTTGTACAAGGACGTCAGGCTGTGCCTCGACGAGGCCGAGGCGCTCGGCGTGCCGATGTGGGTCGGCAACGCGGTGTGCCAGCTCCTCGGCGTGGCGAAGGTGCGCCAAGGTCCGAGCGCGGACATCACCACGATCGTGAAGTGCGTCGAGGAGTGGGCGGGGGTCGAAGTAAAGGGATGAAACCTCACTGCGCTCGCGGCTCTACGTCCAGCCGCACCACGACGCCCTCCAGCTCGGGTCTGGCCGGCGGATAACGCTTGAGCACCAGCGGGTCGTGCCCCGGGATGACGTGATTGGCGGAGCTCGCCAGCCGCCGCATCGTCCTGTGCCCCTCCAGCATCTCGCCGACGTTGTAGACGATCGGGAAGGGCCGCCCCTGATTCATGTTGGCGTAGAAGTGCGAAGCGTCCGATGCCAGCACCACCCAGCCGCGCGCGGTCCAGACGCGCAGGACTTGCAACCCCATGGTGTGGCCGCCGACGTGGTGCAGCGTCAGTCCGGGCGCCAACTCGTCCTCGCCGTCGTGAAATTGCACGCGGCCGTCGAATAGCCGGCGCACGACTGCAGCGACATCCTCGGGCTCGTACGGATAGCGCATCGTCGGGTGGCACATGTAGCGGCCCGTGCAGTAGGCGATCTCCCGGTCTTGCAGGTGGTAGCGCGCGTTGGGGAACAGCGTGTGGTTGCCCACATGATCGTAATGCATGTGGCTGATCACCACGTCTTCGACTTTCGCTGGGTCGATGCCGATCGCCTTCAGCCCCTCGCCGGGGCTGCGCAGGAACTCGCGCTTGCGCCGCTTGGCCATCTCGGCATCGAAGCCGGTATCGAGGACGAAGGTCTGCTTCTGGCTGCGGATCGCCCAGACGAAGTAGTCGAGCGGCATCGGCGCATCGTGCGGATCGCCGCCGATGAAGTTCTCGCTGGCGCGTCGATCGTGGTGGGCATAGCGGATGGCGTAGATCTCGTAGGGTTCCAAAGCCGACATGGGACAGTCCTCCTCGTGTTGCGCGGCGCCGGGTACACGGCGCTTGCGCACCTGACATGTTGGTCGCCCGCGGATCGGGGGCGGGCGCGGTCGCGTGCTTGCGCCGCGCTCGAAGGGGTCAGCCGGGCGGCTTGACCTCGACTCCCGCCCACCGCTCGACGCACTGCACGATGGTGGTGAAATCCTTCTCCGGACCGATCTGACTGCAGGCGAGAAACCACAACTGCCGCACCGCGCTCGCGACCCACATCGGCACGCCCAGGGCTTCCGCTTCCTCCAGACACAGCTTGACGTCCTTGTACATGAGCCCGTTCGCGAACCCGAAATCGAAGCTGCGAGGCAGAACGGCGCGCGGGAACTTGTCCTGCGAGGCGCTGTTGCGGCCGCTGCCCGCGTTGATCACGTCGAGCATGACGCGCGGATCGAGACCGGCCTTGACTCCCATGACCATCGCCTCGGAGGTGATGGCGAGCGCGGTCGCCGACAGCAGGTTGTTGGCGAGCTTCATGGTTTGGCCGAGCCCAGGCTGATCGCCGAGGTAGAACACCTTGCCGACGATCTCGAGCAGCGGGCGAATCGCCTCGAACCGTGAGCGCGGGCAGGACACCATCACAGCAAGCGTCCCCTTCTGCGCTCCGCCGACGCCGCCGCTCACCGGAGCGTCCACTGCCGTGATCCCTTGCGCCTCGAGCGCTTTGGCGATCTGTTGTGCGGCGCGCGGGCCGGTCGTGGAGAGATCGATGAACGTCTTGGCTCTGGTGCCGGTGACGATTCCGTCCGCGCCTACCGCCACCTGTCTCACGACATCCGGCGTGGGCAGGCTGACGAGCACCGTCTCCACCGTGGATGCGACGGCGGCCGGCGAGGCCGCGACCTGCGCCCCGCGGGCGGCGAGCGGCTGCATCGCCGACGCCCGCGTGTCGAAGACGGTTAGACGGTAACCTGCATCCAGGAGCCGCCCGGCCATGGGCGCACCCATGTTGCCCAGGCCGATAAAGCCGAGATGCTGGCTCACGATCGCATTCTGATGTTCGTGCCCGCGTACGGCGCGCCCGCTGGCCTCCGCGCAGCCGGCTTACGGCTTGGGCGCGTCTTCGGCCAGGACCTTGCGCGCGGTGCGAAACGCATCCACTGCCGCGGGCACGCCGGCGTAGATGGCAACCTGAAGCAGCACCTCGCGGATCTCCTCTTTGGTGCACCCGTTTCGCAGCGCGCCTTTGAGGTGCAGCTCCAGCTCGTGCGGACGGTTCAAGATGGAGAGCATGGCGAGGTTCAGCAGGCTCCGGGTTTTGCGCGGCAGGCCTTCGCGGGTCCACACCGCGCCCCAGCAATACTCGGTGACCAGCTCCTGGAGCGGCCGGTTGAAATCGTCGGCGTTCTTGATCGACGCCTCCACGTACTCGGCGCCCAGCACCGCTTTGCGTACTGCGAGCCCCTGGTCGAATAGACTGCTGGCCATAACGTTCCTCCTGCTGATCGCTGGATGAGAATCGAGCGGACTGTAGGACAATAATACGATATGATCGGACTGACAAGACCGGCCGCCCCGCACACCCGGGCGCGACGGCGAGATCCAGAACTCACTCGGCGTAAGGCGCGATGCTCGCCCAGCAAACCCTGAATGCGCTGGTGGCCGGGAGCGTCTATGCGCTCTTCGCCCTGGGCTTCACACTCATCTTCGGCGTGCACCACATTCTCAATCTCGCCCATGGCGCCGTGTTCATGTGGGGTGCCTTCGTCGGGCTGTACGCCGTCACGTGGCTGAATGCGCCGTTCGCGGTCGCCATCGTCGGTGCGGCCATCGCGGCGGGTCTGCTCAGCGTCGCGCTCGACTGGGTCGCGTTTCGGCCGCTGCGCCGCCGCGGCGCGCCGGAGTTCTCCGCCATCATCTCCAGCATCGGCGCGGGGCTCATCCTCATGAATGCCGCGCAGCGCCTGTCGCAAACGCGCGTGATGCGCTATCCCTTCGGCACGTTCCCGATCGAGGTCTACAAGGTGCTGGGGTTACGCGTGACGCTGCTGCAGCTCACCATCGTGGGCAGCGTCGTGTTCATCGTCGCGGCGCTGTTCGCGTATCTCTTCTACACGGGATTCGGGCGTCAGATCCGCGCCGTCGCGGTCAACCAGCGCACCGCATCGCTGCTCGGCGTGAATCCGGATGCGGTCTACTTCCAGACCTTCTTCATCTCCGGTGCGTTGGCCGGCGTGGCGGGCGTACTGATCGGGATCGCCTTCAATTCGGTGCACTTCCTGATGGGCGAGCCGTACATGCTGCGCGCCTTCGTGGTGATCGTGCTCGGCGGGCTGGGGAGCATCGGGGGCGCGGTGATCGCCGGCTTGCTGCTCGGCCTGATCCAGACCATGACGATCGCCTACGTATCGACGGACCTGAGCGATGCCGTGATCTTCTCCTTGCTGTTTCTGATCCTGCTCGTGCGTCCGACGGGGTTCTTCGGCACGCTGCACAGTCAGAAGAGGGTCGCGCGCGAATGACGGGCTCGCTCGCCGCTTATCAGTCGCTGCTGGATCTCGTGCTGCTCAACTGCGGCCTGGCGCTCAGCCAGTTCGTGGTCCTGCGCGCGGGCGTGTTCTCGGTCGCCACCGCGGGGCTCGCCTCGATCGGAGCCTATGCGGCAGGGATCGCGACGTTGCGCTGGGGCGCGGGCGCGGCGGTCGGGCTCCTCGCCGCGACCGCGGCGGGGATGCTGACGGCACTGCTGCTGTCGCTGCCGCTTGCGCGCCTGCGCGGCGTGTACCAGGCGATCGCCACCGTGGCGATGGTGCAGATCGTTCTGTCGCTCGCCCTGTATGCGACCGACGTCACGGGTGGAGCGAACGGACTGAACGGGGTCCCCAAGCTGGTGGGCACGCCCGAGCTCGCGATCCTCGTCCTCGCGATGGTCTACGTTCTCCACTCGCTTGGGCGCTCGCGCATCGGATACGCGTTCGACGCCATCCGCCAGGACGAAACCGTGGCGGTCACCCTGGGCGTCTCGGTAGCGGGCTACCAGGCGCTGGCATTCGGGCTGAGCGGCGCGATCGCCGGGCTGACCGGCGGACTGATGGCGTATCACAACCGCAGCGTGGTGCCGGAGGAGTTCGGGTTCGGCATGCTGGTGACGGTTCTGGCCTATGTCGTCCTCGGCGGGCGGCGCTCGGTGCTCGGCCCGCTCGTCGGAGCACTCATCCTGAGCCTGTTGCCCGAGCTGGCCCGGCCGCTGGCGGACAACCGCCTCATCGTCCACGGCGCCGTGCTCATGCTGGTCATTACCTACCTCCCGCATGGGATCGTCGATTCGCTGCAGATCGCAATTCGGCGCCGCGCCACTGCCGCGAGCCGCGCGCAGATCGTCGGGAAGGAGGCGCCCGATGGCCCGGCTTGACCTGGAGCGCGTCTCGCGCCACTTCTTCGGAGTGGAGGCGCTGAAAGGCCTCACGATGTCGGTGCTGCCTGGACGGGTCACCGGACTCATCGGGCCGAACGGCGCCGGGAAGACCACCGTGGTCAATCTCATCACCGGGCTGCTCAAGCTGACCGAGGGACGGATCCGCCTCGAAGGCGAAGACATCAGCGAGCTTCCGCCGCACGCGGTGGCGCGGTTGGGCGTGGCACGCACGTTCCAGAACATCCGGCTGCTGCACGAAGCGAGCGTGGTCGAGAACATCGTCGCCGGCTTTCACACGAGCGATCACACATCGCTGCCGGCGCAGGCGCTGGGGCTCGCATCGGTGCGCCGAGTGCGCGCCGGGCTGGTGCAGCGTGCGCGCGAGCTGTTGGCGGAGTTCGCGATGGAGGAATACGCGGAGTGTCTCGCGGGCGAGCTGTCATACGGTCACCAGCGGCGCGTCGAGATCATGCGGGCGCTGGCCCTGGCGCCGAGCGTACTGCTGCTCGACGAGCCCGCCGCCGGCATGAGCGACGGCGAGGCCGACGAGCTGGGCGCGATCTTTCGGCGTCTCGCCGATCGCGGGCTCGCGCTGCTCGTCATCGAGCACAACATGCGGCTGGTGATGTCGCTGTGCGACGAGATGTACGTGCTCGACTCCGGAGAGCTCATCTGCTCGGGCGCGCCGGAGCGGGTGCGTTCCGACCCGCGCGTCATCGAGGCGTACCTGGGAGGCGAGGCGTGCTAGAGATCGACAACGTCACCACCACATACGGCGGCATCGTCGCGGTGCGCGGTGCGAGCTTGCGCGTGCCGCGTGGGCACATCGTGGCATTGCTCGGCGGAAACGGCGCGGGGAAGACCACCTTGCTGCACACGATCTGCGGGATCTGCCTGCCGCGCGCCGGTGAGATCCGACTCGATGGACAGTCCCTGCTCGGTGTGCCGCCGCACCACATCGCGCGCCGCGGCGTCCTGCTGGTTCCGGAAGGGCGCCAGATCCTGGCGCCGCTGTCGGTGCGCGAGAACCTGGAGCTCGGCCGCCTCGCGCGGCGCCAGCGGCCGGGCGCCTATCAGACCGATCTCGACGGGGTGTTCGGGCTGTTTCCCCGCCTGCGAGAGCGCGCCGATCAACTCGCCGGAGGCTTGAGCGGCGGCGAGCAGCAGATGCTCGCTATCGGTCGGGCGCTGATGGGCGGCCCCGAGATCCTGCTGCTCGACGAGCCGAGCCTCGGCCTGGCGCCGAAGATGGTCGCGGTGGTCTTCTCCGCGCTGCAGGCGCTGAATCGCGCCGGGCTCACGATCCTGCTGGTCGAGCAGAAGGCGCGCCGCGCGCTGGAAGTTGCGCACGAGGGCTATGTCATGGAGCGCGGGCAGATCGTGGACGGCGGCCCATGCGACCGCCTGCGCCACAATCCGCACATTCTGGCCCATTATCTTGGCGGAGCGATGGAGCGCGTGCTGGCATCCAGCGCAACGCATCCGACAACCGGCCGGGCATCTTGATCGACGATGAGCGGCGCAAGCCGGGCGCCGCGTTTGACTGGGAGGAGAGCGATGAGATCTGCGATGACGTGCGTATTGGGCCTGTGCGCGATCCTGTCCGCCGCCGGGCCGGCGCGCGCGCAGGAGTACACGGTTGCCGCCGAGCTGGCGCTGACGGGTACCTATGCGTGGGTGGGCGTGCCGAGCCGCGAAGGGCTGGCGGTCGGGCTCGACGAGGTCAACAGCAGCGGCATGCTGGGTGCGGGGAAGATCAAGTTGGTGCTGGAGGATACCGGGAGCGACAAGGCGCAAGCGATCTCGCTCATCAACCGCTTTCAGGGGCGCGATGACGTGCTGATGGTGCTCGGCCCCAGTTCCAGCAGCGAGGGCGTGGCGATCGCGCCGGTGGCGAACGACGTCAAGATCCCGCTGCTCACCACCACGGCGGTCTCCGAGGCGATCAACAAGAGCGGCATCTGGGCTTTCAAGACCCCGGCGAGCCCGAGCGTCATCATCGGCGAGGTGGCCAAGTATGCCGTCGACAAGCTGCGCATCAAGAGCGCCGCAGTGGTGTTCGGGCGCGACAACGACGGGCAGGTCGGCCAGAAGAACGTCGCGCTGGAATACTTCAGAAGCCACGGCGTCAAGATCGTCGCCGAGGAATCGGTGCTCACCACCGATACCGACTTCCTGGCGCTGCTCACGAAGATCATCTCGCTCGATCCGGAGGCGGTGTTCCTCGCGCTGACCGCCGAGCAAGCGGCGAACCTCATCATCCAGGCGCGCCAGGGCGGCATCGACCCGAAGGTGCACTTTATCGGCGTGCCCAACATGGGCGCCGAGCAGTTCATCGTCATCGGCGGTAAGGCGGTGGAGGGGTCGGTGTTCGTCGCGGACTATTTCCCTGGGCTGCAAACGCCGGACAACCAGCGCTTCGTCGCGGCCTATCGGAGCCGGTACAACCGCCTTCCGGATAACGGCGCCGCGCTCGGATACACGGCGATCCAGATCGCCGCCACGGCGATCAAGGCGGCCGGCCCGCATCCGACTCGAGAGAGCATCCGCGCGGCTCTGTCGCGCATCAAGGGCCTGCGCGTGATCCTCGGAACGGGGCAGTTCTCGTTCGACGAGAACCGCGGCGCGCATTACGGCGGCGTCATCCTGACCGTGAAGAACGGCAAGATCGTTACCGCGGACTAGGGCGGCGGCGGTGTCGTCCTGCTCCGAGCGGCTGGCGCACTGGGCGCTCACGCTGGGTTTCGACGAGCTGCCCGCGGACGTCGTCGAGAACACCAAGTACCGGATCTTGGACGTCATCGGCCTCGCGCTCGCGGGCCTCGCGACCCCGTTCGGCGAGTCGTTGCAGCGCGCATGCGCGGCGATGAATCCTCCGGGACCGAGCCGGGTGCTGGGGACGGGTGACCGGGCAGGCGTGGCCGCTGCGGCGATGATCAACGGCGCGCTTGCCCAAGCGCTCGAGTTCGACGACACCCACAACGAGTCGATCGTTCACATGAGCGCTCCGTCCGTGGCGGCTGCGCTCGCCGTCTCGGGGTATTCGCCCGTCACGGGTCGGGAGATGATCACGGCGATCGCGCTGGGGAACGAAGTCTCGTGTCGCACCGGGATCGTCGCGCCCGGTCAGTTCCACCGCCGCGGGCTGCATCCGACCGGGCTATTCGCGCCGTTCGGCACGACGTGCCTCGCCGGGCGGCTGTTGAGCCTCACCGAGGAGCAGCTCGTCCATGCGCTTGGCATCGCCGGCAGCTTCGCCGCCGGGATTCTGGAATGCTGGGTCGACGGCACCCAGTCCAAGTTCGTGCATCCGGGATGGGCGGCGCAGAGCGGCATCACCGCGGCCTTCCTGGGGCGAGCCGGCGCAACGGGTCCGAGCGCGGTGCTCGAAGGACGGTTCGGTCTGTTCGCCTCGCACCTGCAGGATCCCGCCGTCCCGCGCAACTTCGATCGCATCACGGATGCGCTGGGACGAACCTGGGAGAGCCGCAAGGCATCGTTCAAGCCGTTCCCGGCGGCGCACGTGATCCATCCCTACATCGACGCGCTGCTGGCGCTACGCGAGCGGCACCGGATCGATCCCCGCCAGGTGCGCGAGATCCTCTGTCCGGTGGCGCCCTACATCGTCCCGATCGTCTGCGAACCGGTGGACGAAAAGCGCCGCCCCCGTACCGATTCGCATGGCCGCGTCAGCCTGCAATACACGCTGGCGGAGGCGCTGCACTTCGGCGCGATGACCAAGGACGCCTATCGGCCGGCCTCGCTGCACGACCCCGAGATCCTGCGGCTCGCGGATGCCGTGGCATACCGGGTCGATCCGGACTTTCCCGGGCCCGAGCGGTTCAAGGGCGCCGTGCGGCTCACCCTGGAGAGCGGGGAAGCGTACGAGGCGATCGAGGAGCACAACCGGGGCTCGGCGGAGAACCCGATGACCCGCGACGAGCTGCAGGCGAAGTTCGACGAGAACGCAGCGGCGCTGCTGAGCCGCGAGCGCCGC